>NZ_JBIAZT010000011.1:0-86148 GCF_042899365.1 Micromonospora sp. NPDC000089
GGTGAGTGCACGAGTAGTCCTCCCGGCCACGGTCGACAGATCCCGTTCAAGACCCGAAGTCAGTTAGGGGGCGGGTCAGACCGGACCGGGAGGACCCTCTCGCACATCCTCACTGTTAGGCGGCGGCGAGGGTGCGGCCGCAGCTGGGGAGGGGGTGCAGGACGATGCGGCGGGGGAGGCGGCGGGGCCACTCGTTCTTCGGCCAGGAGCCGTCCACGATCAGGTGCACCGTCCGCTCCTGGGCGCCGCTGAGCCGCAGCACGAAGTCCCGGGGCAGCGGTGCGTCCACGCCCGGCGTGGTGACCATGAACCGGACCCGCCCGCGCGACGAGACCGCGGAGATCACGTCGGCGGCGGGCATGGTGCCGCGCAGTCGGATCCGCCCGATCCAGTAGACCTCCGCGTCGTGCTCCTGGGCCACCCGGGTGATCGCCGGGTAGTCCAGGCGTACCCAGCGCTCCACCGCGCCGACGCAGAGCCCGCAGGCGCGCTCCCGCGGCTCCCGCGGGCCCAATCCCCAGGCCCGCAGGTACGCCCCGACGGTGCCGGCGTCCGTGGTCAGGTCGAACCGCCGCTGGATCAGCGCGGCCAGGCTCTGCCGCGTCCACAGCTCGTCGTCCAGCCCGAACTCGTCGGGGTGGACGCCCCGCAGCACGTCGATCAGTTCGAGTTCCTGCTCGCGGCTGAGCGCTCCGGACTCGCCCTGCCGATGTCCGCGACGGATGGCTGCCACCGCTCCGTCACCGCCGATGGTGTGGCGCCGGCACCAGCTGGTGACCGAGCGCCGCGCGTCTCTGAGTGCAACCCCCACGTCCTGCGCAACGAGCCCGAATCATAACTGGTCACGATATGTGGGGAGAAAAGTCTCTAACGAGTTCAATGGGTTGCATGTTGCGATTGGTGCTAAAGCCATCAAAGTGCCATCAAAGCACCACCAAGGTCGTAGAAGCGCGGAGGCCCGCGTGCCGCCGAAGCGGTACGCGGGCCTCCGGAGACGCCGGGGCGGAACGGCTCAGCCGCCCAGCCGCTTGAGCGCGTTGTTCATGTTGGTCAGGTCGGTCTGCTGGGTGTTCTTCATGACCTGGGCCACCCGCAGCACCTCGTCGTCGTGCCCCTCGTCGAGGACGCCGTCGAGCATGTGGATCCCGCCGAGGTGGTGCTTGATCATCATCTTCAGGAACAGCACGTCCAGCTGGCGACCCTGGGCGGCGCGCAGCGCGGCCATCTCGTCGGCCGTCGCCACCCCCGGCATCAGCCCGTCGTGCATCAGGGCGGGGCCGTCCGGCATCCAGGCCATCCGCTCCTGCGAGCCGGTCGGGTCCAGCCCCCAGGAGCGCAGCCAGGCCTGCATGGTGCCGATCTCACCCTGCTGGCCGGTGGCGATGTCGCCGCCGATCTGCCGCACCTCGGGGTCGGTGCCCCGCTGGAAGGCGATCAGCCCCATCTCCACCGCCTGGGCGTGGTGGGTGCTCATGTCCCGGGCGAAGCCCGCCTCGGCCGAGGTGTCACCCGGGCGGGTGAGCTTCGGCGTCAACAGGCCGCCGGCGTACCCGAGGAGCAGCCCGACCACGACGGCGGCGGCGAGCGCGAGCACGCCGTAGCGCCCCGCGGCGCGCCGGCCGACGTCGCCGGTGACCGGGGTCTCGTCCGGTGGGCTGGCCGTCGTCGGTGAGGCGGTCATCGCACCGTCCTTACTGGGTGGGCTGCTGCTGCTGGACGTTGTCCCGCGGGGTGGTGCCGGTGGCGGTGATGCCCTGGCCGCAGTTGGCGTTCGGGCCCTCGACCGAGGCGTTCACCCGCAGCGTCTTGATGAACTCGTCGATCCGGCCGTCGTCGGCGTTGTCGACCTTGAGCTGGTAACCCCAAGCCTGCAGGGAGATCGGCTTGTCCAGCCCGTCGAACGGGCTGAGCATCATCTTCTCCTTGCCCTGCACCTTCGCCTTGAGCTTCGCCACCTGGTCGGCCGGCAGGTCGGGGCGGTAGGTGATCCAGACCGTGCCGTGCTCCATGCTGTGCACCGCGTGCTCGTTGGCGATCGGCGCGTCGTAGACGTCGCCCATGCAGTTCTGCCAGGCCGGGTTGTGCGGGCCGGCGACCGGCGGGAGGACGTCGTACTTGATCGGGCCCTGCTGGTGCTGGCCGCCCTGGACGAGCTTGTCGTCCTTCTTGCGGTAGTCCACGATGCCGCTGATGCCGTCGGCGCGCTTCTCCCACGGCTTCGAGCCCTGGAACGTCGCGTAGGCGCCGTACCCGATGATCGCCACGAACAGGACGCCGACGGCGGCGAAGAGGGCGATCGGCCCCCAGGAGCGGCCCTGGCTCACCTTGACCGGCGTGACCGGCTTGCGTGGGCCCTTGCCGCCGCCCGCGGTCTGGCGCGGAGTCGTCGACGGCTTGCCCGCGCCGGACGCGGGCCGGCCGGCGGCCGGCTTCTTGCCGGTGCTGACCACGGTCGGGCGGCGCTCGGGGCCGCCCGGGGTGCTGATGCTCATCGTGCCTCGTCAGGTCGGTCGGTCAGGGATCTGGCGGGCCGGTGACGCGAAGGGTCGCCGCCGAGTGCCCGAGTCTACCCCCGATAACATGGTTCGGTGACTCCCGCAGAACTCGCCGAGGTCGTCCTGTCCGCCGCCCACGCCGTCTTCACCGACCGGGGCCTGGACCCGGCCGCCCTGCCGGCCCGTACGGCGGTGGAGCGCCCGCGCAATCCCGAGCACGGCGACTACGCCTCCACGCTCGCGCTGCAGCTCAGCAAGAAGGTCGGCGTCCCGCCGCGGGAGCTGGCCGGCGCCCTGGCCGAGCAGCTCGGCCGCGCCGAGGGGGTCAAGTCGGTGGAGATCGCCGGCCCCGGCTTCCTCAACATCCGGCTGGACGCGGCCGCCGCCGGCCAGCTGGCCCGGGTGATCGTCGAGGCCGGCGAGGCGTACGGGCGCAGCGACCGGCTGGCCGGCGAGAAGATCAACCTGGAGTTCGTCTCGGCCAACCCGACCGGCCCGGTGCACATCGGCGGGGTCCGCTGGGCGGCCGTCGGCGACGCGCTGAGCCGGCTGCTGCGGGCCACCGGCGCCGAGGTCGGCACGGAGTACTACTTCAACGACGCGGGCTCCCAGATCGACAGGTTCGCCCGGTCGCTGCTCGCCGCGGCCAAGGGAGAGCCGGCGCCGGAGGACGGCTACGGCGGGGCGTACATCGCCGAGATCGCCGAGGCCGTCCGGGGGATCCGGCCGGACGTGCTGGAGCAGGACGACGCCGCCGCCCAGGAGACCTTCCGGATCGAGGGCGTGGCGCTGATGTTCGCCGAGATCAAGGCCTCGCTGGCCGCGTTCGGGGTGCACTTCGACACGTACTTCAACGAGAAGGACCTGCACGAACGGGGCGAGCTGGACCTCGCCCTGGAGCGGCTGCGGGCCCAGGGCCACCTGTTCGAGGCCGACGGGGCGACCTGGCTGCGCACCACCGACTTCGGCGACGACAAGGACCGGGTGCTGCGCAAGTCCAACGGCGAGTGGACGTACTTCGCCGCCGACTGCGCCTACTACCTGGACAAGCGCGAGCGCGGCTTCGAGCGGGTCGTGATCATGCTGGGCGCCGACCACCACGGCTACATCGGCCGGATGAAGGCGATGGCCGCCTGCTTCGGCGACGACCCGGCCGTCAACCTGGAGATCCTGATCGGCCAGCTGGTAAACCTGGTCCGCGACGGGCAGCCGGTGCGGATGAGCAAGCGGGCCGGCACGGTGGTCACCCTGGAGGACCTGGTCGACGCGATCGGCGTGGACGCCTCCCGGTACGCGCTGGCCCGCTACTCCAGCGACTCCCCGATCGACATCGACGTCGAGCTGTGGACCCGGGCCACCCGCGACAACCCGGTCTACTACGTGCAGTACGTCGCGGCCCGGACGGCCAGCGTCGGGCGCAACGCCGCCGAGGTCGGCCTGAGTCGGGGCGACGCGGCCGCGTTCGACCCCGGCCTGCTCGACCACGAGAAGGAGAACGAGCTGCTCAAGGCGCTCGCCGAGTTCCCCGCCGTGGTCGCCTCCGCCGCCGAGCTGCGCGAGCCGCACCGGGTGGCCCGCTACCTGGAGGACCTCTCCGGGGCGTACCACCGGTTCTACGACAGCTGCCGGATCCTGCCCCGGGGCGACGAGGAGGTCACCGACCTGCACCGGGCCCGGCTCTGGCTGAACGACGCCACTCGGACGGTGATCGCCAACGGCCTGCGGCTGCTCGGCGTCTCCGCCCCCGAGCGGATGTAACCCGACATGCGCGCGCACGAGGCCGGCGCCCTGCACGGCGACATCGGCAGCCGCCCGCCGTGGCTGCGGCCCCCGGCCGACGTCAACGACCTGGTGCCGCAGCTGTGGCCGCGCAACGTGGCGCGCGGCGCCGACGGCGCGCTCACGGTCGCCGGCCTGCCCGTCGGCGACCTGGCCGCCGAGTACGGCACCCCGGTGTACGTCCTCGACGAGGACGATCTGCGCTCCCGGTGCCGGGACTTCCGGGCCGCCTTCGACGGCGCGGACGTCTACTACGCCGGCAAGGCGTTCCTCTGCCGCGCGGTGGTCCGGATGATCGCCGAGGAGGGCCTGTTCCTCGACGTGTGCACCGGCGGCGAGCTGGCCACCGCGCTGGCCGCCGGGATGCCCCCCGAGCGGATCGGCTTCCACGGCAACAACAAGTCGACCGCCGAGCTGACCCGGGCGCTGGACGCGGGGGTGGGGAGGATCATCCTCGACTCGTTCACCGAGATCGACCGGCTCACCGCGCTGGCCCGGGAGCGCGGGGTCCGCCCCGGCGTGCTGATCCGGGTCACCGTCGGGGTGGAGGCGCACACCCACGAGTTCATCGCCACCGCCCACGAGGATCAGAAGTTCGGCTTCTCGCTGGCCGGCGGGGCGGCCGCCGAGGCGGCGTTCCGGGTGCTCGACGAGGACGTCCTGGAGCTGCGCGGGCTGCACTCGCACATCGGCTCGCAGATCTTCGACGCCGCCGGCTTCGAGGTCTCCGCCCGCCGGGTGCTCGGCCTGCAGGCCCAGCTCCGGGACGCGCGCGGGGTGCAGCTGCCCGAGCTGGACCTGGGCGGCGGCTTCGGCATCGCGTACACCACCCAGGACGACCCGGCCACCGCGCAGGATCTCGCCAAGCGGCTGCGCCGGATCGTCGAGGCGGAGTGCGCGGCGGAGAACCTGGCCGTGCCGCACCTGTCCATCGAGCCGGGGCGGGCGATCGTCGGGCCGGCCGTGTTCACCCTGTACGAGGTGGGCACGGTCAAAGACGTGGACGGCATCCGGACGTACGTGAGCGTGGACGGGGGGATGAGCGACAACATCCGGACCGCGCTCTACGACGCGTCGTACTCGGCCACCGTGGCCAACCGGGCGTCGCAGGCCGGGCCGATGCTCGCCCGCGTGGTGGGAAAGCACTGTGAGTCCGGGGACATCGTGGTGAAGGATGAATTCCTGCCCGCCGACGTGCAGCCCGGAGATCTTGTCGCGGTGCCCGGCACCGGGGCGTACTGCCGGAGCATGGCCAGCAACTACAACCACGTGCCCCGGCCGCCGGTGGTCGCGGTGCGCGACGGTCGGGCCCGGCTGATCGTCCGGCGGGAGACCGAAGCGGATCTGCTGGCATTGGATGTGGGATGACGTCACCCGTTCGTTTGGCGCTGCTCGGCTGCGGAACCGTGGGCAGCGAGGTGGTCCGGCTGCTGCACGAGCAGTCCGCCGACCTCACCGCCCGGATCGGCGCCCCGCTGGAGATCGCCGGCATCGCCGTACGCCGGACCGGTCGCGACCGCGGTGACCTGCCGGTCGACCCGGCGCTGTTCACCACCGACCCGCTCGGGCTGATCAAGCGCGACGACGTGGACGTGGTGGTCGAGGTGGTCGGCGGGATCGAGACGGCGCGCGGCTGGCTGGTGGAGGCGCTGCGGGCCGGCAAGAGCGTGGTCACCGCCAACAAGGCGCTGCTCGCCGAGGACGGCGCCAGCCTGCACGACGCGGCAGCCGAGGGCGGCGCCGACCTCTACTACGAGGCCAGCGTGGCCGGCGCCATCCCGCTGCTGCGCCCGCTGCGCGAGTCGCTGCACGGGGACAGGATCAACCGGGTCACCGGCATCGTCAACGGCACCACCAACTTCATCCTCTCCGCCATGGACGCCACCGGCGCCGGCTTCGCCGAGGCGCTGGAGGAGGCCACCGAGCTGGGGTACGCCGAGGCGGACCCGACGGCCGACGTGGAGGGCTTCGACGCCGCCGCCAAGGCCGCCATCCTCGCCTCGCTGGCCTTCCACACCCGGGTCTCCGCCGCGGACGTGCACCGCGAGGGCATCACCGAGGTGACCGCCGCCGACGTGGCCAGCGCCAAGGCGATGGGCTGCACCATCAAGCTGCTCTGCATCGCCGCCCGGGGGGTGGACGACGTGGGCCGCGAGACGGTGAGCGTCCGGGTGCACCCGGCGATGATCCCGCTGAGCCACCCGCTGGCCGGTGTCGGCGACGCGTTCAACGCGGTCTTCGTCGAGGCCGAGGCGGCCGGGCAGTTGATGTTCTACGGCCGGGGCGCCGGTGGCGCGCCGACCGCCAGCGCGGTGCTCGGCGACGTGGTGGCGGTGGCCCGCAACCGGCTCGCCGGGGCCCGGGCGGCCAGCGAGTCCGCGTACGCGGACCTGGCGGTGCGGCCGATGGGCGAGGCGCTCACCCGCTACCACGTCAGTCTCGACGTGGCCGACCGCCCCGGTGTGCTGCAGGCCGTCGCCGGGGTGTTCGCCCGGCACGACGTCTCCATCGCCACCGTCCGGCAGGGCCCGGCCGGCGGCGGACCGGCCGGCCGGGGCGCGGACGCCGACCTGGTGATCGTCACCCACGTCGCGCCGGACGCCGCGCTCGCCGCCACCGTCCGCGAGCTGCGCGGGCTGGACATCGTCCGCTCGGTGGCCAGCGTGCTGCGAGTCGAGGGCGGCGCGTAACCCGCCGTCTCGCCTGATGGTTAGGGACGGGTGCGCCGGGTGCCGCCGTGCGCCGGTGGTGGAGTCTGGCAGGCGAGCAGAGCCGACTGAGGCGAGGAGAGCGACATGTGGCGCGGTCTGATCGAGACGTACCGGGACCGGCTGCCGGTCACCGACGCCACCCCCGTCGTCACCCTGCACGAGGGGAACACCCCGCTGCTGCCCGCGCCGGCGCTCGCCGACCGGCTCGGCTGCGAGGTGCACCTGAAGGTGGAGGGGGCCAACCCGACCGGCTCGTTCAAGGACCGCGGCATGACCGTCGCGGTCTCCAAGGCGGTCGAGGCCGGCGACAAGGCGATCATCTGCGCCTCCACCGGCAACACCAGCGCCTCCGCCGCGGCGTACGCGGCCCGGGCCGGGATCACCTGCGCGGTGCTGGTGCCGCGGGGCAAGATCGCGCTGGGCAAGCTGGCCCAGGCGCTGGTGCACGGCGCGAAGCTGCTCCAGGTGCAGGGCAACTTCGACGACTGCCTCGCGCTCGCCTCGAAGCTCGCCCAGGACTACCCGGTGGCCCTGGTCAACTCGGTGAACCCGGACCGGCTGCACGGGCAGAAGACCGCCGCGTTCGAGATCGTCGAGGCGCTCGGCGACGCACCGGACATCCACTGCCTGCCGGTCGGCAACGCCGGCAACGTCTCCGCGTACTGGATGGGCTACTCCGACGACCTGCTGGCGGGCAACGCCACGAAGGCCCCGAAGATGTACGGCTTCCAGGCCGCCGGCGCCGCCCCGATCGTCACCGGTCAGGTGGTGCACGAGCCGGCCACCATCGCCACCGCCATCCGGATCGGCAACCCGGCCAGCTGGACCAAGGCGGTCGACGCCCGGGACGCCTCGCAGGGCCTGATCGCCGCGGTCACCGACCGGGAGATCCTGTCGGCGTACCGGCTGCTCGCCCGCGAGGTCGGGGTCTTCGTCGAGCTGGGCAGCGCGGCCAGCGTGGCCGGCCTGCTCCAGCAGGCCGCCGCCGGCCGGGTGCCGGCCGGGTCCACGGTGGTCTGCACGGTGACCGGGCACGGCCTGAAGGACCCGGAGTGGGCCATCTCCACCGCGCCCGCGCCGCTCACCATCGCCAACGACGCGCTGGCCGCGGCCCGCTCGCTCGACCTTGCCTGAGCCCGACGGGGTAGCGCGCCCCGACGGGGTCGGGGAAGATCGGGTCGGGCACACTTTGCGTACCCCGTATGCCCCTCTCCCCAGGAGTGAGCCAAGCTGATGTCGCTGCTCGCCAGATCCAGTCTCGCCAACCGGGGGTTGGTCGCCCTCATCGCGGTGGTGACCGCGCTGTTCGGGGCGTTCGCCGTGCCCTCCCTGAAGCAGCAGCTCCTGCCGTCGCTGGAGTTCCCCGGCGCCTTCGTCGTCGCGGTCTATCCCGGCGCCGGCCCCGAGGTCGTCGAGTCCCAGGTCACCGAGCCCATCGAGACCAGCCTCCAGGGCATCCGCGGGCTGGAGAAGGTCACCTCGGTCTCCCGGGAGGGCTCGGCCACCGTCTCGGTGCAGTTCGCGTTCGGCACCGACATCGACGCCGCCGCCAACAAGATGCAGACGGCGCTCGGGCGGATCGACGCGCAGCTGCCCGACGCGGTCGACCCGCAGGTGATCACGGGCAGCACCGACGACTTCCCGGCCGTGGTGCTGGCCGCCACCGGCGGCGACGACCAGCGCGCGCTGGTGGAGAAGCTGCGCGCCACCGTCGTACCAGAGCTGGAGGGGATCGACGGCGTCCGCACCGTCGCGATCACCGGGGCCCGCGACCAGGTCGTCACGGTCACCCCGAACCCGGCGAAGTTCGCCGCCGCGAAGCTGGCGCCGACCGCCATCGGCGCCGCGCTGAAGACCAACGGCGTCACCGTCCCGGCCGGCGCCCTCGCCGACGGCACGCGGTCCCTGCCGGTGCAGGTCGGCACCCCGATCGCCACCCTGGACGAGCTGCGCGGCATCGTGCTCACCCCGAGCGCCCCGGGCGCCCCGCCGGTCCGGCTCGGCGACGTGGCCACCGTCGAGCAGCAACTCGCCCCGGCCACCGCGCTCACCCGCACCAACGGCACCGACAGCATCGGCATCGCGGTCACCGCCGCACCGGACGGCAACGCGGTCCGCATCTCGCACGAGATTCGGGACCGGCTGGCCGACCTGCGCTCCGCCTCCGGCGCCGAGCTGACCGTGGTCTTCGACCAGGCGCCGTTCGTCGAGCGCTCGATCAAGAGCCTGACCACCGAGGGCCTGCTCGGCCTGCTGATGGCGGTCGTGGTGATCCTGGTCTTCCTGCTGTCGGTGCGCTCCACCCTGGTCACCGCGGTCTCCATCCCGCTGTCGGTGGTGGTGGCGCTGCTCGCGCTCTGGATCGGCGACTACTCGCTCAACCTGCTCACCCTCGGCGCGCTGACCATCGCGGTCGGCCGGGTGGTCGACGACTCGATCGTCGTGCTGGAGAACATCAAACGACACCTGGAGTACGGCGAGGAGAAGCGCTCGGCGATCGTCGCGGCGGTCCGCGAGGTGGCCGGCGCGGTGACCGCGTCCACCCTCACCACGGTCGCGGTGTTCGCGCCGATCGCGCTGGTCGGCGGCTTCGTCGGGCAGCTCTTCGCGCCGTTCGCGATCACCGTGACGGTGGCCCTGCTCGCCTCGCTGCTGGTCGCGCTGACGGTGATCCCGGTGCTGGCGTACTGGTTCCTCAAGCCGCCGAAGGCCGGCACGGACGGCGCCGCGCTGCGCCGGGCCGCCGAGGAGAAGGAGCTGCGCAGCCCGTTGCAGCGGGCGTACCTGCCGGCGATCGGCTTCGCCACCCGTTCCCGGGCCACCCGCTGGATCACCCTGGGCGTGGGCCTGCTGCTGCTGCTCGGCACCTTCGGCCTGGCCAGCCGGTTGCAGACGAACTTCCTGGACGACTCGGGCCAGGACACCCTCACCATCCAGCAGGAGCTGCCCGCCGGCACCGGCCTGGCCGGCACCGACGAGGCGGCCAAGCGGGTCGAGTCCGTGCTCGCCGACACCGCCGGGGTGAAGACGTACCAGGTGACCGCCGGCGGCACCGACCGGCCGTGGGAGGGCGGCGGTGGCAACAACACCGCCACCTGGTCGGTCGCCCTGGACGAGGGCACCGACGCCAAGGCGACCAAGGAGACCCTGCGGAAGAGCTTCGACGCCCTCGGCGACGGCGTCGGCGAGCTGACCTTCGGGCAGGGCCAGGGCGACCAGCTCGAGGTGGTCGTCCAGGCCGCCGACCCGGACGCGCTGGCCCGGGCGGCCGACGAGGCGAAGACCGCGCTGGCCGGGATCTCCGGCGTCGAGGACGTCTCGACCAGCCTCGCCCAGCGGGTGCCCCGGGTGGACGTGACCGTCGACCGGGTCGCCGCGGCCCGGGCCGGGCTGAGCGAGGCCGCCGTCGGGCAGCTGGTCGCCCAGGCGTACCGGGGCGCCCCGCTGGGGCAGGTGAACCTGGCCGACGCCCAGCAGGACGTGGTGCTGCGCACCAGCGCGACCCCGCCGCTGACCCTGGACCAGCTGCGGGCGCTGCCGGTCGGCCCGGTGAAGCTGGACGACATCGCCGACGTGACCGAGGGCGAGGGCCCGCAGCAGATCACCCGGATCGACGGTGAGCGCAGCGTCTCGGTGACCGGCACGGCCACCGGGTCGAACCTCGGCGCCACCACCACGGAGCTGAAGAAGCGGCTGGCCGACATCGACGTGCCGGGCGCGACCGTGACGGTGGGCGGGGCCAGCGCGCAGCAGGAGGACGCCTTCGGCGACCTCGGGCTGGCGGTGCTGGCGGCCATCGCGATCGTGTTCCTGATCATGGTGGCGACGTTCCGTAGCATCACCCAGGCGCTGATCCTGCTGATCTCGATCCCGTTCGCGGCGACCGGCGCCATCGCGCTGCTGCTGGCCACCGGCACTCCGCTGGGCGTGCCCGCGCTGATCGGCGTGTTGATGCTGGTCGGCATCGTGGTCACCAACGCGATCGTGCTGCTGGATCTGATCAACCAGTACCGGGCCCGGGGGATGAGCGTCGCCGAGGCGGTCCTCGAGGGCGGCCGGCGCCGGCTGCGGCCGATCCTGATGACCGCGGTCGCCACCATCTTCGCGCTGCTGCCGATGGCTCTCGGGCTGACCGGCGAGGGTGGCTTCATCTCGCAGCCGCTCGCGGTGGTGGTGATCGGCGGCCTGCTCAGCTCGACGCTGCTCACCCTGGTCCTGGTGCCGACGCTCTACACGATGGTGGAGCGCACCAAGGAGTCGCTGCGGGAGCGCCGGGCCCGGCGCGGCGGCGCCGGTGACGTACCGGCCGAGCCGGCGCCCGCGGACCGACCGACCGCCGAGCCGGTCCCGGCCCACGCCGGGGGTACGCCGACCACGGCGGACCCGGCCACGGCCGAGCCGGCGCCCCGGTCGGCGCCGTCGGCGGCCCTGGTGGACGGCACCGACCAGTTCGAGGTGCTGCGGCTGCCGCGCAGCCGCCAGTCGCCGCTGCCACCGGCCGAGTAGTCCGCGACCGACCACGCGCCCCCGGCCCGGTGCCACCACCGGCCGGGGGCGCGTCGCGTCCGGTGGTCCGCGGTCGGAGCGGCCGGCGCGGTCGGGTCGGATGTCCGTCGGGCCACCCGGCCGGGTCGCCCGCGCGCGGGTAGGGTTCCGGCACGTGTCACCCACGTGGTCGGTCCTCACCCGCAACCGGAACTTCCGCAATCTCTTCCTGGCCGAGCTGGTGGTCTTCGGGGCCGACTGGTTCGTCATGGTGCCGCTGCTGGTGCTGCTCAAGCAGCTGACCGACAGCGGCGTGTGGGGCGCCCTGGTGCTGGCCCTGGACACCGGCGTGGTGGCCCTGCTGCTGCCGTACACCGGCACCATCGCCGACCGGTTCGACCGCAAGAAGATCATGATGGTGGCCAACGGCGTGGCCCTGCTCGGCGTGCTGCTGCTGCTCGGCGTGCGCGGCGCCGGCACGGCCTGGCTGGCGTTGGCGGCGATCGCCGCGGTCGCGGTCGGCAAGGCGTTCTACTCGCCCGCCGCCCAGGCCGCCCTGCCCAACGTCCTCGACCCGGACGAGCTGGCGGTCGGCAACGCGGTCGCCGGCTCGGCCTGGGGCACCATGACCGTGGTCGGCGCCTCGCTCGGCGGCGTGCTGACCGAGGCGGCCGGCCCGTACGCCTGCTTCTGGGTGGGCGCGGTCGGCCTGGCGCTGGCCGCGGGCCTGGCCGCGCTGATCCGCCGCCCGCTGCAGGCGCCCCGGGAGGCCGACCGGCCGACCCCGCGCGCCTGGACGGCGATCCGCGAGGCGCTCGGCTACATCGGGCACCGGCCGCGGGTGCTGGCCCTGGTCACCGTCAAGTCCGCGGTCGGCCTCGGCAACGGGGTGCTGACCGTCTTCCCGCTGCTGGCCGGGGTGTACGGCGCGGGCCCGGCCGGCACCGGCCTGCTCTTCGCGTTCCGCGGCGCCGGGGCGCTGGTCGGGCCGATCCTGATGCGCCGGGTGCTGACCAACCGGGCCTGGCTGCTGCCCGGGCTGGCCCTGTCGATGTCCCTGTACGGCCTGGCCTACCTGGGCGCCTCGCTGGCGCACTGGTTCCCGCTGGTGCTGCTGCTGGTCTTCGTGGCGCACTTCGGCGGCGGCAGCAACTGGGTGCTGTCCAACTTCGCGCTGCAGGGTGAGGTGCCGGACCGGCTGCGGGGCCGGGTCTTCGCCACCGACATGATGCTCGCGACGCTGGCCATCTCGGTCAGCCAGCTGGTGGTCGCCGCGGTGGTGGACGTGGTGGACGAGCGGGTGGTGCTGGCCGGCTGCGGCCTGGTGACCCTGGTCTACGCGCTCGGCTGGCGGCTCGCCACCCGCCGGCTGTCGCTGTCGGACCCCACCCCGGATTCCCAGGAGTCGGGCGCGGCGGCGGAAGGTCGGACCCGCGACCTAGCATGAGCCCGTGCCGACGACTTTCGCCTCCGGGCCGGTGCGGGTGCGGACGCCCGCGACCAGCGCCAACCTGGGCCCGGGCTTCGACGCCCTGGGGCTCGCCCTCGGGCTGCACGACGACGTCACCGCCGAGGTGACCACGACCGGCGGCGTGACGGTGGAGGTCACCGGCGAGGGCGCGGCCGAGCTGCCGCGCGACGGCCGGCACCTGGTGGCCGCGTCCATGCGGACCGCCTTCGACCTGCTCGGCGGTCAGCCGGTCGGGTTGGCGGTGGAGTGCGTCAACCGGATCCCGCAGGCCCGTGGGCTGGGCTCCTCCTCCGCCGCGATCGTGGCCGGCGTGCTGCTGGCCCGGGCGCTGGTGACCGACGGCGAGCGGCGGCTCGACGACGCCGGGGTGCTGCGGCTGGCCGCCGAGATCGAGGGCCACCCGGACAACGTCGCGCCCTGCCTGCTCGGCGGCTTCACCGTCGCCTGGACGGAGCCCACCGGCGCCCGGGCCGTCTCGCTGGCCGTCGCCGAGGCGGTCCGGCCGACGGTGTTCGTGCCCGCCGAACGCGGTCTCACCGAGGTGGCCCGGGCGGCGCTGCCGGCGACCGTGCCGCACGCCGACGCCGCGTTGACCGCCGGCCGGGCGGCGCTGCTGGTGCACGCGTTGACCACCGAGCCGGCGCTGCTGCTGCCGGCCACCGTCGACCGGCTGCACCAGGGCTACCGGGCGGCCGGCATGCCGCGCACCGCGGCGCTGGTGGATGAGCTGCGTGCGGCGGGTGTGGCCGCCGTGGTCAGTGGGGCGGGGCCGACCGTGCTGGCCCTGACCGCGCCGCCCGACGGCTTCGATCCGGGAACAGGCTGGCAGGGGATCGGGTTGCCGATAGAGGTGCGCGGCGCCACCGTCGTACGGGGTAGAGTTGGACACGCCGAGCGGGGCCCTGTTGCCGCAGGTCGGAAGAGTTGATTACGCTCTAGCCTTAGCACAGCCGCGAAGCATGCGATCTCCCTGCGGGACGGCGCACCCCCGAAGCTCTCGGCGGTAAGCCCGTCACCCCTGCTCAAGGCAGCCGCCACACCGCAGTTTCCGCAGGTCGCCGCAGGCGGCGAGACCCGCTCACCGAGGTCTGGTGGGTCGGGATACCGACCGGCTGTCGTGCTACAGACTCCCGCGACGCGTCAATGCGAGGCGGGTGCACCGAGGCCGCCCGGCCACCTGGTTCTTCGAACCCGGGCAGTCCCGGCCTATCGAGGGAAGGAATCCATTGAGCGACACCACCGACGTGACGTCGGATGTTTCCAACGTCGCTGGCGATGCCACCACCGCCGCCCCCGCCCGCCGTCGGCGTAGCGGAACCGGCCTCTCGGCGATGCTGCTGCCGGAGCTGCAGAGCCTGGCCGCGTCGCTCGGCATCTCCGGCACCGCTCGCATGCGCAAGGGCGAGCTGATCAGCGCCATCTCCGAGCGGCAGGGCGGCGCCGCCACCGGCACCCCTCGACCCCGGGCCGAGGTTGCCGCGGCGGCCGCACCCGTCCGCGAGGAGGTGCACGCCGAGGTTCGCGAGGAGCGGGCCGAGCCGGCGCCTGCCGCTGCGGCCGGCGAGACCGAGGGTCGCACCCGGACCAGGCGCACCCGCGCCGCCGCCGGCGAGGCGCGGGCCACCGAGGCCCGGACCGAGGCGGCCCCCGCCGAGACCGGCGAGCGGACCGACCGTGCCGAGCGGACCGACCGTGCTGAGCGGACCGACCGTGCCGAGCGGACCGACCGTGCTGAGCGGACCGACCGTGCCGAGCGGACCGACCGTGCTGAGCGGACCGACCGGAACGAGCGGGCGGACCGCAACGACGGCGCCGACCGTGTCGAGCGGACCGACCGGGGCGAGCGCGGCGACCGTAACGACCGGGGTGACCGCAACGACCGCGGGGAGCGCGGCGAGCGCACCGACCGGGGCGAGCGGGCGGACCGGGACCGGGGCGACCGCAACGACCGGGGCGACCGCAACGATCGGGGCGACCGCAACGAGCGCGGCGACCGTAACGACCGGGGCGAGCGGGCCGACCGCGGGGACCGCAACGAGCGGGCCGACCGTAACGACCGCAACGACCGGGGTCCGCAGCGCAACGACGACTCCGACGACGACGGTGAGGGTGGCGGCCGGCGCGGCCGGCGCAGCCGGTTCCGTGACCGTCGCCGGGGTCGGGGCGACCGTCCCGAGGGCGGCAACGACGGTGGCGGCCGCGAGCCGCAGGTCAGCGAGGACGACGTGCTCGTCCCGGTGGCCGGCATCATCGACGTGCTGGACAACTACGCCTTCGTCCGGACCACCGGCTACCTGGCCGGCCCGAACGACGTCTACGTCTCGATGTCCCAGATCAAGAAGTACGGCCTGCGCCGCGGTGACGCGATCACCGGTGCGGTCCGGGCCGCGAAGGACGGTGGCAACAGCGGCGACCAGCGGCGGGACAAGTACAACCCGCTGGTCCGGCTGGACACCATCAACGGCATGGAGCCGGATGAGGCCCGTCGGCGCCCCGAGTTCTACAAGCTCACCCCGCTCTACCCGCAGGAGCGACTGCGGCTGGAGACCGAGCCGCACATCCTCACCACCCGGGTGATCGACCTGGTGATGCCGATCGGCAAGGGGCAGCGCGCGCTGATCGTGTCGCCGCCGAAGGCCGGTAAGACGATGGTGCTGCAGGCCATCGCAAACGCCATCACCCGGAACAACCCGGAGTGCCACCTGATGGTGGTGCTGGTGGACGAGCGGCCGGAAGAGGTCACCGACATGCAGCGGTCGGTGAAGGGCGAGGTCATCGCGGCCACGTTCGACCGTCCGCCGCAGGACCACACCACGATCGCCGAGCTGGCCATCGAGCGGGCCAAGCGCCTGGTCGAGCTGGGCCACGACGTGGTCGTACTGCTCGACTCGGTGACCCGGCTCGGCCGGTCGTACAACCTGGCGGCGCCGGCCTCCGGCCGGATCATGTCCGGTGGTATCGACTCGACCGCGCTCTACCCGCCGAAGCGGTTCCTCGGCGCGGCCCGGAACATCGAGAACGGCGGCTCGCTGACCATCCTCGCCACCGCGCTGGTGGAGACCGGGTCCATGGCGGACACGGTCATCTTCGAGGAGTTCAAGGGCACCGGCAACGCCGAGCTGAAGCTGGACCGGAAGATCGCCGACAAGCGGGTCTTCCCGGCGATCGACATCAACCCCTCCGGCACGCGCAAGGAGGAGGTCCTGTTCGCGCCGGAGGAGCTGGCGATCATCCACAAGCTCCGCAAGGTGCTGCACTCACTGGACTCGCAGGCGGCGCTCGACCTGCTGCTGGACCGGCTCAAGCAGTCCCGCACCAACATCGAGTTCCTGATGCAGATCGCGAAGTCCACGCCGGGGGAGTGACCACCCCCGGTTGACCCACCACGAAGGGCACGGCCGTCCGGCCGTGCCCTTCGTGCCGTCCACCCTCCACTTCGGAGCGGTTGCCGGCCGGGCGCGCGGAGCCGGGCTCAGAAGTCGCCCTCGGCCACCTGGAAGACGGTCAGGCCGAGGGAGCGCCACATCCGGACCACCTGCTGCCGGTCGTCGAACACGCCGACCACCCGGTACCGGTCGCGGATCTCCCGCTCGTAGATCTCCCGCTTCACCACGGCGTCCCTGCGGGTGTCGCCGACCGCGCGCAGGTGCAACGCCAGGTACGGCACCCGTACGTGCCGGTCCAGCCAGGCCACCGTGGCGTCCCGGGCCGAGGCGTCCCGCCCGGAGCAGAAGACCACGCCGTACCCGGCGGCGTGCATGGCCCGGACCGCCTCGATCACCGCCTCGTTCGGCCGGTCCCGACCGACCCTGGTCATGTCGTACGGGCTGCGGGAGGTGGCCAGCGCGACGGTCCCGTCGATGTCGACCAGCACCACGGGCGGCGGCGCCGGGGTGGCCGGGTCGACGGCGCCGGGCCGGCCCACCCGGGCGGTGGGCACCGGCAGCGGTAACGGGCGATCGGCCAGGTAGCGCTCGTGCAGCCGGCGGATGTGGTGCGCGCCGACCCGGTCCGGTTCCGGCCGTGCGGCGTCCCGGCGCAGGCACTCGTCCAGGGGCACGTCGGTGAAGTCGTGCACCTCGAAGGCGGCGTCGTGCCGGGCGGCCAGGTCGGCCCACTCACGCAGGGTGCGGGCGCGCAGGTTGGTGTCGTCCACGCACACGCTCACCCCGGCGGCCAGCAGCGCCTCCACCTGGGCCCGCTGGGCGACGGTGACCTGGTACTCCGCCCGCTGGGTGAACAGCCGCTCGCCGTGCAGCATCCGGCGCAGGTCGTCCCGGTTCACCCGGGTCACCGCCGGTTGCAGGGTGCGGGCGAAGGTGGTCTTCCCGGAGGCGGGCAGCCCGCGGGTGGCGATCAGCCGGGGCGTCGGGGGCACTTCGGGCGTGGGGCGTACTCCGGACGCCGGGTGTACTTCGGGCGCCGGGCCGACGACGCGCGCCGCGGGGGACGAATCGGGCACGGTCCAACGGTAGCCGGGCGTGCGGGAATGCCGTCCGGGGGCGGCGGGAATGCGGTGGGGGAGGTGCGCGTTACTCCTGCCGGACCGATCGTGCGGCCCGCTCGGCGGGTCGGCTCACGCCCATGGCACACTGGTCAATCGGCCACGGTTCCGGTTCACGTCCTGGCCCCGGCACCCTGCGGGACCGATCAGCGACGACCCGGCGACCACCTGACGAAAGGACCGAAGGCGATATGAAGCCCAACACCCACCCGGAGTACACGACCACCGAGGTCAAGTGCTCCTGCGGCAACTCCTTCACGACCCGCAGCACCGCCAAGGGCGGCTCGATCACCGTCGAGACCTGCAGCGCCTGCCACCCGTTCTACACCGGCAAGCAGCGCGTCCTCGACACCGCCGGCCGGGTCGCGAAGTTCCAGCAGAAGTACGCCAAGGTTCAGGCCAAGAAGGCCAAGTAGCTCCACCGACGACGCCCGTGTCCGGCCCCGTGCCGGACGCGGGCGTTCGTCCGTTCCCGCCCGTTTCCCGCCCGGCCGTCGTCGAAGGAGCTTCCCCGCATGAGCAGCGAGCGTCTGGCCGCCCTCCTCGACGAGTACGCCGAGCTGGAGAAGCGGCTGGCCGATCCGGCCATCCACGCCGACCAGGGCACCGCCCGCCGGGTGGGTCGCCGGTACGCCGAGCTGGTCCCGCTGCACAAGGCGGCCGGCGAGCTGGAGCAGGCCCGCGCCGACCTGACCGCCGCCCGCGAGCTGGCGGCCGAGGACCCGGCCTTCGCCGCCGAGGCGGACGCGATCGCCGCCGGCCTCCCGGCCCTGGAGGAGCGGCTGGCCGAGCTGCTGATCCCCCGCGACCCGCACGACGCCAAGGACGTGATCATCGAGATCAAGGCCGGCGAGGGCGGCGAGGAGTCGGCGCTGTTCGCCGGCGACCTGCTGCGGATGTACACCCGGTACGCCGAGCGACACGGCTGGCTGACCGAGGTGATCGACGCGCAGGACTCCGACCTGGGCGGGGTCAAGGACGTCTCGCTGGCGATCAAGACCAAGGGTGTGCCGGAAGGCGGAAACGGCGTCTGGTCCCGGCTGAAGTGGGAGGGTGGCGTGCACCGGGTGCAGCGCGTCCCGGTGACCGAGTCGCAGGGCCGGATCCACACCAGCGCCGCCGGTGTGCTGGTGCTGCCCGAGGCCGAGGACGTCGACGTCACCATCGACCCGAACGACCTGCGGATCGACGTGTTCCGCTCATCCGGGCCCGGTGGCCAGTCGGTGAACACCACCGACTCGGCGGTCCGCATCACCCACCTGCCGACCGGTGTGGTGGTGTCCTGCCAGAACGAGAAGTCCCAGCTGCAGAACCGGGAGCAGGCCATGCGGATCCTGCGCGCCCGGCTGCTCGCGGTGGCCCAGGAGCAGGCGGACGCGGCCGCCTCGGACGTCCGCAAGGCGCAGGTGCGTACGGTTGACCGCTCGGAGCGGATCCGCACCTACAACTTCCCGCAGAACCGGATCACCGACCACCGGATCGGTTACACGGCGTACAACCTCGACCTGGCGCTGGCCGGCGAGCTGGACGGCGTCCTGGACGCGCTGGCCGAGGCCGACCGCGCCGCCCGCCTGGCCGGCGACACCGAACTCACCCGCCGCTGACGCACCCGCCCGCCTGGGTCAGCAGGCGCGGGGGCGGGTCTTGGCGCGGAGCATCTCGCGGTCGGCGATCTCGAACGCGGTGCCCAGGGCGTCGCGCAGCGAGGTGCCGGCGCCGTCCACCTCGGCGAAGCCGATGCTGACCCCGACCGGGGTGCCGGGCACCAGCGACTCCCAGTCCTCCGCGCGCACCGCCGCCTCGATCCGCCGGGCCACCTCGGCCGCCTCGGTCATCCCGGTGCCCGGCAGCACCACCACGAACTCGTCGCCGCCGTAGCGGGCCACGAAGTCGCCCCGGCGCATCACCCGGTTGACCACCCCGGCGATCCGTTGCAGCACCAGATCGCCGGAGTGGTGGCCGTGCCGGGTGTTGACCGCCTTGAAGCCGTCCAGGTCGCAGACGCCGATCACCACCCGCTCGCCGCGGGACACCATCGCGCCGATGTACCGCTCCAACCGCCGGCGGTTCGGCAGGCCGGTCAGCGGGTCGGTGAGCGCCTCGCCCTCGTACCGGGCGGCCTCCCGGCGCATCTCCTCGTGGTCGATCCGGGCCGCGATGCCGTCGATGTAGACGTCCCGCAGCCGGTCGTTGCGCTGCCCGGCGAGTCGGAAGGCGATCCGGTCGGCGCGGTGCGCCGCCGCGTGGTCCCCGGCCCGGGCGAGGGCGAGGCTGCGCAGTCGGGCCGGCTCGGCCGCGCCCAGGGTCTCGTCGGAGACCCGGCTGGTGTCCAGCCGGGTGACCGCCTCGATCGGCCGGCCGTCGGCGATCGCCAGGCACGCCTGGCCGAGCTGGCGCATCTCCCGCGCCCGGACGCTGTCCCCGCCGTGCCGCAGCAGCGCCGCCGGGTCGGTGGCGCCGGCGGCTTCCGCCCGGTCGCCGAGCGCGGCCCGGCGGGTCGCCGCGTAGCCGTACGCGGCGAGGCTGCTCGGCCGGATCCGGTCGGCGCGGCCGTCCCGGACGAACCGCTCCAGGTCGGCGGCGATGTCGCGGAGCACCCGTAGGCAGCCGTCGCTGTCGCCGTGATGGTCCAGCGCGACGGCGTTGCGCAGCCGGATTCCCGGGGCGGCGAACATCTCCTCGGGGATGCCGGCGGACGCGCCCAACTGGCGGGCCCGCTCGATCGCGCCGAGCGCGTACCCGTGGAAGCTCAGGTAGGAGTACGCCATCGCGAGGTCGTGCCAGCCCCAGGCGGTGTCCCGGTCCCGGTCCTCCGCCGCGCCCAGCGCCCGGGCGGCCCGGACCAGGTGGGTGACGCAGCGGTCCAGCGCGCCCTGGTGGTGGGCGGCCAGCCCGGCCAGCGCGTTGAGGTGCCCGTGCAGGTACGGCTCGGGGAGGTCGCGCACCGCGGTGAAGGCATCCTCGATGGCCCGGGTGAACTCGGCCGTCCGGCCGAGATTGATCAGCCCGCAGAGCCGCTGCACCAACGCGTCGGCCCGGGTGTACGGGTCAGTGGTGGTGTGCAGCACCCGGTCGAGGACGGTGACCGCCTCGGCCGACCGGTCGGTCTCCTGCAGTTCACGGGCGTGCGTGAGGGCGTCAACCTGGTCGTCGACCCGGTCGAGCCATCCCACCTGGCACCCTCCCTGTCGGTGTGCGCCCGGACGCACCCGCTCGTGTCGTCAACCCCGACGCTTCATGATTATGTCGTGACCTCCCTCCCGCGCCACCCCCCCGAAGGGGCAGAACGCGAACGGCCCTCGGTGGCCGTGGCCCGCGCCGCCCGTACCCTCGCCGCCGCCGGGGTGGAGTCGGCCCGGGCCGACGCCGAGCTGCTCGCCGCGTACGTGCTGGGGGTGCCCCGGGGCCGGTTGGCGCTGGCCGACGGGTTCGCCGCGGACCAGCGGGACCGGTACGCGGCGCTGGTGGCCCGACGGGCGGCCCGGGAGCCGTTGCAGCACCTCACCGGCGTCGCCGCCTTCCGGCACCTGGAGCTGGCGGTCGGCCCCGGGGTGTTCGTGCCCCGCCCGGAGACCGAGCTGCTGGCCGGTTGGGGGATCGCCCGGGCGGCTGCCGAACCCGAGCCGGTGGTGGCCGACCTGTGCAGCGGCTCGGGCGCGATCGCGCTGGCGGTGGCCCAGGAGGTGCCCTCGGCCCGGGTGGTCGCGGTGGAGCGCTCGCCGGCCGCGCTGGCCTGGCTGCGGCGCAACGCCGCCGACCGGGCAGCCGCCGGGGACCGGCCGGTGCAGGTGGTCGAGGCCGACGTCACCGACCCCGAGCTGCTGGCCGGGCTGCTGGGCCGGGTGGACGTGCTGCTGTGCAATCCGCCGTACGTGCCGCGGGCGGTGGCCGTACCCCCGGAGGTGGCCGGTCACGACCCGGACGAGGCGGTCTTCGGTGGGGCGGACGGGCTGGCGGTGATCCGGCCGGTGCTGGCCCGGGCCGCGGTGCTGCTGCGGCCGGGCGGGTCGCTGGGCGTCGAGCACGACGACACGCACGCCACGGCGGTGCCCGCGCTGCTGTCCGGCGACGGCCGGTACGAGCGGGTGCGCGAGCACCCGGACCTCGCCGGCCGGCCCCGCTTCGCCACCGCGTCCCGTCGCGGGGACGGCCCCCACGCCGGAGCGGGCGCGGCGTGGCAGACTGGCTCCTCGTGATGCTCTACGACTGCCGGTCCCCCGCCGACCGCGACCGCGGCATCGCCGCCGCGATCGAGGCGGTCAAGAACGGCGAGCTGGTGGTCCTGCCCACGGACACGGTCTACGGGATCGGCGCGGACGCCTTCACCCCGTACGCGGTGAAGGCCCTGGGCGACGCCAAGGGCGGCGGGCGGGCGGCGCCCCCGGTGCTGATCGGCTCCCGGCACACCCTCGACGGCCTGGTCTTCTCGCTGCCGCGGGCGGCCCGCGACCTGGTCGAGGCGTTCTGGCCGGGCGCGCTCACCATCGTGGTGGAGCACTCGCCGAGCCTGCAGTGGGACCTCGGCGACGCCGGCGGCACGGTGGCGGTGCGGATGCCGCTGCACCCGGTGGCGCTGGAGGTGCTGCGGGAGACCGGCCCGATGGCGGTCGCCTCGGCCAACAAGGCCGGCCAGCCGGCCGCGCTGACCGCCGAGGAGGCCCGCACCCAGCTCAGCTACTCGGTCCGGGCGTACCTGGAGGCCGGGCCGTGCCCGGACCCGGTGCCCAGCACGATCGTCGACCTGACCGGTGAGGTGCCCCGGCTGGTGCGGCCGGGCGCGATCAGCCTGGACAAGCTCCGCGAGGTGGCCCCCGACCTGGTCGACGAGCGGGGGGCCTGAGTGCCGCCGTTCACCGTCCTGCACGTGTGCATGGGCAACATCTGCCGCTCCCCGATGGCCGAGCGCCTGCTGGTGCTGGCCGTCCGCGAGCGGCTGGGCCGGCTGGGCGCCGACCCGGACGACGTCGACGCGCTGCTGCACAGCCACAGCGCGGGCACCGGTGGTTGGCACGCCGGCGAGGAGATGAACCCGCCGGCCGCCCGCCAGGTGCTGGCCCGCGGCGGTGACGTCACCGGGTTCGCCGCCCGCAAGCTGCGCTCGGATCTGATCGACGCCGCCGACCTGGTCCTCACCGCCACCGCCGACCAGCAGGAGTACGTGGTGGCGCTGCGCCCCGACGCGGCGGCCCGGACGTTCGTGCTGGGGGAGTTCGGCCGGCTGCTCGGCGCGCTGGACACCGGCGCGCTGCCCCCGGCGGAGCCCACCCCGGGCGCCGTGCACGCCCGCGGGGTGGCCCTGGTGGCGGCGGTGGACGCGGCCCGGCAGGGCGCCGGCCCGTTGCACTCGGACGACCTGGACGACCCGTGGGGCCGCGGTGACCAGTGCTTCAGCCGGGTCGCCGACGAGATCGAGGAGACGGTGCACCCGCTGACCGCGACGCTGCTGCCCGCGCCGGCGGCCCCGACCGGGTGACCCGGGCGGCGAGTCCGGCGCGGCGCCCGGTGGGGTGATCGCGAGCCGCATCCGGATTCGCCGAAAGGTGAGGGATTGGGCGGTTTGCCGGGTCATGCTGGACGGGTCCTGACGGCTCCTGCGGGGAGAACTCATGATCCGGGCCCAGCTCGACAAGTTGTTCACCGTGCTGATCGCCGGGGTGCTCGCCGGGCTGGTGCTGGCGGCCGCCGCGCTCCCGCTCGCGCTGGTGTTCGGGGTCGGCTTCGGCGCGCTCGCCGGGCCGTACGCGGAGCTGCCGAACAGCCTGCGCACCCCGCCGACCGCCCAGCGGTCCAACCTGTACGCCAACGACGGCACCACCCTGATCACCTCGTTCTACACCGAGGACCGGGTGGAGGTGCCGCTGACGAAGGTCGCCCCGGTGATGCGGCAGGCCATCGTGGCCGCCGAGGACGCCCGCTTCTACCAGCACAAGGGCGTGGACCTGCGGGGCGTGGTGCGAGCCTTCACCGTGAACCGGCGGGACGGGAGGACCCGGCAGGGCGCCTCCACGCTGACCATGCAGTACGTCCGCAACGTGCTCGGCAACGATCCCCGGCTCACCGAGGAGCAGCGCCGCAAGGCGACCGAAATCAGCACCGCCCGCAAGCTCCAGGAGATGCGGTACGCGCTGGCGCTGGAGCGGGAGCTGAACAAGGACCAGATCCTGTCCCGCTACCTGAACATCGCCTACTTCGGCGCCGGGGCGTACGGGATCGCGGCCGCCGCGAAGCGCTACTTCTCCACCAGCCCGGCGAAGCTCAGCCTGGCCCAGGCGACCCTGCTGGCCGGGCTGGTGCGCTCACCGGACACGGACGAACCGATCCACGGCGACGCCGACGCGGCGCTGGGTCGCCGGGCGTACGTGCTGGACCGGATGGTCGAGCTGGGGCAGGTGCCGGCCGCGGACGCGGCGACGGCCAAGGCCGCCCCGCTGGCGCTGCGACCCAGCGAGACCCCCAACGACTGCACGGCGGTGCCCGAGCGGCAGAACGACTGGGGCTTCTTCTGCGACTGGTTCACCCAGTGGTGGAGCGCCCAGCCGGCGTTCGGCGCCACCGCCGCCGAACGGCAGGACAACCTGCGCCGGGGCGGCTTCCGGATCGTCTCCTCGCTCGACCCGGCGGTGCAGAGCGCCACCGTCCGGGAGGTGCGGGACATCTACGGCGAGGACGACCGGCGGGCGGTGCCCACCGCGGTGGTCCAGCCGGGCACCGGGCGGGTGCTCGCGCTGGCGGTCAACCGCGTCTACAGCGTCGCGGCGAACCCGCGCGGCCAGAAGAACTACCCGAACACGGTGAACCAGCTGGTCGCCGGCGGCAACGGCATCGAGGGGTACCAGGCCGGCTCGACGTTCAAGCTGTTCACCATGCTGGCCGCGCTGGAGTCGGGGCTGCCGCTGGAGACCGGCTTCAACGCCCCGGGCCGGATCCTCACCCGCTTTCCGGTCGACGACGCCGCGGCCAGCTGCGGCGGCCGCTGGTGCCCGGCGAACGCCACCCCGTCCTGGATGAACGGCTACCGGACCATGTGGACCGCCTTCGGCCGCTCGGTGAACACCTACTTCGCCTGGCTGACCGAGCAGGTCGGGGCGGACCGGGTGGTGGAGATGGCGCAGCGGCTGGGCATCACGTTCCGCGCCGCCGACGACGCCGAACTGGCCGCCCACGGCGCGAAGGACTGGGGGGCGTTCACTCTGGGCGTCTCCTCCACCACCCCGCTCGACCTGGCCAACGCGTATGCCACGGTGGCCGCCGAGGGCACCTGGTGCGCGCCGCTGCCGGTGATGTCGATCACCGACAGCTCCGGTCACCAGGTGGCCGCCGGGCGGCCGGACTGCCGGCAGGTGATCGACACCGACGTGGCCCGAGCGGCCGCCGACGCGGCCCGCTGCCCGGTCGGCGACCAGTCGATGTACGGCCGTTGCGACGGTGGCACGGCCCCGCAGCTGCGGTCGCTGGTGGGCCGCCCGGTGGCCGGCAAGACCGGCAGCTCGGAGCGGAACGAGACCGAGTCGGTGGTGGCCTTCACCCCGCAGCTCGCGATCGCCTCGATCGCGGCGAACCCGGACGACCCCCGGGACGCCGTCGGCGCCGCCGTCCAGTCCCGGATGGTCGACGCCGTCGGCCGGGTCCTCCTCTCCACTCTCTACGACACCCCCGTCCGCGACTTCGTCCCCCCGTCGGAATCCGTCACCTACCGCCGCACCCCACCCCGCACCGGCAACTGACCCCGCCCCGGCACCGACCCCGCCCCGGCACTGACCCCGCCGATCTTGCACTTTCTGCCCCGACAAAAGGGGCGAGGGGCACAGAACGAGGGCCCAAAATGCAAGATCGCGGGGGTGTGGGGGGTCAGGAGGGGGTGGGGGGTTCGGCGCCCCGGGCGATGTTGCGGGCCATGCCGCCGAAGACGACGGCGTGGAAGGGGGCGACCGAGCCCCAGTAGAGGTGGCCGGGGAGGCCGCGGGGGAGGAAGACGGCGCGCTGGACGTACCGGCTGCGACCGTTGTCCAGCGGCTCGGCGCGCATCTCCAGCCAGGCCCGGCCGGGCAGTCGCATCTCGGCGCGCAGCCGCAGCAGCTCCCCGGGCACGATCTCTTCGACCCGCCAGAAGTCCAGCGCCTCGCCGACCTGCAGGTGGTGCGGGTCGCGCCGGCCCCGGCGCAGGCCGACGCCGCCGACCAGCCGGTCCAGCCAGCCGCGCACCGACCAGGCGAGCGGGAACGAGTACCAGCCGTGCTCGCCGCCGACCCCCTCGATCACCCGCCAGAGCGCGGCCGGCGGGGCGTCCACCGCCCGCTCCCGGACGTCGGTGTAGACCGTGCCGCCGGACCACTTCGGGTCGGTGGGCAGCGGCTCGGCCGGCGCGTCCGGGCCACTCGCGGTGGACCAGCGGGTCTCCACCTGGGCGTCGCGCACCTTGCGCAGCGCCAGCCCGACGGCCTGGTCGAAGCCGGTCAGCCCGCCGGGCGGGTCGGGGACGAACTCCGCGATGTCGTGCTCGTGCGCCACCGCCTCGTGGATCAGGCTCTCCACCAGCGGGCGGGCGATCGCGTTCGGCACCGGCGTGATCAACCCGACCCAGTGCGAGGAGAGCGACGGGGTGAGCGGCCGGACCGGCACGATGATCCGTTTGCGCAGCCCGGCCACCGCGGCGTACCGCTGCATCATCTGCAGGAAGGTCAGCACGTCCGGGCCGCCGATGTCGAAGGCCCGGTTCACCTCGGGCGGCAGGGTGGCGGCCCCGACCAGGTAGCGCAGCACGTCCCGGACCGCGATCGGCTGGATCCGGTTGCGTACCCAGCGCGGGGTGACCATGGCCGGCAGCCGCTCGGTCAGGTAGCGCAGCATCTCGAACGAGGCCGAGCCGGAGCCGATGATCACCGCGGCCCGCAGCACCACCGTGGGCACGCCGCTGTCCAGCAGGATCCGCGCCACCTCCGCGCGGGAGCGCAGGTGCGGCGACGGCACGCCGGCGTCGTCCTTGGGCTCCGGCCCACCCAGATAGACGATCCGGCGTACGCCGGCCTCGGCGGCCGCCTTGGCGAAGGCGGTGGCCGCCTCCCGGTCGGCGGTCTCGAAGTCGGCCTGGCCGAGCGAGTGCACCAGGTAGTACGCGACGTCCACGCCCTCGAACGCGGCCGGCAACGTCTCCGGCTTGCGCAGGTCGCCCTGCACCACCTCGGCGTCGGCCGCCCAGGGCACGTCGCGCAGCCGGCCGGCCGTCCGGGCCAGGCAGCGCACCTGGTGCCCCTCGGCCAGCAGTCGGGGCGCCAGGCGCCCGCCGATGTAACCCGTTGCTCCGGTGACGAGGCATCTCACGAGCTCCAGTCTGCGGCTCCGTAGACTCCTTCGCTGTGGAGAACGCGAGTCGGACCGGACCGGAGCGCCGGCAGCCCTCGGGAATCACCGGTTGCGGGGCGTACCGCCGTGGTTGAGTCGCGCGCGCCGGAGGCCGCGGCGGACCGCCGTTGGCGGCTGCGGCACCTGCCGGTCCTGCTGGCCGCGTCGGCGGCGCTCGCCGTGCTGGCCGGGGTGGTCGGCGGAGTTGCCGGCGGGGTGGACGCGGCGCTCGGCGCGGTCGCCGGGGTGGCCGTGACCGCGCTCAGCTACACGCTCACCACGGTGGTGCTGGCCTGGGCGGACGGGGTCAACCCGCAGCTGGTGCTGCCGTTCGGGCTGGGCCTGTACGCGGCCAAGTTCACCCTGCTGGGGGTGGTGATGGTGGCCGTCGCGTCGACCGGCTGGGCCGGGCTGATCCCGCTCTGCCTGGGCATCGCGGCCGGCGTCGCGGTCTGGACCGGGGCGCACATCTGGTGGCTGACCAGGGTGCACGCCCGGCGCTGAGCCGTCCCACGCCGCGGAACACGCGGCCGACTGTCCGTGACCGGTCATTCTCCCACGGGCGGAAGGGGAGTAGCGTGCCCCCAGACGAGTGCACCCGGCAGACGCCCACACAACGACGGTTGTGCGGGGGGTGAGGCACAGCCTCGTCTTCCCGGCTGATATCGTTCGCCCCGTCATGGCTGGTGACCAAACCCCCCGATCCACCGGCGGCCCGGACGATGTTCCGACCGGCGCCGGTCAGGGTTGGACCGCGCTCTCGTACCTCATCGGGGGCATGCTCGTCTGGGGTTTCATCGGCTGGCTGGTCGACCAGTGGCTCGACTCCGGCGGCATCGCCACCGGGATCGGTGTCGTGCTCGGCATGGCCGGGGGGATCATCCTGGTCGTCCGCCGGCTCGGCACGCCTACTTAGGAAGGGACGCGGTGTTCGGACAGGCGAACGTCCTGGCTCAGGGCCAGGCGGAATTCCCACCGAGTGTGGGGGACTTCTACCTGCCCAGCATCCTGCCCTGGGGTGCGGAGAACTCGTACTGGTTCACCAAGATCACGGCGATGGTGTGGATCGCCGTCGGCGTGCTGATCATCTTCTTCCTGGCCAGCTACCGGAAGCCTCAGCTGGTCCCGACGAAGAAGCAGTGGTTCGCCGAGTCGATCTACGGCTTCGTGCGGAACAACATCGCGGTCGACATGATCGGGCACGCGGGGGTGCGGTTCGCGCCGTACTTCACCACGCTGTTCTGCTTCATCCTGCTGACCAACTTCTTCGCGATCGTGCCGTTCTTCCAGATCTCGCCGAACTCGCACATCGCCTTCCCGGCCTTCCTCGCCGTGATCAGCTACGTGATGTTCAACTACGTCGGCATCCGGCACCACGGCTTCGTGAAGTACTTCAAGAACTCTCTGGTTCCGCCGGCGCCCTGGTTCATCCTGCCGCTGCTGATCCCGATCGAGCTCTTCTCGACCTTCATCGTCCGGCCGTTCTCGCTGGCGGTGCGACTCTTCGCCAACATGTTCGCCGGGCACATGCTGCTGCTGGTCTTCACCCTCGGCGGCTTCGCGATGATCAGCGCCAACGCCTGGCTCGCGCCGGTCTCGGTGCTGTCCTGGGCGATGACCATCGCGCTCACCTTCCTCGAGTTCCTGGTCATCTGCCTGCAGGCCTACGTCTTCACCGTCCTGACCGCCAGCTACGTCCAGGGCGCGCTCGCCGAAGAGCACTGATCCACCCGGACCGGCGCTCGCGAGGGCGTCGGTCCACCGCACCACCCGTTGTCGTCCCGCGTGATCGTCACGCGTGATACCCAGGAGGAACCAACCAATGGACGTTCTCGCCGCGGTCTCCGGCAGCACCGCCGCCATCGGCTACGGTCTCGCGGCCATCGGCCCGGGCATCGGTGTCGGCCTGGTCTTCGCCGCCTACATCCAGTCGACCGCCCGCCAGCCGGAGTCTTCCCGGATGACCCTGCCGTACGTCTGGATCGGCTTCGCCGTCATCGAGGCGCTCGCGCTGCTGGGCATCGCGTTCGGCTTCATCTGGCAGGGCACCCTCTCCTGATCCCGCCCTTCGACCGGGAGGTTTCCCATGTACTTCTTCGCCGCTGAGGGTGGTGAGACGACCCACAACCCGATCATCCCTGCCTGGCAGGAGATCGTGGTCGGGCTGGTCGCCTTCGCCGTGCTCTGCTTCGTGCTGATGAAGTTCGTCTTCCCGCGCATGGAGCAGACGTTCCAGGCCCGGGTCGACGCGATCGAGGGTGGCATCAAGCGCGCCGAGGCCGCCCAGGCCGAGGCGAACCAGCTCCTCGAGCAGTACCGCGCGCAGCTCGCCGAGGCGCGCACCGACGCCGCCAAGATCCGGGACGACGCCCGGGCCGACGCGGAGGGCATCCGCCAGGACGTCCTCGCCAAGGCACGCGAGGAGTCCGACCGGATCATCGCCGCGGGCAAGGACCAGCTCGCCGCCGAGCGGGCCACCATCGTGCGCGAGCTGCGCACCGAGGTCGGCACCATCGCGGTGGACCTGGCCAGCAAGATCGTCGGCGAGTCGCTCGCCGACGAGGCCCGCCGCAAGGGCACCGTGGACCGGTTCCTGAGCAACCTCGAGAGCACGGGGGCCCGCTGATGCAGGCCGCCAGCCGGGAGTCGTACAAGGTCGCGGCCGAGCGCCTCGACGCGTACGTCCGCGGCGCGGAGCCGTCGGCGGTGGCCTCCACCGCCGACGACATCCTCTCCGTCGCCGACCTGCTGCGGCGCGAGCCGCGGCTGCGTCGGGCGCTGTCGGACTCGGCGCGGGCCGGTGCGGACCGCGCCGGCCTGCTCGGCGAGATGCTCCGCGGCAAGATCGGCGCGGACGCGCTCGACCTGCTGTCGACGCTGGTGTCCGGCCGCTGGTCGGCGCCGTCGGAGCTGCTGGACGGCGCCGAGCGGCTCGGCGTGGAAGCGCTGCTCGCCAGCGCCGACACCGCCGGTGACCTCGGCGAGGTCGAGGACGAGCTGTTCCGCTTCGGCCAGGTCGTCGCCGGCCAGTCGGCGCTGTCCAACGCGCTCGCCGACCCGGTGGCCCCGGTCAAGCAGCGCGCGTCGCTCGCCGAGCAGCTGCTCGCCGGCAAGGCCCGCCCGGTCACCGTCCGCCTCGTCGAGGTGGCCCTCGGCGGGTTCGGGGGACGCTCCTTCACCGGCGCGCTCACCCGGCTGGTCGAGCTGGCCGCCGACCGGCGGGACCGCCAGGTCGCGTACGTGACCGTGGCGGCCCCGTTGAGTGACGACGAGGAGCGACGCCTGGGTGCCCGCCTCTCCGCGATGTACGGTCGAGAGGTTTCCGTCAAGCAGACGGTGTCCCCCGAGGTGCTGGGTGGAGTGAGCGTGCGGGTCGGCTCCGACCTGTACGACGGCACCGTCCTGCGCCGCCTCAATGAGACCCGCAACGCGCTCGTGCAGCGCTGACCAGCGTCTCCACAGCCCTGATTCGACGTCATCGGACCGGTCGGTACCAGGTATCCCGGGCCCTGAGATACTAAGGAAGCAGAGGATGGCCGAGCTGACCATCTCGACGGAGGAGATCCGTGGCGCCCTCGAGCGCTACGTCTCCTCCTACTCGACCGACGTCTCCCGCGAGGAGGTCGGCACCGTCGCCGACACCGGTGACGGCATCGCCCACGTCGAGGGCCTGCCCTCGACCATGACCAACGAGCTCCTGGAGTTCGAGGACGGCACGCTCGGCGTGGCGCTGAACCTCGACGTCCGGGAGATCGGTGTCGTCGTTCTCGGTGACTCCGCCAAGCTGGAGGAAGGCCAGCGCGTCAAGCGCACCGGCCGGGTGCTCTCCGTGCCGGTCGGCGACGCCTTCCTCGGCCGCGTGGTCAACGCGCTCGCCCAGCCGATCGACGGCCTCGGCGACATCGCCAACGAGGGCTTCCGCGAGCTGGAGCTGCAGGCGCCGAACGTGATGGCCCGGCAGTCCGTCGACGAGCCGCTGCAGACCGGCATCAAGGCGATCGACGCCATGACGCCGATCGGCCGGGGCCAGCGGCAGCTGATCATCGGTGACCGCAAGACGGGCAAGACCACGGTCGCCCTGGACGCCATCCTCAACCAGCGGGACAACTGGCGCTCCGGCGACCCGAAGAAGCAGGTCCGCTGCATCTACGTCGCCATCGGCCAGAAGGCCTCCACGATCGCCTCGATCAAGGGCATCCTGGAGGAGGCGGGCGCGATGGAGTACACCACCATCGTGGCCTCCCCGGCGTCCGACCCGGCGGGCTTCAAGTACCTCGCCCCGTACACCGGCTCGTCCATCGGGCAGCACTGGATGTACGGCGGCAAGCACGTCCTGATCGTCTTCGACGACCTGAGCAAGCAGGCCGAGGCGTACCGCGCCGTGTCGCTGCTGCTGCGTCGCCCGCCGGGCCGTGAGGCGTACCCGGGTGACGTCTTCTACCTGCACTCCCGCCTGCTGGAGCGCTGCGCGAAGCTCTCCGACGAGCTGGGTGGCGGCTCGATGACCGGTCTGCCGATCATCGAGACGAAGGCCAACGACATCTCGGCCTTCATCCCGACCAACGTCATCTCGATCACCGACGGCCAGATCTTCCTCGAGACGGACCTGTTCAACCAGGGCGTCCGGCCGGCCATCAACGTCGGCACCTCGGTCTCCCGGGTCGGCGGCGCCGCCCAGGTCAAGCCGATGAAGAAGGTCTCCGGTTCGCTGCGGCTGAACCTGGCCCAGTTCCGTGAGCTGGAGGCGTTCGCCGCCTTCGCCTCCGACCTGGACCGCGCCTCGCAGAACCAGCTCAACCGCGGCGCCCGCCTGGTCGAGCTGCTCAAGCAGCCGAACTACTCGCCGTACCCGGTGCAGGAGCAGGTCGTCTCGGTCTGGGCCGGCACCGAGGGCAAGCTGGACGACATCCCGGTCGGCGAGGTCCGTCGCTTCGAGTCCGAGTTCCTGCAGTACCTGCGGCACAAGCACGAGGGCGTCCTGGCGTCGATCGCCGACGGCAAGTGGGGCGACGACATCTCCGGCTCGCTGGATTCGGCCGTCACCGAGTTCAAGCAGGTCTTCCTGGGCAAGGAGGACGAGCACCGGGTGAACGAGGCGCCGGCCGAGCCGCTGGAGGGGGAGCAGAACCGCGAGACGGTGACCCGCTTCCGGGACGGCACGACCGACCGTCCGGCCGAGAGCTGATCCATGGCTGCCCAGGTACGCGTTCTTCGCCAGCGGATCCGCTCGGCGAAGGGGATGAAGAAGATCACCAAGGCGATGGAGCTCGTGGCGACGAGCCGGATCGCCAAGGCCCAGGCCCGGGTGGAGGCGTCCCTGCCGTACGCCAAGGCCATCACCGGCGTGCTCACGGCGCTGGCGTCCAACGCGCGGATCGACCACCCGCTGCTGACCCCGCGCGAGCGGGTGCGGCGGGCGGGCGTCCTGCTGGTCACCAGTGACCGGGGCCTGGCCGGCGGCTACAGCTCCAACGCGATCCGGATGGCGGAGTCGCTGGTCGCCCGGCTGAAGGCCGACGGCAAGGAGCCGGTGCTCTACGTCATCGGGCGCAAGGGTGTCGGGTTCTACCGGTTCCGCAACCGGGAGATCGCGGCGAGCTGGACGGGCTTCTCGGAGCAGCCGTCCTTCGCCGACGCCCGCGAGGTGGGCGAGACGCTGATCAAGGCGTTCACCGCCGGCGCGGACGACACCGACGGCCACGCCGGGGCGGACGGGATCGCCGGGGTCGACGAGCTGCACATCGTCTTCACGGAGTTCCACTCCCTGATGACGCAGACGCCGGTCGCGAAGATCATCGGCCCGATGCAGGTCGAGGACCGCCCCCGGTCCGAGGGCCTGCTGCCGGCGTACGAGTTCGAGCCGGAGGCGGAGGCGCTGCTCGACGCGCTGCTGCCGAAGTACATCAACACGCGGATCTACGCGGCGTTGATCGAGTCGGCGGCCAGCGAGTCGGCGGCGCGTCGGCGGGCGATGAAGAGCGCCACCGACAACGCCGAAGAGATGATCGAGAAGTACACGCGTGAGATGAACTCGGCCCGCCAGGCCGGCATCACCCAGGAGATCAGCGAGATCGTCGGCGGCGCGAACGCGCTCGCCGCGTCGGGAAGTGAAGTGTGATGACTGCACCAGTGGAGACCAAGACGGCCACCGGTCGCGTGGTCCGGGTCATCGGCCCGGTCGTCGACGCCGAGTTCCCGCGCGACGCCATGCCGGCCCTGTTCAACGCCCTGAACGTGGACGTGACCCTGTCCGGCGGTGAGAAGACGCTGACCCTGGAGGTCGCCCAGCACCTGGGCGACAACATGGTCCGCGCGATCTCGATGCAGCCGACCGACGGTCTGGTCCGCGGCACCGAGGTGCGTGACCGCGGCGAGCCGATCACCGTTCCGGTGGGCGACGCGGTCAAGGGTCACGTGTTCAACGCGATCGGCGAGTGCCTCAACCTCACCGAGGGCGAGACCATCCAGGCCGACGACCGGTGGGGCATCCACCGCAAGGCCCCGGCCTTCGCGGACCTCGAGCCGAAGACCGAGATGCTGGAGACCGGCATCAAGGTCATCGACCTGCTCGCCCCGTACGTCAAGGGCGGCAAGATCGGCCTGTTCGGCGGCGCGGGCGTGGGCAAGACGGTGCTCATCCAGGAGATGATCACCCGAGTGGCCCGTAACTTCGGTGGTACCTCGGTCTTCGCCGGCGTGGGTGAGCGCACCCGCGAGGGCAACGACCTGATCGCCGAGATGACCGAGTCCGGCGTCATCGACAAGACCGCTCTGGTCTACGGCCAGATGGACGAGCCGCCGGGCACCCGGCTGCGGGTGGCGCTCTCGGCGCTGACCATGGCGGAGTACTTCCGCGACGTGAAGAAGCAGGAGGTGCTGCTCTTCATCGACAACATCTTCCGCTTCACCCAGGCCGGTTCCGAGGTGTCCACGCTGCTCGGCCGGATGCCGAGCGCCGTGGGTTACCAGCCGACCCTGGCCGACGAGATGGGCGAGCTCCAGGAGCGGATCACCTCCGTCCGGGGCCAGGCCATCACCTCGATGCAGGCGATCTACGTGCCCGCCGACGACTACACCGACCCGGCGCCGGCCACCACGTTCGCCCACCTCGACGCGACCACGAACCTCGAGCGGTCGATCTCCGACAAGGGCATCTACCCGGCCGTGGACCCGCTGGCGTCCTCGTCCCGGATCCTCGCCCCGGAGTTCGTCGGCGAGGAGCACTTCCGGGTCGCCACCGAGGTGAAGCGGATCCTGCAGCGCTACAAGGACCTGCAGGACATCATCGCCATCCTCGGCATCGAGGAGCTCTCCGAGGAAGACAAGATCACCGTGGCCCGGGCCCGGCGGATCGAGCGCTTCCTGTCGCAGAACACCTACGCCGCCGAGCAGTTCACCGGCGTGCCGGGTTCGACCGTCTCGATCGCCGAGACGATCGAGGCGTTCAAGAAGATCAGCGAGGGTGAGTACGACCACTTCCCCGAGCAGGCCTTCTTCATGTGCGGCGGGCTCGAGGACCTCGAGGCCAAGGCCAAGGAGCTGATGTCGGAGGGCTGATCCGCCCCACGACCTCGAAGGACCACCCCGGCACCCGCCGGGGTGGTCCTTCGCCGTTCCGTGGACAGCGCGCCCGTCGCCGTGGTCGCCGGGGTACGCAATCGGGCGCGGCACGCGGTACCGTCGTGCGCGACGTCACGCAACGGGCGTCGATCCGGTGCAACTTTTCGGTACGCGCGCCCGTCTCTACTTCGTGGGCGTGACGAATGGAGATGCTCGTGGGTAAGGCCGGCGGCGGCAAGAAGTCGTCCATCTGGTCGGGGGTGCCGCGGTGGGCGCGCACCTGCACGGTGTTCGGCACCGTGCTGATGGTGCTCAGCGGCGCGGTGCTGGTGAGCTACGAGGCGCTGCTGGCCCGATACGAGGGCGCGGTGGGCAAGGCCGACCTCTTCGGCGACCAGGCGGCGGGCGCCAAGGAGCGCAAGAGCGACATCAAGGGCCCGTTGAACATCCTGCTGGTGGGCGTCGACCCGCGGCGGCCGGAGCAGCGGCCGCTCTCCGACTCGGTCATGATCCTGCACGTCCCGACCTCGATGGACCGGGCCTACCTGTTCTCCATGCCGCGTGACCTGGTCGTCGACATCCCCGAGTTCCAAAAGGCGGAGTACCGGGGCGGCTCCGACCGGCTCAACGCGGCGATGTCGCACGGCAGCAACGTCCCCGGGCAGAACCCGAGCACCCCGCAGGGCTTCGAGCTGCTCGCCAAGACCCTGCAGAACACCACCGGTATCAAGCGCTTCGACGCGGGCGCCATCATCAACTTCGGTGGCTTCCGGCAGATCGTCGACGCGATGGGCGGCGTCGACATGTACATCGAGCGGGACGTCCGCTCCGAGCACCGCAGGCCGGACGGCACCATGCGGACGCTGAACTCGGGCGGACACTACGTCGGCCCGCAGGCGGAGTACAAGAAGGGCAACGCCCACCTCAGCGGCTGGCAGGCGCTGGACTACGTCCGCCAGCGCTACCCGGTCAACGGCGTCCCGGACGCCGACTACGGCCGCCAGCGGCACCAGCAGCAGTTCATCAAGGCGATGGCGGGCAAGGCGCTCAGCGGCGACGTGATCACCAACCCGATCAAGCTGGACAAGGTCGTCCGGGCCGCGGGGGAGTCGCTGACCTTCAACGGCCGGGGCAACACCGTGGTCGACTTCGCGGTCGCCCTCAAGGGCATCCGGCAGGAGAACATCGAGATGATCAAGCTGCCGGGCGGCCCGGTCTTCGACGGGAAGACCTACAAGGGGGAGAAGTTCGTGCCGGCGGTGGCCGACTTCTTCACCGCCCTGCAGAACGAGCAGCTCGACGCCTTCATGCTGGAGCACCCGGAGTTCCGCCAGAAGCAGCAGAGCTGAGCCGTACGCCGCCGCCGGACCGGCCGCGGCGACGGGTGACCCGAGGTGGGTGGTGGAGGTCTCGCCACCCGCCTTGGGGCGCAGCGGACGCCACGACTAGACTTTGCCCAATCCGCCGCCGCAGCAAGGAGACAGCGTGGCAACTCAGCTTCACGTCGAGCTCGTAGCCGTCGAGGAGAAGGTCTGGTCCGGTGAGGCCGAGATGGTCGTCGCCCGGACGACCGAGGGTGAGCTGGGTGTGCTGCCGGGGCACGCGCCCCTGCTCGGCCAGCTCGCCGAGCCCAGCCAGGTCCGGATCAAGCAGGCCGGCGGCCAGCAGGTCGCGTACGACGTGGCCGGCGGGTTCCTGTCGGTCACCGGCGAGGGCGTGACGGTGCTCGCCGAGAGCGCCACCCCGGCCACTCCGGCGCGCTGAGCCGTTCCGCCGATGGAGATCGTGGAGGGGATCGGAATCGGCGTGGCGGTGGTGCTCGCCGCGCTTCTGATCCTCTTCGCCCGGCGGGCCCTGGTCACCCGCAGCGGGGGCATCATCCGGCTCAGCGTCCGGGTCACCACGGTGCTCGACGGGCGCGGCTGGTCGCCCGGCTTCGGGCGGTTCGCCGGCGACGAGCTCCGCTGGTACCGGATGTTCAGCTTCGCGATCCGGCCCAAGCGGGTGCTCTCCCGCAAGGAGTTGGTGGTGGAGCGCCGCCGGCTGCCCGAGGGTCAGGAGCGCCTCTCCATGCCGGGCGACTGGGTGATCCTGCGCTGTACCCGCCAGCACGCCCCGGTCGAGATCGCCATGGCGCGTTCCACGGTCACCGGTTTCCTCTCCTGGCTCGAGGCCGCCCCGCCCGGGGCGGCCTCGCCGCGTATGGCCTCCCAGGACTGGCCGGCCGCCTGACCGCCGCCTGAGCGCCGTTTGAGCGCTGTCAGCGCGCGGTGGCCAGCGGGCGCCGGCAGTGGTAGACCAGCGCCGGCGGCAGGTTGGCCCACACCGTACGGCCCACGGTCACCTCGTCGAACGTCTCGTGGAGCAGCCGCCGGAAGCGCCGCGCCGCCGGGCTGAGCAGCGCGTGCCGATAGGCGAAGGTGGTGAAGGCGCCGCCCGGGGCGAGCCCGGCGGCCACCGCGCCGAGCACGGCGCGCTGACGCTGCCCGCTGAACGCCGCCCAGGGCAGGCCGCTGACCACGACGTCGGCGCACGAATGGCCGCGGGCGGCCAGCAGCTCACCGAGGGTCGCCGCGTCGGCCAGCACCACCTCCACGGCCGGATACCGGCGAGCCACCCGCGCCGCGAAGCGAGGGTTGATCTCCAGCGCCAGGTGCCGGCCGCGTCCGGCGAGCCGGCCCTGCACGGCGCCGGTGAAGGCGCCGGTGCCGGGGCCCAGCTCGACCACCACCGGGTCGCCCGCGCGGGGCACCGCCGCGGTGATGTCGGCGGCCAGCCCCGCGCCGCTGGGTGCCACCGCTCCGACGGTGAGCGGGTGCCGGGCGAACTGCTTCAGGAACGTCGAGGAATCGGTCACGCCGACCGACGCTAGGGGCGCCCCGGGCCGGGCACGATCGCTCCGCCGGCCCGTCCGGCGGCCACCCGGAGGAGGGCGCCCGGCCAGTGGGAGGACGGCCCGGCGACCGGCCTTCCGTAGGGTGGACCAGGTGACGGGTCGATGGTGGCGCTGGCCGGAGCTGCTGCTCGGGCTGATGGCGGCCCTGCTGGGCCTGGCCACCGGCGTGAACAGCGCGTTGCCGGCCGCCGACCGGGTACGCCACACGTTGCTCGCCGTCGTGGCCGGTCTGCTGCTCGTGGCGGTACGCCGGTGGCCCTGGCCGGTGCTCGCGGTGGAGACCGCGTTGATGGTGGTCGCGGTGCACCTGACCCCGTACGGCTCTGGCAACCCGTTGCTCGGCGCCGCGCTGGCGCTGGGCTTTGTGGCGTACCGGTCGGGCTGGCGCTCCATCGGCGTGGCGTTCGCGCTGTTCCTCGGCGCCGTCTTCTACTCGGTGCTCGCCGCGTCCCCGGCCGGCTCGTTCAGTGGTGGGGCGGGCCTGCTGCGTCTGCTCACCCTGCTCGCGGCGGCGGCCGCGCCGGTCGCCTTCGGCCGTTACCTCGGCGGCCTGCGCAAGGCCGCGGCGGTGGCCGAGGAACGGGCCCGGGAGGCGGAGGCCCGGCAGGAGATGCAGACCCGGGCGGCCCGGCTGGCCGAGCGGGCCGGCATCGCCCGTGACCTGCACGACATCGTCGCCCACCACGTCGCGGCGATCGCGCTGCAGGCCGGAGCGTCGCAGTACGCCATCCGGCGGACCGGCCGGGTGGACGAGGCGGTGGCCGCCTTCGGCGAGCTGAGGTCGACGGCCGGCCGGGTGCTGGACGAGCTGCGCGAGCTGCTGGAGGTGCTGCGTGACCCCGAGGCGGTCGAGGGAGGGGCCCCGATGGTGGAGCCGGAACAGATCATCACCGAGGCGCAGCGCCTGGTCCGGGCGGCGGGGCTCAGCGTGCAGGTGACCGTCGACGACCGGGCGGCGCACACGCCGCTGGTGGTGCGCACCACGGCGGCCCGGGTGATCCAGGAGGGGTTGACCAACAGCCTGAAGCACGCCGGTCCGGGCGCGATCGCCACGGTCGCCGTGCGGGCGGAGCCGCCCGGGCTGGTGGTCGAGGTGCTCGACAGCGGCCCGGAGCGGCCCCGGCCCGAGCCGGTCCTGCCCTCGTCCGGGCTGGGGCTGATCGGCATGCGGGAACGGGTCGGCCTGCTCGGCGGCACCCTGACCGCCGGCCCGACCGGCGCGGGCGGTTGGCGGCTGCAGGCCCGGCTACCGGTACGGGAGGCGACATGATCCGGGTGCTGGTCGTCGACGACCAGGCGATGGTACGGGCCGGCGTGGGCCTGCTGCTGCGTACCGCCGGCGAGTTCGAGGTGGTCGGCGAGGCGGGTGACGGTCTCGAAGCGGTACGCCTCAGCGAGCGGCTGCACCCCGACGTCATCCTGATGGACCTGCGGATGCCCCGGCTGGACGGCATCGAGGCGACCCGGCGGATCGTGGCCCGGCAACCGGGAGCCAGGGTGCTGGTGTTGACCACCTTCGCCGAGGACGCCGACGTCTACGGGGCGCTGGGCGCCGGGGCCATCGGCTACCTGGTCAAGGACGGGGAGCCGGAGGACCTGCTGGACGCGGTCCGCCGGGCGGCCCGGGGGGAGCCGCTGGTGGCGCCCCGGGTGCTCGCCCGGATCGTGCAGCGGGCGCTCGGCGCGCACGACCGGGAGGCGCGGGCCGGGTCCGGCGACCCGCAGCCGGGCCTGCGTCTGCTCAGCGCTCGGGAGCGGGAGGTGCTGGCGCTGGTCGGCGCCGGGCTGTCCAACGCGGAGATCGGCGCCCGGCTGCACCTCGGGGTGACCACGGTGAAGACCCACGTGTCGGCGGTGATGGAGAAGTTGGAGCTGCGCAACCGGGTGCAGGCGGCCGTGCTGGCGCACCGGCTCGGCCTGGTGGACGACGACTTCAACCCCGTACCCGAGCGGCCGGCGCCCTAGGGGATCGACCGGCCACTCGGAGGACCCGGCGCGGCCGACGGTAGGGCGGCACGGCCGCCGCGGCGCGGCACGCTTGTCAGGTGACCTTCCTCAGCTCTCTGCCGGACCGGCTCGGCGCCCTGCCGCCCGGGTACGTGCTGCTCGCCGCCGCCGCGATCCTCGCCGCCGAGGTGGGCCTGCTCGTCGGTGTGGCACTGCCGGCGGCGACCACCATGCTGACCGTCGGGCTGCTGGCCCGGGCCGGTCGACTGGACCTGTCGGCGGCGCTGGCCGTCACCACGGCGGCCGCCCTCGTCGGTGATCAGCTCGGCTACCTGGAGGGCCGGCTGCTCGGGCCGCGGCTGCGCGTCTCCCGGCTCGGCCGGTGGGTCGGCGAGCAGCGGTGGCGGCGGGCGGAGGCGTTGATCGAGCGCCGGGGTGGCGTCGCCGTGCTGGTGGGGCGGTGGACCGCCTTCGCCCGGACGCTGGTGCCCCGGGTGGCGGGGATGGCCGGCCTGCCGTACCGCCGGTTCCTACTCTTCGACGCGGCGGCGGTGCTGGTCTGGGTGCCGGGCACGGTGCTGGCCGGGTGGGCGTTCGGTGCGCTGCCGGCCGGGCTTCCGATCGCCGCCGGTCTGCTCCTGGCGGTCGGGGCCGTGGTGGCCGTCGGGCGGCGGCTGCGCGGGCGCCGGGCCGTCCGCCGCTCCTGCCCGGGGCCGGTACGCGGGGCGCGCCGGCTCGCCGGGTCGGTGCCCGGCCCCCGGCGGCCGGGGGCGTGGCGCACCGCCCCGACCCGCCGCGGCGCGCTGGACCGCTCCTGACCGGCTCGGCGACGGGCCCGCTCAGTCGACGGTGCCGACCAGCTCGACCTCGTACCCCTGCCCGTCGGTGAGGTAGCCGGCGTAGGTGTCCGGGCCGCCCGCACGCGGGTGCCGGTCCGGAAAGAGCAACGTCCAGCCGTACGCCGGCGCGGCGGCGACCAGCCGGTCCACCGCGGCGGGCGGACCGGCGTGGAAGGCCAGGTGGTTGAGCCCCGGCGCGAGCCGGTCGTGCACCCGCCCGGTCAGCGCCGGAGACTCCTCCATCACCAGGTACGTCGGGCCGAGCCGCCAGGACCGGCCGGCGGGCCAGTCCTGGTACGGCGTCCAGCCCAGCTCGCCGAGCAGCCAACCCCAGCCACGGGTGGCCGCGTCGAGATCGGGTACCCACAGCTCGACGTGATGCAGCGCCCCGACGCTCAGCGCTTTCCGCCCGGGACCCATAGCACATCGCCCGCCGGATTTGCCGTTCTTGACAGGATAAAGAGCAGATCGGAGAGCCGGTTGAGATACTTGGCCGGGAGCGGGCTGGTCCGGTCGGGGTCGTGGGCGACCAGGGCCCAGGCCGCGCGCTCGGCGCGCCGGGCGATGGTCCGGGCCACGTGCAGCAGCGCCCCGCCGGCGGTGCCGCCGGGGAGGATGAAGGAGTCGAGCTTGCTCAGGCGCCCGTTGTACTCGTCGCACCAGCCCTCGAGGCGCTCCACGTACTGCTCGGTGACCCGCAGTGGCGGGTACTCCGGGTCGGGCTCGACCGGGGTGGCCAGGTCGGCGCCCACGTCGAACAGGTCGTTCTGGATCGAGCCCAGCACCGTACGCAGCTCGTCGTCGAGCTGCCCCAGCGCGAGCGCCACGCCGATCGCGGCGTTGCACTCGTCGACGTCCGCGTACGCGGCGATCCGCGGATCGGTCTTCGGCACCTGCTCGTTGTTGCTCAGCCTGGTCATGCCGGCGTCGCCGGCCTTGGTGTAGATGCGCGTGAGGTGGACGGCCATGACGCACAGCCTACGGATACCGGACCTGACGATCCCGGCGCGGCCGGACCCGACCGGCTGGTCCGGCGGGGTGGGGCCGGGTGACGCGGGGGACCCGGCGGTCGACGACGTCGACGTCATCCGGGTGGCCGGCGACGCCCGGCTGGCCGGCACGGTGCACGTGGTGGGCGCGAAGAACTCCGCGTTGAAGCTGATGGCGGCGGCCCTGCTGGCCCCCGGCCGCAGCGTGATCACCAACGTCCCGCGGATCACCGACATCGCGATCATGGGCGAGGTGCTGCGCCGGCTCGGCTGCGGCGTCCGGTTCGACGCCGACGACCCGGTGGACCCGATGGTGGCGCTCGGCGGCGTCGCCCGGTCCCGCTCGGTCACCATCGACGTGCCCGAGCAGCCCGGCTCGGAGGCCGACTACGACCTGGTCCGCCGGCTGCGCGCGTCGATCTGCGTGCTCGGCCCGCTGCTGGCCCGCCGGGGGTACGTGCGGGTCGCCCACCCGGGCGGCGACGCGATCGGCTCGCGCGGCCTGGACATGCACATCTCCGGGCTGACCCGGATGGGCGCCGACATCTCCGGCGAGCACGGCTTCGTGATCGCCTCCGCCCCGGACGGCCTGCACGGCGCCGAGATCGTGTTGGACTTTCCGAGCGTGGGCGCCACCGAGAACCTGGTGATGGCCGCCGTGCTGGCCCGGGGCGTGACGGTGATCGACAACGCCGCCCGGGAGCCGGAGATCGTCGACATCTGCACCATGCTCCAGCAGATGGGCGCGCAGATCACCGGCGCCGGCACGTCCACCCTGCGGATCGTCGGCGTACCCGCGCTGCACCCGGTGCGGCACGCCACGGTGGGCGACCGGATCGTCGCCGGCACCTGGGCGTTCGCCGCCGCGATGACCCGCGGGGACGTCACGGTCACCGGCGTGGAGCCGGCGTACCTGGAGGTCGCGCTGGACAAGCTGGTCTCGGCCGGCGCGCTGGTCGAGACCCGCGGCGACGCCTTCCGGGTACGCGCCGAGGACCGCCCCACCGCGGTGGACGTGGTCACCCTGCCGTTCCCCGGCTTCGCCACCGACCTGCTGCCGATGGCGATCGGCCTGGCCGCGGTGAGCGACGGCGCCTCGCTGATCACCGAGAACATCTTCGACGGGCGGTTCATGTTCGCCAACGAGATGATGCGGCTGGGCGCGGACATCAAGACCGACGGCCACCACGCCGTGGTCCGGGGCCGCGACCGGCTCTCCGGCGCCCCGGTACGCGCCACCGACATCCGGGCCGGCGCCGGGCTGATCATCGCCGGGCTCTGCGCGGGCGGGGGCACCGAGGTCTCCCACGTGCACCATGTCGACCGCGGCTATCCGGACTTCGTCGCCGACCTGAAGGCGCTCGGGGTCGAGGTGGAGCGGGGCAGCGTCCCGGAGGCGCCGGACCTGACCATCTGACGATCCGTCCTTATCCCTCGTTCAGTAGGGTGCTCCCAGACAGTGGAGAACCACGGGCGAGGGAGTGAGCAGATGGCGGGTCGACTCGCGGTCGTCGGTGCCGGGCTGATGGGCTCGGGCATCGCCCAGGTGGCGGCGCAGGCGGGCTGGCAGGTGACCCTGCGGGACGTGGACGACGCGGCCACGAGGCGGGGCGTCGACGGCATCCGGAAGTCGCTGACGAAGTTCGCCGAGAAGGGGAAGATCGAGGCGTCCGAGGTCGAGGCGACCCTGGGCCGGATCACCCCGACCACCGAGCTGGAGGCGGCCGCCGACGCGGACATCGTGGTCGAGGCGGTCTTCGAGAAGATCGAGATCAAGCACGAGGTGTTCCGCGCGCTGGACAAGATCTGCAGGTCGGACGCGATCCTGGCCACCAACACCTCGGCCATCCCGGTCACCCAGATCGCCACCGCGACGTCCCGTCCGGAGTCGGTCGTCGGCACCCACTTCTTCTCGCCGGTGCCGATGATGAAGCTCTGCGAGCTGGTCCGCGGCTACAAGACCAGCGACGAGACGCTGGCCACCGCGAAGGCGTTCGCCGAGGAGATCGGCAAGACCGTCGTGGTGGTCAACCGGGACATCGCCGGCTTCGTCACCACCCGGCTGATCTGCGCGCTGGCCATGGAGGCGGTCAAGCTGGTCGAGTCCGGCGTGATCTCCGCGGAGGACCTGGACACCGCCTGCAAGCTGGGCTTCGGCCACGCCATGGGCCCGCTGGCCACGGTCGACCTGACGGGCGTGGACGTGCTGCTGAACGCCACGAAGAACATCTACACCGACACCGCCGACGAGAAGTTCTTCCCGCCGGAGCTGCTCCAGCGGATGGCCACCGCCGGCGACCTCGGCCGCAAGACCGGCCAGGGCTTCTACCCGTACTGAGCCGTAGGCCTGAAAAAGGGGGCCGGGCGCACGCGCCCGGCCCCCTTTTCGCGGCGGTCAGCCGTCGCGCTTGGTGGTCCAGCGGAAGGTGGTCAGGCACAGCGCCAGGCCGATGACCACCCAGGCGGCCAGGACGAGCGCCACCCGGCCCAGCTCGAACGAGCCGCCCGGCTCCTGGGCGCCGAAGCTCTCCGGCAGGAAGACCGCCCGCAGGCCCTGGCACATCCACTTCAGCGGAAAGAGCGCGGCGACCTGCTGCATCCAGGTCGGCAGGTCGGTGAAGACGAAGAACACCCCGGAGATGAACTGCAGGATCAGCGCGACCGGGGTGACCACGGCCGAGCCGCTGCGGGCCGTCCGGGCCAGCGACGAGATCGCGATGCCGCAGAGGGTGCAGGCGGTCACCCCGAGCACCGCGACCCAACCGAAGGTGAGCCACTTGCCGGCCGTTGCGGGCAGGTCCAGGTCGAACAGCAGCACCGCGAAGGCCAGCAGCAGGGCGGTCTCCGCGATGCCGATCGCCACCACCATGATCACTTTGCCGGCGAACCAGACCCACTTGGGCATCGGCGTGCCGCGGTAGCGCTTGAGCACGCCCCGGTCCCGCTCGATCGGGATCCAGATGCCGAGGTTCTGGAAGCTCACCGTCATCAGGCCGGTCGCGATCATGCCGGTGATGAAGTACTGGGTGAACTTCACCCCGCCGCCGATCGTCCCGTCGAAGATCGACGCGAAGATCAGGATCATGATGATCGGGAAGCCCATCGTGAACACGACGGACTCCCGGCTGCGCAGGAACTGGGTGATCTCCAGCCGGCCCTGCCGCAACGCCAGGGCGCCCGAGCCGAGGCGCCGGGCACCGGGGGCGGCGGCGACCGGGGCCGCCGGCTTCGTCGTGGTCGTCATCAGTTTCCGATCATCCGCAGGTAGACGTCTTCCAGGGTCGGCCGCTTCACCGTGAGGCCGGGGACCTCGCCGCCGAAGCGCGTGGCCAGCTCCGCCACCAGCGCCGTCGGCGTCGCGCTCTGCGCGCTCTCCACCGTCCCGTCCGGGGTACGCCAGGAGACGGTGGCCAGCGCCTCCTGCCGGTCGCCCAGCCGGTCGGGCGGGGCCACCTCGACCAGCCGACCGCCGGCGATCACGCCCACCCGGTCGGCGAGTGATTCCGCCTCGTCCAGGTAGTGGGTGGTGAGCACGATGGTGGTGCCGGCGGCGGCCAGGTCCCGGATCAGCTCCCAGAACTCGCGCCGGGCCTCCGGGTCGAAGCCGGTGGTCGGCTCGTCCAGGAAGAGCAGCTCGGGGCGGCCGATGATGCCCAGCGCCACGTCGAGGCGGCGCTTCTGCCCGCCGGAGAGGGTGTGCGTACGGGCCTTCGCCTTCTCGGCCAGCCCGACCCGCTCGACCACCTTGTCCGGGTCGTCGGCGTCCGGGTAGAAGCCGGAGAAGTGCCGGACCACCTCGGTCACCGTCAGCTCGTCGAACTCGCCGGTGCCCTGCAGCACGATGCCGACCCGGGAGCGCCAGTCGGCGGACGGTCGGGCCGGGTCGCTGCCGAGCACGCTGACCTCTCCGGCGTCCCGGTGTCGGTACCCCTCGAGGATCTCCACCGTGGTGGTCTTGCCCGCGCCGTTCGGGCCGAGCAGGGCGAACACCTCGCCCCGGCGGACGTCCAGGTCGACCCCCGCCACCGCGACGTTGTCGCCGTACGCCTTGCGCAGTCCCCGTACGGAGATCGCGAGCTCGTCATCCATGCCGTCAAGTGTGCGGCTCCACCACCGCCCCGTGCCGCCCGGGGTGTGGTGGTGTCGGCCATACGTCATCGGCCGCGTTACCGGGCCGGAGCTGCGGCGCGAAGCAATACGCTCAGGCTATATACGCGGCGTATACCCTCAGCGTATTGTCGAGACATGACGGTGCCCCTGACCCTGCTCGGTCTGCTCGACCGCCAGCCGAGCCACGGCTACGACCTGAAACGTGACTACGACACCTACTTCGGCCGCGGGAAACCCCTGCCGTACGGGCAGGTCTACGCGACCCTGGGCCGGCTGGCCCGCGACGGCAAGGTGGTGATCAGCGACGTTGCCCCCGGCGCCGGCCCGGACCGTAAGCGCTACGTGATCACCGACCTGGGCGCCACCGAGGTGGAGCACTGGCTCACCGAAACGGTCGAGCCGGAGCCGCACCTGCAGACCGTCCTGTTCGCCAAGGTGGTGCTCGCCCTCATGCTCGACCGCCCGGCCGAGGAGTACCTGGACAGCCAGCGCACCGCCCACCTGCGCCGGATGCGGGAGCTCACCGAGATCAAGCGGGCCGGCGACCTCGTCGACGGTCTGCTCGCCGACCACGGCCTCTACCACCTGGAGGCCGACCTGCACTGGATCGAGACGACCAGCGCCCGGCTGGACGCCCTACGGAAGGCGGTACGCCCATGACCACGCTGATCGAGGCGCGGGACGTGCGGTTCTCGTTCGGCGACACACCCGCGCTGCGCGGCGCGAGCCTCGCCGTGGACGCCGGAGAGATCGTCGCCGTGATGGGCCCGAGCGGCTCCGGCAAGTCCACCCTGCTGCACTGCCTGGCCGGCATCCTCGTCCCGGACTCCGGCGACATCCTGTTCGACGGTGCCCGGATCGACACCCTCGGCGAGGCCGAACGCAGCCAGCTGCGTCGGGACCGCTTCGGGTTCGTGTTCCAGTTCGGGCAGCTCGTTCCCGAGCTGACGGCCGTGGAGAACGTGGCCCTGCCGTTGCTGTTCGGCGGCGTGCGCCGGGCCGCGGCGCTGCGGGAGGCGAGCGGCTGGTTCGAGCGGCTCGACCTGGCCGGGCTGGAGCGGCGCCGGTCCGGGGAGCTGTCCGGCGGTCAGGCCCAGCGGGTGGCGCTCGCCCGGGGCCTGGTGGCCCGACCACGGGTGCTGTTCGCCGACGAGCCTACCGGGGCACTGGACTCGCTCACCGGCGAGCAGGTGATGGACCTGCTCGTGAGCACGGCCCGCGAGCAGGGCACCACGGTCGTCCTGGTCACCCACGAGGCCCGGGTCGCCGCGTACGCCGACCGGGAGGTCGTCGTCCGGGACGGGCGGGTCAATGCGCCGGCGCGGGTGGCGTCGTGATCGGCCTCGCGCTCCGCCTGGCCGTGGCCGGTGGCCGAGAGGCGCTCACCCGACTCGTCGTCATCGCCGCCGCGGTCGCGGTCGGGGCCGGCATGCTGCTCGCCACGATCGCCGGAGTCAACGCGACCACCGCCCAGTTCACTCGGTACGCGACGATGTACCCGCAGCCGACGCCGGGCGACCGCACCGACCCGCTGCTGTGGTCCACCCGGGACGACTTCTTCCAGGGTCGGCCGATCATCCGGATCGACGTCGCGGCGACCGGAGCTCACGCGCCCGTCCCGGTCGGCGTCCCCCGCGTCCCGCAGCCGGGGGAGTACTACGCCTCGCCCGCGCTGCGGCGACTGCTCACCGCCGTCCCGGCCGACCAGCTCGCCGACCGGTACGGCCGTCGCGCCGCCGGCCCGGTCGGCGACGCGGCGCTGACCTCGCCCGACACGCTGCTCGTCATCGCCGGTCGCACTCCGGAAGAGGTTCGGAAGCTACCCAACACGCGGCCGGTCACCCGGATCGGAGACAACCTCCCGCCTCTCCCCCGGACGACCATCGACCTCGTCCTCGGGGTGGTGGCGGGTGGGTTGCTCTTTCCCGTCCTGGTCTTCATCGGCACCGCCACCCGGATCAGCGCGGCCCGCCGCGAGCAGCGGTTCGCGGCGATGCGGCTGACCGGCGCCACCCCGCGCCAGATCTCCGTGGTGGCGGCGATGGAAGCGGCCGTCGCGGCCACGGCCGGCACCGCCGTCGGCTTCGCGCTCTTCCTCGCGTTCCGCGAGCGGCTGGCCGGCATCCCGTTCACCGGCATGCCGTTCTTCACCGACGACCTGTCCCTCGGGCTGCCGGGAGTGCTGCTCGTCGCGTGCGGCGTGCCGGCCGCGGCGGCGGTCGCCGCGTGGGTGTCGCTGCGCCGGGTCCGGATCTCCCCGCTGGGCGTGAGCCGGCGGGTGACGCCCCGCCCGCCCCGGGCGTACCGGCTGCTTCCGCTGGTGCTCGGCGTCGCCGTCCTGGCGTTCGCGTTCGTCTACCGGCCGGAGAGCGCCGACGGGCAGACCGCGCTCTTCCTGCCCGCGCTGCTGCTGGTGATGACCGGGCTGATCCTCGGCGGGCCGTGGCTCACGATGGTGGGCGCCCGGGTGCTGGCAGGTCGGGCCCGTCGCCCGGCCGCGCTGATCGCCGCCCGACGGCTCGCCGACAATCCGCGGGCCGGGTTCCGGGCCATCAGCGGCGTCATGCTCGCGCTGTTCGTCACGACGGTGGCCGTGGGCGTGATGGCGACCATCGAGGCCGAACGCGGCCCCGCCCCGCAGGGCTCCACCGACGCCGCGACGCTCTCGCTCCCCCTCCCGGAGACCGGCACGCCGCCGGTGCCCGCGTCGCTGCCGGCCGACGTGCGGGCGGTCCCTGGCGTACGCGCGGTTGCCGTGATCCGGAAGAACCCGGCGCGCACCGCCGACTTCGGCGTGATCGCCTGCGCCGACATCCCGCCGCAGTACGGCCGGTGCGCCGCCGGTGCCACCGTCGCCGAGGTGCCGGAGGGCCTGATCCCCTGGAGGGAAGAGGCGTCCCCCGACCGGATCTGGCCCGCCGCCACCGTCGACCCCGCCGACCTGCGGCGCATGGCACCGCTGAATGTGGTGGTGAACGTCGACGGTGTCGCCGCCCAGGAACGTGCGCGGACCGTGCTGGAGCAGCAGTTTCCCGCCTTCTTCGTGGCCCCGCACGCGCCCGGTGACTTCGAGGCGGAGTTCACCGACGTCATGCGCGGCTGGCGGCAACTGGCCGACGTCGTCGTCCTGGTCAGCCTCGCGCTCGCCGGGTGCAGCCTCGCCGTGAGCGTGGTGGGCGGTCTCAGTGAACGTCGGCGTCCGTTCAGCCTGCTGCGGCTCGCCGGGGCGCCGGTACGGGCGCTGCGCGGGGTGGTCGCGCTGGAGAGCGCGGTGCCGATGCTGGCCGTCGCCGGCGTCGCGGTGGGGATGGGGCTGGTCTGCGCGCAGCTGTTCCTCCGGGCGCAGATGCACTACACGCTGCGCCCGCCGGGGGCGGGGTTCTTCGCGATCGTGGGGGTCGCGCTGCTGGCCTGCCTCGGCGTCATCGCGGCCACCCTGCCGCTGCTGGAACGCCTCACCGGGCCGGAGACCGCGCGCAGCGAGTGAGCGCCGGGTGGTTGCCGGCCGGAACGCTCGCTCCGGCCGGCCCACCGGTCGACAAATGCAACTGTGTGGTTTTCCACAGCCCCTTTTACTGAACGGTAACTTAGACTCCCGCCATGGACGACGCGACGTCGGGACGGCTGCCGGAGCGGGACCGTCCCTGGGTGATGCGCACGTACGCCGGGCACTCCTCCGCCGCGGCCACCAACGCGCTCTTCCGCCGCAACCTGGGCAAGGGGCAGACCGGGCTGTCGGTCGCCTTCGACCTGCCCACCCAGACCGGGTACGACCCCGACCACGAGCTGGCCTCGGGCGAGGTCGGCCGGGTCGGCGTGCCGGTGGCGCACCTGGGCGACATGCGGGCGCTGTTCGACGGCATCCCGGTCGCCGACGGCAACACCTCGATGACGATCAACGCGCCGGCCATGTGGCTGCTCGCCCTCTACCGCACGGTCGCTCAGGAGCAGGGCGCCGAGCTGGCCCGCTGCGCCGGCACCACGCAGAACGACATCATCAAGGAGTACCTCTCCCGCGGGACGTACATCTTCCCGCCGGCCGCCTCGCTGCGGCTCACCGCGGACGTCATCGCCCACACGCTGGCGGAGATGCCGAGGTGGAACCCGGTCAACATCTGCTCGTACCACCTCCAGGAGGCCGGCGCCACGCCGGTGCAGGAGGTCGGCTTCGCGCTCGCCACCGCCGTCGCCGTGCTCGACGCGGTGCGCGACTCCGGCCAGGTGCCGGCCGACCGGATCGGCGACGTGGTCCAGCGGATCTCGTTCTTCGTCAACTCCGGGGTGCGGTTCGTCGAGGAGATCGCCAAGATGCGCGCCTTCGGCACGCTCTGGGACGAGATCACCCGCGACCGCTACGGGGTGGCCGACGCCAAGCAGCGTCGATTCCGGTACGGCGTCCAGGTCAACTCGCTGGGCCTGACCGAGGCGCAGCCGGAGAACAACATCCAGCGCATCGTGCTGGAGATGCTCGGCGTGACGTTCTCCCGGGACGCCCGGGCCCGCGCGGTGCAGCTGCCCGCCTGGAACGAGGCGCTCGGCCTGCCCCGCCCCTGGGACCAGCAGTGGTCGCTGCGCATGCAGCAGGTCCTGGCGTACGAGTCGGACCTGCTCGAATACCCGGACCTGTTCGACGGCTCGCACGTGATGACCGCGCTGGTGGACGGGATCGTCACCGGTGCCCGGGTCGAGCTGGACAAGGTGCTGGAGATGGGTGGCGTGGTGGCCGCCGTGGAGACCGGCTACCTCAAGAGCGCGCTGGTCGCCTCGCTGGCCGACCGCCGCCGGCGGATGGAGTCCGGCGCGGACGTGGTGGTCGGCGTCAACCGGTTCACCGAGACCGAGCCGTCCCCGCTGACCGTGGCCGGTGCCGAGGCGGTCGAGCAGGTCGACCCCGCGGTCGAGGCGGCCGCCGTGGCCGCCGTACGCGAGTGGCGGGCCGGTCGGGACGCGGGCGCGGTGGACGCGGCCCTGGCCCGGCTGCGCGCGGACGCCGCGACCACGGCGAACCTGATGCCGGCGACGCTGGAGTGCGTGCGGGCCGGGGTGACCACCGGCGAGTGGGCCGGCGCGCTGCGCCAGGTCTTCGGCGAGTACCGGGCGCCCACCGGTCTGACCGGCGCGGCCGGGGTCGGCGGGGACGCGGGGCTGGTGGCGGTCCGCGAGCGGGTCGCGGCGACCGCGAAGGAGCTGGGCAGCGGCCGGCTGCGGCTGCTGGTCGGCAAGCCCGGCCTGGACGGCCACTCCAACGGCGCCGAGCAGATCGCGGTACGCGCGCGGGACGCCGGCTTCGAGGTGGTCTACCAGGGCATCCGGCTGACCGCTGGGCAGATCGTCGCGGCCGCCGTGGAGGAGGACGTCGACCTGGTCGGCCTCTCGGTGCTCTCCGGCTCGCACCTGGCGGCGGTGCCGGCGGTGCTGGACGGGCTGCGCGCCGCCGGGCGCGGCGACCTGCCGGTGGTGGTCGGCGGCATCATTCCGCCCGGCGACGGCGAGGCGCTGCGCGCCGCCGGGGTGGCCCGGGTGTTCACCCCGAAGGACTTCGCGCTGACCGGCATCATCGGCGAGCTGGTCACCGTGATCCGGCAGGCCAACGGCCTGCCGGCCTGACCGTCCGGCCCGCGCGACAACGGCGTCGCCGCGGGCCGGCGCCGGCCGTGCTGCCTGCCCGGCTGTTCGCGCCGACAGCTGTTCGCGCCGCGGTCTGTCCGCGCGCGGCCGGGGTCAGCGGCTCTGGTACGTCATGCAGTCGGCCATGTCGTTGTCCGGCCCGACGGTGATGGCCGGGGCGTGGCACTCCAGCTCCGAGTTGTGCCGGCAGTCCGAGCGGCTGCACGCGCCCACCTGGGCGATCAGCTGCTCGATGCCGCCGCGCACCGGCATCTCCACGAAGGTGTGGCAGTGCGCGTGGTCGCTGCTGCCGATGGTGATCGCGAAGGCGTGGCAGTCGTTCGCCTGGTTGTAGGCGCAGGACGCGACCGTGCACTCCTGCACCCTGGGCATCTCGGTGGCTGCGGTCATGACGACCTCCCTCTCGGCTCCTGCCCCGATGCTATGTGGATTGTCACGGTTTGCGGCCTACTTCCGCCGCTCGTCACCCACCCGTCCGACGACCGCGCCGTCGGACGATGCGCCCGTCGGTTCCGGTACGCGGCGCCGTCGGTCGGCGTCAGCGGTCAGCCGCCGAGCACCTCGGAGAGCGGGGCCGGGGTGAGGCCCCGCGCCGCCAGGCCGGCCAGAATGTGTGGCAGCGCCTCGTCGGTCATCGGCGCGTTCGCCTCGGTGACGTGCAGGATGATCACCGAGCCGGGGCGCGCCCCGCTCAGCACCGCCCGCACCAGCGGCTGCCACCGGGTCGCGAACGGGTCCCCGCTGACCACGTCGCCGTCCACCACGGTCACCCCCAGCGGAGCCAGCTCGGTCAGCGCCGTCCGGTCGTGACAGAGGCCGGGGAAGCGGAAGTACCGGGTCTGCCGCCCGCCGTACGGGCCGATCACGTCGAAGGTCCGCGCCACGTTCTCGGTCATCCGCCCGGGCGGGATCGCCGGCAGGTGGTAGCAGTGCGGGGTGAACGCCGCATGGTCGTAGGTGTGGTTCGCCAGCTCGAAGCGGGGGTTGGCGGCCAGCCGTCGGGTCAGCTCCGGGTACTGCTCCACCCACATGCCGGTGAGAAAGAAGGTGGCCGGCACCCGCTCGCGTTCCAGCAGGTCGATCACCTTGGTGTTCGCGTACGACGGCGGGTGCGGGCCGCGCAGTTGGCGCCGCATCGCCTCGGTCATGTCGGCGTCGAAGGTCAGCGCCACCTTCGCCCCGGTACGCGGACCGTGCTGCACCACCGGGGGCAGCGTGCCCGGCCGGGTGGCGCCCGGCACCGCCCCGACGCCCGGTGCCCCAACGCCCGGTGCCCCAACGCCCGGTGCCCCAACGCCCGGTGCCCCGGCGCCCGGCGTGCCGGAGTCGGCGGTTGTGCTGGGCGTGCCCGTGCCACCGTCGGTCGCGGTGGCGGGTGTGCTCGGGTTGCTGGTGTCGGTGCCGGTCGGTGTGTCCGGGCCGGGCGTCCCGGTGCCGGTCGGTGCGTAGGGGCCGGGCGTCGCGGTGCCGGCCGGCGTGTCCTGGCCCCTCGTCGTGGAGCCCGCGCCGGACGCTGTTCCGCCGCCCGCCGCGGCCGGGGGAGCGACCAGCCGGCGTAGCGATGCCGGACCGACGAGGACCGCGACGGCCGCCAGCACGGCGACCACCATGCCGGCGAGAAGAAGGCGGAGGTTGTTGGCGCGCACCGCCCGATGATCTCAGCGAGCGGTCACCGGCCGCGGCCCCCGAACGGCCGTTCCTGACTGTCCCGCCGTGCCGCCGTGCAGCCGTGCCGCCGTGCCGTGCGTGCCGTCGTGCCGTGCGTGGCGTCGTGCCGTGCGTGCCGTCGTGCCGCGGCTCTGCGGTGCCACCGAAGGATGTGGATCATTCCGGTTCGCGCAGAGCCTCGGGCCGCCGGCTGGTTTCCTCGGCCGGTGCTTTAACGGGTGCATCTGTTGTCGCCATAACAGCAACAGATGCACCCGATGTGCCAATCACACCGGCTGACCCCTCTGATCGGAAACGTCGGGGAGGTAGGTTGGTGGTTGATTGTCCGTTTCCAGGTCGGTGACGCCGGCTTGGCGTTGGTCAGCGGGCCACCGGCCACCGGGCGGACGGCTGCGGGCCGTCGGTCTGGGTGGCGGTGTCCGGTGGTGTCCCGTGACGGGTGGCACTCTGGCGGTGGAATGGTGGGCCGGCCGGGGTCGTTACATCACCTGGATGACCGCAGCAGCGCCCCGCCCGGCCTGGCCGGTGGGTGGCGGGCCCCCGGGAATGATGGTGGGCCGGCGGTCGTTACACCTGGTCCGGCGCCGCGACCCCCCGCGTTCGGGCAGCCGCCGAACCCCTGTTCAAAGACTTTCCCCGTGCGTGCGCCGCCCGCTGTGGCTGCCCGATACGTGCGCCGCTTGTAGTGGCTGCTGACCCGCACGGTGTCCCCCTGATTGAGAGCGCCCCGTCGTGGTGCTTGCGTCCGTGCCCGGCCCCCGCCGGGTGTGGGCGCCAACCCCCGAGGAGCTGATCTTCATGGCTACCACCATGCTGCGGAAGAGTGTTCTGGGTATCGCTGGTCTTGCTTTCGCCGGTGGCGTGTTCGCCGGTCCGGCCATGCACGCCGACGCCGCCCCCGCGTCGCACGCCAAGCCGGTCGCCGTGGCGGTGCAGGCCGACAAGCCGGGTGTGGACAAGGGCAAGCTGATCCCGCACGGTGTGCAGGGTGCGCAGTCCCGCATCACCCTGAACGACGAGCAGACCAAGAACGTGAAGGCGATCATCGCCGGCACGAAGAAGTCGGGTCTGGACGAGCGGGCCGCGGTGATCTCGATCGCCACCAGCCTGCAGGAGTCGAAGCTGGAGAACCTGGGTCATCTGGGTGACCGCAACGACCACGACTCGCTGGGCCTGTTCCAGCAGCGCCCGTCCAGTGGTTGGGGCACCCCGGAGCAGATCACCGACCCGGTCTACTCCACGATGGCGTTCCAGAAGGGCCTGAAGCAGGTCGACGGGTGGCAGGACATGCCGCTGACCGAGGCCGCGCAGACGGTGCAGGTGTCGGCGTACCCGGACGCCTACGCCCAGTGGGAGCAGCAGGCCGCCGACCTCGTGGCCCAGCACTGGAACAGCTGACCCCGATAAGAGCTGCCGCTGGCCGGCACCCCCAACCCGGGGTGCCGGCCAGCGGCATGAGCACCGGTCGATGGCGTACCCGATGGGGTCAGACGCGGAAGCCCGCGGCCCGGGCGGCCTGACGTTCCCGGCGTCGGTCGGAACGCCGGCGTAGGAACCAGAAGAGGAAGACCACCAGGCCGACCAGGAAGGCCAGCACCAGCACCGGCAGGATGATCGCGGCCAGCGACATCACCACGCTGGTGGCGTCCTCGGCGGTGCTCGCCACCGGGGCGCCGAAGCCGGCGGTGGTGGCGTTGACGACCGGCCGGGCGGCCGACTTGAGCAGGTGCACGCCGAAGGCGATGACCACGCCGGTGACCACCGGCACCCACTGGTGGGACGAGAAGAAGTTCCCCGGGTCGCTGACGGTCACCGTCTCCGAGCCCGACCCGGCGCCGAAGGCGAGGCCGCCGGCGGTCGGCCGGACGACGGTCTGCACGATGTCGTTGACGTGGTCGACGACCGGCACCTTGTCGGCGACGACCTCGACGGCGAGCAGCACGGCCAGGATCAGGATGACCCAGCCGTTGCCCAGCCACTGCCAGCCGCTGGGCAGGTCGATCAGGCCGGTGTAGCGGGCGAGTAGGCCCATGGTGAGCAGGGGTATGTAGGCGTTGAGACCCGCCGAGGCGGCGAGCCCGGTGCCGGTGAGGACTTCGAACACGATCTCAGCATCGCACCGGCGCGCCAGTGCCGCTCGTCGGCGACGACCCGGTCCTCGGCTACCCTCGTCGGGTGCGTCTGGTGATCGCGAAGTGCTCGGTGGACTACGTCGGACGGCTCTCGGCTCACCTGCCGCCGGCCACCCGGCTGCTCATGGTGAAGGCGGACGGCTCGGTGTCGATCCACGCCGACGACCGGGCGTACAAGCCGCTGAACTGGATGAGCCCGCCCTGCCGGCTCGAGGAGGCACCCGGCGTCTGGCGGGTGGTCAACAAGGCGGGCGAGGAGCTGCGGATCACCCTGGAGGAGATCTTCCAGGACACCTCGTACGAGCTGGGGCTCGATCCGGGGCTACGCAAGGACGGCGTCGAGGCCCACCTGCAGGAGTTGCTGGCCGCCAACCCGACCGCGCTGGGTGACGGCTTCACCCTGGTCCGCCGGGAGTACATGACCGCGATCGGGCCGGTCGACCTGCTCTGCCGGGACGCCAACTCCGGCTCGGTGGCGGTCGAGGTGAAGCGGCGCGGCGACATCGACGGGGTGGAGCAGCTCACCCGCTACCTGGAGCTGATGAACCGCGACCCGCTGCTCGCCCCGGTCAGCGGCGTGTTCGTCGCGCAGGAGATCAAGCCGCAGGCCCGGGTGCTCGCCACCGACCGCGGCATCCGTTGCGTGGTGGTCGACTACGACAAGCTGCGCGGCATCGAACGCGACGAGCTCACCCTCTTCTGATCGCGGACGGGTCAGCGGCCCCGGCCGTACATCACCTTGGCCGCCTTGACCAGGCGGGCCACGTCGCCCGGGGTGCGCTCGAACGTCATCGACGGCAGCAGCGAGCGGGCCCGCCGGCGGGTGATCGACTTGGCCCGGCCGAACTCGCGGAGCCCGTCCTCGCCGTGGATCCGGCCGAAGCCCGAGTCGCCGACCCCGCCGAACGGCAGCGTGGACATGCCGGCGAAGGTCAGCGCCGAGTTCACCGAGGCCATCCCGGAGCGCAGCCGCCGGGCGATCGCCACCGCGTCGCGCCGGCCGAAGACCGAACCCCCCAGGCCGTACGACAGGGCGTTGGCCCGGCGTACGGCCTCGTCGGCGTCGCGTACCCGGTTGACGGTCAGGGTCGGGCCGAAGGTCTCCTCGCGGACCGCGGCGGACGACTCGGGCACGTCCACCAGCACGGTCGGGTGCACGTACGGCGCCCGTACCGCCTCGCGGCCGCCGAGCACCGCCCGGCCGCCGGCGTCGAGCGCGTCGTCGATGTGCCGGCGGATCACGTCGAGCTGGCTGGGCATGGTGATCGGGCCGACGTCCGCGCCCTCGGCGCCCACGCTCAGCCGCTCGGCGCGGGCCACCACCTTGCCGACGAACGCGTCGAAGACCTGGTCGACGGCGTAGACCCGCTCGATGCCGATGCAGGTCTGGCCGGCGTTGGTCATCGCGCCCCAGACGCACGCCTCGGCGGCCGCGTCCAGGTCGGCGTCCGCGTCGACGATCATCGCGTCCTTGCCGCCGGCCTCCAGCAGCACCGGGGTCAGCGACTCGGCGCAGGCCGCCATCACCTTCTTGGCGGTGGCGGTCGAGCCGGTGAAGGCGACCTTGTCCACCCCGGAGCGGCACAGCGCCGCGCCGATGTCACCCAGGCCGTGCACGGCGGTGAGCACCGGCTGCTCGGGCACCACCTCGGCGAAGGCGTCGACCAGCCACTGCCCGACGGCGGGGGTGTACTCGCTGGGCTTGAGCACCACGGCGTTGCCGGCGGCCAGCGCGTACGCGGTGGAGCCGATCGGGGTGAAGACCGGGTAGTTCCACGGGCCGATCACGCCGATCACCCCGTACGGCTGGTATTCCAGGTGGCCGGAGAACTCGGCGAGGATCAGTCGGGACCGGACCCGGCGCGGGCCCAGGACCCGCCGGGCGTTCCGCGCCGCCCAGTCGATGTGCTCGACCGCGGTGAGCACCTCGACGATCGCGTCGGCGACCGGCTTGCCGCCCTCGACGTGCACCAGCTCGGCCAGCTCCTCGATCCGCCGGGCCAGCAGACCGCGCCAGCGCAGCAGCCGCTCCCGCCGCCCGGTGAAGCCGAGCCCGGCCCACCACAGGCCGGCGGCCCGGGCCCGCTCGACCGCGTGGGCGACGTCCTGCTCGGTGGCGACCGGGAGGCGGCCCGCCTCGGCGCCGGTGGCCGGGCTGGTCGAGACCAGCAGACCGTCCTCGATCAGCGGTGTGCCGGGGACATGGACAGCCGTCATGGCGGAAGTCTAGACCCGGGGATTACCCACCGGTAGGGCGGAAGGCGGCGGCCGTCCGGCGGCCCGCCGTCGCCGGCCGGCGCGGCCGGGACCCCGTCCAGGTTGCCGGGAGCTGTACGGCCGGGGTCGCCAAGATGGCTTCCCGGGTGGTGAGGTGGTGACCGCGAGCTGGCAGGCTTGCCCGGGGCGACGGGAGCACATGCCATGGAGGATCATCCGGAACTGCGGCCACTCGTGCGGGTGGCCGGCGGGCCGATGCGCGGCGCCATCTTCCGGTTGGGGGAGCTGCCGCTGGTGGTCGGCCGGGCGCCGACGGTGGACATCGCCGTGGCGGACCCGCACCTGAGCCGGCGGCACGCCGAGGTGCGGCTCACCGAGCACGGCGCCGAGCTGGTCGACCTGGAGTCCACCAACGGCACCTGGTTGAACGACACGCGGATCACCGGCGCCGTGCCGCTCGCCGACGGCGACGTCATCCGGCTCGGCCGCACCGAGCTGCGGTACTCCGACCCCGGGCTGGCCACCACCGACCCGGTCGGGCTGCGGTTCGCCGATGCCGGCCGCCGCAACCACCGGCCCACCCTGCCGCTGCCGCTGGGCCCGCCCGCCGCCGCGCCGCACGAGGCCGGGCAGACCGACGCCTGGACGCCGGACGCCCTGCCGTCCCGCACCGGCGTGGAGGGCGGCGCCTGAGCGCCGCGTCCACCGCGCGGCGACGGATAAATGGGGTGCCGAGCCATGGACCGGGCCGGCCCGGCGTGGCAGCATGCCGCGGATGGAGACCGAGCGGCGCACCGTGACGGCGAACGGCATCACCCAGGGGGTACGGGTGGCCGGCCCGCCGGACGGCGTGCCGGTGCTGCTGGTGCACGGCAACGGCTCGTCCGGGTCGTTCTGGGAGCCGTTGGTCCGCCGGCTGCCGGCCACGCTGCGGGTGGTCGCGCCCGACCTGCGGGGGTACGGCGACACCCGGACCGCCCCGGTCGACGCCACCCGGGGCCTGGCCGACCTCGCCGAGGACGTGGCCGCCCTGCTGGACGTGCCGGAGCTGTTCGCCCCCGGCGCCCGCCCGGTGCTGGTCGGGCACTCGCTCGGCGGCGGAGTGGCGATGCGGCTGCTGCTGGCCCAGCCGGAGCGGTGGACCGCGCTGCTGCTGGAGGCGCCGGTCTCCCCGTACGGCTTCGGTGGCACCCGGGATCTCGACGGCACCCCCACCACGGCCGACTTCGCCGGCACCGGCGCCGGTACCGCGAACCCGGACTTCGTCGCAAGGCTGGCGGCCGGTGACCGAGGCGAGGACGCGCCGACCAGCCCCCGGTCGGTGCTGCGCGCCTGCTACGTCGCCGACCCGGCCGCCCTGGCCGAGGACGAAGAGCTGCTGCTGGACGGCCTGCTCTCCACCGCCACCGGGGACGACAACTACCCGGGCACGTCGGTCCCCTCGCCCAACTGGCCGGGCATGGCGCCGGGGGAGCGGGGCGTGCTCAACGCCCTCGCCCCGGCCTGGTTCCGGGTCGCCGACGAGCTGGTCGCCGTCGCGGTCAAGCCGCCGATCACCTGGGTACGCGGCGCCGCCGACGTGATCGTCTCGGACACCTCGCTGTTCGACCTGGCGTACCTGGGGTCGTTGGGGATGGCGCCGGGATGGCCGGGCGAGGCGGGCTGCCCGCCGCAGCCGATGGTCGGGCAGACCCGGGCGGTGCTGGAGCGGTACGCCGCGGCCGGCGGGACGTACCGGGAGGTGGTGCTGCCCGGCTGCGGGCACAGCCCGCACCTGGAACGGCCGGTGGAGTTCGTGGCCGAGCTGCTGGCGTTGACCGAGCCCCCGGCGGCGACGTGAGCCGGGGTGCGTGAAATATCCCACGGCGTCTCGACAACACAGCGTCAAGTGGCAGACTCCGGCGCATAACCTTAGCGGCCGTTCATGTCGCGGTGGTGCGGAGTCGAGGCAGGGGAGGCCGGTCGTGGGGCGGGAGTTCACCAGCGTAGGTGTGGTGGGTCTGGGCACCATGGGTGCCGGCATCGTCGAGGTGTTCGCCCGCAACGGCATCGACGTGGTCGCGGTGGAGATCTCCGCGGCCGCCCTGGAGCGCGGCCGGGCCAATCTCACCGGCTCCACCGACCGTGCGGTGGCCAAGGGCAAGCTCGCCGAGGCCGACCGGGACGCCCTGCACTCCCGGGTCGACTTCCAGGTCGGGCTGGGCGCCCTGCACGCGGTGGACCTGGTGATCGAGGCCGTCCCCGAGCACCTCGACCTGAAGCAGCGGATCTTCGCCGAGCTGGACCGGGTCTGCAAGCCCGAGGCGATCCTGGCCACCAACACCTCGTCGCTGAGCGTCACCGAGATCTCGGTGGCCACCGGCCGGCCCCACCAGGTCATCGGCATCCACTTCTTCAACCCGGCGCCGGTGATGAAGCTGGTCGAGGTGGTCCGCACGGTGGTCACCGCCGCCGACGTGGTGGCCGACGTGGAGGCGCTCTGCGCCCGCCTCGGCAAGGTCGACGTCACGATCAGCGACCGGGCCGGCTTCATCGCCAACGCCCTGCTCTTCGGCTACCTGAACCACGCGGTGGGCCTGTTCGAGAGCCGGTACGCCACCCGCGAGGACATCGACGCCGCGATGAAGCTCGGCTGCGGCCTGCCGATGGGCCCGCTCGCGCTGATGGACCTGATCGGCCTGGACACCGCGTACGAGATCCTGGACACCATGTACCGGCGCGGCGGGCGGGACCGCCGGCACGCCCCGGTGCCGCTGATCAAGCAGATGGTCACCGCGGGGCTGCTCGGCCGCAAGTCCGGCCGCGGCTTCTACACCTACGAGAAGCCGGGTTCGCCGAAGGTCGTACGGGACGACCAGACCCCGGCCGTGCCGGAGTCGGCGCTCGCCGACGGCGCGCGGGCGATCGCCAAGGTGGGCATCGTCGGTTCCGGCACGATGGCCACCGGGATCATCGAGGTCTTCGCCAAGGCCGGGTACGAGGTGGTCTCGGTGACCCGGGGCGCGGAGAAGTCCGCGAAGGTCTTCGAGGCGGTCCAGACCTCGCTCAACAAGGGCGTGGTGCGGGGCAAGCTGAGCGAGGCCGACCGGGACGCGGCGCTCGGCCGGATCAACTGGTCCGCCACCCTGGAGCACCTGGCCGACGTCGACCTGGTGGTCGAGGCCGTGGTCGAGGAGCTGAGCGTCAAGAAGGCGCTCTTCGCCAGCCTGGACGAGATCTGCAAGCCGGGCGTGGTGCTGGCCACCACCACCTCGTCGCTACCGGTGATCGACGTGGCGATGGCCACCCAGCGGCCCGCCGACGTGGTCGGCCTGCACTTCTTCAACCCCGCCCCGGTGATGCCGCTGGTCGAGATCGTGCGGACCATCCGCACCTCGGCGGAGACCGCGAGCACCGCCCGGGCGGTCTGCGCCACGCTCGGCAAGACCGGCGTGGTCTGCGGGGACCGCTCCGGCTTCATCGTCAACGCGCTGCTCTTCCCGTACCTGAACGACGCGGTGAAGATGCTGGAGGCCAGCTACTCCACGGCCGACGACATCGACCACGCGATGAAGCTGGGCTGCGGCTACCCGATGGGCCCGTTCGAGCTGCTCGACGTGGTCGGCTTGGACGTCTCGCTGGCCATCCAGCGGGAGCTCTACCTGGAGCTGCGCGAGCCGGGCTTCGCCCCCGCGCCGCTGCTGGAGCACCTGGTCACCGCCGGTTACCTGGGCCGCAAGAGCGGCCGCGGCTTCCGGGACCACACCCGCCGCTGAGCGGTGTCAACGTCCGCCGCCGGTGACGGCGTCTGACGGGTGTGACCTTCGAGGAGTACGTCAGCAGTCGCGGGCCGGCGCTCGTCCGACTGGCCCGGCTGCTGACCGGTGACCCGCACCGTGCCGAGGACCTCGTTCAGGACGTGCTGGCCCGCGCGTACCTGCACTGGCGGAAGATCGACCGCGCCGACCGGCCCGACGTGTACGTGCGCCGGATGCTGGTCAACGCGAACGCGTCCTGGTGGCGGCGCCGGTCCAGCCGGGAGCTGACCACCGCGACCTTCGAGGATCGGGCCCTGCGGGGCCACCTCGACGACGAGACGGTGGAGCGGGACGAGCTGTGGCGGCTCATTCTCGGCCTGCCCGACCGGCAGCGCGCGGTGCTGGTGCTGCGCTACTACGAGGACCTCGACGACGCGACCATCGGCCAGATCCTGGACTGCTCCCCGGTCACCGTCCGCACCCACGCGATGCGGGCGCTCAGCCATCTCCGGGAGCGCTACGGCGTCCCGACGACGAACGGGAGCCGGTCGTGACCGACCTGGACCAGCGGATCAGCGACATTCTGCGGCAGCGGGCGGAGGGCGCGGTGGACACCGACCGGTTGGTGGCGCGGGCCGCGGCCGGGGGGCGGGCCCGACGTCGGCGGCGGCTGGCCGTGGCCGGTGGCGGCCTCGCCCTGCTGGCGGTGCTCGGCGGCGGACTGGCCGCCGGGCCGGGCCTGCCGGTGGCGGACCGGCTGTGGACCGGGGGCAGGCCGGCGGCCCCCGCCGGGCCGGCGCCGGTCCCGCCGCTGTTCCGGTCCGCTGCTGGAGCCGCCGCCGCGCCCGCGGTGGTCGGCACCGACCCGCAGGTGCTGCACTTCGGGGTGGACCCCGGCAAGGCCCGCTACCTCGCCTGGCAGGTGGTGAACGAGGTGGAGAGCGCCCAGCTGGAGGTCGGCGGCCGGTCGGTCGGCGTGGAGCTGGCCCGCTCGTCGAAGGCGCTGAGCGTGTACAGCCTCGACGGAGCGCCGTCGACGGTCCCGCGCCTCGCCGTCGAGGCGGCCTTCGACGGCCGGACCATCCGGGTGGCCGGTGACGGCGGTGACCCGTTCTGGGTCCGGCTCTGGCGTCCAGCCCCGGGCCTGTACGCCCGGGCCACGGTGCGGCAGGCCACCGGCGCCGGGCTGACCGAGGCGGCCGGCGCGCTCCGGCTGACCGAGGCCCGGCGCTGCGGCGGCCCGCTCCAGCTGTCGTCGATGCCGGCCGGTGCCCGCCTGCACGCCTGCTCGGTCGACGTGACCAGGTACCCGAGCCTGCTGACCGCCCGGTTGGCCATCATCGGTCCGGCCGCGGAGCGGATGGAGGTCTCCTACCAGTACGCGGTCGGCGTGATCTCCCCGCCGACCCGGGGAGACACCACGATCAACGGCCGGCCGGCGATCAGGTACTCCCAGGGTGAACTGAAGCGGCTGGAGCTGCTGGGCTTCCCGAAGGTGCACGTCACGGCGGAGTACGGCTGGCCGACCCCGGGCTTCGACGAACTCGACGCGGCGAGCGTGCTGGCCGGCGCGCGGGTGGCGGCCGACCCGACGAACCCGGAGACCTGGGGCTGACGGGGTCGCTGCGCGGGGGATCGGCCCGTCCCGGGCCGGTCCCTCCGGCGGCCCGTACGCTTGGTGATCGTGAGCCCCCGTCGCAACCGCCCGCGCCGAGACGAGAGCGCCGAGATGGACTCGGCCCGGGTCCGGCAGGGCGTCGAGTCGGTCCAGCAGTGGCGCGACGGCGAGTGGCAGGTGCGCGGGATCAGCGGCGGCGCGTCGGTCAAGACGTACCGCTGCCCCGGCTGCGACCAGGAGATCCGGCCCGGCGTGCCGCACCTGGTGGCCTGGCCGGCGGACGGCTCGGGCGACCTGACCGACCGCCGGCACTGGCACAACGGTTGCTGGCGGGCGCGGGACCGGCGCGGTCCGAACCTGCTGCGCGGCCGGGGCGCCCCCCGGTACGGCTGAGCGACCTGGATCACCCTGTTTCCGCCCCGGCGGGCGACGCGGGCGTCGAGGCGCGAGACTTGACCGGTGAGCACACCGATCCGCGCGTCGTCGATCCTGCCCGGCCACCGGGAGGAGATCGAGCTACACACCGCCGACGGCCTGCGGCTGGTCGGTGAGCTGGCCCGGCCGGTCGACCGGGAGCCGGTGGCCACGCTGGTCTGCCTGCACCCGCTGCCCACGCACGGCGGGATGATGGACAGCCACGTGTTCCGCAAGGCCGCCTGGCGGCTGCCGGCGCTGGCCGACCTGGCGGTGCTGCGGTTCAACACCCGGGGCACCAGCAGCGTGCGCGGCACCAGCGAGGGCGCCTTCGACAACGCGGTGGGGGAGCGCTTCGACGTCGCCGCCGCGATCGAGTACGCGGAGTTCCACGAGCTGCCGAACGTGTGGCTGGTCGGCTGGTCGTTCGGCACCGACCTGACCCTGAAGTACGGCTGTGACCCGGCGGTGGCCGGGGCGATCCTGCTCTCCCCGCCGCTGCGCTTCTCCGAGCCGGCCGATTTGGCGGTCTGGGCCGAGGCGGGCAAGCCGCTCACCGCGCTGGTCCCCGAGTTCGACGACTACCTGCGGCCGGACGAGGCCCGGGAGCGCTTCGCGGCGGTGCCGCAGGCCGAGGTGGTCGGGGTGCCCGGCGCCAAGCACCTGTGGGTGGGCGACGCGGAGACCGTGCTCGACGAGATCGTCCGGCGGGTCAACCCGGCGGTGCCGGTGCCGCTGCCGACCAGCTGGGACGGCCCGATGGAGACCGGCGACGCCAGCGCGTACGCCGACCGCACGGTGGCCTCGTTCGCCGACACCCCGGTCCCCGGCCCGCTGCGCGACTGAGCGCCTCGGCGGGCGGGATCAGCCGCGGGCGGCCCGCGGTCACTCCGATTCCAGTGAGACGGTGCTCGGCTTGGCGGCGCGTTCGTCCGTGGTCGGCTTGCTCGGACGCTTGCCGTTCTCGCCGGTGCTGGTGATCTTCGTCGGGGTGGCCTCCCGGCCGCCGGTGCCGGGCACCGCCGCGACCGTCGGCTCCCCGTCGACGCCGGCGCTGGCGGCGCCACCGTCCACCGTGGTCATCGGCTCGGCCACCGGACGTGACCGGGTGCCGCTTCCGTTGACCGAGGCCGGCTCGGCGTCCGCCGGGTCGGCGGCCCCGCCGGGGACGGCCTTCGCGGCGGCGGCCACCGGGGCGGGCTTCGCGCCGTCCGGCATCGGCTTCGCGCCGTCGGCCGCCGGCTTCACGCCGTCAAGCAACGGCTTGGCCTGGTCCGTGGCAGGCCGCACGCCATCCATGGCGGGCCGCGCGCCGTCCATGGCAGGCCGCGCGCCGTCCGGTGCCGGCTTCGCGCCGTCGGTCGGGGCGGCCCCGTCGAGCGAGGGCACGGCGGCCGTGCCGGTGATCCGCCGCAGCTGCAGCTCGGTGACCTGCCGCTGCACCTCGTCATGCTCCTGACGGGCCTGCCAGGTCTCCTGCCGCAGGTCGGCCAGCTGCTGCTGGGCCAGCGCGATCTCCAGCATCACCTCGGCCAGCTGCTGCCGGCCGGACGCGGCCTCCTGCTGGGTCGCCGCGAGGTGCTGCTGGGTGGTCGCCAGGTGCTGCTGCGTGGTGGCCGCGTACTCCTCGAACTGGCGGCGGGAGGCCGCGACGTGCTCGTCGGCCTTGCGCCGCCGCTCCACCGCGTCGGTCTCGGCCCGCTGCAGCAGCTCGGCGGCCTCCTCCTCGGCCTGGCGGCGCCACGTCTGCGCGTCGGTCTCGGCGGCCCGCCGGACCTCCGCCGCGCCGGACTCGATCTCGTCCCGCCGGCCCGCCCAGTCCCGTTCCAGCTCCTCGGCCCGGACGGTGTGCAGGCGCTCCAGCTCGTCGGAGCGGGTCTGGTGCTGCCGGTCCAGCTCGTCGCGGCGCTTGGCGTACTCCTGCTCGGCGGCGGCGTGGCGCTTGGCGAACTCCCGGTCGGCGGCCTCGCGCCGGCCGTTGACCTCCTCCTCCACCCCGGCCCGCCAGGCGCCCAGCTCCTGCTGGGTCTGCGCCCGGGCCTGCTGCACGTACGCCTCGGTCTCGGTGCGCATCCGCTGCACGTACGCCTCGGTGTCCGCCCGGCTGCGCTTGGCCGCCTCGGCGGCCTCGGTGGTCAGCCGGTGCGCCTCCTGCCGGGCCCGGCCCCGGGTGCCCTTGGCGGCCTCCTCGGCGTCGTCGGTGATCCGCTTCGCCTCCTGGAGCGCCTTGGCGTGGGTGGCCCGGCCCGCCTCGGCCGCCGACTCGGTGAGCCGCTTGGCCTCCTGCTGGGCCTTGGCGTGCACCTCCTTGGCCGCGTCCCGCAGCTGGGTGGCTTCCTGCTGCGCCTTGGCCAGCGCCTCCTTGGCCGCCTCGCGCAGCTTGGTGGACTCCTGCTGGGCGCGGGCGTGGATCTCCTTGGCGGTGTCCCGCAGCTGGGTGGCCTCGCGCTGGGCCGTGGCCAGCGCCTCCTCGGCGGTGGTCCGCAGCCGGGTGGACTCCTCCTGCGCGGTGGTCCGCAGCCGGGTGGACTCCTGCTTCGCCTCGGTGCGCATCCGGGCGGCGTCGTCCTTGGCGGCCTTGACCGCGGCGTCGGCCTCGGCCTTGCGCGCGGTGGTGTGCCGTTCCTCCTCGGCCCGTCGGGCGGCGAGGGCGATCTCGAAGTCCTTCAGGGCGCGGGCGGCCTGCTCCCGGGCCTCGTCGATGATGTGCTCGGCGGCCGCCCGGCGCGCCTCGATCTCGTCGCTCGCGGCGGCCAGGATCGCGTCGGCCTGCTCCTCGGCCAGGGCGAGGATCTGCTCCACCCGGGGCCCGAGATGCTTGAACGAGGCCCGGTCCACCACGCCGATCTGCTTGCGCACCTGAGCCAGGTCGCGCTGCAGGTGCTCGACCTGGCCGGCCAGCTTGTGGATCTGGGTGTACGCCTGTTCCCGTTCGGCCGTCAGAGCCGAAATCTCGTGCTCGGCGCGAGCGACGTACCGGTCGACCTGTCGTTTCTCGTACCCCCGCAGAGCGGACTCGAAGCTGGGCTCCGTGGTCACGTCCCCGCCGAGAGCGAACAGTTCCTCGCCGTGCGACATGCCCTCATCCTCACACGCATCCGTCCCTGCTGGGGCGATACGGACGCCCCGGTTGGGACGTACTTCACTGGGGTGAACGGGCCCGCGTTCCAGCGGTCGGGAAACGGCTACGGCGCGGGGCGGCACCGGTCACCCGGTGTCACCCCGCGCCGTGGCTGATGCCCCGTCCGAAGCCCTCGGTCAGCTGGCCGTCTCCGCGGTCGCCCGCTTCTCGGCGTCGGCCTTGGCCGGCTCCGCCTTGGCGGCGGCGGCCGGCGCCGACTGCTGCTGGGCCGGGACGCCCGGCACGATCCCGGCGAGGCCGGAGAGCATCTGGCCGAGCTGGGAGGTGACGGCGTCCTTCTGCCGGGTCAGGTCCTCGACCTCGCGGCGGGCCGCCTGGGTGGTCAGCTCCGCCTCGGTGCGGGCCTCGGTGAGCAGCCGCTTCGCCTCGGCCTTGGCCTCGTTGAGGGTCTTCTCCGACAGCGCCTTGGCCCGGTCGACGGTGTCGTTGGCGGTGCGCTCGGACTCGACCCGGCGGGCCTCGGCGCGCTGCTCGATCTCCTTGGCCCGCTCCTGGGCGGCCCGGGCGCGCTGCTCGGCCTCGCCGACCAGCTTCTGGGTCTGCGCGACCTGGGCGGCGTGCCGCTCCGACTCCTCGCGCTCGGCCTTCTCCCGGCGCTCGGCGAGCTGCAGCTCCAGCGCCTGCAGGTCCTTGTCGCGCTTGTCGCGGGCGTCGGTGAGCAGCTTGGTCGCCTCGGCGCGCTTCTCCTCGGCCTCCCGCGCGGCCTTCGCCCGCTGCTGGGTGATCTCCCGCTCGGCGGTGGCGCGCAGGGTCGCGACCTCGCGCTCGACCGTGGACTTCAGCTCGGCCACCTCGTGCGCGGTGACCGTACGCAGCTGCTTGGTCTCCCGGTCCGCGTCGGCGCGCAGGGTGTCGGCCTCCCGGCGGGCCTGCACCCGGACCTCGGCGGCCTCCCGCTCGGCGGCGGTGCGCAGGCTGCCGGCCTCGCGCTCGGCGCTGGCCTTCATCGCGGCGGCCTCGGCGCGCGCCTTGTCGGTGATCTCGCGGGCCTCGAGGCGGGCCGCGGACAGGATGCCCTCGGACTCGCGCTTGGCCTCGTTGCGGTGGTCGTTGGCCTGCTCCTCGGCCAACCGGAGGATCTGCTCGACGCGGGTGCCGAGGCCGGAGAGGGTCGGCCGGCTGTTCTCCTCGAGCTGCTTGTTGGTCTCGGTGAGCTTCTGCTCGAGCGCGGTCTGCCGCTGCTCGGCCTGGCGGAGCCGACGCTGGGCGTCGTTCATCCGCTGCTCGGCCTCGGCGCGGGCCTGCTCGGACTGGGTCAGCGCGGCGGTGACCCGGCCGATGAAGTCATCGACCTGGTGGGTGTTGTATCCGCGCAGGCCAACGGTGAAATCCGGCTGCGAGTTCGCGTTGTCGAAGAACGCGAGAGGGGAGGACTGCTGCTGGGGCATTGGGACATACTCGCAGACTCCCCGGGGGCGTTCGCAAGAGCGGTACCGAGCTTTCGCGTCCTCTTTACATGGTCAACTCGGGCTGCCCGACCGGTGCCGGGGAATGGCGATCTTGGCAGCTCCGGGGCCGGCCGGAGGTCACCCGGGGTGACCGGAAAAAGGGCCGCGGGAATGCTCGCGGCCCTTCGTCCACCATCACTCGAATGGGGGTCGGCGACCGGTGGAAAGGCAATGGTCGCCTCGGCGCAATGGCCGTCCCGGCCTCCCCCGTACGGCTCAGTGGCCGCGGAACCGGTTGATCGCCGTCTCGTGCCGGGACCGCAGCTCGTTGTCGCGGACGCCCAGCCCGTCGGTGGGGGCGAGGCAGCGCACGCCGACCTTGCCCTGGTGGGCGTTGCGGTGCACCTCGTACGCGGCCTGGCCGGTCTGCTCCAGCGGGTAGGTCTTCGACACGGTCGGGTGGATCTGGCCCAGCGCCACCAGCCGGTTGGCCTGCCACGCCTCGTGGTAGTTGGCGAAGTGGCTGCCGACGATCCGCTTGAGGTGCATCCAGAGATAGCGGTTGTCGTACTGGTGCAGGAAGCCGCTGGTGGAGGCGCAGGTGACGATGGTGCCGCCCTTCTTGGCGACGTAGACGCTGGCGCCGAAGGTCTCCCGGCCGGGGTGCTCGAAGACGATGTCCGGGTCCTCGCCGCCGGTCAGCTCGCGGATCCGCTCGCCGAAGCGACGCCACTCGTCCTGGTCCTGGGTCTGCTCGTCGGACCAGAACCGGAAGCCCTCGGCGGAGCGGTCGATGACCAGCTCCGCGCCCATCGCGCGGCACAGCTCGGCCTTCTCCGGCGAGGAGACCACGCAGACCGGGATCGCCCCGCCGTTGAGCGCCATCTGGGTGGCGTACCCGCCGAGGCCGCCGGAGGCGCCCCAGATCAGCACCACGTCGCCCTGCTTCATGTTGGCCCCGTGGTGCGACACCAGCTGCCGGTACGCGGTGGAGTTGACCAGCCCGGGGCTGGCCGCCTCCTCCCAGCTCAGGTGGCGTGGCTTCGGCATCAGCTGGTTGGCCTTGACCACGCACAGCTCGGCCAGGCCGCCGAAGTTGGTCTCGAAGCCCCAGATCCGCTGCTGCGGGTCCAACATGGTGTCGTCGTGCCCCGCCGAGTCCTCCAACTCCACCGACAGGCAGTGCGCGACCACCTCGTCGCCGGCCTTCCACCGGGTCACGCCCGGCCCGGTGCGCAGCACCACGCCGGCCGCGTCCGACCCGACCACGTGGTACGGCAGGTCGTGCCGCCGGGTCAGCTCGGACAGCCGGCCGTAGCGCTGGAGGAACTTGAAGGTGGGCAGCGGCTCGAAGATGCTGGTCCACACGGTGTTGTAGTTGATCGCGCTGGCCATCACGGCGACCAGTGCCTCGCCCGGGGCGAGCTCGGGGGTGGGCACCTCCTGGACGTGCAGCGCCTTGCGCGGGTCCTTGTCCCGGGTGGCCATCCCGTCGAACATCCGGGTGTCCTCGGCGCGGACCACCACGCCCCGGTAGCTCGCCGGCACCGGCAGCCCGGCGAGCCCGGCGAGTTCCCGCTCCGGCTGGCCGGAGCCCTCCGCCGCCATGATCGCTTCGAGGATGTCCTGCACGGTGGCCTCCCGTTCGTCGCGCACCCGCACCGGCCGGGGCCGGGGTGCTGCCATCGTCGGCGCCGGTGCGGCGGGACCGCCATGTCGGTGATCGACACATCCGGCACCGGTCGCCGCTCCTGTGGGGCGGGACGTTACTGAACGGTAGCTAGGGCCGGAAGTCCTCTGTGAAAAACTGCATCGGCCGATGCGTGGAGCTGCCCGTGGGAACGCGGAACCGCGCACCACCGCACGCCGTCCCAACTTCTGGGACGGCGTGCGCGCGGCGGGGTCGCCCTGGTCAGTGCCCGGCCGCGGCCGGCTCGACCAGCTCGATCAGGACGCCGCCGGCGTCCTTCGGGTGCACGAAGTTGACCCGGGAGTTCGCGGTGCCGCGCCTCGGGGCGTCGTAGAGCAGCCGGACACCGCGCTCGCGCAGCGCCGCGCAGGCCGCGTCGATGTCCGCCACCGTGTACGCCACCTGCTGGATGCCCGGCCCGCGCTTGTTTAGGAACTTGCCGATCGTGGTGTCCGGTGACAGCGGCGCGAGCAGCTGCACCATGCCGCCGGCGGCGTCCGGGCCGACCGCCAGCATCGCCTCGCGTACGCCCTGCTCGTCGTTCGTCTCGGTGTGCACGCAGCGCATGCCGAAGGTGCGCTGGTAGAAGTCGATCGCGGCGTCCAGGTCGGGCACGGCGACCCCGACGTGGTCGATGCGGCGCAGGCCGATGTCTGTGACAAAGTCGGCAGCGGGCTCGACGGGGGAGTTCTCAACCATGGCGCTAGTCTGACCGAACAATCGTTAAGGCGTACAGGTCGGCACCCCCCTCGGAGGCGACAATGGCTTCGGTGATCGTCAGCGGCGCTCGGACCCCGATGGGGCGCCTGCTGGGCAACCTCAAGGACCTCCCGGCGACCACGCTCGGCGGCGTCGCGATCAAGGCGGCCCTGGAGCGGGCCGGCGTCGCGCCCGACCAGGTGCAGTACGTGATCATGGGCCAGGTGCTCCAGGCCGGCGCCGGCCAGATCCCGGCCCGCCAGGCCGCCGTCGAGGCCGGCATCCCGATGTCCGTGCCCGCGCTGACCATCAACAAGGTCTGCCTGTCCGGCCTGGACGCGATCGCTCTGGCCGACCAGCTGATCCGGGCCGGCGAGTTCGACATCGTGGTGGCCGGCGGCATGGAGTCGATGACCAACGCCCCGCACCTGCTGCTCGGCCAACGCGCCGGCTACAAGTACGGCGACGTCACGATCAAGGACCACATGGCCCTCGACGGGCTCACCGACGCCTGGGACTGCTGCTCGATGGGCGAGTCCACCGAGCGGCACGGCAGCACCCGCGGCATCACCCGCGAGGAGCAGGACGCGTTCGCCGCGGCCAGCCACCAGCGCGCCGCCGCCGCCCAGAAGAACGGCCACTTCGCCGACGAGATCACGCCGGTGATCATCCCGCAGCGCAAGGGCGACCCGCTGGTGATCAGCGAGGACGAGGGCATCCGGCCGGACACCACCGCCGAGACCCTCGGCAGGCTGCGCCCGGCGTTCGCCAAGGACGGCACCATCACCGCCGGCAGCTCCTCGCCGATCTCCGACGGCGCCGCCGCGGTGGTCGTGATGAGCAAGGCCAAGGCCAAGGAGCTGGGGTTGACCTGGCTGGCCGAGGTCGGCGCGCACGGCAACGTCGCCGGGCCGGACAACTCCCTGCACTCGCAGCCGTCGAACGCCATCCAGCACGCCCTGCGCAAGGGTGGGTTGAGCATCGAGGACCTCGACCTGATCGAGATCAACGAGGCGTTCGCCCAGGTCGGCATCCAGTCCGCGCGGGACCTCGGGGTCGACGTCGACAAGATCAACGTCAACGGCGGCGCGATCGCGCTCGGCCACCCGATCGGCATGTCCGGCGCCCGGCTGGTGCTCACCCTCGCGCTGGAGCTCAAGCGCCGGGGCGGCGGCACCGGGGCGGCCGCGCTCTGCGGCGGCGGTGGGCAGGGCGACGCGCTGATCATCCACGTGCCGTCGGGCGCCGAGACCGCGTGACGAACCGCGGGACCGGGGGCGGTCCCGCGCGCCGCGCAGTCGCCGAGGAAAGTGGAGCAGTGAGCGAAACCGTCCAGAACGTGCCGACCACCGGCTCCGTGCGCCGCAGTCGGGACGTACCCACGCTGGTGGAACGGGCCCGCGCGGGTGACCCCCGCGCGGTGGCCCGGCTGATCACCCTGGTCGAGTCCGGCGACGAGGTGCTGCCGCAGGTGGCGGCGGCCCTCGCGCCGTACGCGGGCCAGGCCCAGGTGGTCGGCCTGACCGGCTCGCCGGGCGTGGGCAAGTCGACCACCACGAACGAGCTGGTCCGGGCGCTGCGGGCGCGCGGGCACCGGGTCGGGGTGCTGGCCATCGACCCGTCCAGCCCGTTCACCGGCGGCGCGATCCTCGGCGACCGGGTCCGGATGCAGGACCACGCCACCGATCCGGGCGTCTACATCCGCTCGATGTCCAGCCGGGGCCACCTCGGCGGGCTCTCCGCCGCGACCCCGCAGGCCGTCCGGGTGCTGGAGGGCGCCGGCTGCGACGTGGTGCTGGTGGAGACCGTCGGCGTCGGGCAGGCCGAGGTCGAGGTGGCCTCGCTGGCCGACACCACGCTGGTGCTGCTCGCCCCGGGCATGGGCGACGCGATCCAGGCGGTCAAGGCCGGCATCCTGGAGATCGCCGACGTCTTCGTGGTGAACAAGGCCGACCGGGACGGCGCCGACGCCACCGTCCGCGACATCCAGGGCATGATCGCCCTCGGCGAGCGCGGGCCGGGGGAGTGGCGGCCGCAGGTGGTCCGCTCGATCGCCGCCCGGGGCGAGGGGATCGACGACATCGCCGCCGCGATCGACAAGCACCGCGGCTGGCTGGAGCAGCACGACGAGCTGCGCCGCCGCCGCGAGGCGCGGGCCGCCGCCGAGATCGAGGCCATCGCGCTGGGCGCGCTGCGCGCCCGGATCGGTTCACTGCGCGACGGTACGGAGCTGAGCACGCTCGCCGCGAAGGTGGCCGAGGGGTCGCTCGACCCGTACGCGGCGGCCGACGAGCTGCTGGCCCAGCTCGGCTCCTGAGCATCCCGCCGCGCCCTCGGTTGGTCACCCGTCGCGTGCGGTGATCTGCCTCCTGGTGCCCCGCGCGCGGAGCCCGGAACCGAGACCGTCGCTCGGCCGGCCCTGCCGACATGGTCGGTGCGAGGGCGCTGTCCGGTCTTGGGTCGGTGGACGACGGCTGCGGACGCTACGAACTTGATGACCTGAACGGATCGCCGCGCGCGGTCCCCAGGGTGATTCGTCCGCGTCATCAAGTTCGTCGTCTCCACAAGGGTCTCCCGCGCCTCTGGGACGCCGCTGCACCGGGAACCCCGTTCGATCCGTCCACCCAGTACGCTCGCATCGCCCCACGGACCTGTGCGGGCGGTCGGCGTCTGTGGTGGGAGAGCATGGCTGACGAGGCTACGCAGGAGCTGTCGGTGCGGCCGGACGCGGTGGCGGGCGGCACGACGCACGTCTCCGACGAGGTGGTGCAGAAGATCGCGGTGGCCGCCGCGAAGTCGGTGCCCGGGGTGGCCGAGCTGGGCGGGGACGTGGCCCGCTTCTTCAACGCCGTGCTGGACCGCGTGGGCCTGGACAAGGTCGGCGACGCCACCCGCGGCTGCTCTGCGCACGTCACCGACGGCGCGGCCGTGGTCAACCTGGTGCTGGTGATCTCCGCCGGGCACTCCGTCCCCCGGGTCACCGACGCGGTGCGGGTCGCGGTGACGGTGGCGGTCGAGGAGTACGGGCTGCGCGCCGACGAGATCAACATCCGGGTGGACGACGTGGCGATGGACGGCCCGACCGCCTGATCACGAGCGGCGGCGCGGCGTCGACCACGGTGGGTAGCAGCCGTCCGACCGAACATCCTGACGAGCGGTATGCCGCAGAGTCATATTCATGCCTCTGCGGCATACCGCTTCTCGGTGAACAGCTTCTCGGCCGGCCCCCGGCGTGAGCGGGCGTCGGCGAGCCGACGGAGTTACCGGCCGGTACGAACATCCTTAGCGATCGTTCAGGCAACCGTTCTACACTCGGACATCAGTCGAGGACTCGAGGAGGAGCTCCGCGGATGAACGCCGACGAGATCGCCGCCGGACGGGCACGCTGGCAGGCCCGGTACGACGCCGCGCGCAAGCGGGACGCGGACTTCACCACGCTGTCCGGAATGACCGTGGACCCGGTGTACGGCCCGCCGGAGGGCGTGGACCAGCCCGGCTTCGAGCGGATCGGCTGGCCGGGCGAGTTCCCGTACACCCGAGGGTTGCACCCGACCGGCTACCGCGGGCGGACCTGGACCATCCGGCAGTTCGCCGGGTTCGGCAACGCCCAGCAGACCAACGAGCGCTACAAGATGATCCTCGGCGCGGGTGGCGGCGGGCTCTCCGTCGCCTTCGACATGCCGACCCTGATGGGCCGGGACTCGGACGACCCGCAGGCGCTCGGCGAGGTCGGCCACTGCGGCGTGGCCATCGACACCGCCACCGACATGCAGGCGCTCTTCGACGGCATCGACCTGGCCGGCGTGACCACCTCGATGACCATCTCCGGCCCGGCCGTGCCGGTCTTCTGCATGTACCTGGTCGCCGCCGAGCGGCAGGGCGCCGACCTGTCCAAGCTGGACGGCACGCTGCAGACCGACATCTTCAAGGAGTACATCGCGCAGAAGGAGTGGCTGTTCGACCCCGAGCCGCACCTGCGCCTGATCGGCGACCTGATGGAGTACTGCGCCGCCGAGATCCCGCGCTACAAGCCGCTGTCGGTCTCCGGCTACCACATCCGCGAGGCCGGCTCGACCGCCGCGCAGGAGTTGGCGTACACCCTGGCGGACGGCTTCGGCTACGTCGAACTCGGCCTGTCCCGCGGGTTGGACGTCAACGTGTTCGCGCCCGGTCTGAGCTTCTTCTTCGACTCGCACCTCGACTTCTTCGAGGAGATCGCCAAGTTCCGCGCCGCCCGCCGGATCTGGGCCCGTTGGCTGCGCGACGTCTACGGCGCCACCAGCGAGAAGGCGCTCTGGCTGCGGTTCCACACCCAGACCGCCGGGGTGTCGCTGACCGCCCAGCAGCCGGTCAACAACGTGGTACGCACCGCCGTCGAGGCGCTCGCCGCGGTGCTCGGCGGGACGAACTCGCTGCACACCAACGCCCTGGACGAGACCCTGGCGCTGCCCACCGACGAGTCCGCCGAGATCGCCCTGCGTACCCAGCAGGTGCTGATGGAGGAGACCGGCGTGGTCAACGTGGCCGACCCGCTGGGCGGCTCCTGGTACGTCGAGGCGCTGACCGACAAGATCGAGGCCGAGGCGGAGGAGATCTTCGCCCGGATCCGCCAGCTCGGCGGCGAGGGCCCGCACCAGATCGGCCCGATGACCTCGGGCATCCTGCGCGGCATCGAGGACGGCTGGTTCACCGGCCACATCGCCGAGTCGGCCTTCGTCTACCAGCAGGCGCTGGAGAAGGGCGACAAGAAGATCGTCGGGGTCAACTGCCACACCAGCACCACCGCCAAGGAGTTGGAGATCCTGCGCATCTCGCACGAGGTGGAGCTGGAGCAGCGCCGGGTGCTCGCCGAGCGCAAGGCCGCCCGGGACGACGCGGCGGTCAAGGCCGCCATCGCCCGGATGGTCGAGGTCGGCCGGACCGACGGCAACATGATCCCCGCCATGCTGGACGCCGTCCGCGCCGAGGCCACCCTCGGCGAGATCTGCGACGCCCTCCGCGCCGAGTGGGGCATCTACCGCGAGCCCGCCCGCTTCTGACCGACCCACCCACCCCCGCCGATCTTGCACTTTGGGTCCTCCGTCCGCGGCAGTTGTCGTGTTTGTCGGGGCAGAAAGTGCAAGATCGCGGGGGGCGGAGGGTGGGGGCGGGAGGGCGGGGTTGAGCAGGGGTGAGAGTCGCAACGTCGCCGTTGCGGGTGAGCTGAGTTCGGTGCGGCACGTGCGAGACTAGACAACCATGAGCGACCCACGGATCACCTCGTCGATCTTCACCCGCGGCGCGGTCGACCTCAGCGCGCTGCGCAGCACCGCACCAGCCAGTTCCGGCCCCGGCACACCCCCGCAGGCCGGCCCGTCCACCGGCCCCGCCGGTGCCCCCGCCGTCGCCGGCACAATCGTCGACGTCACCGAGGCGACCCTCCAGGCCGAGGTCCTTGAGCGGTCGATGACGACACCCGTCCTGGTCTTCTTCGGCGCCGCCGGCTACCCGGAGAGCGACCAGTTCGCGCCGGTGCTGGAGCGGCTGGCGGCCGAGGGCGCCGGGGCGTGGGTGCTGGCCCGGGTCGACGTGCAGGAGAACCCGCGGATCGCCCAGATGTTCCGGGTGCAGGGCATCCCGATGGTGTACGCGGTGGTCGGCGGTCAGCCGATCGACGCCTTCTCCGGGGTGGTGCCCGAGCCGCAGCTGCGGCAGTGGCTCGGCGCGGTGCTCAAGGCCGGGGGCGTGGCCGTCGCCGAGCCGGAGGACCCGCGCCTCGACGAGGCCGACGACGCGCTGATGAGCGGCGACCTCGACGCGGCCGAGCAGGCGTACCGGAAGATCCTCGCCGAGTCGCCGGCGGACGCCGCGGCCGAGGCCGGCCTGGCCCAGGTCGGGGTGGCCCGCCGGGTGGCCGGCGCCGACCCGCAGGCGGCGCTGGCCGCCGCGCAGAGCAACCCGGACGACGTCGAGGCCCAGCTCCTGGCCGCCGACATCGAGGTGCTCAGCGGCATGGCCGAGCAGGCCTACCAGCGGCTCGTCGGCGTGGTCCGACGCACCACGGGCGACGATCGTGACAAGGTACGCCAGCACCTGGTGTCGCTGTTCAGCATCGCCGGCCCGGACGACCCCGCGGTCGCCTCGGCCCGCCGAGCCCTGGCCAGCGCCCTGTTCTGAGCCCGCAGCACCGCATCCAGCACGCCAGCGCGGGCCGGCGTTCCGGCCGGCCCGCCCGACCATCGAGGACGGGAGCTCATGATGCGCCGGATCGCCGTCCTCGACGCGCCGACCAATCTCGGTCTGCGCCCACCGACGTCGACCTCCGTCCCCGGCTGCGCCAAGGCGCCGGGCGCGCTGCGTGACCACGGCCTGCTGGCCCGGCTGCGGGCCCGCGACGCCGGCTGTCTCACCCCGCCCCGGTACGACCCGGGGGACTGGCGACCCGGCGACGGCGTCTGCCACGCCACCGAGATCTCCGGCTACTCGCTCGCCCTGGCCGACCGGATCGGCGCGATCATCGACCGCGGCGAGTTCCCGGTGGTGCTCGGCGGCGACTGCTCGGTGCTGCTCGGCTCGGCGCTGGCCATGCACCGGCTCGGTGAGGCGGTGGGCGGCCGGATCGGGCTGGTCTTCGTGGACGGCCACTCCGACTTCCGGCACCCCGGCAACGCCTCCTACGTCGGCGCCGCCGCCGGCGAGGACCTCGCCCTGGTGACCGGGCGCGGGCAGGCCGACCTGGCCGCCATCGAGGGGCGCCGCCCCTACTTCCGGGACGTCGACGTGGTGGTGCTCGGCATCCGCGCCCAGGACGAGTACCGGCTCGACCTGCAGGCCGCCGGCATCACCACCCGCCCGGTGCCGGCGCTGCGTGCCGAGGGCGCCGCCCGCACCGCCCAGTGGGCGCACGAGGAGCTCGCCGACTGCGCCGGCTACTGGGTGCACATCGACGTGGACGTGCTCGACCCGGCGGTGATGCCGGCGGTGGACGCGCCCGACCCCGGCGGGATCGCCTTCGCCGAGCTGGAGATCCTGCTCGCCGGCCTGGTCGACACCCCGCACTGCCTGGGCGTCGAGCTGACCGTCTTCGACCCGGACTATGACCTGGACGGCTCGTACGCCGCGGAGATCGTGAACACCGTGGTGGCCGGGCTGGCGCCGGTGTCGGCCCCGGAGGCGGTGCCGCCGCGGCTGCTGCCCGCCGCGCCGTCGCCGCGGCGACCCCGGCCGGTCGGACCCGTCGGGCCGGGCGCGCTGGCACCCCGGGCGCCGATCGTCGACAGCGCCCCGACGGTCGACTCCGCCGTCCCGCCGGCGGCCGGATCCCCGGCGGAGGGCGGCGAGCGCCCCGATCCGGTGGACGAGCGCCCCGATCCGATGGACGACCGGCCCGATCCGGTGGACGACCGGCCTCCGGTGGAGGAGTGGCCCGGGCCGGCGGCGATTCCGGTGCCCGCCGTCGCCGTGGAGCCGGTCGGGCCGCCCGCTTCGGTCGGGCCCGGGATGCTCCGCCGGCTTCACCCCGGCGACGACGAGCCCGCCGGCGACGCCGCTGCCGACCCGTCGGGAGACGCCGAGGCTCCGCCGGCGCCCTTCGACGACGGCTACGGCGGGATCAGCGCAGGGCGCGCAGGAAGCGCTCGCTGATCGGGACCGCGCTGGCGGCGCTCGACCCGCCCTGCTCGACGAAGACCGCGAACGCCACGTCGCCCCGCCAGCCGACGAACCAGGCGTGGGTGTGCGCCGGATCGTTGTCGTACTCGGCGGTGCCGGTCTTGCCGTGGACCGGGCCGCCGGGCACGTCCGCCAGGGCGCTCGCGGTGCCGCCGGTGACCACCTCGCGCATCATCGCCCGCAGCGGCTCGACCGACTCCGGCGCGAGCTGCGGGCCCGGCTCGGCCGGCTTGGCGGGGGCCGGCTCCAACAGCAGCTTCGGCTGCTCGAAGCGGCCCCGGGCCACGGCGGCGGTGGCGCCGGCCATGGCCAGCGGGCTGACCACGGTGGTGCCCTGACCGATGGCGGCCGCCGCCTGCTCGGCCCCGGAGCCGTTCGCGGAGACCTTGCCGGTGAACACGTCGACGCCCAGGTCCCACTGCCCCTCCAGCCCGAGGGAGCGGCCGGTGACCGCCAGGCCGTCCGGGCCGAGCCGGGGCGCCAGCGAGGCGAACGCGGTGTTGCAGGACTTGGCGAAGTCGGTGCGGAACGGCACCTTGCCGAGCGCGAAGTTGTCGGAGTTCTTGAAGGACCGGCCGTCCACCGGGAGGATCTTCGGGCAGTCCACCACCGCGTCGGCGGTCACCGCCTTGCGGTCGAGCAGGCCGAGCGCGCTGACCATCTTGAACGTGGAGCCCGGCGGCACCTGGGCGGTGAAGGCCAGGTTCTCGCCGGCCGCGCCGGGCCCGTTGGCGGCGGCCAGCACCGCGCCGTCGCTGATCCGCACCGCCACCAGGGCCGACCGGCGCTGCTCGCCGCGCAGCGCGGCGTCGGCGGCGTTCTGGGTGGCCACGTCCAGGGTGGTCTTCAGCGGCTGGCCGGGCTTCGGCTGCTGCCGGAAGACCTCGATCCGGGTCGGCGGCTGCTCGGGGTCGGGCAGCGGCCGGTTGATCAGCACGGTGCTGCCGGCGGTGCCGCGCAGCCGGTCGTCGTACCGGCCCTGGAGGCCACCGTGGCCGACCTGGTCGCCCCGGGCGTACCGGTCGGGGTGCGCGGCCAGGTCCTCGGCGGTGGCCTCGTCGACCGAGCCGAGCAGCGCCCGGGCGAACTCCCGGGTGGGGGCCAGATCCAGCTTGGCGGTCGGGAACTGGGTGCCGGGCAGCTCGTAGATGCGCGACTTGATCTGCCGGTACGCCTCCTCCCGCAGCGTCACCACCTCGACGAACGCGCCCGGCTTGGCCTCCTTGATCCGGCTGGGCAGGTCGGACAGGTCGACCGGCGGGGTGATCGGCGGCCGGACCGCCCGGAACGCGGCGTCCAGCTGCCGGGTCAGCCCCGCGACGTCGGTGACCTGATTCGGCTGCACGCCGACCCGGACCACCGGGCGGGGCGCGACGATCGGCTGGCCCGCGGCGTCCAGCACCGCGCCCCGGGTGGCCGGGTCGCGGCGCAGCACCAGTCGGTCGCCGGTGTCCAGCTGCTCCTGCACCACCGCCGGCTCCCAGATCACCTGCCACTGCTCGCCGCCGCCCTGGCGCAGTCGCACCGGCCGGTCGTACGCCCAGGTGGCGCCGCCGGGCAGCGGCCACTCCACCCGGACGGTGGCGGTGGCGAGGTTGCTGGTGACCGCGGCCGCGCCGGTGCGGCGCAGCGTGGGCGGGGTGGCCGCCAGGTCGCCGGAGAGCTCCTTGAGCTGCTTGGCCACCTCGGTCGCCGGCAGCCGGCCGCCGGCCGGGTCGACGAAGCCGACCGCGCCGAGGTCGCCCGAGCGCCAGCCGGCCAGGAAGGCGTCCAGCGTCGGGTCGGGGCCGCCGTCGGTGGAGCAGGCCGCCAGCAGGCCGGCCGCCAGCAGCGCGGCGGTCAGACCCGCGACGGCCGGCCGGACACGCGTGCGGAAGCGGCGGCGCGGGTACGACAGGGGCATGAAAGCGGCACCTCCGGGGCTCGGCCTGCCCTGCACCGTAGTACGCCGGGCCGACGGCCACCGCCCCGCGACGGGCCGGCACGCGGCGAACACGGGGCGGTGGCGGTGTGATGAACATCCCGAGTCGGGGTACTCCGCAACCGGCCCACCACGGATCTGCAACGGGTGAAAGGACAGAGTCCCGAACCGGACGACCGGCCGGTGGTCCGCCGACGAACGTACGAACCGGCAGGGCCTAGGCTGGGCGGCAGAGTGACCCACAACGCGGTGGGTCGAGGGGAGTGGCACCGATGGACCGGCGTCCGGCGATCAAACCGGGACCCGACCTCCGGCAGGGCGACACCGCCCGGGAGGACAGCTTCGATTCGGCGACCGACGGGGACGGCTTCGGCCGACTCGACACAGGGGTGACCGGGATGACCGGTTCGAGCGTCGACACCCTCTACGACCTGGGGCTTCCGCCGGAAGTCCTCAGCGACGACGTGGAGGACAGCGACCTCGACGCCCCGGTGCCCAACGCGGAGCGCCTGGTCGCCCAGGCGGTCGCGCTGGCCGGCGACGACCACGACGCGGCGACCCTGGTGAGCCGGTTCTGGCGGTTCGCGCCGGACGAGGAGCTGATCGGGCTCACCGCCGAGGAGATGCTCGACGCCGCCCGGGCGCACCGCGACCTCGCCCAGCAGCGGGTGCCCGGTGAGCTGAAGCTGCGGATCCACGAGCCGGACGCCGACCAGCACCACACCGTGATCGAGATCGTCACCGACGACATGCCGTTCCTGGTCGACTCGGTGACCGCGCTGCTCAACGCCCACCACCTGGACGTGCACCTGCTGGTGCACCCGCTGGTGGTGGTCCGGCGCGAGCCGCTCGGCCGGCTGACCGAGGTCTCCGCCGACGTGGAGCCGGACGACGCCATCGCCGGCGACCTGGTCGAGAGCTGGATGCGGATCGAGGTCGACCCGGTCCGCGACGCCGCGCAGCGCGAGCAGGTGCGCCGCGAGCTGCAGCGGGTGCTGACCGACGTCCGCGAGGCGGTGGAGGACTGGCCGAAGATGCGGCAGCGGGCCCTCGCGCTCGCCGACGAGCTGGCCTCCGCCCGGACGTCGGACAATCGCCCGCCGGTGCCGGAGAAGGACATCACCGACTCGGTGGAGCTGCTGCGCTGGCTGGCCCACGACCACTTCACCTTCCTCGGCTACCGGGAGTACCGGCTGGTCGAGGCCGACGGCACGGAGACCGGCGCCGGCCCGGCGCTGGAGGCGGTGCTCGGCACCGGCCTGGGCATCCTGCGCTCCGACTCGCCCGAGGCCCGGACGCTGTCCTCGATGACCCCCGAGGCGCACCAGAAGGTGATGGAGAAGCGACTGCTGATCATCACCAAGGCCAACTCGCGGGCCACCGTGCACCGCTCCGCCTACCTGGACTACATCGGCTTCAAGATCTTCAACGACGCCGGTGAGGTGGTCGGCGAGCGGCGCTTCCTCGGGCTGTTCTCCACCGCCGCGTACCGGACCAGCGTCCGGGAGCTGCCGGTGGTCCGGCGCAAGGTCGCCGAGGTGCTGGACCGCTCCGGCCTGAGCCAGCGCAGCCACTCCGGCAAGGACCTGCTGCAGATCCTGGAGACCTACCCCCGGGACGAGCTGTTCCAGATCAAGACCGACGACCTGTACCACGCGGTGATCGGCGTGCTGCGAATGGCCGGCCGCCGGCAGCTGCGGGTGTTCCTGCGCCGGGACGCGTACGGGCGATTCATCTCCTGCCTGATCTACCTGCCCCGGGACCGCTTCACCACGCAGAACCGGCTGCGCATGCAGGACATCCTGCTGCGTGAGCTGAACGGCGTCGGGGTGGACTACACCACCCGGGTGACCGAGTCGATGCTGGCCCGGGTGCACTTCATCGTGCGCACCGATCCGGGCAACCCGCCCGGCGAGATCGACGCCGACCTGCTCGCCGAGGAGCTGGCCGACGCCACCCGGCTGTGGGACGACGACTACCGGCTGGTGCTGGAGCGCAAGCTCGGCGACGAGCAGGCCAAGCACCTGTTCGCCCGGTACGCCGACGCGTTCCCGGAGGGCTACAAGGACGGGCACACGCCGTACGAGGCGATGAAGGACCTGGCCAAGCTGGAGCTGCTGGAGGAGCCCGGCCAGCTGGAGATGCACCTGTTCCGCAAGCAGCTCGCGCCGCGCGCCAACGGGTCCGACCAGGCCGACGTCGACGAGAGCATGGACGTCCGGTTCAAGGTCTACCGGTACGGCGAGCCGATGATGCTCTCCATGGTGCTGCCGGTGCTGCACTCGCTGGGCGTCCGGGTGGTCGACGAGCACCCGTACGAGGTGGACCGGATCGACGGCCGGGTCTTCCTGTACGACTTCGGGCTGCGGCTGCCCGAGGCGCACCAGGAGCTGGCCGAGGTGCGCCCGCACGTGGAGAACGCCTTCGCCGCCGCCTGGCGGGGCGAGGCCGAGGTGGACGGCTTCAACGAGCTGGTGCTGCGGGCCGGCCTCACCTGGCGGCAGGTGGTGGTGCTGCGGGCGTACGCGAAGTACCTGCGGCAGGCCGGCACGGTCTTCTCCCAGGACTACATGGAGTCCACGTTCATCGCCTACCCGGCGATCGCGGCGCTGCTGGTGGAGCTCTTCGAGATCCGGTTCGCCCCGGGTGGGCTGAGCGTCGAGCAGCGCCGGGAGCGCAGCGGCGAGCTGGTCACCCGGATCGGCGCGGCGCTGGACGACGTGGCCAGCCTCGACCAGGACCGGATCCTGCGGTCGTACCTGACGCTGATCCAGGCCACCCTGCGGACCAGCTTCTACCAGAAGCACACCGACGGGCGGCCCAAGTCGTTCGTGGCGTTCAAGCTGGACCCGCAGGCCATCCCGGAGCTGCCGGCGCCCCGGCCCAAGTTCGAGATCTTCGTCTACTCGCCCCGGTTCGAGGGCGTGCACCTGCGGTTCGGGCCGGTGGCCCGGGGCGGGCTGCGCTGGTCCGACCGGCGGGAGGACTTCCGCACCGAGGTGCTGGGCCTGGTCAAGGCGCAGATGGTGAAGAACGCGGTGATCGTGCCGGTGGGCGCCAAGGGCGGCTTCGTGCTGAAGCAGAAGCCGGGCGACCGGGACGAGGCCGTCGCCTGCTACCAGCAGTTCGTCGGCGCGATGCTGGACGTCACGGACAACATCGTCTCCGGCGAGATCGTGCCGCCGGTGGACGTGGTCCGGCACGACGGGGACGACCCGTACCTGGTGGTGGCGGCGGACAAGGGCACCGCGACCTTCTCCGACATCGCCAACCAGATCTCCGCGGCGCACTGCTTCTGGCTGGGCGACGCGTTCGCCTCCGGCGGGTCCGCCGGCTACGACCACAAGAAGATGGGCATCACCGCCCGGGGCGCCTGGGAGTCGGTCAAGCGGCACTTCCGCGAGCTGGGCCACGACACCCAGACCCAGGACTTCACCGTGGTCGGCGTGGGCGACATGTCCGGCGACGTGTTCGGCAACGGGATGCTGCTGTCCGAGCACATCCGGCTGGTGGCCGCGTTCGACCACCGGCACGTCTTCCTCGACCCGGACCCGGACGCCGCCCGCTCGTACGCCGAGCGCAAGCGGCTGTTCGACCTGCCCCGGTCGTCCTGGGAGGACTACGACGCCTCGCTGATCTCCGAGGGAGGCGGCGTCTACCCGCGGACGGCGAAGTCGATCCCGATCTCGCCGCAGGTGCGGGCCGCGCTGGCGCTCGACGACGACGTGCAGCACCTGTCGCCGCAGGAGCTGATGAAGGCGATCCTCACCGCGCCGGTCGACCTGTTCTGGAACGGCGGCATCGGCACATACGTGAAGGCGTCCACCCAGACCAACGCGGAGGTGGGCGACAAGTCCACCGACGCCATCCGGGTGGACGGTCGGAGCCTGCGCTGCCGGGTCGCGGGCGAGGGCGGCAACCTGGGCTGGACCCAGCTCGGCCGGATCGAGTACGCCCTGGCCGGCGGCCGGATCTACACCGACTTCATCGACAACGCGGCCGGGGTGGACTGCTCCGACCACGAGGTGAACATCAAGATCCTGCTGAACACGGCGGTCGCCGACGGCGAGCTCGACGTCCCGGAGCGGGACGAGCTGCTGGCCCAGATGACCGACGAGGTCGCCGAGCTGGTGCTGCGGGACAACTACGACCAGGCCCGGGCGATCAACAACGCCCAGGCGCAGGCGGCCTCGCTGCTCCCGGTGCACCGCCGGATGATCAACGAGCTGGAGCGGGCCGGTCAGCTCGACCGAGCCCTGGAGGCGCTGCCGCCGGACGAGGAGCTGGCGGTCCGCACCGAGTCGGGGCTGACCGCGCCGGAGTTCGCGGTGCTGCTGGCGTACGTCAAGATCGTCCTGGAACGGGAGATCCTGGCCGACGGGCTGCCGGACGAGGAGTGGACGACCGACGTCCTGGTCAACTACTTCCCGACCCCGATGCGGCAGCGCTTCGCCGACCGGATGGGCCGGCACCGGCTGCACCGCGACATCGTGACCACCGTCCTGGTCAACGAGGCGATCAACCGGGGCGGCATCTCGTTCGTGTTCCGGGTGGTCGAGGAGACCGCCGCCTCCCCGGCGGACGTGATCCGGGCGTACGTGGTGGTCCGGGACGTGTTCGGGCTGGGCGAGCTGTGGGACGCGGTCGAGGCGCTGGACAACAAGGTCGCGCCGGAGCTGCAGACCAACGTCTACCTGGACACCCGGCGGCTGCTCGACCGGGCGGTGCGCTGGCTGGTGACCAACCGGCGCTCGCCGATCGACGTGCCGGCGGAGACCGCCCGGCTGCGGGCCGGCGTGGCCCGGCTGCTGCCGGACCTGGAGGAGCGCTTCTACGGCAGCGAGCGCGAGGCGCTGGCGGCGCACATCGACTCGATGGCGTCCCGCGGCCTGCCGCGCGACCTGGCCGAGCAGGCGACCCGGCTGATGTACAGCTTCGGCCTGCTGGACGTGGTGGAGACCGCCACCACCACCGGGCGCGACGTGGGCGAGGTGGCCTCGGTCTACTTCGTCCTCTCCGACCGGTTCCGGGTGGACAACCTGCTGTCGAAGATCTCCCTGCTGCCGCGGGAGGACCGCTGGCAGACGCTGGCCCGGATGGCGCTGCGCTACGACCTGTACGCCGCGCTGGCCGCGCTCACCGCGGAGGTGCTCGGCTCCACCTCGGACAGCCTGCCCCCGCACGAGCGGGTGCAGGAGTGGGAGCAGTCGAACGCCAACTCGATCCACCGGGCCCGCCGGGCGATGGGGGAGTTCGACGAGTCGCGGGCCGACCTCGCCGCGCTGTCGGTGCTGCTGCGCCAGATCCGCACCCTGGTGCGGACCTCCGCCGCCGTCTGACCGTACGCCGACGCGCCGCCGGGCAGGACCTCGGTCCCGCCCGGCGGCGCGTTCCGTCGTATCAGGACGTCGTCGGATCAGGACGTCATCGTGGCGAACGCGACGACGTTGTCGACGTAGCTGCGCGCGGTCTTGTCGAAGTCGCCGCCGCAGGTCACCACCCGCAGTCCCGGGCGGTCGTTCGGGCCGTAGACCAACTCGCTGGGAAAGGCGGTCTTCGCGTACGACCGGACGTCGTCGACGGTGAACGTGGCGGTGCTGCCGTCGGCGCGGTCCACCGTGATGGTGTCGCCCCTGGTCAGCGAGCCGAGTCGGAAGAAGACGGCCGGCCCGAGCTTCGCCGAGTCCACGTGCCCGACGATCACCGCGTTGCCGACCTCGCCCGGGCTGACCCCGGGCTCGTACCAGCCGGTCTTCTGGGCCTGGTCCAGCGGGGGGACCTGGACTGTGCCGTCGGCGTTGGTGCCCAACGGCATGATCTCGGCGGCCACGCCGATGCGGGGGATGGAGATGGTGGTGGGCGCGGACCGGGTCAGCGGCTCCGGTCCGGCGGCCTGGCCGTCGGTCGCCGGGGTCGCGGCGTCCGGGTCGGCGGTGGGGGTGCCCTGCGGGACGGCCTGGGCGGCCGGGTGCGGCGGGCGCGGCGGCGGCGAGTCGGTCCGCAGCGAGGCGCCGACCATTCCGGCCCCGGCCATGGCGAGCAGGACGACGACGGCCGCGCCGGCGGCGCGCCACGGTCTCCCGTGACGGCCGCCGGCCCGTGTCGCCGTCAGGTCAGACGAGCTCATTGGCCCGACGCCGCCGGATCAGCACGATGCCGCCCAGGGCAGCCGCGCCGATCATGCTCGCCCCACCGGCGGCCATGCCGCGGTCGGTACCGGTGGTGCTGGTCGCACCGTCGCCACCGTCCACGCCACCCTTCGGCAGGACCACCAGTTCACCCTCGCCGCACGAGCCCTTGAGCTCGTACTTGCCCGGGCGGGCGTCCTCGGAGACCTCGGCCTCGCCGTAGTAGACGAAGTCCTTCTTGTGCTCCCAGCTGCCCTCGTCCTGGCCGTAGCCCGACTCCTCGTCCTGGCCGTACTCGGAGCCCTTGCCGTACTCGGAGCCCTTGCCGTACTCGGAGCCCTGGCCGTACTCGGAGCCCTGGCCGTACTCGGAGCTCTGGCCGTACTCGGAGCTCTGGCCGTACTCGGAGCTCTGGCCGTACTCGGAGCTCTGGCCGTACTCCGAGCCCTGGCCGTACTCCGAGCCCTTGCCGGACTCCTCGTCCTGGCCGTACTCGGAGCCCGGCCGCATGCCGTGCTCGGAGTCCTGGCCCCACTCGGAGTCCTGGCCCCACTCGGAGTCCTGGCCGTACTCGGAGCTCGGGCCCTGCTCGGCCTCCTGGCCGTACTCGGAGCCCGGGCGCATGCCGTGCTCCTCGCCCTTGCCCTGCTCCTTGCCCTTGCCCTGTTCCTCGCCCTTGCCGTGCTCGTCGGGCTTGCCGTGCTCGTCGCCCTTGCCCTGCTCCTTGCCCTTGCCCTGTTCCTCGCCCTTGCCGTGCTCGTCGGGCTTGCCGTGCTCGTCGCCCTTGCCCTCTTCGGCCGCCCAGTCGCCCTCGGGGCCCTGGTCGGCGGCCATGAAGCCGCCACCCTGGCCGTCCACCGGCGGCTGGCCGGAACCGTCGGCGGGCGGCTGGCCACCGTCGGCGGGCGGCTGGCCGTCGGTCGGGGGCATCTGCGAGGGGTCGCCACCCTTGCCGTGGTCCTCGCCCTTGCCCTGCTCTTCGCCCTTGCCG
>NZ_JBIAZT010000011.1:86241-89247 GCF_042899365.1 Micromonospora sp. NPDC000089
CGTGCCGTGTTCGTCCTTGCCCTGCTCTTCGCCCTTGCCGTGTTCGTCCTTGCCCTGCTCTTCGCCCTTGCCGTGTTCGTCCTTGCCCTGCTCTTCGCCCTTGCCGTGTTCGTCCTTGCCCTGCTCTTCGCCCTGGCCTTCCTCGTCGCCCTTCCAGGCGCCGCTGTCCTCGCCCTTGTCCTCGCGGGCGGGCTTCAGGTCGACCTTGCCGGTGACCTTGGACCAGACGTAGGCGTGCTCCTGCGGTTCCGGGCAGATCTCGAGGAGCTTGACCTCGTCGCCGGGCTTGACGACGTGGGGCTTGGCGATGACCTTGCCGTCCCGGTCCTCGCCGTCGTGGTGGCCGTCCGCGAACGCGATCCCTGGCGTGAACACCAGGAGGGACGCGCCGCCGAGGGCGGCACCCGCGACGACCTTCCCGAGCATCTTCTTAGCCATGACCTGCGTCACTCCATCCCTGTTGTCCTGAGCCCGACGTCAGTCGAGCTATCGCCGACGTTAGTCCGTTTCGCGTCTTATCCGGGGAAAGATTCGTGTTTTAGAGTTTGCGGGTTATCGCGGCTTTATGGGTGCTAGTCCTGATCTGTCGCACTGCGGGGTGCGCGCGCGCTTGCTGCCCGCCCGGTCGGTCTCGGCCGCCGGGCGACTCCTGGCGCGTCCGGGCCCGCCGGGTCCGATCGCCCGATCCGGGTTTGCATCCGGCACATTGCCGGCAGGTATCGAGGCATTGCCATGGAAGCGCTCCCATGCAAGAATCACTGCACGCGGTTCGGGGAGCCACACCGCGCCGGTCGATCGTCGAGGGCATCCGGCACCACGCCGGGCGACATCCACCGCGGGCCGGCCCTTGCCGGTCACCCCACCACCACCAGCACCACCGCCCGTCCGGGTCGGGCAGCACCCTCGAGCATCCCGAGGCACCGCGGTCGTCCGCAGGACGTCCTCGGCGCCGTTCCCCGGGCCGTACGCGGACCCGTCTCGCCCAAGGAGTTCAGTGGCATGAATCTGTGGAGAAGTGTGTCCGGCCGACGCCGGGCGTTCGCCCTCACCGGCGCGAGCGTCCTGGTGGCGGGTGGACTGGTCACCATCCCGGTCACGGCGGCGCAGGCCGCGACCCAGTGCAGCGTCGACTACACCACCAACGACTGGCCGGGTGGCTTCACCGGCACGGTGACCATCAAGAACCTCGGCGACCCGGTGAGTTCGTGGAACCTGGGCTTCGCCTTCCCGAGCACCAGCCAGCGGCTGCAGCAGGGCTGGTCGGGCATCTGGTCCCAGAGCGGCCAGAACGTCACCGCGAAGAACGAGTCCTACAACGGCTCGCTCGGCACCGGGGCCAGCACCACGATCGGGTTCAACGCCTCGTGGAGCGGCAGCAACCCGAAGCCGACCTCGTTCACCCTGAACGGCGTGGTCTGCAACGGCAGCACCCCGACCACCCCGCCGCCCACCACGCCGCCGCCGACGACGCCGCCCCCCACGACGCCGCCGCCCACCACGCCGCCTCCGACCACCCCGCCCCCCACGACGCCGCCGCCCACCACCCCGCCGCCCGGCACCAAGGTGGACAACCCCTACCTCGGGGTGAAGGGGTACGTGAACCCGGAGTGGAAGGCCAAGGCGGACGCCGAGCCCGGCGGCAGCCGGGTCTCGAACAACCCGACCGCCGTCTGGCTGGACCGGATCGCCGCGATCAACGGCACCACCGGCAGCAGCTCCAACGGCTCGATGGGCGTGCGTGACCACCTGGACAAGGCGCTCGCCCAGGGCGCCGGCTACATCCAGTTCGTCATCTACAACCTGCCCGGCCGGGACTGCGCCGCGCTCGCCTCCAACGGTGAGCTGGGCCCGAACGACCTGCCGCGGTACAAGGCCGAGTACATCGACCCGATCGCCGCGATCCAGGCCGACCCGAAGTACGCCAGCCTGCGGATCGTCAACATCATCGAGATCGACTCGCTGCCGAACCTGGTGACCAACACCTCCGGCAACCCGGGCGGCACCGCGGCGTGCGACACGGTCAAGGCCAACGGCGCGTACGTCAACGGCGTGGGCTACGCCCTGTCCAAGCTGGGCCCGATCGGCAACGTCTACAACTACATCGACGCCGGCCACCACGGCTGGCTCGGTTGGGACAGCAACTTCGGCCCGACCGCCGACATCCTGAAGACCGCGGCCACCGCCTCCGGCAGCACGGTGAACAACGTGCACGGCTTCATCGTCAACACCGCCAACTACTCGTCGCTGCGTGAGCCGTACATCAAGATCACCGACTCGGTGAACGGGCAGACCGTCCGGCAGTCCAAGTGGATCGACTGGAACCAGTACGTGGACGAGCTGTCGTTCGCCCAGGGCTTCCGCAACAAGCTGGTCTCGGTCGGCTTCAACAGCAACATCGGCATGCTGATCGACACCTCCCGCAACGGCTGGGGCGGCACCGCCCGGCCCACCGGCCCGGGCGCGACGACCAGCGTGGACACCTACGTCAACGGCGGCCGAATCGACCGGCGGATCCACGCCGGCAACTGGTGCAACCAGGCCGGCGCCGGCCTCGGCGAGCGGCCGCAGGCCGCGCCGGAGCCGGGCATCGACGCGTACGTCTGGGTGAAGCCTCCGGGTGAGTCGGACGGCTCCAGCAGCCTGATCCCGAACAACGAGGGCAAGGGCTTCGACCGGATGTGCGACCCGACCTACACCGGCAACGCCCGCAACGGCAACAGCCTGAGCGGCGCCCTGCCCAACGCGCCGATCTCCGGCGCCTGGTTCTCGGCGCAGTTCCAGGAGCTCATGAAGAACGCCTACCCGGCGCTCTAGGCCGGCACGCCCTTCCTGGCAGCCGGCAGGACCACCTGCCGCGACAGGAGTGAGGCACTGCCGCGGCAGGTTCCCCCGGGGCCCCCCCGCCCCCCCCGCCCCCCCCGGGGGGGGGGGGCCCCCCCCCCCCCCCCCCCCCCCCCCCCCGCCGCGGCCCCCCCCCCCGCCCCCCCGGGGCCGGGGCCCGCATAA
>NZ_JBIAZT010000011.1:89257-219752 GCF_042899365.1 Micromonospora sp. NPDC000089
GGGGGGGGGGGGGCCGCGCGGGGGGGGGGGGCCCCCGGGGCCCCCCCCCCCCCCCGGCCCCGGGGGGGCCCGGGGGGCCCCACCCGTCGCCGCCGACGACCGGCCGCGGCGGCGTCAGCCGGCCGTACCGGCGGGTCAGGGGACCGTCTTCTCCACCGCCGCCCGGCCCTGCTCGGCCAGGTCGCGGCGGGCGCGTTCGAGGTTCTCCGGGGTCAGGTCCTGACCGCGGGCCATCACCAGGTCCTCCGGCTCCCAGGGCTGCTCCGCCCCGGTGCGGATGTTGTCCCCGCCGGCCCCGGTGCCCGTGCCGGTGGCCCCGGTGCCGGCCGCGTACGGGTCACCGAGCAGGTCGTCGGTCGACCCGACGCCGTCCGGAGAGCCGTCCGGCTCGGCGAAGGCAGGGTTGTCCCGGTCGGGGCCGCCGCCGCCGGCCAGCTGCGGCACGGTGCTCTCGTCGTCCACCGCGGCGGCCACCTCCGGGGTCTCCTCCAGCGGGCGGTTCGGGTCACGATCCGTCATGGTGCTCCTCCTGTCCCAGACGCGTTCCCTCGTCTCGCGTACCCCGTCCGGGCAGGGCCATGCCGGCGGAGCCTCAGACCTCCCGGGCCTCCTCGGTGGTCGGCGGCTCGACCGGGCGCAGCCACTGCCAGAGCAGCATGAGCAGACCGAAGGCGAGCATCACCAGGCCGGCCCAGAGGTTGATCCGCACCCCCTGCGCCTTGTCGATCTGCGCCGACGAGTCGAACAGCCCGGCCAGCCCGACGATCACTCCGTACGCCACGAACAGCCCACCGATCACCCGGCGGATGTCGAACAGCCTGGCCGCGGCGGACCGCTTCCGCTCGCTCTCGGTCTCCTCCACCGCCGGGTCGTGCGCCCGCTCGTTCTCGTGGTCCATGCGTCAGCCTTCCTCTCGTGACGGGCCGGGCTCAGAAGACCGGGATGTAGAAGAGCACGGCCAGCACCACCGCGATCGCGCCGAGCAGCACCGGCGAGCGCCACCAGACCTGGTCGCCGGCGAGCACGTCGCCCTTCAGGTCGACCCCGCCCATGCCGTAGACCAGCCCCTCCAGCTGCTCGTTGCGCTTGGGCCGGGTCAGCGGGGTGACGATCGCGGCCACCACGGCGACCGTGACGAACGCGATGCCGGCGCCCCAGAAGCTCTCCTCCAGGTCGGAGTTGAAGTCGAACCACCCGAAGAACTTGTAACCCACGTAGGTCAGCACAGCGGCCAGCGTGCCGCTCGCCAGCGACCAGAAGCCGGCCAGCGGGCTCATCCGCTTCCAGAACATGCCGATGATGAAGGTGGCGAAGAGCGGGGCGTTGAACAGCGAGAAGAGCGCCTGGATGTAGTTCATGATGTTGCTGAACCCGGCCGCGATGAACGCGGTGCCGATGCCGATCACCACGCCGCCGACCGTGGCGAGCCGGCCGATCCGCAGGTAGTAGTCGTCGGGGCGCTCCCTGCGGACGTACGCCTGCCAGATGTCGTACGTGAAGACGGTGTTGAAGCCGCTGACGTTGGCGGCCATGCCGGCCATGAACGAGGCGACCAGGCCGGTCACCGCGATGCCGAGCACCCCGTTGGGCAGCAGGTCGCGCATCAGCAGCGGGATCGCGTTGTTGTAGACCAGGTCGCCGTCCTCGGCGCCCAGCCCCTTCACCGTGACCAGGGCGATCAGGCCGGGGATCACGGTCACCACCGGGATGACCAGCTTCGGGTACGCGGCGATGATCGGCGTCCGGCGGGCGGCGCTCATGTTCTTCGCCGACAGCGCCCGCTGCACCTCGGCGAAGTTCGTCGTCCAGTAGCCGAAGGAGAGCACGAAGCCGAGGCCGAAGACGATGCCGAACCATTGCGCGCCGAGCGGGTTGTCGGTGCTGCCGGTGCCCTGCCAGGCGTGCAGGCCGGCCTCGCCGAGCTTGGTGTCCCGCACCGCGTCCATCAGGCCGGACCAGCCGCCCACCTTGACCAGGCCGATCACGGTGATCGGGACCAGGCCGGCGATGATCACGAAGAACTGCAGCACCTCGTTGTAGATCGCGCCGGACAGGCCGCCGATGGTGATGTACGCCAGCACGATGGCCGCGCCGACCACGATCGCCAGCCAGAGCGGCCAGCCCAGCAGCGCCTGCATGATCAGCGCCAGCGCGTAGAGGTTGACGCCGGCGATCAGCACCTGGGCGACGGCGAAGCTGATCGCGTTGAACAGGTGGGTCGGGCGGTTGAAGCGCAGCCGCAGGTACTCCGGGACGCTGCGCACCCGGGAGCCGTAGTAGAAGGGCATCATCACGATGCCGAGGAAGACCATCGCCGGCACGGCGCCGATCCAGTAGTAGTGGACCGTCATGACGCCGTACTGGGCGCCGTTGGCGGCCATGCCGATGATCTCCAGCGCGCCGAGGTTGGCCGAGACGAACGCCAGGCCGGTCACCCAGGCGGGCAGCGACCGCCCGGACAGGAAGAAGTCGACGCTGGTGCGGATCGCCCGGCGGGCGGCGAAGCCGACCCCCAGCACGGTCAGGAAGTAGAGCGCGAGGATCCCGTAGTCCAGCGCGTTCATGTTGAGCCGAAGGCCGCCGCCGTCCATACCCGTCCACCCCTCGTCGCGCGTACGTGCGGCGCGTTATTCCCCCGGAAGCGGGCTTTCATGCCCGTCCGTCCGGTCGGGTTCCGGACGCACGGAAACGCCCCGGCCGCGCGGTGCGGCCGGGGCGTCCCGTCGATGTCTCAGCGACCCAGCACCCGGTCCAGGAAGTCCCGGTACTGCCGGACGGCGACCCGCAGCTGCTCGGTGTCCGCCTCGCCGGCGCCCTGCCAGCCGCCCAGCTTCTCCTTCTGCGCGGCCAGCGCCTCGGAGAGCGCCGAGATGGCCTCCTCGACCAGCGACTGGGCCTCGCCCACGGCGGCCCGGGGGTCGTCCACGAAGTGCAGCTGCACGTCGCGCCAGCGGTCCCGGAAGGCCTGCGCCGCGTCGTCCTCGAAGAGGGTCGCCGCGTCCCGGGGCACCGCCGCGCCGGTCGGCCGAGCCGCCGCCGCCACCCCGGCCGCCACGCCGGTCGCGCCGACGCCCGCCGCGGCGGCGGACGTGCCGCCCTCCGGGGCCTCGGCGTCCGGGTCGACCATGGCCGGCGTGGCGCTGCCGTAGCCGGCCGCGCCGGCCGCCGGAGCGTCGTCGTCGCCCCGCAGCGCCCCGGGCGCCACGCCGTCGACGTCGTCCTCGGGCGAGTGGCCCTCGGCCGTCCACCGGTCCCGGTCGTGGATCCGGTCCGCCGCCGTCGGGTCGGCCCGCTCGTCGTCGAACGGCTCGGTCCGCCCCGGCGCGCCGTCGCCGGGCAGCGCGGTGTCCTCGCCGCGGGCGTCCCGCTCGTCCTCCGGCCGCCCGCCGGCCAGCGCCGACGCGGCGACCGCGTCGCCCACCGAGGTCGCCCCGAACGCGGTCGGCAGCGGGGCCGGCTCGTGGAACTCGGTCCGGCCGTCCCCGTCCGGGTCGGCCGCCAGGTCCCGGTCGGCAGCCTCGTCCCGGTCGGCCACGCCGTCCCGGTCGAGGTCGGCCGCGCCGGCCACCCCGTCGTGGTGGTGCCCGGCGCGGTCGTCGACCCCGTCCCGGTCGGCGTCGTCGGCGTCGAACGGGCGGGTGTCGTCGAGGTCGCCCTCGCGGTCGGTCACCACCGGGTCGGCGAAGGCGCCCCGGTCGTCGAGCGCGCCCTCGGGCAGGTCGGCCCGGCCGTCCGGGTCGGCGTCGGGTCGGTCGGTGTGGTCGGGGTGGTCGGCGTCGTCCCGGTCGGTCGGCGGGGGTACCGCCACCGGCGTGGAGCGGACGACCTCGGGGTGGTCGGTGTCGACCTGCTGGTCTTCGTGGCGCACGGCTGTCTCCTCAGCGGCTGGTGGCGTCGTGGGGGGTGTCCGGGTGGCGCGGCTCCGGCGGGCGGCTTCCGACCGGCTCCTCGCCGAGCAGGTCGGCGAAGAGGGCCCGGTAGTGGACGACGGCCTGGCGGAGCTCCTCGGTGCTGGCCTCGCCCCGCTCGTTGCGCACCCGGATCTCGTGCGCGTCGCGGTAGTGGGTCAGCGTGCGGGCGTGCTCGACGGAGAGATGGGCGATCTGGTCGGAGAAGTCACCGGTCGGGTAGCCCCGCTCGGCGATCAGCCGGCTGACCAGTTCGTCCGCGTCGCCGACCGTCTCGGCGGGAGAGTCGACGAAACGCACCTGGAGCTCCTCCCAGGCCGCGGCGTACCGGGCCCGGGCCTCCGGGGCGAGGGGGGTGAGTTCGAGCTCGGCGTGCCGGCGTTCCCGGTCGCGCAGCTCACGCTCGGCGGCCGAGCGGCTGTCCTGCTCGGCGACGACCCGGTCGTACTCCGGGCCGAAGCGTTGCCGGAGCGACCGGCGCCGGCCGGCCACCACGGCCGCGGCGATCGCCGCGGCCAGCACGAGTACGACGAGAACCAGAATGACTACCTGCGTGGGCGACATGGCTCCTCCTTCGCCACCGGTATTCCCTCCGGTCGGTGATCGCCAATCCCGATCGCGGCCACTTTCCTGACCGATACCGCTGGCCCGGCCCGCTGGTTCCGCCGGCCGTCGGGCGGTAGACCTGATCCGTTCCAGAAAGCCGCCCGCACCCCGCCGGGCCCCGGGCCCCGCCCGGCCACCGCCGGCCACCGGGCCGCGGGCCGCCGCGGGCCGCCGCCCGCCTGCTCCTCCGCCGGTACGCGGGCAGCCTTCCCACCCCCCGCCGGGCGAGCGGACCGGGGCGGCCAGGACGGCGCCGGAGATCGACGCCCGGTCCACAGTGCCGGGTGCCGGAACGGATAGTGCTCCGGGCGGGGATTACGTATCCTGCCCGAGGTGCCCGCGCCGGTGCCCGGGCGCCGTCGCCCGGACGCAGCCCGGCCGGTGCCGGCGCCCCCGCTGACACCCCTTCCGGGCGAGGACTCATGGATACCCGCGACTGGCCGATCCGGGCCAAGCTGACCGCCCTGGTCGTCACCCCGGTGGCCGCCCTGCTGGCCCTGTGGATCTTCGCCACCACGTTGACCTTCGGCCCGGCGCTCGACCTGCTGTCGACGCGTACCCTCCTCTACGACCTCGGCCGGCCCGGCGAGCAGGTGGTGGCCGAGCTCCAGCGGGAGCGGCGGGTGTCGGTCGTGCAGCTGTCCGTCCGGCAGGCGCTGCCCGACCTGGCCGCGCAGCGCGCCCGCACCGACCGGGCGGTCGCCGAGCTGCGCCGCCTGGTCGGCGGCGAACGGCTGCGGGACGCCGCCGACGACCGGCTGACCGGGCGGCTCGACGCGCTGACCGCGGCCCTCGACGCGCTGCCGGCCGGCCGCGGCTTCATCGACCGCCGGCAGGTCGACCGGGTCGGCGCGATCGGTCTCTACAGTGGCATGATCTCCGCCGCCTTCCAGACCTTCTCGGCGGCGGCCACCCTGCCCGACCAGCAGCTCAACCGGGAGGCGCTCGCGCTCACCGCGCTCGGCCGGGCCCGGGAGCTGCTCGGCCAGACCGACGCGCTGCTGGCCGGGGCGCTCGCCGACGGTCGGTACGGCGACGGCGAGTACCAGCGGCTGGTGCAGACCATCGGCAACGAACGCCTGGTGGCCGAGCTGGCCGTGGCCGACCTGCCCGCCCGCGACCGCACCGCCTACCAGCGGCTGACCGAGGGGGAGGACTTCGTCCGGCTGCGTGGCATGCAGGAGTCGCTGCTGCGGGCCGCGCCGTCCGCCCGTCCGCCGGTCGACGCCCGCGCCTGGCAGGCCAGTCACGAGGCCGTGCAGCAGCGGCTGCGCGACTTCGAGCTGTCCGAGGCCGACGGGCTGGCCGGCCGGTCGGTGCCGGTGGCGGTCGGCATCCTGGTCCGGCTGGGCGTCGCCGGCGTGCTGGGCCTGGCGGCGGTGGTCGTCTCGGTCCTGGTCGCGGTGCGGGTAGGCCGGACGCTGGCCCGTCGGCTCTCCGCCGTCCGCACCTCGGCGCTCGAGATGGCCGAGCACCGACTGCCCGACGTGGTGGCCCGGCTGCGCCGGGGCGAGCAGGTCGACGTCGCCCGGGAGGCCCCGCCGCTGGACCACGGCGGCGACGAGATCGGCGAGGTCGGGCACGCCTTCAACGAGGTCCGCAAGACCGCCGTGCAGGCGGCGGTCGACGAGGTCACCCTCCGGCGCGGCCTCAACGAGGTGTTCCTCAACCTGGCCCGGCGCAGCCAGGGCCTGGTCCACCGGCAGCTGGCCGTGCTGGACCGGATGGAGCGCCGCACCGAGGACCCGGACGAGCTGGCCGAGCTGTTCCGGGTCGACCACCTGGCCACCCGGCTGCGGCGGCACGCCGAGGACCTGGTGATCCTGGCCGGCGCGGCGCCCGGCCGGGGTTGGCGCCGGCCGGTGGCGATGCTGGACGTGGTGCGCGGCGCGGTCTCCGAGGTGGAGGCGTACGAGCGGGTGGACGTGGGCGCGGTCGTGCCGGCCGGTGTCCTCGGCCGGGCCGTCGCGGACGTCATCCACCTCCTCGCCGAGCTGCTGGAGAACGCCGCCGCCTTCTCCCCGCCGCGCACCCGGGTGGAGGTGACCGGGGAGTCCGGGCCGCAGGGGTACCTGCTGCGGATCGTCGACCACGGCCTGGGCATGTCGCCGCGGGTGCTCGAGGCGGCCAACGCGCGGCTGGCCACGCCCCCGGAGTTCGACCCGGCGGACAGTGCCCGGCTCGGCCTTTTCGTGGTCGCCCGGCTCGCCGCCCGGCACGGCGTCGGGGTGACCCTGCGCGCCGGCGACGGCGGCGGAACGACCGCCGAGGTGCGGGTGCCGGCCGAGCTGGTCACCGCGGAGCCGCCGGCCGGCCCGCCGGTCACCGAGCCGGCCGTTGCCGGGGTCACCCGGCTGCCCGCCGCGCCCCGGGCCCGCGCCACCCGGCCGGCCAACCGGCCCGACCAGGGCGTCCTGCCGTTCGCGCCGGCCCGGTCCTCGGCCGTGGAGGCGGACCCGGACGGCGACGGCCTGCCCCGCCGGGTCCGTCGGCGCGGCACGCCCGGCCGGCCCCGGCCGCAGGTCGCCGCCGGCCCCCCGGCCGCCCGCTCGCCCGAGGAGGTACGCCGGCAGATGTCCGCGCTGCAGGCCGGCACCGCCCGCGGCCGGCGGGAGGGCGCGACCGTGAGCGCGCTGCCTCCGGCCGACGCCCCGGCCGGCACCGGCCGGGTGGAGCCGCCGCCCGCCGACGAGCCGCGCCCGGCACCCCCGGCCGGCGAGCCGGTGGCCGGCGGGCCTTCCGCCCCCGACCCGGGCGCACCGGAGCGGGCCGCCGCCCAGCGGAGCGCCGGCGCCGAGCCGGGCACCGCTTCCGACCCCGCGACCGTGACGGAGAGGGACGCCTAGTGGTGGACACGACGAGGCAGCGCACCGATCTCGGCTGGTTGCTCGACGACCTGGTGGAGCGGGTGCCGGCCGCCCGGGAGGCGGTGGTGCTCTCCGCCGACGGGCTGCTGCTCGGCGCCTCGGCCCAGCTGGACCGGGACGACGCCGAGCACCTCTGCGCCCTGGCGTCCGGCTTCGCCAGCCTGGCCCGGGGGGCCAGCCGGCACCTCGGGGCCGGCGGGGTGCGGCAGACCGTGGTGGAGCTGGAGTCCGCGTACCTGTTCGTCACGGCGGCCGGCCGGGGCGCCTGCCTGGCCGTGGTCGCCGAGGCCGACGCGGACATCGGCCTGGTCGCGTACGAGATGGCGATGCTGGTGGTGCGGGTGGGCGAGAGCCTGACCGCACCGGCCCGGGCGGCCGGGGAGCCGGAGTGACCCGGGCCGAGCCGCCGGGCACCCGGCACGAGTGGTTGGACGCGGCCGCCGGGCCGGTGGTCCGGCCGTACACCCTCACCGGCGGCCGGGTCCGCCCGGTCGGGGACGGATTCGACCTGGTCGCCTTCGTGCGGGCGACCCCCGGCGCCGACCCGTACGGCGAGCCGGGCCTGCAGCCGGAGCACCGGCGCCTGGTCGAGCTGGCCGGGCGACCGGTCGCGGTGGTGGACCTCGCCGCCGACCTGGACCTCGCGCTGGGCGTGGTCCGGGTCCTGCTCGGTGACCTGCTCGCCCGGGGCCTGGTCTCGGTGCAGGAGCCGCCGGCGGCCGCCGGCATTCCCGACAACGACATCCTCAAGGCGGTGGTCAGTGGACTACGTGCGCTCTGAGCGGGGGACGGTAGCCACCCGTGCGCCGCTGGCCCTCAAGATCCTCGTCGCCGGTGGATTCGGCGCGGGCAAGACGACGCTGGTGAGCGCGCTCAGCGAGGTCCGGCCGCTGCAGACCGAGGAGGTGCTGACCGATGCCGGCGTGGGCACCGACGACCTCTCCGGGGTGGAGGGGAAGACCACCACCACGGTGGCCATGGACTTCGGCCGGATCACCATCAACGAGGACCTGCAGCTCTACCTCTTCGGCACCCCCGGTCAGGACCGGTTCTGGTTCCTCTGGGACGAGCTGGCCTTCGGCGCGCTCGGCGCGGTGGTGCTCGCCGACACCCGGCGGCTGGCCGACTGCTTCCCCTCGATCGACTACTTCGAGCAGCGCGGGCTGCCCTTCGTGGTCGGGGTGAACTGCTTCGACGACGCCCGCCGGTTCGGCCCGGAGGCCGTCCGGCAGGCCCTCGACCTGGACCCGGACGTGCCGGTGGTGCTCTGCGACGCGCGGGACCGGCAGTCCGGGAAGCTGGTGCTGATCTCGCTGGTCGAGCACGTGGCCCGGCACCGGGGCGAGCCGGTCCCGGTGGGCTGAGGCCGGCGCCCGAGCCGGGCCGAGCGCTCTGCCGGCCGTTCTCCCGGCGGGCCGAGCGCTCCCCGGCGGGTGGTCGCCTGGCGGCGGGAAATCCGGGAAAACAGGCCTAACCGCGCCCTCCAGCGGGAAGCCTCAGACGGGATCAGAACAGTATTCGGCGAAGGGTGGCGCGGTGACCGGCACGATGGTCCACATCGGCGGCTACACGGCGGAGGGCGGCGGCCGCGGCGACGGCATCGTCGCCGCCCGCCGCGACCCCGCTTCCGGGGAGCTGACCCCGCTCGGCACGGTCGCGGTCACCGCGAACCCGTCGTTCCTCGTCCGGCACCCCACCCTGCCGGTGCTGTACGCGGTCAACGAGCTCCCCGAGGGGCTGGTGAGCGCCTTCGCCGTCGGCGCCGAGGGCGAGCTGGCGCCGCTGGGCGTGCGACCCACCGGCGGCGCCGAGCCGGCCCACCTGGCGGTCGCGCCGGACGGCCGGCACCTCTTCGTCGCCAACTACGGCGGCGGCAGCGTGGCGGTCTTCCCGCTGGACGAGCGGGGCGCACCCGGCGAGCGCAGCGACCTGGTGGTGCACCAGGGCCACGGGCCGGACCCGCAACGTCAGGAGAAGGCGCACGCCCACATGGTGTCGCCGGATCCGGGCCGCGGGCCGTTGCTCGCCGTCGACCTGGGCACCGACTCGATCTACCGGTACGACGTGGACGCCGCCTCGGGCCGGCTGGTGCCCCGGGCGCCCCGGGTGCGTACCGCCCCGGGAACCGGGCCGCGGCACCTGGCCCGGCACCCGGACGGGCGGCGCTTCTGGGTCGCCGGTGAGCTGGACGGGACGGTCACCGCGTACGACCTGACCGCGGACGGCGGACTGCACCAGCGGGGCCGGGTGAACGCCAGCGGCCGGGCCGGGCACGTCCAGCCCTCGGAGATCACCGTGGGCCCGGACGGCCGGTTCCTCTACGTCGGCAACCGTGGCGTGGGCACGGTCTCGGTCTTCGCGCTCGACGGTGAGCTGCCCCGGCTGGTCCACGAGGTGGACACCGGTGGCGAGTGGCCCCGGCACTTCGTGCTCGGCGACGGGTTCCTCCACGTCGCCGACGAGCGGGCGGACATGGTGCGGACGTTCCGGGTGGAGCCGTCCTCGGGGGTGCCGGAGCCCGTGGGGGAGCCGGTGCCGGTGCCCAGCCCGACGTGTGTGCTGACCTGACCGAGCCGGTCAGAACTGGACGCCGGGGGACCGGGTGACACTGACTGACTACTCACCGTGCGAAAATGGTGGTCAACTGTTTCTCCTGCGTAACTTTCGTCCGAACGGTTGTGGCACCGGCCGGACCGGATACGCAAGATGGTCACCGTGTCTGGCCGCCATCGCATGCGTTCGAGTATCCGGGGAGCAGGAGCCGCCGCGGCGGCGACCGCTCTGGTCGTCGTGGTCGCCGGAAGCTGGTTCGGTTACCAACAGCTCGCTGGTCCGTCCTGCTCCGGTCAGGTCGCGCTCTCCGTGGCGGCGGCCCCGGAGCTCGCCCCGGCCGTCCAGGCCGCCGCGGCGCAGTGGGTCGACGACGGGGCCGCGGTCGGTGGCACCTGCATCGCGGTGAACGTCACGGCGTCCGAGCCGGTGGACGTGGCGGCGGCGGTCGCCAGCAAGCACGGCGCGATCCTGGCCGGCGTCGGTCAGGCCAGCGGCACGGCCGTCACCCCGGACGTCTGGATCCCGGACTCCTCCACCTGGCTGCTGCGGCTCAAGAGTGGCGGCGCCACCGCGTTCGCCCCGGCCAACGGCGCCTCGGTGGCCCGCAGCCCGGTGGTGGTGGCGATGCCGGAGCCGGTGGCGTCCCGGCTCGGCTGGCCGGACCGGAAGCTCAGCTGGACCGACATGCTGGCCGCGGTGAACAACGCGGACAAGCCGCTGCGCGCGGGCATCGTCGAGCCGACCCAGGACGCGGCCGGGCTGTCCGGTCTGCTCTCCCTGGCCGCCGCGGCGAGCGGCGCCGGCGGGGACGCGCAGAAGGCGACCACCGGGGCGCTGCGGGCGCTGGCCACCGGCCGCTCCGCGCTGCGGCAGGACCTGCTCGCCCGGTTCCCGCGCTCCAACGACCCCACGGCGATCGCCGCCGGCCTGGGCGCCGCGGCGCTGTCCGAGGAGGACGTGATCGCGTACAACGCGACCAAGCCGCCGATCCCGCTGGCCGCGCTCTACCTGGAGCCGTCCCCGATGCCGCTGGACTACCCGTACGCGGTGCTGCCGGGCATCGAGCCGGCCAAGGCTTCGGCGGCCAAGGTGCTCTTCGAGCTGCTCACCACCCAGAGCTTCCGGGACCGGCTGGCCGCGCGGTCGCTGCGCGCGCCGGACGGCAACTGGGGCGCCGGTTTCCAGGCGCCGCAGGGCGCGCCCAGCCCGGCCGGTGGCGGCGCGACCGTCCCGCCGGCCGGCGGCACCGCCGCGGGTGGCCTGGACCCGGTGGCGATAAGCCGTTCGCTCTCCGGCTGGTCGATCGCCACCCAGTCCGGCCGGATGCTCTGCGTCATCGACGTCTCCGGCTCGATGAAGGAGCAGGTCCCGGCGGCCAACGGCGCGAGCCGGGAGCAGGTCACCGTCGAGGCGGCCCGTCGGGGGCTGGGGCTGTTCGACGACTCCTGGTCGATCGGCCTGTGGACGTTCTCCACCGAGCTGTCCGGCGCCCGGGACTGGCGGCAGCTGGTGCCGATAGGAGCACTGTCGGCCAACCGGGGCAAGCTGGAGCAGGGCCTCGCGAGCATCCGCCCGTCCGAGGGCGACACCGGCCTGTACGACACCATCCTCGACGCGTACAAGCGGGTGCAGGACGGCTGGCAGCCGGGGCGGGTCAACTCGGTGGTGCTGTTCACCGACGGCAAGAACGACGACAAGAACGGCATCTCTCAGGCCGCGCTCCTCGCCCAGCTGAGGAAGCTGGCCGACCCGGAGCGTCCGGTGCAGGTGATCATCATCGGCATCGGCAGCGGGGTGTCCAAGGCCGAGCTGAAGTCGATCACCGACGTGACCGGCGGCGCTCCGTTCGTCACCGAGGATCCGACGAAGATCGGTGACATCTTCCTGAACGCGATCGCGCTGCGCCCGAACGCGCCGCGCTGACCCGCGGCGGCCTCGCCGACCGCCGTACCGGCCGACCCGGTACGGCGGTGGGGCGCCGGTCGGAACGGTCGACGACTGACGGTAATACGTCGGTAGCAATCGGTCGCCATCATTGTCTGGCAGGATGTCGGGAGTGCTCCGGCGCCGGTCCCAGGATCGGGTCGCCGGATCGGCAACGGTTCGCGCGAAGTGGGGAGGCTGGGTGAGCTCGGCGACGCTGTCCACCCCGTCCCGGTCACCGGCCGCCGACGGTGGGCGCCGGCCGTCCGCGCTCAGCCGGGCCGACCAGCGGGCCTACCTGCGTACCCTGGTGGTGCTGGACACCGCGGTCCTCTCCCTCGCCGTCCTCGCCGGCTACGCGGCCCGCTTCGGCGGCGCGGTGCCGGTCGGCTCCCGCATCCCGTACGTCGTCGTGGCGCCGGCCCTGGTGCTCATCTGGCTGGTGTCCCTGAAGGCGATGCGCTGCTACGACGACCGGGTCCTCGGCTACGGCGCCGACGAGTACCGCCGGGTCAGCGCCGCCAGCCTCCGGCTGGCCGGCGGCACCGCGATCGCCGGCTACATCGCCGACGTCGGGGTGTCCCGCGGCTTCCTGGCCATCTCCTTCGCGGTCGGCACGGTCGCCCTCGAGGTGACCCGGTTCGCCGCCCGCAAGCGGCTGCACCGGGCCCGCTGCCGGGGGGCCGGCTGGTCCCGCCGGGTGCTGGTGGTCGGCGACACCGCGCACGTGCTGGAGCTGGTGCACACCCTGCGCCGGGAGCCGTACGCCGGCTACCAGGTGGTCGGCGCCTGCATCCCCGACGCGCTGATCGCCCCGGTGCCGCAGCGGCTCAGCGACGTGCCGGTGGTCGGCTCGCTGCGCGGGGTGCCCGAGGCGGCCGCCGCGATCGGCGCGGACACGGTCGCCGTCACCGCGTCCGGGGAGCTGACCGCGGCGCGGCTGCGCCGGTTGGGCTGGCAGCTGGAGGGCACCGGGGTCGACCTGGTGGTCGCCCCCGCGCTGACCGACGTGGCCGGGCCGCGGATCCACACCCGGCCGGTGGCCGGCCTGCCGCTCATCCACGTCGAGGCGCCGGAGTTCCGGGGCGCCCGCAAGCTGGTCAAGGAGCTGGTGGACCGGACGACCGCCGCGCTCGCGCTGGCGCTGCTGCTGCCGGTGCTGGCGGTGGTCGCGCTGGCGATCCGGCTGGACAGCCCCGGGCCGGTGCTGTTCCGCCAGGTACGGGTGGGGCAGGGCGGGCGCGAGTTCGGGGTGCTGAAGTTCCGCACCATGGTGGTCAACGCCGACGACCTGCTCGCCGAGCTGGCCGCCAGCAACGAGACCGATGGCCTGATGTTCAAGATGCGGGCCGACCCGCGGGTCACCCGGGTCGGCCGGCTGCTGCGCCGCTGGTCGCTGGACGAGCTGCCGCAGCTGGGCAACGTGCTGGTCGGCGAGATGAGCCTGGTCGGCCCCCGCCCGCCGCTGCCGTCCGAGGTGGCCCGCTACGACGGCGACGTGGCCCGCCGCCTGCTGGTGAAGCCGGGCATGACCGGCCTCTGGCAGGTCAGCGGGCGCTCGGACCTGAGCTGGGAGGACGGCATCCGGCTCGACCTCTACTACGTGGAGAACTGGTCGCTCGCCGCCGACCTGACCATCCTGTGGAAGACCTTCGGCGCGGTGCTGCGCAGTCGCGGGGCGTACTGACCGGCGCCGCTCAGCGCTGCGGGCCGGGAGCGCTCAGCGCTGCGGGCCGGTCCAGTCGAAGCAGACCACCACCGCGTCGTCGATCAGGTCGCCGGCCACGAACGCCCGCAGGTCGCCGATCAGTGAGCGGACGGCGTCCAGCGGCTGCATCGGGCCGGTCCGGCGCAGGAACCGGTCCAGCGCGGTCTCGCCGTACCGCACCTCGCCACCGGTCGCGTCGATCACGCCGTCGCTCACCACGAAGAGCCGGTCGCCCCGGCGCAGGGCGAACCGCTGCTCCCGGTAGTCGGTGGCCTCGAACATGCCGAGCGGGAACTGCTTGTCGAGCCGCTGCTCCTCGACCTCACCGTCGCGCAGCAGCACCAGGCGGGGGGAGCCGGCGTCGACCGCGGTCAGCTCGCCCGAGGCCAGGTCGAGCTCGAGCAGCAGGACCGACAGGTGCTGGGTCCCCCGGTGCACGGCGTAGATCGCCTGGTCGGCCAGGGCCGCCTGATCGGCCAGCGGCAGCCCGGCCCGGCGGGCGTTGCGCAGCGCGTGGGTGGCCAGCGCGGTGAGCATGGCGGCGGCCACCCCCTCGCCGTTGCCGTTGATCGTGGACAACCACAGCCGATCCCCGTCGTCGGACCAGTCGAAGCTGTCACCGCGCACCGCGTACGCCGGTTCCAGCTGCCCGGCCAGACTGAACGACGGCCGGATCCGGCTGCGGCCGGGCAGCATCTCCCACTGCATCTCGGCGGCGAGGGTGAGCCGCCGGCTGCGCCGGGCGGCCCGGTAGACGTCGGTGCCGGGGGTGACCGCGTCCAGTTCGTGCCCGAGCGCGTCGGCGACGCCGGCCAGCTCCCCGACCACCGCCGGGTCGGCCGGCGCCGGGCCGACCCGCAGCACGCCGCGCCGCTCGCCGCGCATGCCGACCGGCAGCCAGAGGACGCCGCCGGCCACCACCGGCTCCTGGTGGTCGAAGCAGCGCCAGGCCGGATGGCCCGGCCCGGTGAGCGGTTCCCCGCCGCCCAGCGGGAGCAGCTCGGACATCCGGTAGTCGACCTGAAACAGCTCCACGTCGGTGAGCGCGTAGCCGCGGGCCAGCTCGGCGCCGAGCCGGTCGAGCAGCTGATCGGCCGGGGCGTCGATCAGGGCCCGCCGGGCGCGGTCCGCCGCTGCACTCATCGTCACTCCTTCAGACGAGGCTGATGACCTGGTGGTACGGGTATCCTCAGCCCCACCATGGCCGAACAGAACGGTCCCCAGGGACCTCAGACGAGTATGGCCGCCGAGCTCGACGCCGCGGCGAGCGCCCTGCTGTCGATCTGGGAGGCGGCGCGGGAGAACACCACCAGCCGGCTCTCCGGCGCCCAGCTGCGTGCCGTGATGGTGGTCGAGCGGTACGACGGCATCAACCTGCGCCGGCTCGCCACCCTGCTGGACATGCTGCTCTCCTCCGCCAGCCGGCTCTGCGACCGGCTGGTCGCCGCCGGCATGCTGGAACGGGAGCCGGGCCGGCTGGACCGGCGGGAGATCTCCCTGCACCTGACTCCCGAGGCCCGGCGGTTGCTGACCGAGCTGCGGCAGGACCGCCAGGCGCGGCTGGCCGACGTGCTCGCCGGGATGAGCCCGGACGGCCGCGCGGCGCTGCTGCGGGGGATCGACGAGTTCGACCGGGTGGCCCGCCGGCGGGAGGACGCGGCGCGACCGCGGGCGGAGTGGCCGGCGGGCGTGCTGCCGTCGGCGCGGGGCGCCGCCCGGGACGACCCGTCGGTGGCCCGCTCGGCCTGACCGCCCCACCCGGGCACCGGTTTCACCCCGGCGGGTCGGCCAGGGCAGCCCGGGTCAGCCGCAGGTAGTCGCCGGAGTGCGGGTGCTCGGCCAGCGCGTCGGCGCAGCTGGCCAGCACCGCGTCCAGCACCGGCCGGCCACCACGGGCGGTGAACACCTCCGCCTGCCACCCGGCGTACTCCACCAGCAGGCTCGGGTCGCCGACCCGGATCGCCGCGGCCAGCGCGTCGACCAGGTGCGCGACCGCGCCGGCAAGCTCCTCGGCCCGGTCCTCGGGCGGGTCGACGTCCCGCAGCGCCAGCCGGACGATCTCGGGCCGGCGGCGCAGCACGGCCACGTACTCGTCGGCGTCCGCCCGGGGCGGCGGGCCGGTGTGCGCCGCGGCGTGCAGCGGGCCGTCGAGCAGCCGGGCGGCGTCCCGGGCGGACGCGCCCCAGGCCGCGGCCCCGACCGCCGGCGCCCAGCGGCCGTCCACCCCGAAGCCCGGGCCGCCGGCGACCACCGGCACCCCGGCGGCCCGGCAGGCCTCGATCATCCGCCCGGCGCGGACCAGCCGGCCGGGCTGCACGCAACTGAGCAGCACCGCGTCCGGCCCGGTCTGGTGCAGGTAGGAGACCAGGTGCCGGGCGGGCACGCTGGCGCCCAGGAAGACCACCCGCCACCCCTCGGCGCGGACCACCTCGGTGACGATCCGGGCGGCCAGCGCGTGCCACTCACCCTCGACGCAGGCCACCACCACCTGCCCGCGATCGGCCGGGCGGGTGATCCGTCCGGCCACCGCCCCGGTCACCAGCTCGCCGACGTGCGTGGCGGCGTGCTCCTGGGCGACGCTCCAGCGGCCGGTCAGCCAGCGCTCCCCGACCTCCCGTTGGGCGACCGCGACCAGGTCGACCAGCACGTCGGCGACCGAGCAGCCGGCGTCCAGCAGGCCCAGCGCGAGCCGGATCGCGGCGTCGGCGTCGGCCCGGTCCAGGTGCCCGAGGTACGCCTGAACGGTGGCCGGGTCGATCCGTGGCACGGTGGCGGTGGGCCGCGGCTCGTCCCCGGTCATGCCCGATCCGCCGAGAGCACGAGCATCGCGATGTCGTCGTGCCCCTGCCCGTCCAGCCACTCGTCCACCAGCTGCAGCAGCCGGTCGACCACCGCGCTCGGCGGCAGCCCGGCCACCGAGGCGAGCGCCCGGTGCAGCCGGGCCTCGCCGAACATCTCCGCCGCCGCCGGGCCGCCGCGCGCCTCGGTCACCCCGTCGGTGTACGCCACCAGCAGCTCACCCGGCCCGAGCCGGAGCTCCGCCTCGACGAAGCGGGCGTCGGTGAACGCCCCCACCGGCATCCCGCCGACCGGCACCGGCTCGATGCCGCCGTCCGGGCGGACCAGCAGCGGGGACGGGTGGCCACCGCCGGCGATCCGGACGTGCGCCCCGCCGTCCGGGTGCGGGGACACCGCGCCCAGCAGCAGGGTGGTGAACTGGCTGCGCCGCGCGGCGTCGGGCGCGTCGAACAGCGCCCGGTTCAGCAGCCGGATCAGCTCCAGCGGGCGCTGCTCGACCAGCCGGAGGGTCTGCAACGACTGGCGGACCCGCCCGGTCAGCACGGCCGCGCCGACGCCCTTGCCGCAGACGTCGCCGAGGGCGAACAGGCCACCCGAGTTGGTCGGGAAGACCTCGTAGAAGTCCCCGCCGATGCGCAGGCTGTCGCCGGCCGCGCGGTAGCCGCCGGCCAGCGTGACGTCCGGCAGCGGCGGGAGCTCGGGCGGCAGCAGGCTCTGCTGGAGCACCCGGGCCAGGTGGGCCTGCTCGCCGTAGAGCTCGGCGGTGGCCACGGCGGCGCCGGCCCGGGCGGCGAACTCCCGGGCCAGCTCGATGTCGCGCTGGTCGAAGCCGGCCCGCTCGGCCCGCCGGACGAGGACCAGCGCCCCCGCCGGGCCGCCGGCGCTCACCATCGGGCTGACCAGCACGGTGCCGGGGCGACCGAAGTCGGCCGCCAGCACGGCGCCCAGATCGGCGAGCTCCGCGTCGAGCCAGGGCGTCGGGTCGGTGGGGTCGCCGTCGAGCGCCTCCGCCAGCCCGGGTACGGCGCCGGTCAGGTCCCAGGAGGCGGTGCCGGTGAGCGGGGCGGGGTCGCCGTCGGCGTACCGGATCCAGTGCGGCAGGTCCGGGGCGGGCGGGGGCGGCAGGTGCACGACCAGCGCGGCGTCGGCAAGGTACGGCACCGGCAGGGTGGCGGTCGTGCGCAGCGTCTGCTCGCGGTGCAGGGACAGCCCCAGCCGGCTGCCCGCCTGGGCCAGGAAGGCGGTGCGGGAGCGCTCGGCCAGCAGCGCGTCGGTGCGGGTCCGCTCCTCGGTGACGTCCCGGACGTACCAGGCGCAGCGGCCGGCGGCGAGCCGGCGTCGGACGCCCCGCAGCCGGCGGCCGTGGTGTTCGGCGTCGAAGGTGTCGGCGCCCTCGGCGACCGCGCGGGACAGCGCCGGCACGGCCCCGCCGGACAGCTCGGTGCCCGGGGTCAGCTCGGGGAGCAGCTCCCCGGCCATGGCGTTGACCAGGGTCACCACCCCGCGGTGGTCGGCGGTCACCACGGCCTCGGCCAACCCGTCCAGCAGCTCGCGGGCGAGCCGTGAGTCGGCGGGCAGCGCGGGCGCGACGGCCGGGCGGCGGGACAGCCGTCCGGCGCCGCTGACCGGGCCGGCCTGCCCGCCCCGGCGGGTGGAGGTCACCGCCGGTCGCCGGGTGTGGCGGCCTGTCGACCTGTGGGCATGCTGGTGGCGCACTCCTCGGCTGGGGATCATTGCCTCGGGGAAAGCGTACCGACGCCGACCGACGATCGCCCAGGGAGGAAGTCGGGGGTCACCTCGCCCGGGCCAGCCAACCGGACGGTCGGGCGATGATCCGGCGGACCACCGCGCCGGCGCCGCCGACCGCGGCCGACGCGGGGCCGAGCGCCGCGGCGCGCACCTCCACGGGCGACCAGGCGGCGGTGAGCACTCGGTCGGCGAGCTCCGCGAGCACCGGCGGGCGCAGCCAGTCGGCGAGGGTGGCGTAGCTGCCGCCGAGGACCACGGTGTCCAGATCGAGCAGGTTGACCACGCCGGCGACCGCCACCCCGAGCGCGGTGCCGGCGGAGCGCAGCGCGGCGAGCGTCGCGGGGTCGCCCGCCACGGCCAGGTCGGCCAGCCGCCGGGCCGCGGTGTCCGCCGGCAGGTTCGCGCCGGCCAGCCCGGCCGCCGCCAGGATGGCCTCCTGCCCGGCGTACGTCTCCAGGCAGCCGCGCGCGCCGCAGCGGCAGGTCGGCCCGGCCGGATCCACCGGTACGTGACCGAGCTCGCCGCTCCAGCCCCGGGCACCCCGGAACAGCACCCCGTCGAGCACGATCCCGGCGCCGACCCCGATCTCGCCCGAGACGTGCAGGAAGCTGCGCGGCCGGGTGGGGCCGGCGTGCAGCTCGCCGAGGGCGGCCAGGTTCGCCTCGTTCTCCACCACCAGCGCGGGCACCCCGTCGACCGCGGTGGTGGGCAGCGGGCGACCGGCCAGCAGCGCGGGCACGTCCACGTCCCGCCAGCCGAGGTTGGGCGCGAGCCGGACCAGCCCGCGGGCGTCGACCAGGCCCGGCACCGCCAGGGTGGCGCCGGCCAGGGTGAGGCCGTCCCGGGCCGCCGCGGCGCCGGCCCGGTCGGCCAGGGCGGCCAGCCGGGCGAGCGCGTCGGCGGGGGAGACCGGGCGCAGGTCGGCCCGGGCCACCTCGTGGTGCCTCACCGCGCCGGCCAGGTCGACCACGTAGGCGGCGAGGTAGTCGACGTTGACCTCCAGGCCGAGCCCGGCCGGGCCGTCGGGGGAGAGCAGCAGGCCCCGGGCGGGCCGTCCCGCGCCGGCCCGGGGCGCCGGTTCGGCCTCGGTCACCAGCCGGCCGCCGAGCAGGTCGTCCACGACGGCCGAGACGGTGGCCCGGGTGAGGCCGGTCTGCGCGGCGAGGTCGGCCCGGGAGGGAGCCCTTTGGGCGTCGGCGATCCGGCCCAGCACCACGGCGAGGTTGAGCTCGCGCAGGCTGCCCTGCCGGACCGCGCCGGCGGCCTGGGTGTCGGTCACCTCTTGACACTGCCATACCACCGCCATTTAATTCAATCACTGAACTAATTGCGGACGACACCACCTCCGGAGGTTCGCCATGGCGCCCCGTCCCACCCCCGCCGACAAGTTCTCCTTCGGTCTCTGGACGGTGGGCTGGCAGGCCCGCGACCCGTTCGGCGACGCCACCCGACCCGAGCTGGACGCGGTCGAGGCGGTGCACCGGCTCGCCGAGCTCGGCGCGTACGGGATCACCTTCCACGACGACGACCTGATCCCCTTCGGCGCGGACGCGGCCACCCGGGACGCCCGGCTGACCCGGTTCCGCAAGGCCCTCGACGAGACCGGGCTGGTCGTCCCGATGGTCACCACCAACCTGTTCACCCACCCGGTGTTCAAGGACGGCGGCTTCACCAGCAACGACCGCGACGTCCGGCGGTACGCGCTGCGCAAGGTGCTGCGCAACGTCGACCTCGCCGCAGAGCTGGGCGCGCGCACCTTCGTCATCTGGGGCGGCCGGGAGGGCTCCGAGTACGACCTGGCCAAGGACGTCCAGGCGGCGCTGGAGCGCTACCGGGAGGCCGTGGACCTGCTCTGCCAGTACGTCGTCGATCAGGGGTACGACCTGCGCTTCGCGCTGGAGCCCAAGCCGAACGAGCCGCGCGGCGACATCCTGCTGCCCACGGTCGGGCACGCGCTGGCCTTCATCTCCACCCTGGCCCGGCCCGAGCTGGTCGGCCTCAACCCGGAGGTCGGCCACGAGCAGATGGCCGGTCTCAACTACGCCCACGGCATCGCCCAGGCGCTCTGGCAGGGCAAGCTGTTCCACCTCGACCTCAACGGCCAGCGGGGCATCAAGTACGACCAGGACCTGGTCTTCGGCCACGGTGACCTGATGAACGCGTTCGCCCTGGTCGACCTGCTGGAGCACGGCGGCCCGAACGGCGGCCCGGCGTACGACGGGCCGCGGCACTTCGACTACAAGCCCTCCCGCACCGAGGACATCGCCGGGGTGTGGGCGTCGGCCGAGGCGAACATGGCCACGTACCTGCTGCTCAAGGAGCGGGCCGCGGCGTTCCGGGCCGACCCGGAGGTGGCCGAGGCGCTAGCCGCGAGCAAGGTCGGCGAGCTGGCCACGCCCACCCTGAACCCGGGGGAGGGGCACCCCGAGCTGCTCGCCGACGAGTCCGCGTTCGAGCGGTTCGACCCCGAGGCGGCCGGCGAGCGGGGCTACGGCTTCGTCCGGCTCAACCAGCTCGCCGTCGAGCACCTGCTCGGCGCGCGCTGAGGCGGGGCGCCATGCCGCTGGTCGCCGGGGTGGACTCGTCCACCCAGTCGTGCAAGGTCGTGATCCGGGACGCGCGCACCGGCGCGCTGGTCCGGCAGGGCCGGGCACCGCACCCGGACGGCACCGAGGTGCACCCGGACGCCTGGTGGGACGCCCTGCGTTCGGCGGTCCAGGCGGCCGGCGGGTTGGCCGACGTGGCGGCGGTGTCGGTCGCCGGCCAGCAGCACGGGATGGTCTGCCTGGACGACGAGGGCGCCGTGGTCCGCCCGGCGCTGCTGTGGAACGACACCCGGTCCGCGGGCGCCGCCGCCGAGCTGATCGAGGAGGCCGGCGGCGGCGAGGCCGGCCGGCGGTTCTGGTCGGCCGCGGTCGGGCTGGTGCCGGTGGCCAGCTTCACCGCGACCAAGCTGCGCTGGCTGGCTCGCAACGAGCCGGCGAACGCCGCCCGGGTGGCCGCGGTCTGCCTGCCGCACGACTGGCTGACCTGGCGGCTGGCCGGCGCGCCCGGCCTGGCCGCGCTGCGCACCGACCGCAGCGACGCCAGCGGCACCGGCTACTGGTCGCCGCACACCGACCAGTACCGCCCTGACCTGCTGGAACGGGCGTTCGGCCGGGTGCCGCGGGTGCCCACCGTGCTCGGCCCGGCCGAGCCGGCCGGCGCACTCGACCCCCGCGCGCTGACCGGGGCTGGCGACGCCGGACCCGGCCCCGCGCCGGACGACGCCGGGCCCGGCGTCCCGGCGGGCGGTGGCGGCGTGTTGCTCGGGCCCGGTGCCGGGGACAATGCCGCGGCCGCGTTGGGGGTGGGCGCCGGCCCCGGTGACGTGGTGGTCTCGCTCGGCACCTCCGGCACCGTGTTCGCGGTGGCGGACGCGCCGGCCGCCGACCCGGGTGGCGCGGTCGCCGGTTTCGCCGACGCGAGCGGCCGGTTCCTGCCGCTGGTCTGCACCCTGAACGCGGCCCGGGTGCTGGACGCCGCGGCGGCGCTGCTCGGCGTGGACCTGGACCGGCTCTCCGAGCTGGCGCTCGCCGCCCCGCCCGGTGCGGACGGGCTGGTGATGGTCCCCTACCTGGAGGGGGAGCGCACCCCGGACCGGCCACTGGCCACCGGCGCGCTGCACGGGCTGACGCTCGGCACCTCGACCCCGGCGCACCTGGCCCGGGCCGCCGTGGAGGGGATGCTCTGCGCGCTCGCCGACGGGCTGGACGCGCTCGTCGCGCAGGGGGCCGAGGTGCGGCGGGTGATCCTGGTCGGCGGTGGGGCCCGGTCGGCCGCGGTGCGTCGGATCGCGCCGCAGGTCTTCGGCCGCCCGGTGGTCGTGCCGCCGACGGGGGAGTACGTCGCCGACGGCGCCGCCCGCCAGGCCGCCTGGGTCGCCCTGGGCGGCGCGACGCCGCCGGACTGGGCGGTCACCGACACCGAGGAGTACGCCGCGGAGCCCGTCCCCGCGATCCGGGACCGGTACGCCGCCGCCCGCGACCACACCGTCGACCGACTCCGGTAGCCGGTGGTGCGGGCGGCCGGTCCCGCCGAGGGGTGGGCCGGTCACCGCCGCGTCACGGGCGCCTGATTGGCTGCCGGCATGACCAGCACCCGGACCTTCCGGCGCGGGAACGCGGCGCACCGGTTCTACAGCGTCGTGGTCTTCGTCGTGCTCGCCTCGCTGGACAACGTGGCGATCGGCCTGGTCCCACCGCTGTACGGGCCGATCTCCGGTGCGCTGGGCGTGTCCCAGCGGTTGCTGGGCCTGGTCACCGCGGTCAGCTTCCTGGTCAGCGCGGTGGCCGCGGTGGCCTGGGCGTACGTCGGCGACCGGACCGACCGCAAGCCGCTGCTGATGGTCGGCACGCTGATCTGGGCGGCGGGCACCGGCGGCAGCGCGCTGGCCGACGGGTATGCGACGTTCCTGGCCGCGCAGCTGGTCGCCGCGATCGGGCTCGGCGCGGTCGGGTCGGTGGGCTTCTCGGTGGTCACCGACCTGATCTCGCCCCGCCGCCGGGGTCTGGTGATGAGCTTCTGGGGGCTGTCCCAGGGGGTGGGCACGCTCGCCGGCACGCTGACCGGTGGCATCCTCGGCGCCACCGACTGGCGGCGGCCGTTCCTGCTGCTCAGCGTGGTCGGGCTGGCCGCGACGGTGGCCTACCTGTTCACGTACGACATCCCGCGCGGGCGCAGCGAGCCGGAGCTGGCCCGGGCGCTGGACGCCGGCGCCGAGTACGACTACCGGATCAGCCGCGCGGACCTGCCCCGGATCCTGGCCCGGCGGACCAATTTGTGGCTGATCCTGCAGGGGCTCACCGCGCAGGCGGCGTTCGGCTCGCTGGTCTGGCTGCCGGTGCTCTTCTCCGAGCGGGCCCGGGCGCAGGGCTACTCGCCGGCCACCGCCGTGGTGGTGGGCAGCGTCTTCGCCACCCTGTTCCAGCTCGGCGGGGTGCTGTCCATCGTGGGCGGGCTGGCCGGCGACGCGCTGCAGCGGCGTACCCCGCGGGGGCGGGCGCTGGTAGCGGCGGTGGGCATCCTCGCGGCCGTGCCGTTCTACCTGGTGCTGTTCCTGGTCCCGGTGCGGATCACGGTGCCGGACGGTGCCGGGTCGGCGGCGGTGATCCGGGCCGTGCTGGCCAGCGTGCTGACCGAGCCGACGGTCGGGCTGAGCCTGCTCGCCGCCGTCGTCGCGCTGGCGTTGACCTCGGCGAACTCGCCGAACTGGTTCGCCCTGCTCGCCGACGTCAACCCACCCGAGCACCGGGGCACCGTGTACAGCCTGGGCAACCTGGTCAACGGGGTGGGCCGGGCCACCGGGAACGGGCTGGTCGGGGTGGCCTTCCACGGGTTGCGGGCGGCCTTCCCGCCGCCGCTGAACTTCGCGGTGGGGCTGGCCGCGTTCCAGCTCTTCTTCATCCCGACCGGGCTGATGTACTGGTTGGCGTCGCGCACCTCACCGGGCGACATCGAGGCGGTGCACGACCTGCTGCACGCCCGCGCCGACCGCCTCTGACCCGGGCCGGTCGGTGGCGAGCGTCGACTCGGGGAGCCGGGTGGCCCGTTGGCGTGGTGCCTCCGGCCGGCGGCGCGCGGGGTGGGCGGGTCCCGGCGGAATCGCGGCCGAGTCCGGCCCAACTGGTGCGCGTCCTTTGGACCTGATGACGTAAACGACTCGGACACCGCCTTGGCAACAGCTGACGACGATGCTCGGGGCGCCGGCGGCCACCGGCGGGACGGGCTACGAGCTGATTCGTTTACGACATCAGCTCCAAAGGCAGTCCGCGAGGTGGTCCGCTTTGCGTGCCCGGGGCACGGTGGGGTCGTCGCAGAGCAGTCGACGGACCGGGCCGGCCCTGCGGCGACGCAGCAGGGCCGGCCCGGTGTCCGTCGTCGGTCAGCCGCGGACCCAGACCGTCACGTCGGTCGGCACCCGGCCGTCGGCGTCCAGCGGGGCGCTGCTGTGCACCACCTCGCCCGTCGGCGCCGGCACCGCCGCTGTGCCGAAGTTGGTCAGCACGGTCAGCCCGGCGTTGCGGAACGCCAGCACCTCGTCGCCGGTGGAGAGCCACTCCAGGGTGCCCCGGCCCAGGCCGTGCTCGCGGCGCAGGCCGAGCGCGGTCCGGTACATCTCGTACGTCGAGCCGGCCACCCCGCGCTGGCGGTCGAGGGCGTACTCGGCCCACAGCGGCGGCTGCGGCAGCCAGCTGGCGTCGGTCGGGCCGAAGCCGTACGACGGGGCGTCGGCCTCCCACGGGATGGGGACCCGGCAGCCGTCCCGGCCGCGCTCGGTGTGCCCGCTGCGCTCCCAGGTCGGGTCCTGCCGGGCCTCGTCCGGCAGCGAGGTGTGCTCCGGCAGGCCCAGCTCCTCGCCCTGGAAGAGGTAGGCGGAGCCGGGCAGCGCCAGCATCAGCAGGGTGGCGGCCCGGGCCCGGCGCAGGCCGAGCGCGGCGTCCGGCTGCGGGTCGCCGATGCCGATGCCGTTCGGTCGAGGGGTGCCGATCGGCAGCCCCAGCCGGGAGGCGTGCCGCACCACGTCGTGGTTGGACAGCACCCAGGTGGTCGGCGCGCCGACCGCGTCGGTGGCCTCCAGCGAGCGGGTGACCACCGCGTACTGGGCCGGGGCGGTCCACGAGGCGAGCAGGTACTCGAAGTTGAACGCCTGGTGCATCTCGTCGGGCCGGACGTACCGGGCCAGCCGCTCGGCCGGCTCCACCCAGGCCTCGGCGACCAGGATCCGCTGGCCGCCGTACTCCTCGAGCACCCGGCGCCAATCCCGGTAGATCTCGTGCACGCCCTCCTGGTCCCACATCGGCGGGCGGGGTTTGTCCACCTCGTTGCCGGAGAGGATCTCCTGCGGCTCCTGCCAGTTGGCCAGGTCGGCCTGCTTGATCAGGCCGTGCGCCACGTCCACCCGGAAGCCGTCCACGCCGCGGTCCAGCCAGAACCGCAGCACGTCCAGGAACTCCGCGCGGACCTCGGGGTTGTCCCAGTTCAGGTCGGGCTGGCCGGTGTCGAACAGGTGCAGGTACCACTGGCCGTCGGGCACCCGGGTCCAGGCCGGGCCGCCGAAGACGCTCTGCCAGTCGTTCGGCGGCTCGGCGCCGTCCGGGCCGAGACCGTCGCGGAAGACGTACCGGTTGCGCTCCGTGCTGCCGGGGGCCGCGGCGAGCGCCGCGACGAACCAGGCGTGCGCCGACGAGGTGTGGTTCGGCACCAGGTCGACGATCACCTTCAGCCCGCGGTCGTGGGCGTCGGCGATCAGCTTGTCGGCGTCCTCCAGCCGACCGAACAGCGGGTCGACGTCGCGGTAGTCGGCCACGTCGTACCCGGCGTCGGCCTGCGGCGACGGGTAGAACGGCGACAGCCACACCGCGTCGACGCCCAGCTCGGCGAGGTGGCCCAACCGGGCGGTGATGCCGGGCAGGTCGCCGATGCCGTCGCCGTCGGAGTCGGCGAAGGAGCGCGGATAGATCTGGTAGATGACGGCCTCGGTCCACCACCGGGTCGGCACGCCCCCGGCCTGGTCCTGCTGCGTCGCGTCGGTGTTCAGCGTCTTCTCCCTGTGTCGAGCCGGTGCGGGCGGTCGAGTCCGTTCAGTGTGCCCGGGGCGGCGCGGTCGATTCACGCACCACCAGTCGAGTGGGCAGGATCACCGGGTCGTCGGGCGGGTCGCCGTCGCTCCCGCCGCGCGGCCCGGGCACCCCCCGGGGGTACGCTCCGGCGCCGCGCCCGCCCGCGCCCGCCGGCGCGGTCGGCGGCCAGGCCGCGAGCGGGTCGAGCAGCAGCCGGGCGGCGAGTCGCCCCTGCTCGGCGGCCGGCTGGGCGATGGTGCTCAGCCCGAGCACGCCGGCCAGGTCGTGGTCGTCCACGCCGATGACGCTGACGTCCTGCGGCACCCGCAGGCCGGCGTCGCGCAGCGCGGTCATCGCCCCCATCGCCATCTCGTCGCAGGCGGCGAAGATCGCGGTCGGCGGCTCACCCCGGGCCAGCAGCTCCGCGGTGGCCCGGGTGCCGCCGTCGATGCTGAACTGCGACTCCACGTCCAGGCTGGGGTCCAGCCGCAGGCCGGCCGAGCGCAGCGCGTCCTGGTAGCCGCGCCGACGGTCCAGGTGGGTGGTGAAGGCCAGCTCGTCGTCCGGGTCACCCGAGATGTGGGCGATCCGCCGGTGACCCAGGTCGAGCAGGTGCCGGGTGGCCGTGCGAGCGGCCGCCACGTCGTCGATCCGGACGCACGGCCAGCCGGGCACCACCGTGCCCGAGCTGATCGTGATGCCGGGCAGGTCCAGGGTGGCCAGCGCGGTCAGGTCGGCCGGCCGCAGCGGGGTGGCGACCAGCATGATCCCGTCCACCCGCTTGTGCAGGTTCGCGGTGCGCAGCACCCGCTGCCGGACCTGCTCGCGGCCGCCGAGGTTGTACAGCAGCAGGTCGTACCCGGACTGGTGGAGGAAGTCCTCGACCGCCTCGACGACGGTGCCGAAGAACCACCGGGTGATCCGCGGGACCACCACGGCCACCGTGCCGGTCCGCCCGCCGGCCAGCCGGGACGCGCTCGGCGAGACCGCGTACTCCAGTTGCTCGGCGGCGGCGAGCACCCGGCGGCGCGTCGCGGCCGAGACGGTCGGCAGCCCGCGCAGCGCGCGGGAGACCGTGGCGGTGGACACCCCGGCGAGCCGGGCCACGTCGTCGATCCTGGTCACGCCCACCCCCGCTCCGGCGCCGGCGGTACGCCGCCGCCCGGGTGGACCCGGGCGGCGGCGGCACGCGGGTCAGCCCTTGACGCTGCCGGCGAGGAGACCCCGCACGAAGAAGCGCTGCAGGGAGAGGAACACGATAAGCGGTACGACGATCGACACGAACGCCCCGGAGGTCAGTCGCTGCCAGTCGCTGCCCCGGGTGCCGGCCAGCTCGGCCAGCCGGACGGTGAGCGGGGCGGTCTCGTTGCCGCCCCCGGCGAAGATCAGCGCGACCAGCAGGTCGTTCCAGACCCAGAGGAACTGGAAGATGCCGAACGCGGCGAGCGCCGGGGTGATCAGCGGCAGCACGATGGTGCGGAAGATCCGCGGGTGGGTGGCGCCGTCGACCCGGGCCGCCTCCATCAGGTCCCCGGGCAGCTGCGAGATGAAGTTGTGCAGCAGGAACACCGCGAAGGGCAGCGCGAAGCAGGTGTGCGCGAACCACACCTGGGCGAACTTCTGCTCGTCGACCAGGTCCCAGGCGGGCAGCACCTGGATCCCGGCGATGCTGACGCCGGTGGAGAAGAACTTCAGCAGCGGCACCAGGGCCATCTGCAGCGGGACGATCTGCAGCGCGAAGATCGCGATGTAGAGCCAGTCCCGGCCGCGGAAGTTCATCCAGGCCAGCGCGTACGCGGCGAGCGAGGCGAAGGCCAGCGGGAACAGCACCGAGGGGATGGTGATCGCCAGCGAGTTGATGAAGTAGCTGGCCAGCTGCCCCGACGAGGCGGACTGCCCGAAGAGCACGTCCTGGTAGTTCTCCAGGGTGAACTGCGGGTTGGTGAAGAACGTCCACCAGCCGGTCGTCTTGATCTGCTCCGCGGGGCGGATCGAGGAGATCAGCAGGCCGAAGGTGGGTACGGTCCAGAGCACCGCGATGAGGATCGAGACCAGCGTCGCGGTACGGCTGTTCAGCCGCCGGCGTACCCGGCCGGCGGTCGTGGTGGTCCGCCCGGTGGCCTGGGTGCCGGTCGGGACGGTGGGGGTGGCGGTGCTCATCTCAGCCCTCCCGCTGCTGACGCAGGTTGCGGATCTGGTAGATCACGATCGGGATGACCAGCACGAAGAGGAAGACCGCCAGCGCGGAGCCCTGCCCGTTCTGGCCGTACCGGAACGCCTGGTTGTACATCTCGTTGGCGATCACGCTGGTGTCGTAGTTGCCGTTGGTGGCGGTGCGGACGATGTCGAAGACCTTGAGGGTGGCGATCGACAGCGTCACCACGACCACGATCAGCGCCGGTCGGATGCTGGGCAGGGTGATCTGCCGGAACATCTGCCACGGGGTCACCCCGTCGAGCCGGGCGGCCTCGACGATGTCGGCCGGGATGGCCTTGATGGCGGCGGAGAGCACCACCATCGCGAAGCCGGCCTGGATCCACACCATGATCACGATGAGCAGCAGGGTGTTCAGCGGGGATTCCAGCAGCCACTGCTTGGGCTCGCCGCCCAGGCTGACCACGATCTGGTTGAGCAGGCCGATCTGGTCCTGCCCGTCGCCGCGGTAGGCGTAGACGAACTTCCAGATGATGCTGGCGCCGACGAACGAGATCGCCATCGGCAGGAAGATCAGTGACTTGGCGATCGCCTCGAACCGGGCCTTGTCCACCAGGACGGCGTAGAGCAGGCCGAACGAGGTGGCCACCAGCGGGACCAGCAGCACCCAGACCAGCGTGTTGACCAGCACCCGGACGATCGAGTCCTCGGAGAACATCCAGCCGTAGTTGCGCAGCCCGACCCAGTGCGTGCTGTTGCCGTCCATCAGGGACAGCAGCGTGGTGCGGATCGCGGGGACGACCAGGCCGACGAGGAGCAGCAGCACCGCGGGCAGCAGGAAGAAGAACGCGAACACGCCGTCGCGCGACTTGCGGCGCCGGGGCAGCGGGGCCCCGGTGTCCACGGCGGCCACCAGTTGGGCCTCACGGCGGCGGGCGAACCAGGCCGGCACCACGTCGAGGAGGAGGAGCAGACCGCCCACCACCGCGACGAAGGCGATCAGCCCGTACATCAGCATGAGGAACTTGGGCTGTTCCTCGGCGAAGTCGAACTCCATCGACCCTCCTCAAGGGTTCGTTCGTCCTCGGCGGTGTCCGGCCCGCGCCGGCGGGCCGGACACCGCCTCAGCTCACTTCCAGCTACCCTCGATGCCGTTCAGGACGGTCGTGGTGTCCTTGCCGTTGATCCAGTCGACCATGCCCTTCCAGAAGGTGCCCGCGCCGACCGCGGCCGGCATCAGGTCGGAACCGTCGAACCGGAACACGGTCTTCGGGTCCTGCAGGATCTTCACGGAGAGCTGGTCCACCGGGTTCGGCACGTTGGCGATCTCGAGCTTCTTGTTCGCCGACACCCAGTCGCCGATCTTCGCGCGGCTGTTGGCGTACTCGCCGGAGGCCAGGTAGGTCTGCACCGCCTGGACCTCGGGACGGTCGGCGAAGGCCGCGACGAACTCGCCGCCGCCCAGCACCGGCTTGCCCTTGGTCGCGTCGATGGCCGGGAAGTAGAACGCGAAGACGTCGCCGTCCTCGGCCACCTTGGTGCCCTTCGGCCACTGGTTGGCGTAGAAGGACGCCTGGCGGTGCAGGGCGCACTTGCCGTTGAGGATCGGCGTGCCGGCCTCCTGGAAGGAGGTGGTGGCGATGCTCTTCACGCCGCCGAAGCCACCGTTGACGTACTTCTCGTTCTTCAGGATGGTGCCGGCCCGGTTGACCGCGTCGGCGACCTTCGGGTCGTTGAACGGGATGCCGTGGGTGGTCCACTGGTCGTAGACGTCGGGGCCCGCCGTACGCAGCAGCACGTCCTCGATCCAGTCGGTGGCCGGCCAGCCGGTGGCGTCACCGGACTCGATGCCGGCGCACCAGGGCTTGGTGCCGCTGGCCGCGATCTGGTCGGAGAGCTTGATCAGCTCGTCCCAGGTGGTGGGGACCTTCCAGCCCTTCTCCGTGAAGGTCTTGGGCGAGTACCACACGAACGACTTCACGTTCGAGCCCAGCGGGGCGCCGTAGAACTGGCCGTTGACGGTGCTGTACTTCAGCCAGTCGGGCGAGTAGTTCTGATCGGCCATGGCCTTGGTGTCGGCGCCGGCCGGCTTGAGCTTGCCCGAGTCGACGAACCGCTTGAGCAGGCCCGGCTGCGGGATGAAGGCCAGGTCGGGGGCGTTGCCGCCGTCCACCTTGACGCCGAGCTGGGCCTCGAACTCGCCGGAGCCCTCGTGGTCGATCTTGATGCCCGTGCAGTCCTCGAACTGCTTCCAGGACTGCGCGAGGCGGTCGGCCTCGATGTCCCGGATGGACGAGTAGATGGTGACCTTCTTGCCGTCGTGGCCCTGGTACTTCTCGTATGCCGCGCACTCGGGCTTGCTCGCGCTGTCGCTCTTCTTGTCGTTGCCGGTGCCGCAGGCGGTGGCGCCGAGCGCCAGCCCCAGGACGCCGGCGATCGCGAGAGCCTGGCGTGATCTGGCAAACGCCATGCCGATCTCCTTCCTTGCCGGCGCGTCAACGGGTGGGGGCCCGGCGCCGGTCCGATGGTCGTGAGGACATGTAAGCGCTTGCATGTGCCCGGGTCCACCCCTGGGCGGACACGGCCCGGTAACAATCCCGAAACCCGCTCACCGGCCGTGGGCGCGCTCCCACGCTCCGCAGGTCGAACGGCTGCCGACCGGGCGTCGAACGGCGGGCGATCCGCCGCCGAACGGTGGGTCGACCCGCTTCCGGTCGACCGGAATCTCTGCCAGGCTGGGCAGTCGGATCGATCGACATCGCATCGGAGGAAGCAAATGCGTTCCAGGTGGTGGAGGCTGGCCGGCGCCGCCCTGCTCACGGCGGGGGCGCTGGTGGTGCCGGCGACCCCGGCACTGGCGGCGCCGGCGTTCAAGGTGCCGTTCCCGTGCGGCCAGTCCTGGTCCGGGCAGACCCGCGCCGACCACAGCCCGCCGTACGCGATCGACCTGAACCGCACCGACGACCTCGGCGACCCGGTGGTGGCCAGCGCGCCGGGCACCGTCGACCGGGTCACCGACCTCGGCGGCACCAGCTACGGCAGGTACGTCCGGATCGACCACGGCGGCGGCTGGACCACCTACTACGCGCACCTCGACGGCTTCAACGTCAGCGTCGGGCAGAGCGTCGGCTACGGCCAGGTGATCGGCCGGGTGGGCAGCACCGGCGGCTCCACCGGGCCGCACCTGCACTACGAGCAGCGCCTGAACGGCAACGACGTCCAGGCCCGGTTCAACGGCACGCTCGCCCTCTACTGGGGGACCAGGACGTACACCAGCGACAACGGGTGCTCCGGCGCCACCGGCTCGGGGACGGTGAACACCGCCGGGGCCGACCTGACCGTCCGCTCCGGCCCGGGCACCGGGTACGCAGCGGTCGGCTCGGTGGCCGACGGCGCCCGGGTCACCATCTACTGCCAGACCAGCGGCACCACGGTCACCGGCACCTACGGCACCAGCTCGATCTGGGACCGGATCGGCACCGGGCGCTACGTCGCCGACGCGTACGTGCTCACCGGCCACGACGGCTATCTGCCGAACGTGCCGCGCTGCTGAACCGGGGTCGGGGCCCGCCCGCCGGGCCCCGACCCGGGCCGTCAGCTGTTCAGCTGCCAGATCGAGAAGTTCAGCGCGGCGGCGAAGGTGACCCAGGCCCAGTAGGGCAGCATCAGCAGCGTCGCCGGGCGGGAGATCCGCCGGAACAGCGCCACGGTCACCCCGATGGCGAGCCACATCAGCAGGATCTCGGCGAACGCCAGACCGTACCGGCCGGCGCCGAAGAAGAGCGGGGTCCAGATCGCGTTCAACACCAGCTGCGCGCACCAGGCCCAGACGGCGGGGCCGAAGCCCACCCGCCGCCAGACCAGCCAGCCGGCGACCGCGATCAGCGCGTAGAGCAGCGTCCAGACCGGGCCGAACAGCCACGACGGGGGCGCCCAGCCGGGCTGGCGCAGGTCGGCGTACTCGTCGGCGGTGCCGCTGACGCCCAGCCCGCCGAGCGCCGCGGCGGCCGCCACGGCCGCGCCGAAGCCGAGCAGCGCCCACCAGGTACGCGCGCCGCGGGTGCGCCGGGCGCTCCGAGTCGTCTCCATGGTCGAGAGGTTTCCACCGGCGCGGACCGGCAAACCGGTCGGCGGAACGCAGAGCGCCGGGGTCGTCGCATCCGGGGGTCTCCTGTCTGGGAGGACGGAGATCCCGGCTTCGACGACCCCGGCGGGTCCGGTGATCGAACTGGTGTCGGTTAACTGAAGATGCTGACACCACCCGGGCCGACCAACAGGCCGACCACGATGAGGACGATGCCCCACAGGATCTGCCGGCGGAACAGCGCGAGGATGCCGGCGACCACGAGTACGACTGCGAGAATCCAGAGAATCAGCTCCATGGCGGCTGAATACCCGGGTGTCCGATCCCGAAAACCTGCTTCTCAGTCGATTTGATCACCGAGGTGGAAGACGCTGTAGGCCTGCTTGATCACGGGGTGGGCGACGTTGCGGACGCGTACCCCGCCCGGGGTCGTGCCCCGCTCGCTGCCGGCGTGCGCGTGCCCGTGCAGGGCGAGCGCGGTGGGCGCCGAGTCGATCGCCTGACCCAGTTGGTACGACCCGAGGAACGGATAGATCTCCAGCGGCTCGCCGGCCAGCGTGTCGGGCACCGGGGAGTAGTGGGTGAGCGCCACCAACAGGTCGCAGTCGAGCCCGCGCAGCGCCTCGCCCAGCGCGTCCGCGCTGGCCCGGGTGGTGCCGACGAACGCCTTCATCTCCGGCTCGCCGAAGTCGCTGGCGCAGCGGCCGGCGAAGCCACCGCCGAAGCCCTTCACCCCGGCCACGCCGAGCCGGCCGCCGGCGCACTCCAGCACCGTGCCGGTGCCCTCCAGCACGGTGATCCCCGCGTCCTTGAGCACCTTGACCACCTGCGGCACCTGGTCGCACTGGTGGTCGTGGTTGCCCAGCACGGTGATCACCGGCACGCCGAGCCCGCCGAACTCCTGCGCCACGCAGCGCGCCTCGGCCTCGGTGCCGTGCCGGGTCAGGTCGCCGGCGAGCAGCAGCACGTCGGCGCAGTCGGGCAGCTCCTCCAGGGCCGGCCGGAACCGGCCGACCACGTCCTCGTCCAGGTGCACGTCGCCGACGGCGGCGATCCGGATCATCGGGCCCTCCTCACGGCAGCTCCTCCACCTGGGTCGGCGCCTGCGCCCTGATCACCCCGATGTCGCTGGTCACCGGGGTGTCGGGGAAGCGTTCGGCGACCCGACGCAGGATCTCCTCCCGCCGGTGCGGGCTCTCCACCTCGCCGTAGAGGACCAGGCCGCGCTCCTTGCGGACCACCGTGATGCCCTGCTCGGCGACCTCCGGGTCCTCGGCGAGCATCCGGTGGATCTCCGCCTCGACGTACTCGTCGGGCGGGCCGGCGGCGCTCTGCTCCGTCACGGTCTCTCCTCTCCCTCGGGGGTGCGCGCGTACGGCACCGGCATGCCGGCGTACGGGACCACGTCGAGCCGGTCCAGCAGCACCAGGAACGCCTCCGCGTACGGCGAGTGCTCCGTCTCCTTCCGTACCCGTTCCCAGTCGATCTGTTCCCGCAGCGAGCGGGCCAGCGGCAGGCCGCGGGCGAAGTCGCAGTAGTGCTGGGAGAAGCTCAGCAGCTTGTGCACCATCAGCCGGGTGGCGGACAGCACCGGCAACTGGATCGCGTCAACCGAGCGGACCACCGTGTCGTCGAACGTCTCGTGGGTCACCGGGGTCTCGATCGGGCGGTGGATGAGGTCCACCATGCGGCCCTCGTCGTAGACCTTGACCAGCCAGTCCTCCGGCGGCCGCTCGGCGGTGAAGCCCTCGGCCACCAGCGCCTCGAGGGTCCGCTCAACGTCCTCCTCGCGGAGCAGGAAGTCCACGTCGTGCTCGCTGGAGTGGCCGCCGTGCGCGTACACGGCGAAGCTGCCGCCGAGCGCGAAGGGGATGTCGTTCTGCTTGAGCACCGCGGCCACCCGTTTGAGGGTGTGCAGCAGGCTCTCGTCCCCGCGCTCGGCCATCTGGTTCTCCCGTCGGTGAAAGGCGGACAGGCGGTGGGAAATGACGTTGCGTACCCGGCCGGTCCGTGACCCACACCTCGGCCGGCCGGCCGCTTCCCCCAGTCGAGCACGAACGCGGACGAACCGGCCGGGTACCCGGGCGCGGGTCGGATAATCTGTGCAGGGTGGCCAGAGCGGAGCGGGCGACCGGTGACAGGGCCCGACTGCGCCGGGTGGCACTGATCGGCATCGACGGATCGGGCAAGACCACCCAGGCGCACCGGCTCGCCGGGGCGCTCACCGCCGCCGGCCGGCCGGCCACCTACCACCGCAACGCCGGCGGTCGGCGCTGGCTCGGTCGACTGGCCCACCGGCTCGGTCGCCCGGACGCGCAGCGCCTGCTCGGCCGGGACGGCCTGCTGGTGCTGGAGTCGGCGCTGCGCTGGCTGGCCATCGCCGCGGCCCTGCTGAGCTGCCTGGTCACCGGGCGTACCGCGGTGATGGACCGCTACGCCGCCTGCCAGTACGCCAGCATTCGGGCGCACGGCGGGCAGCGCTGGGAGCGGCTGGCCCGGGCCGGCTACCGGATCTTCCCGCGCCCGCAGGTCACCTTCCTGCTCAGCCTGGACCCGGCCGAGGCGTACCGGCGGATCGAGCGGCGCGGCGACGACCACGAGACGATGGGCTGGCTGACCGCCGCCGACGCGGCGTACCGGTCGCTGCCGGAGTATCCGAGCTTCGTGCTGGTCGACGCCGCCGCCGCGCCGGACGAGGTGGCCCGCCTTATCGAGGCCCACCTGGCCGGCTGGCTGCCGGCCACCGCCACCGGGCCGTCCGACGAACCCACGGATCCCCGGCCGTCCACCGACCCCGGCCCGTCCGCCGCGTCCGCGGCCCACACCGGCCCCGGCCCGTCCGCCGCGTCCGCGGCCCACACCGGCCCCGGCCCGTCCGACGGGCCGGCGTCCCCCACCGGCTCCCGGCCGGCGCTTCAGGCCCTGCCGTAGACCGGCACGGCGGCGCCGCTGGTCGGTGCCGACTCGTCCGAGGCGAGGAAGCGCACCACCGGGGCGATCTCCGCGGGGTCGACCCAGCGGTCATGGTCCGCCCCGGGCTGCGCGGCCCGGTTCGCCGGGGTGTCGATCACGCTGGGCAGCACCGTGTTGCAGCGCACCCCGACGCCGCGGTACTCGACCGCGACCGCGTTGGCGAAGGCGAGCACCGCGGCCTTGGCCGTGGCGTAGCCGGCCGAGCCCGGGAAGGGCGCCAGCGCCGCCCGGGCCGACACGCAGACCACCGCGCCGCCGCCGGCCGCGATCAGCCGCGGCAGGGCCGCCTGGGTGACCAGGTAGGTGGGCCGCAGGTTGATCGCCAGCATCCGCTCGAACTCCTCGACCGGGGTCTCGTGCACCTTGCCGCCGCTGGCGTACCCGCCGACCAGGTTGACCACGGCGCGCAGCGGCGCCGCCGGGTCGCCGGCGGCCAGCTCGACCGCGCGGGCCACCCCGGCCGGGTCCATCAGGTCCGCGGTCAGCCGGACCTCGTCCCGACCCGCCGGCCGCGCCCCGGGCCCGCTCTCCCGCCCGGGTACGACCACCCGCCACCCCGCCTGCGTGAAGGCGGCGGTGACCGCCCCGCCGAGCCCGCCGGTGCCGCCGGTTACCAGCACGGTCCGTTCCGCCATGCGGCCCACCGTATCCCGCCCGATCCGAGCTGGCCGGACGAGGCGCGCCGACCCATGCGGTGGCAGTCTGTGCCGGGGGCGCGCGGCGGCGGGGGATACTTCTGTCGGATGGGCGTGGTCATGGTTGACGCTCGGGACTCGTGAAAGTAAGTTTCATCCGTGGCGAAGAGTCCGAAGATTTCTGCGAGTCACGAGGCTGGTGGACTGATCGTCCACATCAGTGGCCTGCTGCCGTCGCTGTCGCCCGCCGAGCAGCGGGTGGCCCGGCTGGTCGTGGCCGACCCGGCCGACGCCGCCCGCCGGACGATCACCGACCTCGCCACCGCCGCCGAGACCTCCGAGGCCACCGTCATCCGGTTCTGCCGCTCGGTCGGCATGACCGGCTACCCCCAGCTGCGGATCCGGCTGGCCGCCGAGGCGGGCCGCCGGGTGGAGCCGCCGGACGCCCGGGTGGTGGGCGGCGACATCCCGCCCGGCGCCGACCTGGCGCAGATCATCGCCACCATCGCGTTCAACGACGCCCGCGCCGTCGAGGAGACCGCCGAGCAGCTCGACCCGGCGGTCTGCGAGCAGGTGGTGGAGGCCCTGGTCGCGGCCGGCCGGATCGACGTCTACGGCGCCGGCGCCAGCGGCTTCGTCGCCTCCGACTTCCAGCAGAAGCTGCACCGCATCGGCCGGATCGCGTTCTACTTCCCGGACGTGCACACCGCGCTCACCTCGGCCGCGCTGCTCGGCCGGGGCGACGTCGCGGTCGGCATCTCGCACACCGGCACCACCTCCGACGTGATCGAGGTGCTCGAGCGGGCCCGGTCCCGGGGCGCGGCGACCGTGGCGCTGACCAACTTCCCGCGCTCGCCGATCACCGAGGTGGCCGACTTCGTGCTCACCACGGCGGCCCGCGAGACGACGTACCGGTCCGGCGCGATGGCCAGCCGGCTGGCCCAGCTCACCGTGATCGACTGCCTCTTCGTCGGGGTGGCGGCCCGCAACCGGGCCCGCGCCCGCCGCGCGCTGGAGGCGACCGCCGAGGCCGTGCAGAGCCGCCGGGTCGGTCCCGGCCGGAGGCGGGGATGACCGGCGGCCGGGCCGGGTCGGAGGAAGCGGTGCGGCAGCGGGCCGCCGGGGAGCCGGCGGAGACCGGGCCCGACCAGCGGCCGACCGTACGGGTGGGGGCGCCAACCGAGCGGCGCAACCCGCACAGCGTTGACCTCGACCTGATGTCGACCCGGGACGTGCTCGGCGTGATCAACGACGCCGACCGGCGGGTGCCGGCCGCGGTCGCCGCCGTGCTCGACGAGATCGCGGCCACCGTCGACCTGGCCGTGACGGCGCTGCGCGGCGGCCACCGGGTGCACTACTTCGGGGCCGGCACCTCCGGCCGGCTGGGCGTGCTGGACGCCGCCGAGCTGGCGCCCACGTTCAACTCCCCGCGGGACTGGTTCTGCGCCCACCTCGCCGGCGGCCCGGACGCGGTGTGGCGCGCCGTCGAGGACGCCGAGGACGACGAGCGCGCCGGCGCCGCCGAGGCCACCGACTGCGTACGCCCCGGCGACCTGGTGGTCGGGCTGGCCGCCAGCGGGCGCACCCCGTACGTCCTGGGGGCACTCGCCGCGGCCCGGGCCCGGGGCGCCTCGACGGCGCTGCTGTGCGCGAACCCGGAGGCACCGGCCGCGGCGGCGGTCGACGTGTTCATCGGGGTGGACACCGGACCCGAGGTGGTCACCGGGTCGACCCGGATGAAGGCGGGCACCGCGCAGAAGCTGGTGCTGAACACCTTCTCCACGGCCGTGATGGTGCGGCTCGGCCGGGTCTACTCCAACCTGATGATCGACATGGTGGCCACCAACGCCAAGCTCCGCGGCCGGATGATCTCGATCCTGGTGGAGGCGACCGGCTGCTCCGAGGAGGTCGCCCGGCGGGCCCTGCACGAGGCCGACGGTGACCTCAAGCCGGCGCTGGTCTCACTGGTCTCCGGCGCCGGGGTCGGCGACGCCCGGGCCGCCCTGCTGCGCTCGGCGCACCAGGTGCGCGGCGCGCTCGCCCTGCTCGCCTCCTGACCCACCCGGCGAGGGTGACGGGAAACACCCCGGGGACGGGACGTCGACCACGCTCGCGGATTGTTGTCGAGGGCGTGGGGTAATCAAATCCCCATGGATGAACCGACCGGCCCGAGGGTGCGTATCCGACAGTGAGCGGGATCGCAGCCAGGCGGTGACGAGGGTCGCTGTGTTCTTGGGGCACGCAGTGGTGCGATGCCCCCGGAGCGGACGACGAATCCTCGCTTCACCAGCTCGTTCGACATTCCGGACGGCGAGGCGCCGACCGGGGTGCTGACAGCAAACATGGACCGGGCGTACAGCTGATACTCAGGCATTCGTGACACTTTCGACTCACCACATGGAATCCCCGACACGTCTCAACTGTTGTGCAGATGTCAGCACCGACGGGGCCGGGCGGAAGTGACCGGGGAGGGCTGATGGACGTGGGGATGGCAAGGAACCGGGCAACCGGCGCGAGCGAGGGGACCGTGGACGTGGACAAGAACATCGGCATGCGTACCGACGAGGTCGCCGAGGAGCGTGACCTGGTCGGCGTCTACCTGCACGAGATCTCCCGGACGCCGCTGCTGGACGCCGCCAAGGAGGTCGACCTCTCCAAGGCGATCGAGGCCGGCCTCTACGCCGAGCACCTGCTCGGCGAGGACAAGGTGCCCGCCGGCGTCGACCGGGAGGACCTGGATCGCCTGGTCGTCGAGGGCGAGCGGGCCAAGGACCTGTTCATCCGGGCGAACCTGCGGCTGGTGGTCTCCATCGCCCGCCGCTACGTGCGCTCCGGGATGCCCATGCTGGACCTGATCCAGGAGGGCAACACCGGGCTGGTCCGCGCCGTGGAGAAGTTCGACTACGAGCGCGGCTACAAGTTCTCCACCTACGCGACCTGGTGGATCCGCCAGGCCATCAGCCGGGCGATCGCCCAGCAGGAGCGGACGGTCCGACTCCCCGTCCACCTGGTCGAGGACGTCAACCGGATGCGCAACGTGGCCCGGCAGCTCACCCGTGAGCTGGGCGGTGACCCGGAGCCGGAGCAGATCGCGGCCTCCCTCGGGGTGACCGTCGAGCGGGTCAACGAGCTGGTCCGCTGGTCGCAGGACACCGTCTCGCTGGACACCCCGGTGGGCGACGACGGCGACACCAACCTCGGCGACCTGGTCGCCGACAGCGACGCCCCCTCGCCGGAGGACATCGTCCTCACCGGCCTGGAGCGGCAGCGCATCGAGGGCCTGCTCAACCACCTCGACGACCGGTCGGCCGGCATCATGCGGGCCCGGTACGGCCTCGAGGACGGGCGGGAGCACTCGCTGACCGAGGTCGCGTCGCGCTTCTCGCTCTCCCGCGAGCGGATCCGCCAGCTGGAGATCCAGGCCCTCGGCCGGCTCCGCGAGCTGGCCCGGGCGGAGGGGCTGCAGGCGGCCTGACCTGGTAGTAATGACGGCGAACGGCCGGCGTCCGATAGGGGGACGCCGGCCGTTCGCTGCTGTGTGGGTAGCTCAGCCTGCGTGGGTCAGCCGACCCGGCCGTAGCCCGCGATCGGCATCATGTTCATGCCGCGCTTGCTGACGTTGCGACCGGCGCTTGGCGCGTCGATCACCTGCCCGCCGCCGACGTACATGGCGACGTGCCCCAGGCCGGAGTAGAACACCAGGTCACCCGGGCGCAGCGCGCTGCGGCTGACCCGGGACGTGGCGTTCCACTGCATGGCCGCGTTGTGCGGCAGCGACTTCCCGGCCGCCCGCCAGGCCGCCAGGGTCAGCCCCGAGCAGTCGTACCCGTTCGGGCCCTCGGCGCCCCAGACGTACGGCGTGCCGATCGCCCCGTACGCGTACCGCACGGCCGTGCCGGCGCTGCCGGAGATGGCCGGCGCGTCGTTCGCGCCGGAGGAGGACTTGGCGGGCGAGGAGGTGGACCTGGCCGGCCGGGGCGCGGGCGCCTCGGTGGCCCGGCCGTACGCCTCCTTACGCATGGCGTACAGCGTCGCCAGATCCTTCTCGATCCTGGTCTTCGTGGCCACGATGGCCTTGGACTGGGCGTTCTGCCGGGCGATCGTGGCGTCCAGCCGGGCCTTCTCGTCCAGCAGCTTGCGCTGGTTCGTGGTGAACCCGGCGATCCGCTCCTGCCGCTGCCGGGTCAGCTGGTCGATGGTGCTCAGCTTCTCGGCCAGCGAGCCGGAACTCGGCTGCAGCAGGGCCTGGGCCCTGCTCAGGTCGCCCGCGCCGGTCTTGTACGCGGTGGCGGCCAGCTCGCCGACGTCGGCGCGGCTCTGCGCCGTCTGTTCCTCCAGCGGCCCGATCCTGGCGTGCAGGGCGGCCGCGGTGCGTTGGTTGTCCTTGATCTCCTCGTTGAGCTTGTTGTAGGACTCGACGACCTTCTCGAGCTCGGTCGAGGACTTCTCGATCCGCGCGGTCAGCTCACCGACGGAGGGCTCTGCCCGAGCCACCGCCGACGGGGCGATCAGCAGGGCGGACAGCCCCGCGATCACGAGCGTGCGCAGCAGCATCCGTGAGGACGACAAGAGCGGAAGGCTCCTCTCCCACCGGTCACCGGAGGATGCTGACGCCTCCGGCGACACCGGCCCGGGGCCGTCCGGGTGGACGGCGACCGACCGTGCCGGCTCGGACAACCTAACCTGTTACGGCCGGCAACCGCAGTGGAAGCAGGTGCGAATGTTGGCAAAGGGGCGCGAATTGCCCCTGTGCGCCGTGACTCCCGGTGAACCCGATGGTGCGGCTGTCGTCGGCGTGTCGAGGCGGATTGACCCCTAGGCGGGCTTCGATGGCTTTCGTCGTTCCGGGCGGATACCGGGGTGGATCGCGGAAGTACCGACCGACATGTCGGGAATGGTGGTCGGTTGTCGGCGAGCGGGCGCGTCGGCGGGTGGGAAACGGCGGGAAAAGCCCCCCGGGTGGGCTGGCCGGCCGGCCGCAGAATGGGGGATTCCCGCCCGTCCGGGCACCCGGACGGGACGCCGCCGGCCCCGGGGAGGACGCCGTGCAGACCCGCCACCCGCCACGCGACACCCGCCAGACCACCCTGCTCTACGCCCGGCCGGGGATCGTGGTGACCACCGAACGGTTCAACGTCGGCCGGAACACCTTCCCGGTCGCCGAGCTGACCCAGCTGCGCACCGAGCGTGGCCCGCATGACCGGTCCGCACTTCGCGCGGTGACGGTCGCCGCCGTGGCGATCGGCGGAACCGGCGTGCTGCTCGGCTTCACCGGCGGCCTGCAGCGGCTCACCGCCGGGGCGTACCTGGCGCTCGGGGTGGTCTCGCTGCTGCCGGTGCTGCTGGTGCTCGCCGGCGACCGGTGGCGGCCGCCCGCGTACGAGCTGTGGGGCCGGTCCGGCGGCACGGAGGTGCTGCTGTTCAGCAGCGACGACCCGGACCACTTCGGCGAGGTCGCCGAGGCGCTCACCCGGGCCCGGCAGCTGGCCCGCGAGCGCGCGGGGGAGCGGCTGGCCGGCGCCGGGCCCTGGCGGCCGCGGCGCTGACCGACCGCGAGCCGGCCGGCTAGGGGGGCGCGGGCCGTCAGATGCGGACCGGCTCCTTGGCGGGCTCCGCCCGGCCGGCCAGCTCGTGGGTGACCTTGCGCTCGGCGACGAACGACACGAACGGGATGGTGCCGGCCAGCATCACCAGCAGCATCCGCTTCAGCGGCCAGTTCACCCGGCGACCGAGGTCGAACGTGGCGGCCAGGTAGAGCATGTAGAGCCAGCCGTGCGCGGTGCCCACCACGGCCACCACCGCCGGCTCGTCGAACGCGTACTTCAGCGGCATGCCGACCAGCACCAGCACGGCCAGCGCCACACCCACGATCCAGGCGATCGCGCGGTACCGCTTGAGGGCTCCGCCCACCGTCGTCCGTCCTTCCCGCACCGGCCTCAGCCGGGGTAGTCACCGGGCCGGGCGCCCGGATTGGCGTTCAACCAGTTCAGATAGTCGTTGTAGGCGGCCAGGTCGGCGTCGTCCGGCGCCTCGGCCGCGGCCGGCACCCGGGCCACCCGCACCGGCCGGCGTACCGTCGCGGTCCGCTCCTCGTTCCCGACCGTGGCCGGCTCGGCCGCCCGCCGGTCCGCCGCCGGCGGGCGCAGCGCGTGCCGCACCTCACGCCACCAGACGAACACCACGAAGCCCGCGAAGATCGGCCACTCCACCGCGTACGCCCAACTGAGCGTGTTGCCCGAGGCGGCCCGGCTGATCTGCCACCAGCCCAGCCCCAGAAAGGCCACCACCAGCACGACCATGGCCACGTGGCGGGCGAGCCACCCCGGGGTCCAGAGCCGTTTCATGGCCACCAGCGTACCGGGACCGGCGGGCGTCTCCGACGGCGTGTCGTAGCAGCCCGCCCGCCGGTGGGTTTGGTGGCATCCCGGCTGGGCATCCGTCTAGGCGCCAGCCCGAACGAGCCCAGGGAGGCGACATGACCGAATCCGTACGCCAGAGCGGTGACGCCAGCCCGGAGCAGCGAATGCCCGAGTGGGACGGCGATCACCTGCACGACACCCCCGCGCCCGGCGCGGACGCCGACGAGGAGCTGGTCGGCGTGGACCCGACCGAGCTGACCGACGAGGACGTCATCCGGGAGCTGCGCAGCCTGCACCGCACCCGGCTGGACACCCTGCGCCACGCGGCCGACTCCGCGCTCGCCAACCACCTGCGGCGCACCGCCGAGCTGGAGACCGAGTACCTCGCCCGGCACCCGGGGCGCGAGGTCGACCCGAGCCGGCTGCGGGACGCCTGATGGGCGTGCACGCCGAGCGCGGCATGTCCGCGCCCCCCGAGGTGGTGTTCAGCACGGCCACCGACCCGGACCGGGTGTCCGCCTGGCTGCCGGACGCGCTGCGCCGCGACGGCGACCGGCCGGCCGAGGTCGACGGCGACGGGATGCGGGCCCGCTGGCGCAGCGACGGCGGCTCCGCCGAGCTGCGGGTCGAGGCCGAGGACACCGGCGGCTCCCGGGTGCACCTGGAGCTGCCCGACGGCGACCCCGGCCTGGCCGACGAGTCGTTGGCCAACCTCTCCCGCGAGGTGGCCGAGAACCTCACCGCCGGGTGAGTCGAGCACGCCAATGACGAGAACTCAAGGAGTACGGGTGACCGAGGGTCGGCTGAAGAACAAGGTGGCGCGCCTGCGCCAGTCGTACGCGCCGCACGAGCACCGACCACTGGACGGTTACCTGAAGGCGATGGGCACGTACGCGGCGGTCGCCGGCTCGTTGGCGGGTGTGATCAAGGCGTCCGGGCGGCCGGTGCCGGAGCGCCCCGCGACGGCCGACGTGGTGCTGCTGTCGATCGCCACGCACAAGCTGAGCCGGCTGCTGTCCAAGGACGCGGTCACCAGCCCGCTGCGCGCGCCGTTCACCCGCTACGACCACCCGATCGGCAGCGGCGAGGTGATGGAGCAGGTCCGGGACTCCGGCAGCCCGACCCGGCACGCCATCGGCGAGCTGCTCAGCTGCCCGTTCTGCCTGGCCGTCTGGGTGGCCACCGGGCTGACCGGCGGCCTGGTGCTGGCGCCCCGGCTGACCCGGCTGGTGGCCACCGCGCTGACCGCGGTGGCCGCGTCCGACTTCCTCCAGATGGGGTACGCCGTGGCGCAGCAGGCGGCCGAGGGCGGCCACCACGACGACGAGTGACCCGTACGCGGAAGGGGGCCGGCGAGATCGCCGGCCCCCTTCCGTCGTGCCGTGCCCCGGTCAGGTCGGGGTGGTGCCGTGGTCCTCGCCCGCCCAGCCGCGGGACGCCTCGGGCTCCCGCTCGTCCTCGTCCTCGCCGGTGACGATGTCCCGGTCGACCGCGGTGCGGTCGTGCTCGTTGGCGAAGTCCGGCTCGGGGAGGGTGTCCACCCCCTCCGGCGGCTGGCCGAGCGCCGGCAGCTTCTCGTGCTCCTCGTGGTGGCTCATGTGCGCGCCGTCCTCTCGTCGGTCCGCCGATGGGCCGGTCAGGCCACCGACCCGCCCAGCAGGTCCGCCACCTCGTCCACCGCGTACTCGCCCTCGGGGAGCGCGGCGATCCGGGTGAGCAGCTCCGCCGGGAGCTCGGCGGCGACCGCCCGGCGGTAGATGTCGGCCTGGGTGATCCGCTCCTGGCCGTGGTAGAGGTCGTCGAGCAGCTCGTCGAGCTGCCGGGTGTCCGGCTGGTCGGTCACGGGTGCGTCGTCGGTCACCCCGGTCAGCTACCCCCGCCCGAAACGGTCAAACCCACCTCAGGCGGGGGCGGGCAGGGTGGCCCGGCGGGCTCGGACGGCCTGGGCGAGCCCGTCCAGCACCTCGGCCGTGGTGTCCCAGTCGATGCAGGCGTCGGTGACCGAGCGGCCGTAGGTCAGCTCCCGGGTCGGGTCCAGGTCCTGCCGGCCGTCGAGCAGGAAGCTCTCCAGCATGATGCCGACGATGCCGGCCTGACCGGCGGCCAGCTGGGCGGCCACGTCCGCGGCCACCCTCGGCTGGTTACGGTGGTCCTTGCCGCTGTTGGCGTGGCTGGCGTCCACCACCAGCCGCTCCGGCAGCCCGGCTGCGCGCAGCAGCTCCAGCGCGCCGGCGACCGAGGCGGCGTCGTAGTTCGGCCGGCCGTTGCCGCCGCGCAGCACCAGGTGCCCGTCCGCGTTGCCCCGGGTGTGCATGATCGCCGGGGTGCCGGAGACGTCGATGCCGGGGAAGACGTGCGGCACGCCGGCCGCCCGGATCGCGTCCACCGCGGTGGCGATGCTGCCGTCCGGGCGGTTCTTCATGCCGATCGGCATGGACAGGCCGGAGGCGAGCTGCCGGTGCACCTGGCTCTCCACCGTCCGGGCGCCGATCGCGCCCCAGGCGACCGTGTCGGCGATGTACTGCGGGGTGATCGGGTCGAGGAACTCGCAGCCCACCGGCAGCCCCAGCCGCAGCACGTCGAGCAGCAGCGTGCGGGCGGTGCGCAGGCCGGTGTTCACGTCGCCGGAGCCGTCCAGCGCCGGGTCCATGATCAGGCCCTTCCAGCCCACCGTCGAGCGCGGCTTCTCGAAGTAGACCCGCATCACCACCAGCAGGTCGTCGGCGTGCCGGTCGGCGGCCGCGCGCAGCTTGTGGGCGTACTCCAGCGCGGCGGCCGGGTCGTGCACCGAGCACGGGCCGACCACCACCAGCAGGCGGTCGTCGCGGCGGTCCAGCACCCGCGCGGCGGCGCGCCGGCCGGCCAGCACGGTCGAGGTGAGCGCGGCGTCCAGCGGCAGCTCGTGCAGGAGCAGGGCCGGGGTGGTCAACGGCACGACGCGGTCGATCCGCTGGTCGATGACCGCGCCGGTCTCCGGGGTCGTCACGGTGGGCTTTCCTTCCGCCGACCGTGCCCCGGGGCCGGTGCCCAGGTCGAGCCGGCTGCTCGAATGCAAAAGGCAGGAGCGTCAGCTCCTGCCCGGCCGGCTCGTAACGCGGTGACGTCAGCTCATGGTGAGGTCACCGGCTGCGCAGCCGGCTGCCTAAACCATCGATACGAACGCGTCACGCCGGCAAGCGTACCCGACCGGACGGGGAAGGCTCACCCGGTCGTCCGGAAAGCCTCGTTCCGTGTTCACCTCCGTCGATGGAATCGCCGGTAACTTCGGCGGCACCGATCGCACCTGGAGGTCATCCATGGACCGTCGTACCGTCCTGCGCGCCACCGTCGCCGGTGGGGCCGCCGCCTTCGCCGGCAGCCTCTGGTCAGGCGCCGCCCTGGCCGCCCCGGCCCAGCCCGGCACCGGCCCGTACGGCCCGCTCGGCGCCGCCGACGCCAACGGCATCCAACTCCCCGCCGGCTTCACCAGCCGGGTGATCGCCCGCTCCCGGCAGGCGGTCGCCGGCACGTCGTACGGCTGGCACGACGCGCCCGACGGCGGCGCCTGCTTCGCCGCCGGCACCGGCTGGATCTACGTCTCGAACTCCGAGATCACCCCGGGCGGCGGGGCGTCGGCGGTCCGGTTCAACGCCGACGGGAGCATCGCCTCGGCGTACCGGATCCTCTCCGGCACCAACCAGAACTGCGCCGGCGGCGCCACCCCGTGGGGCACCTGGCTCTCCTGCGAGGAGGTCAGCCGGGGGTACGTCTACGAGACGTACCCGACCGGCGGCACGGCGGTCCGCCGGCCGGCGCTGGGCCGGTTCAAGCACGAGGCCGCCGCGGCCGACCCGGACCGCAAGGTGATCTACCTGACCGAGGACGAGACCAGCGGCTGCTTCTACCGGTTCCGGCCGACCGTCTGGGGCGACCTGTCCGCCGGCACCCTGGAGGTGCTGGTCGCCGGCACCGCCACCAGCGGCCCGGTGAGCTGGGCCCGGGTGCCGGACGTGGACGGCTCGCCGACCTACACCCGGCAGCAGGTCTCCGGGGCGAAGAAGTTCAACGGCGGCGAGGGCGCCTGGTACGCGAACGGCACCTGCTGGTTCACCACCAAGGGCGACAACCGGGTCTGGGCGTACGACGCGGTCAACCAGCGGATCGACCTGGCGTACGACGACTCGCTGGTGGTGGGCGGCGCGGCGCCGCTGACCGGGGTGGACAACATCACCGGCTCCCGCTACGGCGACCTGTTCGTGGCCGAGGACGGCGGCAACATGGAGATCAACATGATCACCCCGGACGAGATCGTCACGCCGTTCCTGCGGATCACCGGGCAGTCCGCGTCCGAGATCACCGGCCCGGCGTTCTCCCCGGACGGCAGCCGGCTGTACTTCTCGTCCCAGCGGGGCACCTCCGGCTCGTCCTCCGGCGGGATCACCTACGAGGTGCGCGGCCCGTTCCGCTGAGCCCCGCACGGGGTAAGTGACCCGGTATGACCGACGCACAGAGCGACCAGGAACGGGTGGAGTCCCGGGCCCACCTGCTGCCCGAGGAGGCGGCGGTGGGCAGTGACGACCCGCAGGCCCAGGCCGACGCGATCCTCGCCGAGTCCGACGAGCGGGAGGCCGACCGCAACGCCGCCCCCGACACCGTGCTGGAGCACCGCACCTCAGCGGAGACGGTGGTCTCCGTGGAGCCCCCCGACTGACCGGCGACCACGCCCCCGCCCGACCGGAACCGGTGCGGGTCCACTCGTCCGTCGGGCGAACGGACCCGCACCGGCCCGCCCGGCGGCGCGGGCCCTTCCCGCCCGCTAGATCGGATAGCGTCGGGGCATGCCCGACAGCGGTTACCCCTGGCCCATCGAGACCACCCGACTGGACAACGGCCTGCGCGTGGTGGTCAGCGAGGACCGCACCGCCCCGGCGGTCGCGGTCAACCTCTGGTACGACGTGGGCTCCCGGCACGAACCCGCCGGGCAGACCGGCTTCGCGCACCTCTTCGAGCACCTGATGTTCGAGGGCTCGGTGAACGTGGCGAAGACCGAGCACATGAGGCTGATCCAGGGCGCCGGCGGCTCGCTGAACGCCACCACCAACCCGGACCGGACGAACTACTTCGAGACGGTCCCGGCCGAGCACCTGGAGCTGGCGCTCTGGCTGGAGGCCGACCGGATGGGCGGCCTGGTGCCGGCGCTGACCCAGGAGACGCTGGACAACCAGCGCGACGTGGTCAAGAACGAGCGCCGCCAGCGCTACGAGAACGTCCCGTACGGCGACGCCTGGCTGCGGCTGCTGCCGATGCTCTATCCGCCCGGCCACCCGTACCATCACGCCACGATCGGCTCGATGGCCGACCTGAACGCCGCCGACCTGGCCACCTTCCAGGGCTTCCACCGCCGGTACTACGCGCCGAACAACGCGGTGCTCACCGTGGCCGGCGACGCCTCGGCCGCCGAGGTCTTCGCGCTGGCGCAGCGGTACTTCGGCGGCCTGCCGCCGCGCGACGACATCCCGGCCGCGCCGGCCGGCCTGATCGTCCCGGCCACCGGGCCCGTCGTCGAGACGGTACGCGCCGAGGTGCCCGCCCCCCGGGTGTTCGTCACGCACCGCACCCACCCCTTCGGCACCCCCGGGTACGACGTCGCGACGGTGCTCGCCGCCGTGCTGGGCAGCGGTCGGGGCAGCCGGCTCTACCAGCGCCTCGCCGACGGCGAGCGGATCGCCCAGCCGGACCTGGTCGGGGCGTACGGGGTGGACCTGGCGCACGCCCCGGCGCCGTTGATCGCCACCGCCACCGCCCGCCCCGGCGTGACCGGCGAACGACTCGCCGCCGGGGTCGCCGAGGTGCTCGACGAGCTGGCCACCGTGCCGGTGACCGCGACCGAGCTGGAACGCGCCAAGGCGCTGCTGAGCACCGGGTGGTGGCGTCAGATGTCCACCGTCGACGGCCGCGCCGACACCCTCGGCCGGTACGCCACCCAGTTCGGCGACCCGGCGAAGGCCGGCGAGCGGCTGCCCGCCTGGCTGGCGGTCACCGCCGAGCAGATCGCCGAGCTGGCCGCCGAGGTGCTGGGCGCCGACGACCGGGCCACCCTGATCTACCTGCCGGAGGAGACCTCATGACGCTCATCACCGAACGTCCCGGCCCGGGCGCCGCCCGCCCGTACCGGTTCCCGACGGTGGTCCGGCGGGACGTGGCCGGCGGCCGGGTGGTCGCCGCGCACCTGCCCGGGCAGAACCTCGCCGTCGCCCTGCTGCTGCTGGAGGCCGGCGCCGGCCGGGAGCCGGTCGGCAAGGAGGGGCTCGGCGCGGTGCTGGCCAAGGCCCTGGAGGAGGGCACCGCGCACCGGGACGCCACCGCGTTCGCGCTGGCGATCGAGGGGCTCGGCACCGAGCTGGTGGCCGGGCTGGACTGGGACTCCTTCCAGGTCAGCGTGCAGGTGCCGGTGGACCGGCTGGCCGCCGCGGTGGAGCTGCTCGCCGAGGCCGTCCGGACGCCCAAGCTCGACCCGGAGGACGTGCGCCGGGTCCGCGACGACGAGGCGACCGCGCTGCGGATGGACTGGGCCAACCCCGGCCCGCGCGCCGACGCGGTGCTGCGCGCCGAGCTGTTCGGCGCCGACAACCGCTGGGGCCGGCCGATGTACGGCGACCCGGGCTCGGTGGCCGGGCTGGACGTCGAGGACGTCACCGTTTTCCACTCCGAGTGGTTCATCCGCCCCGGCACGCTGATCGTCGCCGGGGACCTGGACCGGATCGACCTGGACGCGCTCGGCGCGGCGGCGTTCGCCGGCACCGGCGGCGGCCCGGTCGAGCGGGGCGGTCCGATCGAGGTGCCGATGCCCGCCGGGCGGCGGATCATCCTGGTGGACCGGCCCGGCTCGGTGCAGTCCACGCTGCGGCTGGGCCACCCGTCGCCGCACCGCGCCCACCCCGACCACGTGCCGATGACGCTGGCCGGCACGGTGCTCGGCGGGGCGTTCACCTCCCGGCTCAACCACCTGATCCGCGAGGTGCGCGGCTACACGTACGGCATCCGCGGCGACTTCGCCTCGTCCCGCCGGTTCGGCCGGTTCGCGGTCAGCTCCGGTGTGCAGACCGCGGTGACCGCACCGGCCCTGGTCGAGGCGGTCGGCGAGATCACCCGTACCCAGGTCGACGGGGTGACCGCCGACGAGCTGGCGGTGGCCAGCTCCTGGCGGGCCGGCCAGCTCTCGGTCGAGCTGCAGAGCCCGCGGGCCATCGCGTCCGCGCTGACCACTCTGGTGGTGCACGACCTGCCGGACGACTACCACGCCCGGCTGCGGGAGGCGCTGCTCGGCGCCGACGTGGCGGAGGTCTCCGCCGCCGCGGCCCGGCACCTGCACCCCGAGGCGCTGACCCTGGTGGTCGAGGGCGACGCGGCGGTGATCCGCGACGAGCTGACCGCGACCGGGCTCGGCGAGGTGACCGACGCCACGCGGTGAACGCCGGTGACCGGCCCGGGTGGTGGGAAAGGTGCTCCGCCCGGGCCGGTGGCGTTCGGTAGCCTCGCGGTCATGAGGATCGGCATTGTGGGAGCCACCGGCCAGGTCGGTGGCGTGGTGCGGCAGGTGCTGGCGGAGCGCGAGTTCCCGGTGGAGCAGCTGAGGTTGTTCGCCTCCGCGCGCTCGGCGGGGCGGGCCCTGCCCTGGCGGGACGGCGAGGTGACGGTCGAGGACGCGGCCACCGCCGACTACGCGGGCCTGGACGTGGTGATCTTCTCCGCCGGCAAGGGCACCGCGAAGGAGCTCGCCCCACGGGTGGCCGCCGCCGGCGCCGTGGTGATCGACAACTCGTCGGCGTACCGGATGGACCCGCAGGTGCCGCTGGTCGTCGCCGAGGTCAACCCGCACGCGATCACCGACCGCCCGAAGGGCATCATCGCCAACCCCAACTGCACCACCATGGCCGCGATGCCGGTGCTGCGTCCGCTGCACGCCGAGGCGCAGCTGGTCGGGCTGGTCGTCTCGACGTACCAGGCGGTCTCCGGCGCCGGCCTGGCCGGCGTGGCCGAGCTGGACGAGCAGGTCCGCAAGGTCGCCGAGGACGCGAGCGCGCTGACCTTCGACGGCTCGGCCGTGCAGTTCCCCGCGCCACGCAACTTCGCCCGGCCGATCGCGTTCAACGTGCTCCCGCTGGCCGGCTCGATCGTCGACGACGGCTCCGACGAGACCGACGAGGAGCAGAAGCTGCGCAACGAGAGCCGCAAGATCCTGGAGATCCCGGGTCTGAAGGTCTCCGGCACCTGCGTCCGGGTGCCCGTCTTCACCGGCCACTCGCTCCAGATCAACGCCCGCTTCGCCCGGCCGATCACCCCGCAGCGCGCCCGCGAGCTGCTCGACGGGGCGCCCGGCGTGGCGCTGTCCGAGGTGCCGACCCCGCTGGAGGCCGCCGGTGCCGACCCGACGTACGTCGGTCGGATCCGCGCCGACGAGACCGTTGAGCACGGGCTGTCGTTCTTCTGCGCCAACGACAACCTGCGCAAGGGGGCGGCGCTCAACGCCGTGCAGCTGGCCGAGCTGGTGGCGGCCGAGCGCCGCTGAACCGCGCGGCGGCGATGCCCCGGACCTGGCGTGCGAGCGTCCCCGGCGGGTCGACTCCGCGGCGCGTCGTCCCGGCCGCGGCGTCGCGGAGAGTAGCGCCACGGTCACCGGTGCGGTGGGATGGAGTCACCGGGACTGACCAGTTGGAGGACGACATGCCCGATGACGACACCACCCAGGCCCTGACCGACCTGATCGCCGACCGCAGCCTCGGCGTGCTGGTCACCATCAAACGGGACGGTCGTCCCCAGTTGTCCAACGTGATCTATTCCTTCGACCGGGAGCGCGGGCTGATCCGGGTCGCGGTGCCCAACGGCCGGGCCAAGACGGCCAACCTGCGCCGCGACCCCCGGGCCAGCTTCCACGTCAGCAGCGACGACGGCGGGGCGTACGCGGTGGCGGAGGCGCGGGCGGAGCTGACCCCGACCGCGCAGCGCCCGGACGATCCGACGGTGGAGGAGCTCGTCGGGCTGTACCGGGAGGCCCAGGGCGAGCACCCCGACTGGGATGCATTCCGGGCCGCGATAGTCGCCGAGGGTCCGCTGGTGCTGCGGCTGCACGTCGAGCGGGTCTACGGCGTACCACCGCGTGGCTGAGCGTGCGGGGTCCGCGCCGTCGACTACACCGCCGGGTGGTGCGGCGTTACCTGCTCGGGGGCGGCGGGTAGACCGGGCGTGCCGACACCGAGAGGGGAGCACCATGACAACGGTCGGAGAGTTCATGACGACCCGGTTGGTGACGATGGACGGCAACGACACGCTCACCGCGGCGGCGCAGGAGATGCGCGACAGCGCGATCGGCGACGTGGTGGTGACCGACGCCGACAACGTGGTCGGCATCGTGACGGACCGGGACATCGCGGTCCGGGGCGTCGCCGAGGACATGGATCCGAACACCACCCGGCTCAACCAGATCACCAGCAAGGACGTGATCACGGTCAGCCAGTACGACGACGCGGTCGCCGCGGCCGACCTGATGCGCACGTACGCCGTACGCCGGCTGCCGGTGATCGACGACGGCCGGTTGGTGGGTCTGGTGTCGATGGGCGACCTCGCGGTGGAGCGCGAGCCGCAGTCGGTGCTCGCGGACATCAGCGCCGACGAACCCAACAACTGACGTCCGCCGCGGACCTGACGCCGGCTCCCGCGCTCGCGGGGGCCGGCGTCGCCGTCCCCGGGGCGGCCCCGCGCCGCCCGGTCGCACCGCCGCCACCCGCCGGGCTCACCCGATCCGGGCGAGGTTGACGCCGTACCGGACGGGCACCCCCGTCCGGTACGCCGCCAGGCCGCGGATTCGACAGGGGGAGAGGACCCGATGGTGGACGCGACCACGAGATTCTTCGAGGACCTCGACCGGCGGGGCTACGAGCCGCTGCTCGACAAGACGTCCGGGACGTTGCGGTTCGACCTGCACGAGGGGGCGCAGACCACCCACTGGCTGCTGCAGATCGACCGGGGGCGGCTGCACGTCAGCCAGGAGGACCGGGAGGCGGACACCGTCGTGGGTACCAGCCCGGCGCTGTTCGAGGACCTCGCCGCCGGGCGGGAGCACGGCCTCGCGGCGCTGCTGCGCGGAGACATGACCGTGATGGGTGACGCCCGGCTGGTGGTTCAGGTGGAGCGGGTCTTTCCGGGCTCTCCCGACGACCAGGGGCCGCGCCGTTACTACCGCCGGGAGGTGGCCTGATGGGCCAGAGCAACACGATCCGGATCCTCGACGGCAACACCTTCGTCGTCTCCGAGGACACCGGCGACATCGAGGCGACGCCGAGCGAGCCGACCGGGCTGTTCTCCATCGACACCCGGTTCCTGTCCCGGTGGGTGCTCACCGTCAACGGCGAGCGCCTCAACGCGCTGTCCTACGACGATTTGCAGTACTACGAGGCGCGGTTCTTCCTGGTGCCCGGGATGGCCACGCACTACATCGACGCGAAGTTGTCGATCATCCGGGAGCGAGCGGTGGGTGGGAGCTTCCGGGAGCAGGTGACCGTGCTCAACCACGACGAGCGCCCGGTCGACCTGGAGATCCGAATGGACGCGGGCTCGGATTTCGCCGACCTGTTCCAGGTCAAGGACGAGATCCTCAACAAGAAGGGCGAGATCTACACCGAGGTCGAGTCCGACCGGCTGCGGCTGGGCTACCGGCGCGGCAACTTCAAGCGGGAGACGGTGATCTCGGCGTCCCTGCCCGCCCGGTACGACAAGAACGGGTTCGCGTTCACCGTGCACCTGGAGCCGAACGAGCAGTGGAGCACCGACATCCACGTGGAGACCCAGGCGGTCGGCCCGGGCGGCCGCGACCTGCGGATGGGCCTGCGGGCGCACGGCACCGAACGGCTCGCGCTCGCGCACGACCTGAAGGAGTGGGTCGCCCAGGCTCCCAAGGTCAACAGCGAGTTCGGCCGGGTGGCCGCGACCTACCGCCGCAGCATGGTGGACCTCGCCGCGCTGCGCTTCTCGCCGCTGTCGCTCGGCGGCCAGACCCTGCCGGCGGCCGGGCTGCCCTGGTTCATGACCATGTTCGGCCGGGACAGCATCCTGACCTGCCTGCAGGCGCTGCCGTTCGCGCCCGGACTGTCGAAGACCACGCTGCGCATCCTGGCCGCCCTGCAGGGCAGCCGGTTCGACGACTTCCGGGACGAGGACCCGGGCCGGATCCTGCACGAGATTCGGTACGGCGAGACGGCCGCGTTCGAGGAGCAGCCGCACTCGCCGTACTACGGATCGGTGGACGCCACCCCGCTGTTCGTGGTGCTGCTCGACGAGTACGAGAAGTGGAGCGGCGACGTCGCGCTGGTGATGGAGCTGGAGCGGGAGTGCCGGGCCGCGTTGAAGTGGATCGACGACTACGCGGACCTGGTCGGCAACGGCTACATCTGGTACGAGCGGCGCAACACCGAAACCGGCCTGGAGAACCAGTGCTGGAAGGACTCCTGGGACTCCATCTCGTACGCCGACGGCACCCTGCCGCCGTTCCCCCGGGCCACCTGCGAGGTGCAGGGGTACGCGTACGACGCGAAGGTGCGGGCCGCCCGCCTGGCCCGGGAGTTCTGGGGCGACCCGACGTACGCCGATCAGTTGGAGCGGGAGGCCGCGCAGCTCAAGGAGCGGTTCAACCGGGACTGGTGGGTGGCGGACGGCGAGTACTACGCGCTCGCCCTCGACCCGGACGGCCGGCAGTGCGACGTGCTCAGCTCCAACATCGGCCACCTGTTGTGGAGCGGCATCGTGGACCCGGACCGGGCCGAGAAGATCGCCCGGCACCTTATCGGGCCGCGGCTGTTCACCGGCTGGGGAGTGCGCACCCTGGCCGAGGGGGAGGTCCGCTACAACCCGATCGGCTACCACAACGGCACGATCTGGCCGTTCGACAACTCGTTCATCGCCTGGGGGCTGCGCCGGTACGGCTTCGCCGACGAGGCCGCCACCATCGCCTCCGGCATCCTGGACGCCGCGACCTACTTCGACGGCCGACTACCGGAGGCGTTCGGCGGCTATCCCCGGGAGCTGACCAAGTTCCCGGTGGAGTACCCGACCGCGTGCAGCCCGCAGGCCTGGTCGACCGGCGCCCCGCTGCTGCTGCTGCGCACCATGCTCGGCTTGGAGCCGCACGAGGGGCACCTGGCGGTCGAGCCGGTGCTGCCGGTGGGGATGGGCCGGATCGAGGTGCTCGACATCCCGGGCCGCTGGGGCCGGGTGGACGCCTTCGCCCGGGGCCGGCTGGACCTGAACAAGCTGGCCGACTGACGACCGGGCCGGCCGCCTCAGGGGCGGTGCGGGAGCAGGCAGAACTCGTTGCCCTCCGGGTCGGCCAGGACGGTCCAGCCGGGCAGCTCGCGGACCACGGTGGCGCCGGCCTCCAGCACGGCGGCGCGCTCCTCGGCGTCGCCCACCAGGTCCAGGTGGATCCGGCCGGGGGCCGGCAGGTCATGCGCCGGGGTGATCCACAGGTCGGGGCGGTGCCGGTGCGGGTCGCGCAGCAGCACCGCCTCGCCGGCCACGAGCGCCCGGTCGGCCAGCTTCGCCTCGTCCTCCGGCGCCACCGGCAGGCCGGTGACCACGCTCCAGAACGGCGCCAGCAGGTACGGGTCCCGGCAGTGGATCACCACGGCGTGCAGCTCCGGCATGCCCTGACGGTAACCGCCGCCCGACCCGCGGGACGGTCGATCAGCCGCCCGATCGCCGGGACGGTGACCCCCGCGTACCCGGGCGGAGCCGGCCCGGCGCGCGGCGGTGGCCGCCGCCCGCTCGCCCTACGGGCCCGTAACCTACGCGGGGTAAAGTCGGCGGATGCCGGAACTCGTGTACCCGCCCGTGATCACCGCCGCCAAGACCATGTTCCGGGTCCTCGACCTGCGGCTGACCGTCGAGGGCAGCCACCACGTCCCCCGTACGGGCGGCGCGGTGCTGGCCAGCAACCACGTCAGCTACCTCGACTTCATCTTCTGCGGCTACGGCGCGCACGAGTCCCGTCGGCTGGTCCGGTTCATGGCGAAGGACTCGGTCTTCCGGCACAGCGTCTCCGGCCCGCTGATGCGCGGCATGAAGCACATCCCGGTGAACCGGGCCGCCGGCGCCGGCTCCTACAGCGCCGCGGTGGGCGCCCTCCGGCGCGGCGAGGTGGTCGGCGTCTTCCCCGAGGCCACGATCAGCCGGTCGTTCACGGTCAAGGAGCTCAAGAGCGGCGCCGCCCGGATGGCCCAGGAGGCCGCGGTGCCGCTGCTGCCGGTGGCGATCTGGGGCACCCAGCGGCTCTGGACCAAGGGCCGGCCGAAGACCCTGACTCGCCGGCACACCCCGATCACCATCCTCATCGGCGAGCCGATCGACCCGGCCGCCTTCCCGGACACCACGGCGATGACCGCCGAGCTGAAGACCCGGCTGACCGCGCTGGTCGACCGGGCGCAGCAGGAGTACCCGGACAAGCCGGCCGGCCCGGATGACTCCTGGTGGCTGCCGGCCCACCTGGGCGGCACCGCGCCGACTCTGCAGGAGGCGGCCGAGCTGGACCGCCGCCCCCGCCGGCCCGCCACCCCCTGACCGACGGTGGTGCTTACGGAACTCGCCGGCTCAGCCGCCGACCACGTCCCGGGCGGCGGCCTCGGCGGTGCGGTAGTAGTCCTCCCGGGAGAGGAACTCCACCGGCAGTGAACCGGGCAGCGTGACCCGGGCCTCGCCGGTCAGCGGCGCTCCGGTCGCCCGCCGGACCAGCACCTCCCGCTCCGACGGGGCGAGCTCCACCAGCTCCGGACGGTCCAGCCGGAACCGGGCCACCGACCGGCGGACCAGCCGGGCCAGCTCGGTCAGCGTCGAGGCCGGCCCGCCGAGGGCCAGGGTCGGCTGCTGAATGGTGCGCAGCGCGTCGCAGACGATCAGCAGCTCCGCGTCGGGCTCCCGGTGCGGGCCGCCGACCGTGTCCGGCGCCAGCGCCCGGGACAGCTCCAGCCGGGACGGCCACTGCCAGCGGATCTGGCCGCTGACCAGGCGGGAGAGCCGGGCCGGGCGCCGGTGCCGGGCGCCCGGCCCGGTGACCAGGGTGAGCTCCGCGCCGGGGCACGCGTAGGTGAGCCGCCGGTCGGTGACGGTCACCGCCGCGGGCTCGGGCAGCGCCCAGTGCCGGCGGGCCCCGGTGGGGCTCAGCAGGCAACCGGCCAGCGCCGTGCGGAACCGGCCGAGCACCTGCTCCTCCGGCTCGGGGACCAGCTCGTGGCGCTGGTCCAGCAGCGGGCGGCCCTCGTCCTCCGGGTCGTCGAACCGGTGCGGGGCGATGAAGAACGGGGACGTGTCCTGCCGCATCGGCGCGACCTCCCGGGCCCGGCGGTTACCTGCACGACAAGCCTCGTGCAGTGGCCCCGATCATGTCATGACACCCGTTAGGGGGTCGTCCCTTCGGCGGCCGCCTGCGACCGGTAGATGCCGATCTCCTCCGGGCGGACGAGCCCGTCCTCGATCGCCCGCGCCAGCAGCGCCGCCTTCGTCGCCGCCGGGCGCCCGGCCCGGGTGTACTTGATCCGGGCCCGGTCCACGTACTGCTTCACGGTGTGTTCGCTGATCCGCATCCGGCGGGCCACCGACGCCTTGGACATCGACTGGAACCACAGCAGCAGCGCCTCCCGTTCCTTGTCCGACAGCGCCGGCCGGCCCGGCCGCGGGTCGCCCACCATCGCCCCGGCCAGCGCCGGCGGCACGTACGGCCGGTCGCTGGCCGCCGCCAGCACGGTGGCCACGCAGTGCTCCCGGCCCTCGTGCTTGGCCAGGAACGCCGCCGCCCCGGCGTCCAGCGCGGCCAGCATCGTGGCCGGGTCGGTGTGCTCGGAGTAGACCACCACCCGCCGCCCGCCGGCGCTCAGCTCGGCGAGCTTGTCCAGCACCATCCGGCCGTGCAGCCGCAGGTCCAGCAGGATCACGTCGGCGTGCGGCGCGGCGCGCAGCACCGCGTCCGGATCGTCGCCGGTGGCCAGCACCCGCAGTCGGGGCTCGGTGGCCAGCCAGGCGCGGACCCCGTCCACCACCACCGGATGGTCGTCCACGATGGACACGCCGACGGGACGGTGCCCGCTCACGTCCTGCGCCACCGGGTCTGCGTCCATCTGATCTCCCCGTCCCGTTCGTGCACGTGTTCCACCGGACCGTCCGACCCGCCGCCGGCCGGGGCGTCGGGCGAAGGCGGGTCGTCGGGCTCCGGGGTGACCAGGCTGACCGCCACCTCGTCCGGGCCGGCCAGCACGGTCAGCCGGGCCCAGCCCACCGCGTCGACCAGGGCCGCGGTGAGCGGGTCGGCGAGCCGCCGCCGGATCTGCGCCGGCAGTGGCGGGGGAGTGCCGATCGCGACCAGCTCGATCGGCAGGCCGTCGCGTTCGGCCAGGTCGACCGCGGCGCGCAGCTCGTGCAGCAGCGGGTCCGGCACGTCGTCCGACTCGGCGATCAGCCGGCGCAGCCGGGCCGCGGCCAGCGCGCAGCGCCGCTGCACCGCCGGATCCGCCGGGTCGGCCCGCCCGTCGGCCAGCTCCGCCAGCACCTCCTCGGCGGCGGATCCGACCACGGCCAGCCGGTCTCTGCGCTCCCGCCGGGCCCGCTCGGCCGCGTCCCGTTCCGCGGCCACCGCCCCGGCGGCCGCCGCGGTGGCGGCCCGCTGCCGGGCCAGCGCCGCGATCACCGCGGCGCCGGTGAACACCGCCACCGGCAGCGACGAGACGCCGTAGGCGTACATCGCGTACCGGGTCAGGTCGGCCGGCGCGGTGGCGCCGTGACCGACCAGCGCGGCCAGGGCGATCGACGAGTGGACGCCGAGCAGGGCGACCAGCCAGCCGATCCGCCGCCCCCAGAGCACCACCACGAAGAACCAGCCCAGCCCGCCCCACACCCAGTTCGCCGCGGTGAACAGCCGGCCGTGCCCGGCCGCCGCGAAGACCGCCGCGTCCACCAGCAGCAGCACGGCGACCAGCGGGCCGACCGGGGGCCGGGTGCCGCGCAGCAGTCGGGCCCCGGCGTACCCGCCGACGCCGGTCGCGATCAGCCAGCCGGCGCCGACCACCACCGCCGGCGCGGCCAGCGCGGCGCGCGCGCCGAGCCACGCGGGCAGGCTGATGCCGACGTGCCAGGTCAGCGCGATGGCGACGGCCGCGATCCGGGCGCCCCGGTCGGAGACCCGGGCCACGTCGACGGGCGCGCCGGGTGGCGCACCGTCCACGGTGGCGTCCCCCGCCCCGGGCCCGACGACCGGCGCGGCGGCCCGAAGGTCAGCCGTCATGCGGCCATTCCATCCGGACCCGGGTGCCTCGGGAAGGGGCGGAAGTCACCACCGCCCGGCCGCCGATCTCGGCGAGCCGGCCCCGCACGGACTCGCGCAGCCCGTACCGGTGGATCGGGACCGTGGCCGGGTCGAAGCCGGGACCGTCGTCGACCACCTCGACCACGACGGCGCCCGCCTCGCCGGTGAGGCGCACCGTGACGGTCGACCCGGGCGCGTGCCGGGCCACGTTGGACAGCGCCTCGGCGGTGGCGTCGACCACCGCCGCGGCCACCCCGGCCGGTGCCGCGCAGGGCGCCAGGTCCGCGGTGACCGGCAGCCGCGGGTACGCCTCGAGCAGCGCGCGCAGCCGTTCGTCGAGCGCGACCGGGCCGGCCGGCGCCGCCGACCGCGCATCGGCCAGCCCGACGAGGGTACGCAGATCCGCCCCGGCCCGGCGCCGCAGCTCCGGCGACCCCTCGGGGACGGCGCCCAGCCCCACCATGGTGAGCGTCGCCAGCACGGTGTCGTGCAGGTCGCGGTTCTGCCGGCGCTCCGCCTCCCGGGCGGCCCGGGCGACCAACGCCTCCCGGCGCAGCCGCTGGTAGTCGGCGAAGGACCGGTCGGCGCGGGCGATCCAGCGGCGCATCACGACCGTCATCATCGCGGCGAGCGCGGTCTGCCCGAGCAGGGTCGCCGCGTGCGCGGTCGCCTCGGCGGGCTGACCCGCCGCGCGGGCCCCGACGACGTAACCGGCGGTCACCGCCAGCCCGGCCGGCACCGACCACCGGGCCGGCGCGGTCGCCTGGGCGTTGATCACCGTGGTGCTGGCCAGCACCGCCACCCAGCTGCCTTCGCCCGGCAGCACCTCCGGCGCGACCAGCCAGGGGATGAGCAGGCAGGTGCCGGTGGTGAGCGCGACGTCCCCGGCGACCAGCGCGCCGCCGATTCCGCCGCCGCGCAGCGCCCGCACCGCGTACCAGCCCGACCAGGCGGTGAGGGTGGCGACCGCCGTCAACAGCAGCGCGGTACGCACCGGCGGGGTGCGGACGGCCAGGGCGGTCACCGCGCCGACCAGCCCGCAGGTCAGCCGCAGCAGCGCCGGCAGGGTGGTGAAGATGGTATGGAACGCGCCGCCGGCGGGGCGGTCCAGCGGCGCCGGCGGCGAGGTCGGGGCGGATACGGCCGACATCGGGGGAGGAGTGTCCTTCAGGGCAACGGAACCGCACGGCGGTGCATCGACGCCGGAGAATAGCACGACGGTGGCCGGCCGGTCACCGTCGGTGCGCGGGACGTCGCTGAGCGGTCCGGCGCACCGGATGCCGACCGATCAGGCATACGCCACGGCGAGCAGGTGGGAGCTGGCCCCGAGCACCGCGGGGTCGGTCTCGAAGGCCCGCGCGCAGCCGACGGACTCCCGGAACATCGCGCTCTCCTCATCGACGCCCACCGCGTTCAGCACCGGCCACATCGGCCCCTCGATGCCGTACACCACCGGCTCGGCCAGCCCCGCCGCGGTGAACTCGTCCGCCAGCTCCTCCGGGCGGTGGAAGTAGGCGGTGGTGAAGCCGTTCACCGAGTCGTTCAGCCCGGTGCGCAGGGACGCCATCAGCGCCGGACGGGTCAGGTCGTCCACCCGGCCCTTGCCGATCAGGTCGATCAGCGGGGCGTGCCGGCTGATCGCCGCGGCGAGCACCGGGCCGCCCGGGCGGGTGACCCGCCGCGCCTCGCGCAGCGCGGCGACCCGGTCGGCGCGGGCGGTCAGGTGGTAGAGCGGCCCGAGCAGCACCGCGGCGTCCACGCTGGCGTCGGCGAACGGCAGCCACCGGGCGTCCCCGACGCTCGCGCTGACCACCGGGTGGTCGCGGCGGGCCGCGGCGGCGTGCGCCGGCACCAGATCCACCAGGTGCACCGGATGGCCTGCGTCGGCCAGCCACCCGGCGTACGCGCCGGGGCCACCGCCGAGGTCGAGCACCGAGGCCGGCGGCGGGGGAAGCAGCCGGGACAGCAGTTCCCGGGTACGGATCGCCTCCAGCCGCCCCTGCGGCGACCGCTCCAACCGGCCGGCCTCGTCGTACACCTCGGTGTAGTAGCGCCGGACGTCCGGCTCGGGGCGGGTGCTCGTCATCCGTCGATCATGACGGGACGGGCGTCGTGCGGCCATCGATATCCCGTCTGGCTCCCGCCGTGCTCCGCGGCTGTGGGGGCTGGATGGGCTCCGCGATCGTGTGCTGGATCCGCTCCGCGGATGTGTGGCTGGATCCGCTCCGCGACCGTGTGGGCTGGATCCGCTCCGCAGATGTGACATCCGGGGAGGTGGCGGCGCTGAGGGACACGGAAGACGGGGACCGGTTGCTTCGCTCCTCGACGCCGGGCGGAACCTCCCCCACTCCGGCCCGGTGTCGCACCGGCCGCGTCGCCCGGACGGCCTTCACCCCCGCGGCCGTCCGGGCGGCGCGAGCCACGTCAGCGGGACCGCCGGGACAGCCAGTCGAGCGCGTCCTCGGCGCCGGCCAGCACCGAGATGTGCCCGTCCTCCGGGCTGAGCCGCAGCTGCGCGGTGGGGCAGCGGTCGGCGAGCCAGCGGCTGTGGGTGGCGGGGACCATCCGGTCCCGTCCACCGTGCAGCAGCAGCACCGGGGCGGTCACCCGGGCCGGGTCGAACCCCCACGGCCCGACGTACGCCAGGTCGTCGTCGACGTGACCGCCCGGCCCGCCACGCACCGCGGCGCCCACCACGTCCCCGAACCAGGCCCACGGCCCGGTCAACGCGGCCAGGTCGGCGGGGATGAAACCCGGCTCGCCCTCGGCGCCGGACGCCTCGTACCGCTCCTTGGCCTCGCGGCCGGCGACGGCGGCCCGCAGCGAGGCCTCCGCGGAGGGGGCCATGCCGTCGAACCAGTCCAGCCCGGCCGCACCGTACGGCGCCAGCCCGGCCCCGGCCACCACGGCCGACACCCGGTCGGCCAGCAGCGCGGCGCAGGCCAGGGCGTGCGGCGCGCCCCCGGAGTGACCCATCGTGGCGAAGCGGTCGATGCCCAGCGCGTCGGCGACCCGGGCGGCGTACCCGGCTGCCGAGGCGACGTCGCGACCCGGGCGACGGGTGGAACCGCCGTAACCCGGCCGGTCGTAGGAGAACCAGCGCACGCCGAGCCGGTCCGCGGCCGCGAAGAGCGGGGCCGGCGGGGCTCCGACGTTCGGCGTGCCGTGGTGCCAGAGGACGGGAAGGCGGTCATCGCCGCCGGTGTCGTAGGCGTGCAGCCTGCCACCGTCGGGCAGGTCGAGATCGAGCTCGGTGACCATGGTCCGAGCCTAGGCCGCGTCGGCCGGCGCGGTGGCCCAGCCGGCCTCGTTCCCGCCGGTCTCCCGGCTGATGCCGGAGCCGGTCTCCGGCCACTCGCCGAACGACTCCTCGTGCAGGTGGGCGAAGAGGTAGCACATCTCCTCGCACTCGGCGTCGGGCACCGCCAAAGCCGGGTCGGCCGCCACCGCCTCGTGGTACTCCCGGCCGAGGGCGACGATCCAGCCGCGGGCGTAGAGGAAACCGTCGTCCGAACCGTCGGTGACCTCCTGCACGTCGGCGCGGTCGAGGTCGAACAGCTTGCGCTCCAGCACCCGGTCGAGGTCGGTCAGCTCGCGGGCGGACAGCCCGGCGCAGAGCTCGCGCAGCTCGGCCAGGAACGGATCCAGCCAGGCGTCGACCTCGTACTCCTCGCCGTCGTCCAGCTCCGGGTCGCGGGACCGCAGCGCCCGCCGCAACGCGGTCGCCGCCGGAGGCAGGCGCGCCCAGGCGGCCTCGACCAACTCCCAGAACCGGGCCTCGTCCTCAACCGTCGGCACCCGGGCCGTCCCGCTCGTCGCGCTCATGTCGGCGAAGCTAACCGCCGGGTACGACACGATCGGCCGGTGCGGGTTACCGTCCGGCCGTGACCGAGATCCCGCTGACCGGCGGCCACATCGCCGGCGAGGTCGTCCGGATCGGGGACGCCGTGCACCGCCGCGGCGTCGGAGACCCGGGGTACGTCGCCCGGTGTGCTGTCCTTTCTGGAGGCGGCCGGCTACCCGTACGCGCCGCGTCACCTCGGCGTCGACGAGCGCGGCCGGCAGGTGTTGAGCTACGTGCCCGGGGAGACCACCGACCATCCGAGCCAGCGGGCCGCCGGGGCGTACGCGGCGGGTGGCCGGATGCTGCGCGCCCTGCACGACGCGACCGCGCACTCGGCGCTGGCCGAGGGACGGGAGTGCGTGATCCACGGCGACCCGGGCCCGTTCAACACGATCTTCCGGGACGGCCTGCCGGTCGCGTTCATCGACTGGGACTCGTGCCGGCCGGGGGAGCGGCTCGACGACCTCGGCTACCTGGCCTGGACGTGGTGCGTGCAGGCGGTCGGCCGGGTGCCCGTCCCGCAGCAGGCGTGGCACCTGCGGGAGCTGCGCGACGGGTACGGCGACGTGGACGGCGACACGCTGATCCGGGCGGTGCTGCGCCGGCAGGGCGAGCTGATCCGGACGGAGGAGGCGAACCGGATCGACCCCCGGCAGAACGCCGAGCGGCGGCGACACGCCGAGTGGGCGGTCGCCTGGGCCACGGCGGACCGGGAACTGGTCTTACGACACGAGCGCCTGCTGCTGGCGGCCCTGGAGTGACGCACGCCGGAACGCGGCCACCGGGACGACCGGTGCCGCGGTCCCGCCGGACGCTAGCCTGCGAGACGTGCGGGAAGCGGGTAGTCGGAGGCGGAACCAGCCGGCGCCGCCGGGGATCATCTTTGAGGCGCTCACCGCCCCGCACCGTGACCCGACCCGTCCCTGGCTGCTGCTGCTCGACGACGAGGACCCGCCGCGCATCGTCCGGGCGGAGAAGCCGCACCTCGTGGTCTGGTCGTCGATCTGGCGGAAGCGTCCGGACGCGCTGGTGCGCTTCGATCTCACGCCGGCCGGCCGGGGCGGCACCGATCTGCGCTGGACGCTCCTGGTCGAAGAGCCGCTGCCGAACGCCGCGCTGCTCGGGCACCTTCGCAAGCGCATCAACCAGCTGATCAACGCGAACCTGCGTTACTCGTTCGGCCAGTAGTGGAATGCGGCCGGAGCATCCACTACCGTGCCCGTGCGGATCTGCTGGCGGTCAACACCGCGTTCGAGGGCTGCCCGCTGGAGCTTCTGACGGTCGTGGACGGCCTGGCCGAGTTCTGCGCTGCGCACCTGTCGCGCATGCCGCACCAGTACTGGCAGGACCCGCGCCCGCGGGCTCGCGCTTACCTCAGCCGGTACGCCCCACCATGGACGTAGCGTCCGACGTGGAGGACGAGTCCGCTTCGCCGACGGTGGCAGGCTCGGTGCCGGTAGACCCTCAAACCCGGTCGCCTCCAAGCCGCGTCGACCGACACACTGGGTCGGTGCTGCTGACAGTCGCCGGGTCCAGCTGCTCCGGCAAGACGACCGCCGCCGCGGCCTGTCGGGACGTGGAGCGGCTGGTCGTGCACGATTTCGATGAGATCGGCGTGCCCAGTGACGCGAACCCGGCCTGGCGGCAGCGGGCCATGCAGCGGTGGCTGGAGCGCGCGCTCGAGTTGCAGGACCAGGGTGTGGACCTGCTCCTCGTGGGACAGTCGCCGCTGGGGGAGGTGTTGGCGGCCCCGTCGGCGGTACACCTCGACGGCATCGCGGCCTGCCTGCTCGACGTCGCCGACCACGAGCGGCTGCGTCGGCTCGCACATCGTGACCCCGGCAGGTGGTCACCGGACGCGGCGCAGGCCTTCGTCGGGTGGGCCCACTGGCACCGCCGGCACGCCGTTGACCCCGCTCACCGTCACGAGGTCATCACCTCCGCCGGTTGGCCCGAGATGGTGTGGCGGCGGTGGCTCCACTGGACGAGTGGTGACCCTCGCTGGCGCGTACGCGTCATCGACACCACCGGCAGACCGACCAGCGAGACGGGAGCCACGCTGCGGCAGTGGGTCACCGACTCCCGGAACGAACAGACCCTCGGTCGGCCGCCGCTACGCTCGGGTTGGAGCGATCGGTAGGACCGGGGCTCCCGTACTGTCCGGCCCCGGGATCAGTCGTCGATCGCCTGGTAGACGGCGGTCCAGAAGTCGTGCCACATCGGCAGCGTCTGGTCGCCCGCGTGCGCCCGCTGCAGGAGGCAGATCGCCGTGAGGTCCTCGGCGGGATCGTTGTACCAGGCCGTGCCGTAGAAGCCGGACCATCCGTAGCTGCCGACCGAGGGGCCGAGGTGGGTGCGGCGGGTACGCACCGACATCCCGAAGCCCCAGCCCATGGCGTCGAAGTACCCGGGCCAGAACCCGGAGACCGCCTTCTGCGCCGGGGTGAGGTGGTCGCTGGTCATCAGCGTCACCGATGGTCGGGAGAGCACCCGCTCGCCCCGGTGGGCGCCGCCCGCGAGCAGGGCCGAGGCGAAGGTCAGGTAGTCGTCGGCGGTCGAGACGAGCCCGCCGCCACCCGACTCGAAGACCCGCGGCCGGCTGAACCGCCCGTCCGGGGCGTCCTCCACCACCGGCTCGCCGGTGGCGGCGTCGTCCCGCTCGTACGCCGTGGCAAGCCGGTCGAGGCTGTCGGCGCCGACGCTGAAGGCGGTGTTCTTCATGCCGAGCGGATCGCAGATCCGCTCGCGCACGGCGTCCCCGAACGACATGCCGGTGGCCCGGGCGATGAGCACGCCGGTCACGTTGGCCCCGGTGTCGTACATCCAGCGCGCACCGGGCTGGTGGACGAGCGGCAACGCGCCGAGCCGGCGGATCCACTCGTCCGGCGGCTGCGGGCCGAGGGCGTCCAGCGCGTCGGCGATCGGGATCGTGCCGGGCTCGGCCGGGACCATGCCGGTGCCGAGGGTGTTGGCCAGCAGATCCCGCAGCGTGATCGGGCGGTCCGCCGGCACGGTGTCGTCCAGCGGCCCGGCGGGGTCGGCGAGCACGGTCAGGTCCGCCAGCTCGGGGAGCAGGTCGTCTACCGGGTCGTCGAGGCGCAGGGTCAGATCCTCGACGAGCGTCATCGCGCAGGCGGCGACGATCGGCTTGGTCATCGAGCCCAGCCGGCAGATGGTGTCGCTCGCCATCGGGGTGGTCGACCCCGCGCCCTCGAACGCGAGCCGGCCCGTGGCCTCGACGTGCACCTCCCCGTGCCGCGCGAGGACGGCCACCGCACCGGGGACGAAGCCGGAGTCGACCTGGTGATCGAGCCACGCCCGCACCCGAGCCAGCCGTTTCGCCGAGAAGCCCCCAGTGGTCACCTGTCTCCTCCTCACCCCGTTGGTTCGGAAGTTACCCGTCGGGCGACGAGCCCGCGGCCCGCGAGTGGTGCTACACCCCCCCGGCCTCGAGCCGGTGTCCTCGCGCCGTCGGTTTTGGAAGAGCGTGCTCAGCCGACCGTCATGCCCGAAACGCCTGCAGTTGGTGGCCGTTGCCGCCGCTCGTGCCCCTGTGCGTCGCCGCTACTGCCCCACGGATTGCCCGCATCGCGCATTCGGGGTAGAAGAAGATCATGGGAATACGTCTCGGCAGTGTCGTGATCAATTGTTCCGATCTTGAGGTCATGACGAAGTTCTGGGCCGCTGCGCTTGATCTCACTCCTGGCCCTCGCGTCGATGACGGCCGCTTCCGGGTACTGCGTGGGTCTCGACTCAACGTCTCGTTGCAGGTCGCGGCCAGTCCGGTCAGTGCCCGCGATCAGATGCACCTCGACCTCTACAGCGACGACCAGGAGGGTGAGGTGCAACGCCTCGTCGGACTCGGTGCCAGTTACGTACGGCGCGACGACGATCCGAGGGACCCCTACGTCGTGCTTACCGACCCCGAAGGCAACGAATTCTGCGTGTGCGCCGTACCGACGATCGATTGAGTGGCCCGTCGTGGGCGCTCGGTGGCCGAGCCGCGGCCGATCTCCGAGGGATCAAGACCGGGAAGCCGCTGAGCTGCGGTGGGGAGAGTTATTCGTTTGTCGCCTAGGGTGGCACACCCTACGGTCCGACCATGTTTCTTCGGGAAGAACAGATCCGCGACCGTGAACTGATCGGCTCCATCCACCGGCGTGCCTTCGGCGGCGAACACGGCGAGGTCGTGGCGGAACTGGTGAAGGCCCTGCGGCGCGACGATCCCACCGCACTGTCCTTCGTGTCCGAGGAGGCGGACGAGGTCGTGGGGCACGTGATGTTCAGCCGGTGTCTGCTGGACGCCGCGCGGCGAACCGTTGCCGTCGCGTCACTGAGCCCGCTCGCCGTCGCCCCGGAGTGGCAGCGCCGCGGCATCGGCTCCGCGCTCATCCACCGTGGTCTCCAGGAGCTTGATGAACGTGGGGTGCCGCTGGTGTTCCTGGAGGGTGACCCACGGTACTACTCCCGTGTCGGCTTCGGCCCTGCGGTGGAACAGGGCTTCCGTAAGCCGTCCTTGCGTATTCCCGACTGGGCCTTCCAGGTGATCAAGCTGTCGGCATACGAGCCCTGGATGACCGGCACGTTCGTCTATTCGGAGACGTTCTGGCGGCACGACTGCGTCGGTGGGCGTGACGAGAACGCCTGAGCGATTCGCGAGTCGAGCGGCGCACGGCAACCACGAGCCGCAGGCTTGGGCTGTCACGTTGAGCGTGGAGATCACCGGCGCCCACGTCCTGCCGGAGATCGAACGGGCCGCCGTGGACGAGGCCGCGGAGCACCTCTTCGGCTCACGCGGCTGTACGAATGGCCGTACGGGAGTCGTGGTGATCGTCCCGACCGGCACCGACAAGCGGCTGACCTGCGGTGGGAGAGGTGCGCCCGGCAGGATTCGAACCTGCGGCCTTGGGATTAGAAGTCCCCTGCTCTATCCGCTGAGCTACGGGCGCGCGGCGTACGTCGTCGCGCCAAGAGGGTACCGCCGACCCCGCCCGGCGCGGGGGAACGGGTCGCCGTCCGATGATCGAACACTGCCGGCGGATCGCCGGGCGCGGGACGTACCCTCGGGTTCGTGTTGCTGGAACCGGACGTCGAGAACGAGGTCGCCTTCGAGCTGTGCCAGCTCCTGGGCCGGTCGATCGTGCCGGTCGGCGCGGCCGGCACGGCGTTCTTCCTGCGGCACCAGGCGGGCGAGTACCTGGTCACCGCCGGCGGCGTCGCCCGTGCCGAAGCCGGCGAGCTGGGGTTGCGGCCGAGCCTGACCGAGCCGGCGGGGGTGGCCCCGCAGGTCGTACCCCTGCCGCGGGAGTGGGCCCACCCGCGCGGGACCGGCGCGGCGATCATGACGACGGACAGCCTGCACGCGTACGCGGCGCAGCGGGGTTGGTCGTGGCGCGTCCAGCCGGTGCCGGACGCGGTCGCCCTCCGGATGGACGAGGTCGACGCGCTCGGTGACGGGCCGATGTCGGCGATCGTGCTGGCGCTCGGCGTCCGCCCGGACGGCGAGCGGCCGCTGGAGGTCGCCGTCGAGCGCGCGGTCCGCGCCGACGCCGGCCTGCGCGTCACCGCCGATCTTCCCGCCGGGTACGTCGGGGCTCCGGTCTTCGGGGTACGCCCCGACGCCGCCGGCGAGGTCGGCCTGCGCTGCCTCGGCCTGCTGCTCCCGCCCGACGACCAGGGTGGTCACCCGCTGGCCACCCTCGACCGGATCCTGGCGGACCTTCCCAAGGTCGACTGACGGCTCGGGCCGGCCGACGGGCTGTCAGGCGCCCTGCGGCGCCGGCTCGTCGGCGTCGGCCGGGGTGCGCTGCTCGGGCAGCTGCGCGTCGTCCGGGGGCAGGTCGGCGGGGGCGGTGGGCCCGGCGCCGAGGAAAGCGTCCGCCCACCGGCCGGTCTCGTCCAGCACCTTCTCGCGTACGGCGGGGCCGGAGAGCACCAGGTCGTGCATGCCGCCGTCGAACCGGGCCACGGTGACGTGCCGGCCGAGCCGGGGCGCCCAGCGGACGATGTGCTCCACGTCCAGCACCGCGTCGGCCGTGGTCGCCGAGTCGTGCCACTTCGCGCCCCGGAAGTTCCGGGTCGAGCAGGCGACCAGCACCGGCACCGGGATGTCCAGGCCGGCGCGCAGCTGCCGCTGCCCGTCGCGGATGGCGGCCAGCCAGCCGGCCCGGACGGGGAACCCGGCGAGCGGCTTCCAGGCCAGGTCGTACGTCCACTCGCCGCGATGGTCGGCGTGCAGGCTCTCGCCGTACACGGTGCCCAGGCCGAACGGGATGATCCGGTGCGGCGTCCGGCGGCCCAGCCGGGAGACGGCGGCCGCGAGGGGTCGACGGACCGGCCAGGGAGCGTTGATGTCGAAGAAGGGGCTGTTCAGCACGAGCCCGTCGACCGCTCCGGCGTCGCGGCGGGCGTGCGCCCAGAGCGAGATGATCAGGCCGCCGGTGGAGTGGCCCATGCCGAGCACGGTGTCGTGCCCGTCGTCGGAGCGGATGATCTTCGCGGCGGCGTCCAGCTCGGGGAAGTAGTCGCTCAGGTCGCGGCAGAAGTTCGGGGTCTGGTGCGGCAGAAGGCTGCGACCGTACTTGCGCAGGTCGAGCGCGTAGAAGTCCCAGCCCCGCTCGGCGAAGTGGTCGGCCAGGTGGGTCTGGAAGAAGTAGTCGACGAAGCCGTGCACGTAGAGCACGGCCCGGCCGGTGGGCCGCTCGGCACGCCGCCGGACCAGGGTGGCGACCACCGGTCCCTCGTCGTCGGTGCCCAGGTCGATCGTCTGCCGCTCGTACGGCGGCCCCAGCACGTCGGAGTCCACGACCGCGACGGTACGCCCGGACGCCTACCCGGCGGTAGCCCCCGGCCCGTCCCCGTCCGGCCGCTCGGGTCGGACGGGGACGAACCGGACGTGCGTCAGGCGGTCTCGGCGTCCGCCCGGTCGAGGGTCAGGTCGGCGTCGGCCACCTGGTCGGGGGTGGGCTGGCCCATCTCCCGGACGTGCTTGTTGTGCCGGGGCTCCTGCTTGGTCTTCGCGTCGTTGAGCTTGCGCCGCAGGTCGTCGCGGCAGTCGTTGAGCGCGGCCCGCAGATCCTCCTCGGTCGACGTGGTGACGATCTTCTGGCGGCCGGCGATCCAGCACTCCAGGGTCACCTTCTGCCCGCGCGCCTCGCGGTCCTTGACCGACACCTCCAGCTCGGTGGCGTCGGCGTGGAACGCGGCCAGCCGCGCGTCCAGCGTCGCGTACTGCTCGACGATCCAGTTCCGGTCGCCCTGGGAGAAGCCGGCGCCGACGCGCAGGCACTCGGCCACCGTCGCCGGGTTGGTCACCGCGCTCATCGCCGCACCTCCCGCTCGGTGCGGGCGGAGCCGGTCGTACGGAGCGAGCTGAGAGTCATCAGCGCTGACCTTTCTCGTCGGACGTTGGTGCCGTGGTGGTTGATCAAGTCCATACCCAGCCGGGGTCGTGCTCACTCCCGGTGACCCCGGCCTCCCGATCCTGCGGGTGCTCGCGCTCGGTCGCCCAGGGCCGGCCGGCCTAGCACACCGGGACCTTGATCAGGCGGTTGTCCACAGCCGGCCCGGTCGTCCACAGGCCGGCGTCCGGTGGTCGCGGGGCCTGGTCGTCCGCGACCAGTCTCGGGTTCGAGCCGGCTCGCCACGGCCGGCCCTGGACCCCTGGGAGGGGACGATGTTCGACACGTACGTCACGATCGTGGGCAACGTGCTGACCGCGCCGGAATGGCGGCGCACCACGTCCAGCGGCACCCTGGTCGCCAACTTCAAGGTCGCCTCGACCGCACGCCGGCTCGACCGGGACAGCGGCCGCTGGGTGGACGGCAACAGCCTGCGGGTGCGGGTGAACTGCTGGCGGAAGCTGGCCGAGGGGGTGGCCTCCTCGGTGATGGTCGGCGACCCGGTGGTCGTCGCCGGCCGGCTCTACACCCGCGACTGGACGGATGACGCCGGCAACCACCGCACCCTCTACGAGCTGGAGGCGGTCGCGGTCGGGCACGACCTGTCCCGGGGGCGGGCCCGGTTCCTGCGCAACAAGCCGAGCGCCCCCACCAGCGTGGTCGAGGACGCCGAGGCGGCCGCCCGGGTGCACGGCGAGCCGACCGAGCCGGTGCCGGACGAGCAGGCCCCGGCCACCGCCGACGACCGGCCCTTCGACGAGGACTTCGAGTTCGCCGGCTTCACCGACCCGCGGGCGGGCCACGGCCTGCCCGGCGCGGACGAGCCGGCGACCGACCCGTTCGACGAGGAGACCGACGACGACGAGCTCTCCCCGCTGCCCGGCGACGACATCGGGTCGGAGCAGACCGATGAGTTGAGCCCGGCAACGGAGTCGACCGTACCGACGCCGGGGAAGGGGCGTCGCGGCCGCGGTCGGGTGCCCGTGCCGGCCTGACCCGGGCCGGTCCGCGGGCCGGCCCGTCAGCGGTGCGAACGGGGGGCGGGGTGGCCACGGCACGCGGTGGCCACCCCGCCGTACGGCTAGGCTGGCCGGCCGGAGGTGGTGAGCGGTGCGGCACTCGACCGCCGTGGCGGACGCGACCGGTCTGGTGGCGGGTTACGCCCTGGACGCCCTGTTCGGCGACCCGGCCCGCTGGCACCCGGTGGCCGGGTTCGGCCGGGCGGCCGGCGCTCTGGAACGCCGGGTCCACCGGCCCGACCGGCGGGCCGGCGCGCTCTTCGCCACGATCGCGGTCGGCGCGCCCGTGCTGCTCGGCGCGGCGGCCGGCGCCGCCACCCGCCGGAACCCGGTGGCCCGCGCCGCGCTGGTCGCCGCCGGCACCTGGACGGTGCTCGGCGGGCGCACCCTGCGGCACGAGGCCGCGGTGATGGGCAAGGCGTTGCGGCGCGGCGACCTGCCCGCCGCGCGCGCCCGGCTCGGTCACCTCTGCGGGCGGGACCCGTCCGCGCTGGACGAGCCGGAGCTGGCCCGGGCGACCGTGGAGTCGGTCGCCGAGAACACCTCCGACGCCGTGGTGGCGCCGCTGGTCTGGGGCGCGCTGGCCGGGCTACCCGGCCTGCTCGGCTACCGGGCGGCGAACACGCTGGACGCGATGGTCGGCCACCGCTCGCCCCGTTACGCCCGCTTCGGCACCCCGGCCGCCCGCCTCGACGACCTGCTCAACCTGGCGCCCGCGCGGCTGACCGGGCTGCTCACCATCGCCGTCGCCCCGGTCGCCCATGGTGACCGGGCGCGCGCCTGGCGGGTGTGGCGGCGGGACCGCAACGACCATCCCAGCCCCAACGCGGGGCAGTGCGAGGCGGCGATGGCCGGTGTGCTGGGCGTGCGGCTCGGCGGTCGGAACGTCTACTTCGGACGCTCCGAGGTGCGCCCGCTCCTCGGTGACGGCCCTCGGCCGGAGGCCCGCCACCTCAAGCGGGCCGCCCGGGTCTCCGGCGCGGTCGGCGTGGCCGCCCTCGGGCTGGCCGCGGCGTGGCCGCTGACCGGCCGGCCGCTGCTCGCCGCCACCGGCCGCCACGGGTACGCCGTAGGCCGCCACGGATACGCCGCCGTGGCCCGGGCCGCCGCCCGGATCGGTGCGGCGCGCCGGAGCGGTGCGGCGCGCCGGTGAGCGGCGGGCTGCTGGTCGCCGGCACCACCTCCGACGCCGGCAAGAGCGTGCTCACCGCCGGCATCTGCCGGTGGCTGCACCGGCGCGGGGTCAAGGTCGCCCCGTTCAAGGCGCAGAACATGTCCAACAACTCGGCCGTGGTGGTCGGCCCGGACGGGCGCGGCGGCGAGATCGGTCGCGCCCAGGCGATGCAGGCCGCCGCCTGCGGCGTCGCCCCGGACCTGCGCTTCAACCCGGTGCTGCTCAAGCCCGGCAGTGACCTGGACAGCCAGGTGGTGCTGCTCGGCCAGGCGGTCGACACGGTCACCGCCGGCAACTACCGCACGCTGCGGCCCCGGCTCGCGGAGACCGCCTTCGCCGCGCTGGCCGAGCTGCGCGCGGCGTACGACGTGGTGATCTGCGAGGGTGCCGGCAGCCCCGCCGAGATCAACCTGCGGGCCGGCGACTACGTCAACATGGGGCTGGCCCGGCACGCCGGCCTGCCCACCATCGTGGTCGGTGACATCGACCGGGGCGGCGTGTTCGCCTCGATGTTCGGCACGCTCGCCCTGCTCGACCCGGCCGACCAGGCGCTGCTGGCCGGCTTCGTGATCAACAAGTTCCGCGGCGACCTCGGGCTGCTCCGGCCGGGGCTGGACATGCTGCACCGGGTCACCGGCCGGCCCACCTACGGCGTGCTGCCCTGGCACCTCGACCTCTGGCTGGACGCCGAGGACTCGCTGGCGTACGGCCGGGTGCTGGGTCGGCCCGCCGGGCCGCACGGCACCGACTGGCTCGACGTCGCGGTCGTCCGGCTGCCCCGGATCAGCAACGCCACCGACGCCGAGGCCCTGGCCACCGAGCCGGGCGTGCGGGTGCGGCTCACCGTCGAGCCGGCCGAGGTGGCCGCCGCCGACCTGGTGGTGCTGCCCGGCTCCAAGTCCACCGTCGCCGACCTCGCCTGGCTGCGGGAGACCGGCCTGGCCGAGGTGGTGACCGCGCACGCCGCCGCCGGCCGGCCGCTGCTGGGCATCTGCGGTGGCTTCCAGATGCTGGGCCGGGCGATCCACGACCCGGTGGAGAGCCGCCGGGGCAGCGTGCCCGGGCTCGACCTGCTACCCGTCGAGATCACCTTCGCGCCGGGCAAGACCGTCCGGCCGGCGGCGGGCACGGCCTACGGCGGGGTGCCGGTGCGCGGGTACGAGATCCACCACGGGTACGTCTCGACCACCGACCCGGCCCTGCCACCGATGTTCACCCGGGCCGACGGCGGTGGCGAGGGCGCCCGGCTCGGCGCGGTGCACGGCACCCACTGGCACGGCGCGTTCGAGTCCGACGGGTTCCGCCGCCGGTTCCTCACCGAGGTGGCCCGGTCGGCCGGCCGGCACGGCTTCACGGTCGCCCCGGACACCGTCTTCGCGGCCGCCCGCGAGCGCTCCCTCGATCTGCTCGGCGACCTGGTCGAGGAGCACCTGGACACCGACGCGCTGTGGCGGCTGATCGAGCGTGGGGTGGCTGCCGACCTGCCGTTCGTCCCACCCGGCGCGCCGGCCGCGGGCTGACCGGAGCGGTTCAGGGGCGGACGTCGGCGGGCTCCTCGGAGAGCGGCAGCCCGGCGGCGATCCAGCCCTCCACCCCGTCGACCAGGTCGGTGGCGTTGCGCAGCCCCAGCGCCTGCAGGCTGGCCGCCGCGAGGCTGGAGCTGTAGCCGTGCCGGCACACCACCACGATCTCCCGGTCGTACCCGGTGGCCTCGGGGATCCGCCATTCGCTGGCCGGATCGAGCCGCCACTCGAGCACCGTCCGGTCGATGACGATCGCGCCGGGCAGCTCGCCCTGCTCCCGGCGCTGCGCCTCGGTACGGGTGTCGACCAGCAGCGCACCGGCCCGTACCGCCTCCACCGTCGCCTGTGCGCTCAACCGGCGCAAACCGGCCCGCGCCTGTTCCAGCAGGGCGTCCACACCCGGACTCATCACGTCATTGAGCACGTCCAGATCATGCCGGGCGGGGCGACCGGTCGCGCACCGAACGCCTGCTCCCGCACCGGAACCAGGCTGACGGGGGACACCCGATAGCGTCGCTGCCGTGGCGGTGGCGGTGGCGGTGGTCGAGGCGTACCCGGCGCTGGCCCGGCGGGTGCTGGCCGGGCCGGCGCGGTTGGGGCGTACCCGACTGGTGGCGGTGGACGGGCCGAGCGGCGCGGGCAAGAGCGTGTTCGCCGCGCGCCTCGCGGACGCGCTGGCCGGCCTGCCGGGCGGCGCGCGACCGCCGCTGGTGCACACCGATGACCTGCTCGACGGCTGGGCGGACCAGCTCACCTTCTGGGACCGGCTCCAGGAGTGCGTGCTCGCCCCGGCGCGGGCCGGCCGGCCGGGGGCGTACCGCCGCTACAGCTGGGTCCGGCGGGCCTTCCTGCCCCGCGCGGTGCCGGTGCCGGTGGCGCCGGTGCTGCTGGTCGAGGGGGTGAGCGCGGCGCGCGCGGCGATCCGGCCCGAGCTGACCCTGGCCGTCTACGTCGACGCGCCGGCGGACCTGCGACTGCGCCGGGCGGTCCGGCGGGACGGCCCGGCGATCCTGCCGGAGCTGCGCCGCTGGCACGCGGGGGAGGCGGCGCACTTCGCCGCGGACCGCACCGAGGCGCACGCCGACCTGGTGGTCGACGGCGCGCCGACGCTGCCGCACGACGCGGGCCGGTACTTCGTCCGGCACGGCCGAGCGGAACGCCGACCGGCCTGACCCGGCCACCGGCCGGGCGGTGCCGCCGGCGCGGGCGGTGGCCGAACCCGCACCCCCGGCCTCGGCGGGTACGCCCGGGGTAAGGCCGGCATACGATGCCGGTCATGACCTCACCGATCATGTCCGAGTCCGAGGTACGGGCCGCCGTCGAGCGGGAACTGCCCGGCGTCCGTGCCGACCTGGAAGCCCTCGTCCGGATCCCCGGCATCGCCTTCGAGGGCTTCGACCACTCGCACGTGGAGCGCTCCGCCGAGGCGGTCGCCGAGCTGCTGCGCGGCTGCGGCCTGGACACCCGGATCGTGCGCTCCGGCGGCCAGCCCGCGGTGATCGGGACCAGGCCCGCCCCGCCCGGCGCCCCGACCGTGCTGCTCTACGCCCACCACGACGTGCAGCCGATCGGCGACCGGGCGCTGTGGGAGTCCGACCCGTTCGAGCCGGTCGAGCGGGACGGCCGCCTCTACGGCCGGGGCGCCGCGGACGACAAGGCCGGCATCATGGCGCACGTCGCCGCGCTGCGCGCCTTCGGCGACCGGCTACCGGTGGGCGTGGTGCTCTTCATCGAGGGCGAGGAGGAGTACGGCTCCGACTCGCTGGAGCGGCTGCTCGCCGAGCACCGCGACGAGATCGCCTCGGACGTGATCGTGATCGCCGACTCGGCCAACTGGGACGTCGGCGTGCCGGCGCTGACCACCTCGCTGCGCGGCATCGTGAACTGCTTCGTCGAGGTGCGCACCCTGGACCACGCGGTGCACAGCGGGATGTTCGGCGGCGCCGTCCCGGACGCGCTGACCACGCTGGTCCGGCTGCTCGCCACGCTGCACGACGACGCCGGCGACGTGGCCGTCGAGGGCCTGGTCGGCCGGGCGGACGCCACCGTCGACTACCCGGAGGACCGGTTCCGCGCCGAGGCCGGCCTGGTCGACGGGGTCACCCTGATCGGCAGCGGGCGGATCACCGACCGGCTCTGGACCAAGCCCGCGCTGGCGGTGCTCGGCGTGGACGCGCCGGCCACCGGCGAGGCGCCGAACGCGCTGGTCCCGGCGGCCAAGGCCAAGCTCAGCGTACGGCTGGCGCCGGGCGACGACCCGAAGCGGGCGTACGAGGCGCTGCGCACCCACCTGGAGAAGCACGCGCCGTGGGGCGCCCGGGTGACGGTCACCTTCGAGCACGACGGGAACCCGTGCGTGATCGACGCGACCGGGCCGATGTTCGACGCCGCCCGGGCCGCCTTCCGGGGGGCCTGGGACGGCACCGACCCGGTGGACATCGGTGTCGGTGGCTCGATCCCGTTCATCGCCACCTTCCAGGAGATGTTCCCGGCCGCGGCGATCCTGGTGACCGGCGTGGAGGACCCGCACGCCCGGGCGCACGGCCCGAACGAGAGCCTGCACCTGGCGGAGTTCGCCCGGGTCTGCCTGGCCGAGGCGTTGCTGCTGGCCAACGTCGCCGAGGCTGGTCGCCGGGCCGGTTAGGTGTCGGAACCGTAACTTCGGGGCGGATGTCGGAGTTTGCGGTGTGTCGGGCGGCGGGGTGTTATAGCCTTTCGAACATGCGTACCAATGACGTGGTGTCGCGGCTCGAGGCCGCCGTCAGTGCTCTGGGGGACGTCGACGTCTCCGCGTGGCCCGAGGACACGCTCAAGAACCAGCTCGGCGAGCTGTCGGCGGCGCTGGTCGCCCTCGACGGCGTGCTCTCCCGGGTCGCCGACGGGGTGCGCGCCCGCGGCCTGCGCATCGAGGAGCCGGTCTCGGCCTGACCCGGCGCGCTCACCGGCCGGCGGCAATGCTCCGGCGCTGTCGGTGGTGGCTGGCAGGATGAGGCCCGTGCGGTTCCTCGACCTGGCAGCCACCTCCGCGGCGGTCGGCGCCACCAGCGGCCGGCGGGCCAAGGTGGAGCTGCTCGCCGCCGCCCTGCGCTCGCTCGACCCGGCCGAGGTGCCGGCCGGCTCCGGCTACCTCGCCGGTGAGCTGCGCCAGCGACAGACCGGCGTGGGCTGGGCCGGCCTGCGTGACCTGCCCGCCCCGGCCGCCGAGCCGACGCTGACCGTGGCCGCCGTCGACGCGGCGGTCGACGCGATCGCCGCCGTGCACGGCCCGGGGTCGCAGGCCCGCCGCCGGGAGCTGGTGGGCGCGCTCTTCGCCGCGGCCACCACCGACGAGCAGCGGCTGCTGGTCGGGCTGTTCAGCGGCGAGCTGCGCCAGGGCGCTCAGGCCGGGCTGCTCGCCGACGCGATCGCCCGGGCGGCCGAGGTGCCGGTCCCGGCCGTCCGCCGGGCGCTGCTGCTCGCCGGCGACCTGCGGGCGGTGGCGGTGGCCGCGCTCTCCGGCGGCGCCGCCGCGCTGGCCGGCTTCGGCCTCCAGGTCGGGCGGCCGCTCGCGCCGATGCTGGCGCAGAGCGCGCCCACGGTCGACGCCGCGCTCGAAGCCACCGGCGCGCCCGCGGTGGTCGACGTCAAGCTCGACGGCATCCGCATCCAGGTGCACCGCTCCGGTGCCGACATCGCCGTGTTCACCCGCAGCCTCGACGAGATCACCGGCCGGCTGCCCGAGGTGGTCGCCGCGGTGCGCGCGCTGCCGGCCCGGGAGCTGGTGCTCGACGGCGAGGCGATCGGGCTGGACGCCACCGGCCGGCCGCTGCCGTTCCAGCAGACCTCCAGCCGGGCCGCCCGGCGCACCACGCCCAGCAGTGCCGGGCGCTCACCGGTGGCCCCGGCGGTGCTCGCCGCGGCGGAGACCACCGGCACCTCGGTGCTCACGCCGTACTTCTTCGACCTGCTGCACCTGGACGGCGACGACCTGATCGACCGGCCCGGCCGCGAGCGGTGGGCCGCCCTGGCCGGTGCGGTCGACGAGTCGCTGCTGGTCGGCCGGGTGGAGGTCGACGACGCCGAGGCGGCGGGCGCCGCCTTCGCCGCCGCGGTCGACGCCGGCCAGGAGGGCGTCGTGGTCAAGGCGCCGGACGCGCCGTACGACGCGGGCCGGCGCGGCGCCGCCTGGGTCAAGGTCAAGCCCCGGCACACCCTCGACCTGGTGGTGCTCGCCGTCGAGTGGGGCAGCGGCCGGCGCAAGGGGTGGCTGTCCAACCTGCATCTCGGCGCGCGCGACCCGGGCACCGGCGGGTTCGTGATGCTCGGCAAGACGTTCAAGGGGCTCACCGACGAGCTGCTGCGCTGGCAGACCGAGCGCTTCCTCGGCCTCGCCGTCGAGCGCGGCGACTGGGTGGTCCGGGTCCGGCCCGAGCAGGTGGTCGAGATCGCGTTCGACGGGGTGCAGACCAGCTCGCGCTACCCGGGCGGGATGGCGCTGCGGTTCGCCCGGGTGATCCGCTACCGCGACGACAAGAGCGCGGCCGAGGCGGACACCATCGAGATGGTCCGGGCGATCCACGCCGGCCGGGTCACCGGCTGAACCACCACGACGCGGGCCGCTACGGCGGCGGGGCGGGGTCGGTCAGCTCGGAGTCACCGGCTCGGCGGCCCGGTCGGTCGACGGCTTCGGCCCATCCAGGCCGGCGGCGCGGCGGGCCTCCTTCCGGGCCACCCAGCCGTACCCGAACAGCGACATGGCGGCGAACAGCCACCACTGCACCACGTAGCCGAAGTTCTGCCAGTTGTTGGTGTGACCGATCGGGATGGCCTGGAAGGCCGGATCGTTGGCCGGGGTCTGCTCGTTCAGCAGCAGGTAGCCGTTGTGCACCGGGTAGGGCAGCTCACGGGCCAGCTTGGCCACCGTGATCCGGCGGGACTCCAGCCGGCCGGCCCGCCGGTCCACCGCACCGCCGCCGGTCTCGGTGGCGTGCACCCGGCCCACCACGGTCACCGGACCGCCCGGGATGGCCGGCACCTCGGGCTGCGCCGTCGCCCCGCCCGCCGCCGCCGGGATCCAGCCCCGGTCGACCAGGACGGCCGAGCCGTCGGTCAGCACCAACGGGACGAGCACCTCGAAACCCACCTGGCTGTCGACCGTCCGGCCGCGGACCAGCACCACGTTCGCCGGGTCGTACCGGCCGGTGGCGGTGACCCGGCTCCACTCGGCCTGCTTGGCGGGGGCCGGCCCGACCGAGCCGGCGCCGCCGGTGGGCGCCGGCAGCCGGTCGCGCAGCGGCGCGGGGGTGCCCTGGCCGCCGGCGTCGATGCGCTCGTTGACCGCCGTGCGTTCGTGGTAGCGGGCCAGCTGCCAGTTGCCGAGCAGCACCATCACCGCGGCGGCCACCAGGGTCAGCGCGAGATAGCCCAGCCAGCGGGGAGTCAGCAGGAACCGGTACACGGCAACGAGGCTACCCGTATGACCGGGGCCACCGACCCCGGGCGGCCGCGCGGCGACCGTACGGCGTCCGTCCGGTGGCCGCCGGGCGTCGGCGCGGGCGGGTATGGTCACGCGAGCGGATCACCGTCCGGTTCGCCGCCGGCGGCCGGTCCGCCCCCGACAGCCGCCCCGCGAGGAGTCGATGATGACCGCCGTGCCGCGTCTCGTGCTCAGCGCACCCTCGTCCGGCCAGGGCACGAACGCGCTGGCCATCGGCCTGCTCGCCGCGCTGGCCGAGCGTGGACTGGAGGTCGCCGGCTTCAAGATCGGCCCTGATCGGGCGGACGCCGCGTACCTCGGCCTGGCCGCCGGCCGGCCCGGTCGCAACCTGGACCCGCGACTGGTCGGCCCGCAACGGCTCGGGCCGCTGTTCCGGCACGGGGCGGACGGCGCCGGGCTCGCCGTGGTCCAGGGCACCATGGGCCTGTACGACTCGGTCGGCGGCCGGCCCGAGGCGGAGTCCACCGCCGCCGTGGCGACCGCGCTGCGCAGCCCGGTCGTGCTGGTGGTCGACGTGGCGGCGATGGGGCAGTCGGTCGCCGCCCTGGTGCACGGCTTCCGCTCGTACGACGAGCAGCTCTGGCTCGGCGGCGTGATCCTCACCCAGGTCGCCTCGCAGCGGCACGAGGAGACGCTGCGGGAGGCGCTCGACGACATCGCCGTCCCGGTCTACGGCGCGCTGCGCCGGCACGAGCTGCCCGCGGTGCTGCCCGCCCGCCGGCACGGGGCGGTGCCGGCGCTGCACGGCGACCCCGAGGCGATCCGGGCGGTGCGCCGGCTGGGCGAGGCGGTCGCCGGCACCGTCGACGTGGACCGGCTGCTCGGCCTGGCCCGCTCCGCGCCGGAGCTGACGGTCGAGCCGTGGTCCCCGTCGGCCGGGCTCGAGCCGGCGGCCGGGGAAGCCCTGCCGGCCGGGGGCGGGGCGCCGGGTGGGGGAGCGCCGGGTGGCCCGGCGCCGCTGGTGGCGGTCGCGGGCGGCCCGGGCGGCGGGTACGGCTACCCGGAGACCGCGGAGCTGCTGCGGGCGGCCGGCGCCGAGCTGGTCACCGTCGACCCGCTGCGCGACGAGGCGCTGCCGGCCGGCACCCGCGCGCTGGTCGTCGGCGCCGGCCTGACCGAGTCGTACGCCCGGGAGCTGTCCGCCAACCGCCGGCTCTGCATCGCGGTGGCCGAGCTGGCCCGCACCGGCCGGCCGGTGGTCGCCGAGGGCACCGGCCTGCTCTGGCTGGCCCGTGAGCTGGACGGCCTGCCGATGTGCGGGGTGCTGGACGTCATCGGAGCCAGCCGGGACGGCGTGGTGGTCGGCTACCGGGAGGCCACCGCGCTCAGCGACAGCGTGGTCGCCACCACCGGCGAGGTGGCGGTGGGCTACAAGCAGCACGGCGCGGTGCTGACCCCGCGGGCCGGGCAGCGGGCGGCGTGGAGCTGGGACGGCGGCCTGCCCGAGGGTTTCGTCTGGCGCGGCGTGCACGCCTCCCAGCTGGGCCTGCACTGGGCCGGTCATCCGCGGCTCGCGCCCCGGCTGGTGGCCGCGGCCGCGGCGACCGTCGGCGCCGAGGGCGTGAGCACCCTCGCCTGAGCGGGCGAGCCGGACGAGGCCCCGGGTGGGAGACCGCACCGCCCCCCACCCGGAGCCTCGTGATCCGCCGGTGGCCACCGGCCACCGCCTGGGCGGCTCACCCCACGATCTGGTCCGAGGGCGGGGTGAACTGGCGGGGTGGGGTGCCCTTCAGGCCGTCGCGCAGCGTCTGGGCCACCGCGTTGACCGGCACCTGGGACTGCCCGTCACCCACCGCGTTGAACGGGTTGTCCGGGTCGGCGATGAAGCTGGCCGCGGCCAGTTCCGGGGTGTAGCCGACGAACCAGGCCGACCGGGTGCTGTCGGTGGTACCGGTCTTGCCGGCCACCGGGCGGCCCACCGTGCCGCGGACGCTGTCCGCCGTCGACCAGCCGCCGCAGCTGCCCTTGGCCGGGGTGTCACCGGTCGGGCAGCGCGCCGCGTCGGTGGCCGCCCGGGCGGCGTCCTCGCTGACCACCTGCCGGCAGCGCGGCTTGGCCACCTCCCGTTCGATCCCGGACGCGGTCTTGTAGGTGGCCGGGGTGCCGTCCCGGTTGGTGATCGACATGACCGGCATCGCCTCGCAGTAGCGGCCGTCGGCGGCGACCGCGGCGTACGCGTTGGCCATCTCCAGCGGGGTGGCGTCGGAGACGCCCAGGGTGAACGCACCCCACTTCTTCGCGTCCGTGGGTGACGCCTGCCTGCGGTCCACGTCGGTGCGCCAGCGCAGCCCGAGCTGCTCGGCCAGCCGGACCGCCCGGTCCGCCCCGACCTTCTCCTCCAGCTGCACGAAGTACGTGTTGACCGACTTGCCGAAGCCGGACCACATGGTCTGCCGGCCGGTCATCGCCGCGCTGGCGTTGGACGGCGCCCACCCGTCGTAGACGGCCGACTGGTAGCGGTACGGCGAGTCGTACGCGGTGGACAACGGCATCCCGGAGTCCAGCGCGGCGAGCATGGGGAACATCTTGAACGTCGATCCGGCCTGGTAGCCGGGCAGGCTGCCGCCGCCGAGCAGGGGCGCCACCGTGTTCGGATAGTTGGCCTTGATGGTCGGTCCGGCCTCCGGGTTGGAGCTCTGCGGGTTCTCGCTGAGGTCCAGCGAGTACGTCCGGTTCACCGCCATCGCCTTGATCCGTCCGGTGCCCGGCTCGGCGACGACGATGCCGTTGGCGAACGGGCTGCCCACCGCGTCCTTGGCCCCGACGTTGTTCTCGGCCGCGCCCTGGATCTTCGGGTCCAGGGCGAGCACGATCCGGTAGCCGCCCCGGCGCAGCTTGTCCATCCGCTCGGCCGGGTTGTCGCCGAACGCGGGTTGCGCGCTCCACCAGTTCTTCACATAGTCGCAGTAGAAGCCCCAGGTGGTGTACTTGTCGGGGATCGACGCGCAGTCGTTGGCCGGGGTGGTCACCCGGGTGCGGATGGGTTCGGTCTTGGCCACCGCCACCGCGTCCGGGGACATGTAGCCGAGCAGGGCCATCTTGTCCAACACATAGTTGCGCCGACCGGTGGCGTCCTTCTGGTCGGAGCTGATCGGGTCGTACTCGGACGGGGACTTGACCAGCCCGGCCAGGGTGGCCGCCTCGACCGGGGTGAGGGTGGCCGGGGTCTTGGAGAAGAAGATCTGCGAGGCGGCGTAGATGCCGTACGCCCGGTGGCCGAAGTACGCGGAGTTGAGGTAGCGCTCGAGGATCTCGTCCTTGCTGAGCGTCTTCTCCACGTCCAGCGCCATCCGCATCTCCTTGAGCTTGCGCAGGCTGGTCTGCTGGGTGGCCTCCTGCACCTCCTTGGGCGTCTTCGCGCTGTCCCGCAGGGCCATCCGGACGTACTGCATGGTCAGCGTGGAGGCGCCCTGGGAGACGCCGCTGGAGCGGGCGTTGGCCACGAAGGCCCGGGCCACGCCCTTCGGGTCGACGCCGTGGTGCTGGTAGAAGCGGTTGTCCTCGGCGGCGACGATCGCCTGCTGGATGTTCGGCGACATGTCCGACAGCTTGGTGTACTGCCGGTACTCCTCGTAGAACATGGTCAGCACGGTCCTGCCGTCCGGCGCGTAGAGGTAGGACGTCTCGGCCGGCATCGCGCCCTTCAGGATGTCCGTCTTCTGCTCGACGGCGTGCGCGGTGGCCTTGGCGCCGATGCCGGTGATGGCGGCCGTCGGATAGGCCGCGGCGGCGACCACGAGGCCGGCGATCAGACCGATGCGCAGGAGAGGAACGGAACGACCAGCGGAGGCAAGGGGTCGGTTGCTCACCAGGTCAAGTTATGACATTTCCGATTCGGAAATGAGAAGAATTCATAAACGGGCGGAGAGGTTGCCGGGCGGTGACGCGCCCCACGTCGGGATCCGCTGTCCCGCACGCCGGCTTCCCGGCAGGATCACGGACATGCGTGGTCAGCTGATCGAGGTGCCGCCGGGCGCCGGGGACGAGCCCGATCTCGGGCACCACGGGGACGCCGAGGCCACTCCGGGCCTGGTCGACCTGGCCGTCAACGTCCGCCGCGACCCGATGCCGGAGTGGCTGGCCGACCCGCTCACCGCCTCGCTGGCCGAGCTGGCCGGGTATCCCGACCCCGGTCCGGCCCGGGCCGCGGTGGCCGCCCGGCACGGTCGCCCGCCGGAGGAGGTGCTGCTCACCGCCGGCGCCGCCGAGGGCTTCGTGCTGCTCGCCCGGGCGCTGGGCGGGGCGCGCCACCCGGTGGTGGTGCACCCGCAGTTCACCGAGCCGGAGGCGGCCCTGCGGGCGGCCGGGCACCGGGTGGATCGGGTGCTGCTGGAGCCGGCGGACGGCTTCCGGCTGGATCCGGCCCGGGTGCCGGCCGACGCCGACCTGGTGATGGTCGGTAACCCCACCAACCCCACCTCGGTGCTGCACCCCGCCGCCGACCTGGCCGCGCTGGCCCGGCCGGGCCGGGTGCTGGTGGTCGACGAGGCGTTCGCCGACACCACGATCACCCCCGGTGTGACCGGCGAGCCGGAGTCGCTGGCCGCCCGGCGGGACCTGCCCGGTCTGGTGGTGGTGCGCAGCCTCACCAAGACCTGGGGGCTGGCCGGCCTGCGGATCGGCTACCTGCTCGGCGAGCCCGCGCTGCTGGAGCGGCTGGCCGCCGTCCAGCCGCTCTGGGCGGTCTCCACCCCGGCGCTGGCCGCCGCCACCGCCATCGCCACGCCGACCGCCGTCGCGGCCGAGCGCGCGATCGCCGCGCGGCTCACCGCCGACCGCGACCACCTGGTCGCCGCCCTGTCCGCCCTGCCCGGGGTACGCGTCGCGGGCCGCCCGGCCAGTGCGTTCGTCCTGGTCCACCTGGCCGGCGCCGACCGGGTACGGATGCTGCTGCGCGAGCGCGGCTGGGCCGTCCGCCGCGGCGACACCTTCCCCGGCCTCGGCGCGGACTGGCTGCGGATCGCGGTCCGCGAACCGGCCACCACCGACGCGTTCGTGCGCGTGCTGGCAGAGATTCTGGAGGCATGATGCTGGAGACCACCCTCGCCGCGATCCGGCCGCTCGACGAGCCGGCGATGGCCGCCGCCCGCGACCTGCAGACCCGGCTGACCAAGCCGGCCGGCTCGCTGGGCGCCCTGGAGGACCTTTCGGTACGCCTCGCCGGCCTGGCCGGGGCCTGCCCGCCGCCGCTGCCCGAGCCAGCCGCGGTAGCGATCTTCGCGGGCGACCACGGCGTGCACGCCCAGCGCGTCACCCCGTGGCCGCAGGAGGTCACCGCGCAGATGATCGGCAACTTCCTGGCCGGCGGCGCGGTGGTCAACGCGTTCGCCCGGCAGGCCGGCGCCTCGGTCACCGTGGTCGACGTCGGCGTGGCCACCCCGCTGCCCGTCGACCCGTCCGCCGACGGGCTCGGCTCCGGCGGCGACAGGCTCGGCTCGGCCGCCGCGTCCGGCGACGGGCTCGGCTCCGGCGGCGCGTCCGCCGGCCCGCTCGGCTCGGCCGGCGACCGGCTCGGAGCGGGTGCGGCCGTGGCCGGCGGGGCCGCTCTGGCCGCCCGGCCCCGCCTGGTCGACGCGAACGTCCGGCACGGCACCCGGGACATGACGGTGACCGGGGCGCTCACCCGGGACGAGGCCCGGGCGGCGGTGGAGACCGGCATCCGGATCGCCGGCGAGCTGATCGACGCCGGGGCGGGCATCCTGCTCACCGGCGACATGGGCATCGGCAACACCACTCCGGCGGCGGCCCTGATCGCCGCCCTCACCGGCGCCGACGCCGACGAGGTGACCGGGCGGGGCACCGGCGTCGACGACGAGACGTACCGGCGGAAGGTCGGCGTGGTGCGGGCGGCGCTCGACCGGCACCGGCCCGACCCGGCCGACCCGCTGGGCGTGCTGGCCGCGGTCGGCGGCCTGGAGCACGCGGCGCTGGCCGGGCTGATCCTCGGCGCCGCGGCGCGTCGGACCCCGGTGCTGCTGGACGGGGTGATCGCGGCGAGCGCCGCGCTCGTCGCGGCGGCGTTCGCGCCGGACGCGGTCGGCGCGATGGTCGCCGGCCACCGCTCGGCCGAGCCGGGCGCCACCGTGGCGCTGCGCCGGCTCGGCCTGTACCCGCTGATCGACCTGGGACTGCGCCTCGGCGAGGGCACCGGCGCGCTGCTGGCGCTGCCGGTGGTCACCGGCGCGGTGCGGGTGCTGCACGAGGTCGCCACCTTCGACTCGGCCGGGGTCAGCGAGAAGTGAGCACCGCCAACCCGTACCCCCTCGGCCTGCGCCTGGCCGGCCGGCGGATGGTCGTGGTGGGCGGCGGAGCGGTGGCCACCCGGCGGGTGCCGGCGCTGCTCGACGCGGGCGCGCTGGTCCTGCTGGTCGCGCCGGAGGTGACCCCGGCGCTGCGGGCGCATGTCGACGCCGGCCGGCTGGACTGGGCGGCGCGCCGGTTCGCCCCGGCCGACCTGGACGGGGCCTGGCTGGTCCAGGTGGCGGTCGACGACCCGGTCGCCGCCGAGTCGGTCAGCGTGGCCGCCGCCGAGCGCCGGATCTTCTGCGTACGCGCCGACGACCGCGCCGCCGCGACCGCCTGGACGCCCGCGGTGACCCGGCACGGGCCGGTCACCGTGGCGGTGCTCGGCGGTGGCGACCCCCGCCGGGCGATGACCGTCCGGGACGCGGTCCGTGACCTGCTGGCCACGCGGGTGGGCGTGCCGGCCGAGCCGGACCTGCCGCCACCCGGCGGGGCGGGGGACGCGGCGGCGCCCGGCCGGGTGGCGCTGGTCGGCGCCGGCCCGGGCGACCCCGAGCTGATCACCGTGAAGGGCTGGCGGCTGCTCACCGAGGCGGACGTGGTGGTCGCCGACCGGCTGGTGCCCGGCCTGCTGCTGGACGAGCTACGCCCCGACGTCGAGCTGGTCGACGCGTCCAAGATCCCGTACGGCCCGTCGCGCGGGCAGGAGGAGATCAACCGGATCCTGGTCGACCGGGCGCTGGCCGGTCGCTTCGTGGTCCGGCTCAAGGGCGGCGACCCGTACGTCTTCGGTCGTGGCGGCGAGGAGCTGCTGGCCTGCGCGGCGGCCGGCGTACCGGTCACCGTGGTGCCCGGGGTGACCAGCGCGGTCGCGGTGCCCGCGGTGGCCGGCATCCCGGTCACCCACCGGGCGGTGGCGCACGAGTTCACCGTCGTGTCCGGGCACGTGGCCCCGGACTCCCCGGCCTCGCTGGTCAGCTGGGAGCGGCTCGCCGGGCTGCGCGGCACCCTGGTGGTGCTGATGGGCCTGAAGAACCTCGCGGCGATCACCGCCACCCTGACCGGGCACGGCAAGGACCCGGCCACCCCGGTCGCGGTGATCCAGGAGGGCACCACCGGCGCCCAGCGCACCCTGCACACCACCCTCGACGCGGTGGCGGCGGACGTGGCGGCGGCCGCCCTACGCCCGCCCGCCATCGTGGTGATCGGCGACGTGGTCACCGCCCTGCACCCCTGACCGCCCGCCACTCCGCGCCTCGCGCCTCGCGCCTCGCGCCTCGCGCCTCGCGCCTCGCGCCTCGCGCCCCGCGCCCCGCGCCCCGCGCCCCGCGCCCCGCGCCATGATCGTGCTCGATCCTGGAAATAGGGGTATCCGCTACGAGACGAAGCCACTACATCCAGGATCGAGCACGATCATGGGGCGGCGGCCATGTGACGGTCGCGGCGGGCCGGCGGCCCACCTCGCCGCGATCGCGGCGGGGCGGGGTGGACGGCGACGGCCGGAGACACCTGTCTCCGGCCGTCGTGAATGCTGGTCGGGTCAGTGCTTGAGCATGTTGTCCAGGAGGAGGGCGCAGCGGATCAGGCCGAGGTGGCTGTAGGCCTGGGGGTGGTTGCCCAGGCCGCGCTCGGCGAGCGGGTCGTACTGCTCGGGGAGCAACCCGGTCGGGCCCGCCGTGTCGATCATCTGGGTGAACAGCTCCTCGGCGTCGGTGCGGCGGCCGGTGCGCAGGTACGCCTCGATCAGCCACGCCGTGCAGATGTGGAAGCCGCCCTCCCGGCCGGGCAGGCCGTCGTCCCAGTGGTACCGGTAGACGACCGGGCCGCTGCGCAGATCGGCCTCGATCTTCAGCACCGTGGACAGGAAGCGCGGGTCGTCGCCGGGCAGCAGCCCGGACAGGCCGATCCAGAGCGACGAGGCGTCCATCTCCTCGTGCCCGTACGCGACGCTGTACGCCTCGACCTCCTCGTGCCAGCCGAACTCCAGCACGTTGGCGCCGATCCGGTCGCGCAGCTCCACCCACTCCGGCCGGTCCTCGCCGCCGTGTTGCCGCACCACGTGCAGCGCCCGGTCGACGGTCATCCAGAGCATCACCTTGGAGAAGACGTGGTGCCGCGGCGGGAGGCGGGCCTCCCAGATGCCGTGGTCGGGCTCGTGCCAGCGGCGGCGGACCGCCTCGACCATGTTCTCCAGCACCCGCCACTCGTCGTCCCGGACCGAGCCCCGGGCGTCGGCGACCGCGGCGATCAGATCCGCCACCGGGCCGAAGACGTCCAGCTGGAGCTGGTGGTTGGCGAGGTTGCCGACCCGGACCGGCCGGGAGCCGGCGTAGCCGGGCAGGGTGTCGATGACCGCCTCGGCGCCCAGCTCGTAGCCGTCCACGGTGTAGAGCGGGTGCAGCCGCTCCGGGTGCCCCCCGGTGCGCTCGACCACCCCGTCGACCCAGCGCAGCAGGCCCTCGGCCTCCTCCGTCGAGCCGAGGTCGACCAGCGCCCGGGCGGTCATCGCCGCGTCCCGCAGCCAGCAGTAGCGGTAGTCCCAGTTGCGTACCCCGCCCAACTCCTCCGGCAGCGAGGTGGTGGCGGCGGCCAGGATCGAGCCGGTCGCCTCGTGGCAGAGCCCGCGCAGGGTCAGCGCGCTGCGGGCGACCAGGTCCCGCGCGGTGGAGGGCAGCTTCAGCGAGGCCACCCAGTCCTTCCACGGCTGCTCGGCGGCGGCCTGCCGCTCGTGGATCGGCACCGCGTGGTGCTCCAGGCTGTGGGTGGCGAAGCGCAGCTCCAGCACCACCTGACCGCCGGCGGCGGAGAGGTCCACCACCGCCTGGGCCGTCTCGTAGCCGCCGTCGTTGCGCACCTCCCACTGCACGCCGGGGGAGTAGAGCGCGACCGGTTCGTTGGAGCCGAGCACCAGCAGGCCGTCGTCGAGCGGCTGGAGCTGGACCTGCACCTGGCCGAACTCGGGCCGCGGGGCGAACTCCACCCGGACCCGGCCGCGACCGCTGAGCACCCGGACCAGCGTGGAGTCGCCGGTGACCACCGCCGGGCCGTCCGGGGTGGTCTCCTTCGCCGGCAGGTCCAGCCAGTCGGTGACGGTGAGCCCGGACCAGCGGGTCTCCACGGTCATCGTGCCGTTGCGGTAGCGCTGCCCGAGCGGGATGCCGCCGCGCTCCGGGGTGACGCTGAAGTGGCCGGCCGGGCTGCCGCCGACCAGGTCGGCGAAGATCGCCGCCGAGTCGGGCTTGGGGTGGCAGAGCCAGGTGACCTTGGCTTCGGGGGTGAGCAGGGCGACCGTGCGGCCGTTGGCCAGCATGGAGTGCCGTTCGATCGGCACCGCCCGCTCACCGAACAGCCAGTGCCGCCGGGTCTCCAGCAGCAGGCCGAGCGCGCGAGCTGCCTCGATCGGCTCGGCCACCCGGTAGTCGGCCCTGGTGTCGCCGGGGCCGATCTTGATGCCGACGTCCGGCCCGTGCAGGTTGCCGAAGGCGTTCTCGTCGGTGACGTCGTCCCCGATGAACAGCACCGCGCTGGCCGACAGCTGGGTACGCAGCTGGTCGACCGCGGTGCCCTTGTGGGTGGCGACCACCGACAGCTCGATGACCTCCTTGCCCTGGGTGACGGTGACGTCCTCCCAGGTGGCGGGGCCGCTGCGGACGGCCTCGATGGCCGCGGCGGCGATCTGCGGGTCGACACCGCGGGTGTGCACCGCGACGCTGGCCGGCTTGCGCTCCAGCCGTACGCCGGGGTGGGCGGCGGCGATCTCACGCAGCGCGTCGCGCAGCCGGGTGCGGACGGCGACCAGCTCGGGGGAGAGCCGCTCGACGAAGCCGATGTCGAACTCCGAGCCGTGGCTGCCCACCAGGTGGACCTCGCTGGGCAGCCGGGAGAGCGCGGCCAGGTCGCGCAGGGCCCGCCCGGAGACGACCGCGACGGTGGTCTGCGGCAGCGCGGCGAGCGCCCGGACGGCGGCCACCGACTCGGGCAGCGGGACGGCCTTGCTCGGGTCCTCGACGATGGGCGCGAGGGTGCCGTCGTAGTCGCAGGCGACCAGCAGCTGCGGGACCCGGGCGATCCGCCCGATCGCGGCGCGCAGCTCCGGGTCCAGCGGACCGGCGGCGGGGGCGACGGTGTCGGTGGTGGCGCCGATGCTCACAGGGAAACCTCAGTTCGCGACTGCGGGGCTCGCAGGACCGGCTCACTCCTCGCGCTCACTCGGACGACTCCGTTCCGGGCGTGCCGAGCTCGCTGAGGAAGGACTTCGCCCAGTGCCCCACGTCGTGGGTGCGCAGGTGACGTTGCATTATCCGCATGCGGCGGCGGGCCTCCGGCTTCTCCACGTGGACGGCCCGCAGCAGGGCGTCCTTGACCGCGTCGGGGTCGTGCGGGTTACACAAAAACGCCTGGCGCAGCTCGGTGGCGGCGCCGGCGAACTCACTGAGCACGAGCGCGCCGCCCTGGTCGGCGCGCGATGCCACGTACTCCTTGGCCACCAGATTCATTCCGTCTCGCAGGGGGGTCACCATCATCACGTCGGCCGCGACGTACATCGCGGCGAGTTCCGAGCGACTGTACGACTGATGCAGATAATGCACCGCCGGCACGCCGACCCGTCCGAATTCGCCATTAATCCGACCAACCTCGCGCTCCACCTTGACGCGAAGTGCCTGGTAGTGCTCCACGCGCTCGCGGCTCGGGGTGGCGACCTGCACCATAACCGCGTCCGGAACTGTCAACTTTCCGTCAGCGAGCAGTTCGCGGAAGGCCTTGAGCCGGAGCTCGATGCCCTTGGTGTAGTCCAGCCGGTCCACGCCCAGGATGATCGTCTTCGGGTTGCCCAGCTCCTCGCGGATCTGCTTGGCCCGGGCCAGGATCGACGGATCCTCGGCCAGCCGCTCCATCTCCTTGGTGTCGATCGAGATCGGGAAGGCGCCCGCCTTCACCTGGCGACCGTCCACCTGGATCATCTGGCCCTCGTAGCGCAGGCCGAGCAGGTGCCGGGCAAGCCGGACGAAGTTCTGCGCGGCCAGCCGCTGCTGGAAGCCGACCAGGTCGGCGCCGAGCAGCCCGCGCAGCAGTTCGGTGCGGAACGGCATCTGCATGAACAGCTCGATCGGCGGGAACGGGATGTGCAGGAAGAAGCCGATCTTCAGATCCGGCCGCAGCTCACGCAGCATCGCCGGCACCAGCTGCAGCTGGTAGTCCTGCACCCAGACTGTCGCGCCCTCGGCCGCGACGTCCGCCGCGGCCTCCGCGAACCGGGCGTTGACCAGCCGGTACGCCTCGCGCCAGCGGCGCTTGTAGGCCGGGGTCTCCACCGCGTCGTGGTAGAGCGGCCAGATCGTCGCGTTGGACTGGCCCTCGTAGTAGCGCTCCAGCTCCTCGGCGCTCAACGGCACCGGGTGCAGGCGGATGCCCTCCAGGTCGAACGGCTCGGGCGCCGGCCCGGTGCCGCCGGCCCAGCCGACCCAGGTGCCCCGGTGCTCGGCGAGGACGGGGTGCAGCGCGGTGACCAGCCCGCCTGGGCTGCGTCGCCACTGCCGTCCCTCGGGTGTGCTCACCTCGTCGACCGGCAATCGGTTCGCCACAACGACAAAGGAGCTACGGACGGTCACGATCGGCCACCTCCGGGTGCTGACGGGTCCACCGCGATGAGCGTACTGAGCGTAGCTGCGGCGTCTGATGCCCCGTGCCGCAGTTCCCTACCCGTCCCACGGCGACCGGAACCTCGTCGGTGACCTTGTCGACATCGCCTGCTCTACAGGTCGATGATCGGCCACTCCTTGGGCAGCACCTCACCCAGCAACTCCCGCCGATCCGTCATGAGTGGGGTGGTCGCACGCGCCGCCTCCAGCGCTGCCTGCGCCAGATCCATACTTGCCAGTCCCCGCGACCAGCCGCCGAGGAACATGCACATGTCGTGCTCCACCGGCCTGACGACCACATGTTCCAGATCGCCGAGGATGTCCAGGAGCGGCCAGCCGTCGGTGCTCACCTGGCGGTATGCCGTAGCCAGGCACAGCGCCGGGATGATCACCGACTGCCCCTTGTCCGCCACCTTGGCGATCTGCTCCCCGACCGCCTCGGTGCCGTTCGAGTAGGCCAGTAGGCAACCGGTGTCCAGTATCAGGCCCGCCTCAGCCACCGATCGCCAGCCGTCCGCGGGAGGACTCGCTCAGCAGGGCTGCCGCCTCGGCGCGCAGCTCCGGTGTGATCCGGGCCTGTGCCTCGTCGAGCTTGCGGCCCGCCTCGGCCAGGCCGGCGTCGGTGAGGGCGAAGCCGACACTCCGCAGCGTCTGCCTGGTGGTCTCGCCCGCCATGACTCGACGCACGCTTTCGGCGATGAAGGCAGAGACATTCGGTTCCCTGGCCAGTCGCTCCGCAACATCATCGGGAAGGCTGATCGCGATCTTCTTGGTCATACCGATCAAACTAAGCGGTGATACCGTTGTTCGCAACGAGGCGCGCCGGGCGTACTGCTGGGGCGGGGTGATGCGGGCGGAGCCGGCCGTACCTGTCAGGATTGACGGCGGCGTGCGCGCGGCCGGCTCCCGGCCGGCGGCGGCCGGCCGGACTCGCGGCCCGCGCCCACCAGCTCGCGACAGCAACCCGACGGAGGTAGCCCGCACCGTGGCCCAGTACATCTACGTCCTGGAAAAGGCGCGCAAGGCGCACGGCGACAAGGTCGTGCTCGACAACGTGACGCTGAGCTTCCTGCCGGGGGCAAAGATCGGTGTGGTCGGCCCGAACGGCGCCGGCAAGTCCAGCCTCCTCAAGATCATGGCAGGGTGGGACCAGCCGAGCAACGGCGAGGCCCGGCTGATGCCCGGCTTCACCGTCGGCATGCTCGCCCAGGAGCCCCCGCTCAACGACAGCAAGACCGTCCTCGGCAACGTCGAGGAGGCGGTCGCGGAGATCAAGACGAAGCTGGACCGCTTCAACGCCATCGCCGAGCAGATGGCGACCGACTACTCCGACGAGCTGATGGAGGAGATGGGCCGGCTGCAGGAGGAGCTGGACAACGCCGACGCCTGGGACATCGACTCCAAGCTCGAGCTGGCCATGGACGCGCTGCGCTGCCCCCCGCCGGACGCCGACGTCACCAAGCTCTCCGGTGGCGAGCGGCGCCGGGTGGCGCTGTGCAAGCTGCTGCTGGAGGCGCCCGACCTGCTGCTGCTCGACGAGCCCACCAACCACCTGGACGCGGAGAGCGTGCAGTGGCTGGAGCAGCACCTGGCCAAGTACGCCGGCACCGTCATGGCGATCACCCACGACCGGTACTTCCTGGACAACGTGGCGAACTGGATCCTCGAGCTGGACCGCGGCCGGGCCTACCCGTACGAGGGCAACTACTCCACCTACCTGGAGAAGAAGGCCGCCCGGCTCTCCGTCGAGGGTCGCCGCGACGCCAAGATGAAGAAGCGCCTCTCCGACGAGCTGGAGTGGGTCCGCTCCAACGCCAAGGCCCGGCAGACCAAGTCCAAGGCCCGGCTGGACCGGTACGACGAGATGGCCGCCGAGGCGGAGAAGACCCGCAAGCTGGACTTCGAGGAGATCCAGATCCCGCCGGGCCCGCGCCTGGGCAGCACCGTCATCGAGGCGCACGACCTGACCAAGGGCTTCGGCGAGCGGATCCTGATCGACGACCTGTCCTTCTCGCTGCCGCGCAACGGCATCGTCGGCATCATCGGCCCGAACGGCGTCGGCAAGACCACCCTGTTCAAGACCATCGTCGGGCTGGAGCAGCCGACCGGCGGCGACGTGAAGGTCGGCCCGACGGTCTCCCTGTCGTACGTCGACCAGAACCGGCAGGGCCTGGACGGCGACAAGACCGTCTGGGAGGTCGTCTCGGACGGGCTGGACCACCTCATGGTGGGCAAGGTCGAGATGCCGTCCCGGGCGTACATCGCCGCGTTCGGCTTCAAGGGGCCGGACCAGCAGAAGCCGACCAAGGTGCTCTCCGGCGGCGAGCGCAACCGGCTCAACCTGGCGCTGACCCTGAAGCTCGGCGGCAACGTCATCCTGCTCGACGAGCCGACCAACGACCTGGACGTGGAGACCCTCTCCAGCCTGGAGAACGCGCTGCTGGAGTTCCCGGGCTGCGCCGTGGTCATCTCCCACGACCGGATGTTCCTCGACCGGGTGGCCACGCACATCCTGGCCTGGGAGGGCACCGAGGAGGAGCCGTCGAAGTGGTTCTGGTTCGAGGGCAACTTCGAGGCGTACGAGAAGAACAAGATCGACCGGCTCGGCGCCGAGGCGGCCCGTCCGCACCGGGTGACGTACCGCAAGCTCACCCGTGACTGATCGCTTCGTCTACCACTGCGCGCTGCGCTGGTCCGACCTGGACGCGTACGGCCACGTCAACAACGCCCGCTTCCTCACGCTGTACGAGGAGGCCCGGGTGGCGTTGATGTTCGCCGGCGGCCGGGCGTGGGGAGTGGGCTCGTTCGCCGACGGGGTGGTCATCCGCCGGCACGAGGTCGACTACCTGCGCCCGGTCGACTACGCGCTCGGTCGGGCCACCGCCGAGGCGGCCCCGACCGTGCGCATCGAGCTGTGGATCTCCGAGATCCGGGCCGCCTCGTTCACCGTCGACTACGAGCTGTACGACGGCGACGTGCTGGCCAGCCGGGCCCGCTCGGTGCTGGTGCCGTTCGACCTGACCCGCCAGGCGCCCCGCCGGTTGAGCGACGATGAGCGTGCCTTCCTGCGCACCTGGGCGCCGGGCGCGGCGGCGTGAGCGGGGTGCCGCCCGTGACCGGGCACGGGCTGACCGGGCTCGCCGACGCGGGCGCCTTCCTGGCCCGGGTGGCCCGGTTCGACCCGGGCGCCGTGGTCCGGCTGCGGCCGGTCGACGGTGCCGGCCGTACCGCCCTCTGGGCCCGGCTGCCGTGGGACGTGCTGGTGGTCCGCACGGTGACCGGCCTCGCCCCGGTCGACGTCACGGTCGGCGCGGCCGACCTGCTGGCGCGGCTGGCGCCGGCCGGCGGGGCGCTGCCGCCCCGCCGGGACGCGGACTGGCGCTGGCCGCTGCCGCCCATGGCGAGCCGGCGGCTGGAGCTGATCCCGGCGGCGCAGCTGTGGCAGGTCGCCGAGGCGGCGGCCGGCACCCTGCGCACCGCGGCCGCCGAGGGGGTCGCCGGCCGGGCGGTGGGGCAGCGGGTGCTCCGCGACGCGCTGCTGGACCACGTGGCGGTCACGGTCAGGCCGGACGACCCGCCCGGCGAGCCGGTCGAGGTGACCCAGCGGCTGGTCCAGGCGATCGTCCGGATGGGCTTCGCCGGCCCGCCGCCCACGCGACCGGCGGCTGCCGGCCCGGGGGCTGCCGGATCGGCGCCGGCCGGCCCGGCGGTCGGCGGGGACGGGTCAGGGAGCGGCGCGGCCGGAGGCGACGTGCAGGTGCGGTCGGCCGGACGGTGGGTCGGGCTGGTCGGACCTTATGGAGCGGCATGGTCGCGCACCGTCTCGGAACTCGCGATCCGGCCGACCAAGGATCACCCGAAAGGATGACCCGAGGTCGTTCTTCTGGCCCGGGGCTGCCGTTGGGGGGGTGCTTCAACCCGGCTGTCCGGGTACCGTCCATCCTCGGATCCAACACACCGTAGGCGGCTGGATCCGCTGGGGAGTGAGGTGCGCGAGCGATGCCGTGGTGGTCATGGCGCCCTGGTCCCGCCGCAGGCGGCGACCCGGAAACCCGAAGCGGGATCACAGTGGACACCGTCCGGGTCGGACCACCGGCCCCGCGGCAGCCGGGGGACGACGCCCCGGCCGGCGACCGGCCCGCGATAGCGGACATGCCGGTCGCCGTCGAGCCGGTCACCCTGCGTCGGGTCTGTGACGCGTTGGACCTGCTCGACGTGCGGTACCTGGCCGACGGCGACGGCAACCTGCTGGCCATGTGGGAGCGGCACGCGGTGCTGGTCACCCTGGAGGGTCCGGAGGACGAGATCCTGGTGATGCGGGCACGTCCACACGCGACGGTCCCGCCGGACTGGGCGGACCGCGCCTATCGCGTGGTCAACGAGTGGAACCACACCCGCCGGTTCTGCAAGGCCTACATCGGCGACCCGACCGAGCGCGGCCAGCTGCCCATCTACGCCGAGCTGCAGGTGCCGCTCGGCGCCGGCACGCACGATGCGCTGCTGGTCGAGATGCTCGACTGCGGCGCCGCGGTGGCCACCACGTTCGTCGACTGGCTGCACGACGAGGGCGCGCTGCTGTAGCGCGCGTCGGTGCCCGGCCCCCGCGGGGCCGGGCCCGCCCTCACCCTTCGCCGGGCTCGTCCATCGCGTTGACCATGAAGTACGCCGCCCGCTCGAGGTAGTCCCAGAGCGGGTCGGCGATCTCCGGCGGCAGGCCCAGCCGGTCGACGGCCCGGCGCATGTGGTGCAGCCAGGCGTCCCGCTCGGCCGGGCCGATCCGGAACGGCGCGTGGCGCATCCGCAGGCGGGGGTGCCCGCGGCTGGCGGAGTAGGTGTTCGGGCCGCCCCAGTACTGCATCAGGAAGAGCGTCAGCCGGTCGGCGGCCGGGCCGAGATCCTCCTCCGGGTACATCGGTCGCAGCAGCGGATCGGTGGCGACGCCGGAGTAGAACTCGTCGACCAGCTTGCGGAAGGTCGGCTCACCACCGACCGCCTCGAAGAGGGTGGTCGACGCACCGGGCCGGTCGGACTCAGCTGCGGGATTCACCGTTCCATCCTGCCAGGTGCCCCCACGGGCCGGCCGGTACGCGCCTGCGGCTCACGTCACAGCGTGGCTGTGCCGGCCCGGCTGGCCGGAGCGGGCCCGCGCTCCGCCGGCGAGGTGCCCGCGGTCCTGCGCCGGCACCGTCGCGTTGGCCCGTTCGGCCGCGTCCACCGCCGCGTCGACGGTGGCGCGGTCCGGCCAGGGCAGGGCCGTGGCCAGCATCAACAGCACGCCCGCGGCGCTCCACACCCCGACCACCACGGGCACCGAGAACCGGTCGGCGAGCAACCCGGTGATCAGCACCGCGCCGCCCTGGATCACCTGCATGCCGGTGGCCATCACCCCGAACGCCCGAGCCCGGTACGCGTTCGGTAGGGCCCGCACGAACAGGCCGTTGGCGGTGGGCAGCATCCCGGCGACGGTGAACCCGCAGGCCGCCCCGAGCAGCGCCACCACCACCGGCGGCGGGTCCAGCAGCGCCGGGACCAGGACCAGCGGCGCCAGCACGGCCAGCGGTCGCATCAGCGTGAGCCGGCGGGTCGGGCCGAACACCCGACCGATCAGCAGCCCGCCGAGGATGAAGCCGGCCGGATTGGCCGCCATGATCAGCGCCTGGGCGACCCCGGCGTCGGCGCCCGCGCCGGAGCTCTCCTTCGCCCAGGCGGCGGCGAGCCCCTCGGGCACGATCGAGAAGAGCATCACGCTGAACACCAGCACGGCGATCGCGCGCAGCACCGGGGTGCCGAAGACGATCCGGAAGCCCTCTCCGGTCTCCCGCAGCAGGTGGCTGCGGTGCGCCGCGGTCATCGCCGGCTCCCGGTCCCGGACGCCGAACCGGATCAGCAACGCCGACAGGCCGAAGGTCACCGCGTTGAGCAGCAGGGCCAGGGCCGGGTCGTAGACCGCCATCATCGCGCCGGCCAGGTAGCCGACGACCTGCGCGACCTGGCTGACGCTGGCGCTGAGCGACAGCCCCAGCACCAGCCGGTCGCCGGTGAGGATGGTCGCCTGCAGCGCCGACCGGGCGGCCTGACTGGGCGGGTTGGCCAGGGTGCTGGCGAAGAGCAGGGCGAGGATGGCCCAGACCGGGATGCCGGGAATGGCGATCACCGCCATCAACGCCATCCGGGCCAGGTCGCACAGCACCATGACCCGCCGGTAGCGGTGCCGCTCGGCGAGCGCCGCGAGCACCGGGCCGCCGACCAGCCAGGGCAGGTAGCTCACCGCGAAGGCCGCGGCGGAGAGCGCGACCGATCCCTCGGTCTCCTGGTAGACGAGCACGGTGACCGCGGCCCGGGCGACGTAGTCACCGACCCAGGAGAACGCGTTCGCCGTCAGGACGGCGCTGAACTCCCGCTCGCCCAGCACCTCACGGAAGGTCGCCTGTCGCTCCGGGGAGGTCCGCTCGGACACCGTCGCCTCCATCGCGCCCCCGCGCCGGCCGCTCGTGACGGCCCGGCGGGGCACCCATCGTCAGATCCACGGACCAGCGAGGACTCGATCACGCTCCGGCTTGTGCACCGTGCACCGGATTCTGCCCGATAGTCTGAGAACTGGCTAGGGCGAACGGATCGATGGTCGCATCTCCGACTGAACGAACGGACGATACCCGAGGGGTCGTGCGGCCCGCGACCCCCGGATTTCGGGTTGTCGTGGCCGGGACGTCACCCGCCGGTCAGCCGGCCGAGCCCGGGCCGGGGCGGGACTCCGGACCGGTCGGCGGCAGCCCGGGATAGAGCCGGCCGGCGGCGATCCGGGCGGTGATGCCGGAATTCTCCAGCGCCTCGGCGAGCCGCCGGCGCAGTTCCCGGCCGACCGCGAACTGGCCGTCGGCGGTGGTCTTGACGATCGTGCGGATCACCGCGCCGTCGACGGTCATCTGCTCCACGCCGAGCACCTCGGGCGGTTCGACGATCTCGGCGGCCAGGTCCGGGTCCATCGCCACCGAGGCCGCAGCGGTCCGCAGGACGGCGTTCGCCTCCTCGGTGCCGGCGAAGCCGATCGGCAGATCCACCACGACCAGGGCCCAGCCCTGGCTCTTGTTTCCCACCCGGATGATCTCGCCGTTGCGGATGTACCAGAGCACCCCGCGCCCGTCCCGGACGGTGGTGACCCGCAGCCCGACCGCCTCCACCACCCCGGTCGCCTCGCCCAGGTCCACCGTGTCGCCGACCCCGTACTGGTCCTCGATCAGCATGAACAGGCCGGCGATCAGGTCCTTGACCAGGCTCTGCGCGCCGAAGCCGAGCGCCACGCCGACGATCCCGGCGCTGGCCAGCAGCGGCGCCAGGTCGAAGCTGAACTCGCGCAGGATCATCAGCAGCGCGATGCCGAAGACGAAGGCGGTGACCACGCTGCGCAGCACCGAGCCGATCGCCTCGGCCCGCTGCCGCCGCCGCTCCGGTACGAACCCCTCCGCGTCCAGGGTGGCCGACGGGATCCGTTCGCGCAGCGGGCGCAGCAGGGTGGGCACCGCGCCGCGGGAGGTGGTGCGCACCAGCCGGTTGATCGTCCGGTGCAGCGCCCAGCGGGCGACCACCGCCAGCAGCAGGATCAGCAGCACCCGCAGCGGCTTGAGCAGGATCCAGTAGCTGCCCTCGGCGAACCAGACCGAACCGGTGGCGTCCAGCATCGTCTTGCAGAGCGAGTCGTCCAGGCAACCCTGCGACGGGGTGGGGTCGGTGATCGGCTCGGCGAGGGGCAGCAGGCTGGCGACGCTCATCCTGCCTTCGTACCGCACCGGGCGGGGCCCGCCGGCGGCGACCCTCCGTACGCCCGGTCGGCCCGACGTCCCATGATCACCGACTGGTAACCGGACATCTTCCCCCGGCCGGAGAAAGCTTCACGAGGGACCCCCCGATTAGTACGTGCAATCCGGGGCCTTATCAGGGACGATGGGCCCAACGGACGTCGGTGGTCCCGCCGGCGTCGGTCGTGCTTCCCGCTGGGCGGGTCCGGCCGACGTTGCCAGCGGTGGGAGCGGCTGGACCGGGAGGGTGAGCACGATGCCTGACATACGACCCACGGTGGGCTCCAGCGCGCTGGTTCTCAACGCCACCTACGAGCCGCTGTGTGTCGTGTCGGTGCGCCGCGCCGCCATCCTCGTGCTCTCCGCCAAGGCCGTCTGCGTGGCCGACGGCGACGGCATCCTGCACAGCGCCCGCAACGCGCTCGCGGTCCCCTCGGTGGTCCGGCTGACCCGGTTCGTCCGGGTGCCCTACCGCACCCACGTCGGTCTGTCCCGCCGGGCGATCTTCGCCCGGGACGGTTGGCGCTGCGCCTACTGCCGCGGCCCGGCCGAGACCATCGACCACGTCTTCCCGCGCAGCCGGGGCGGCCGGCACGCCTGGGAGAACGTGGTCGCCGCCTGCGCCCGGTGCAACCACACCAAGGGCGACAAGACCCCGGCCGAGCTGGGCTGGCGGCTACACAGCCCGCCTGCCGCACCGAAGGGCAATGCCTGGCGGGTGCTCGGCCACCGGGCCCCCGACCCGCGCTGGGCGGACTGGCTCGACCTGCGGGAGCCCGAGGCGGCGGCCTGACGGAGGCCGCCCGGCCGGGGCGATCGGGGGTGCCGGTCGCATCCTCACCCGTCGCGCGCCCGCACCAGCGACGCGTACACCACGACGTTGTCGGCGTAGCCGGTCCGGCCGCCCACCCACCGCCCGCCGCAGGTGATCAGCCGCAGGTTCGGGCGGCTGAAGTCGCCGAAGATCTCGTCGGCCGGCAGCCGCTCCTTGCCGTACCGCTCGACCTGGTCCACCTGGAAGACGGCCACCCGGTGGTCCTCCCGGGTCACCTCGACCGTGTCCCCGACGCGCAGCTCCTTGAGCCCGTGGAAGACCGCCGGGCCGGTGCTGGTGTCCACGTGCCCGACGATCACCGCCGGGCCGTACTGGCCGGGGGTGGGGCCCTGGTCGTACCAGCCGGCCTCCTGGGCGTGGCCGAGGTCCGGGACGGCGATGCTGCCGTCCGGGGCGATGCCGACGTGGTGCACCGGAGCCTGCAGGTCGATCGAGGAGATCGCGATCCGGGTCGGTGGGCTGCCCGGCAGCACCGGAAACTTCTTCGGCGGCGGCCGCAGCCCGGCGACGAACCGGTCGGGCAGGACACTCAGGCCGGTTACCCGCTGCACCCCGAGCATCGCCACGATCAGCACCATCAGGGTGCCGATCACCAGCACCGCCCCGCCCGGGTTCCGGAACCGGCCGCCGGCCAGTGCCCGGGGCGGCACCGGGCGGACCGGACGGGCGTGCGCGACCGGATCGGTGGTGACCACGCTGGCGGTGACGGCCTGGGCGGCCACCCGGCGGAAGCGGCCGGCGGCGCGGGCCGCGAGCCGGGCCACGGCCCGGACCCGGTCCCGACCCGAGCGCGTACGGGCGCGTCGGCGGGTCATGTCGGGACGGTCGGTCAGGAGCCGGCGGCCCGACGGCGTCCTGGGCCGAAGACGCCGAGCCCGGCCACCACGGCCACCACGGCCAGCCCGCCGACCAGCAGCAGCGAGCCGACCCCCCGGCCACCGGCGGTGCCGCCGCCACCGGTCGCCGGGCCCTTGCTGGGCTGCGCCATGTTGAGCACGGTCAGCATGGTGGACGCCGTGTTGCCGTTGGAGCAGCGCAGGTCGACGGTGTAGTCCCCGGGTTCCTTGTTGCCGGGCACGGTCACCGCCCCGGTCAGGAAGCCGTTGTTCGGCCGCAGCATCACCCGCCCGAAGGCGTCGGAGTGCACCTCGGCCTGCTTGTTGTTGGCGCCGTCGCAGCTGGCCCGGACGGTCACCCGGCTGCCTGCCTGCACGCTGTTCGGCGTGACCTCGACGAAGACGTTGTCGCCGGCCCGGGCGGGTGTCGCCGCCGCCAGGACCATCGCCCCGACCAGTGCGAACATCGCCAGAGCGGCGGAAAAGGCACGATGGTACGCGTGGAGCCCCCGCATGATTCCCCCCTCCCGGCGACGATTCGCCGGAATCCTGCGCCGGGTGTGCGGGCCTGCATTCCCGTTGGTCCGGGGGCAAACCGGCTGCGGCGGGCCGCGGGGGAGTGCCCCGCTCAGCGCCGGCGGGCGTCCGGGCCGGCCGGCAGGCTGGTGAGCTGCCCGACCGGGTGCCAGTCCAGCGGGGTGGAGAGCACCATCGTGCTGGACGGCTGGCCGTACGGGGCGAGCCGGTCGATGACCGCCTCGAACTCGCCGATCGACCCGGCCGCGACCTTGAGCATGCTGCACGCGTCGCCGGTGATCCGGTGGATCTCCATGATCTCCGGCCAGCCGGCCACCTCGGGGTCGTTGAGGATGCAGCGCGCGCCGTAACAGGACATCCGGATCAACGCGACCACGGTGCGGCCGGCCCGGGTCAGGTCGACGTGCGCGTGGTACCCGGTGATCACGCCGGCCTCCTCCAGCCGGCGGACCCGCTCGGCGACCGCCGGCGGGGACAGGTGCACCCGGCGGGACAGCTCGCTGAACGACAGCCGGGCGTCGTCCTGCAGTTCGCGCAGCAGCGCCCAGTCCATGTCGTCCACGCGTCGACCTTATCCGCGAAAGGTCGGTTGCCCTCAGCGGGTTTCGTGTGGAAGGTCCTCGCCTGCCGACGCCGTCGGATCGGCATTCCGGGTCGCCCCTCCGGCGAGAGATCATGTGGTCAACGTGATCGGAGGGGGACGAGACGGTGGACCAGACCGACCTGCGGGTGCCCGCGCCCACCCCGGCGGTGCGCCCGGTGACCCCGCGGCAGCGGGCCGCCCGGGCCGCCCGCAACGGCGGCGAACCGACGCTGGAGTTCGCCGAGCGGGTGCCGTACGACGCGTACGTGCACGCCAGCACCCTGCACTCGCTGCAGCAGCCGGTCAGCTCCGATCCGGGCGAGATGTCCTTCCTGATGGTCAGCCAGATCATGGAGCTGTACTTCGGGCTGACCTGCCACGAGCTGCGGCAGGCCCAGCGGGACCTGCGGGCCGACCGGGTCTGGGCGGCGCTCGCGCCGCTGCGCCGGGCGGCCCTGCACCTGGAGGGCCTGAACGCCGCCTGGCACGGGCTGCGCTGGATGACGCCGGCCGACTTCAACCGGTTCCGCAACCTGCTCGGCGAGGGCTCCGGCTTCCAGTCGGCGATGTACCGGCACCTGGAATTCCTGCTCGGGCTGCGGGAGCCGTCCCTGATCCGTCCGTTCCGCCGCGACGGCCAGGTTTACGACGACCTGCGCGCGACGTTGGCAGCGCCGAGCCTGTGGGACGACGTGATCGCCCTGCTCGCCCGGCAGGGCCACGACGTTCCGGCCGACCTGCTGGCCCGGGACGTGTCGGTCGAGCACACCTCGCACCCGCTGGTCGAGGCGGCCTGGCTGGAGGTCTACGGCGACGACGGGCCGGACAACCACCTCCGGCTGCTCGGCGAGGCGCTGACCGAGGTGGCCGAGCGGTTCGGCGACTGGCGGTGGAACCACGTGAAGGCGGTCCAGCGCACCATGGGCGCCAAGGTGGGCAGCGGTGGCTCCGCCGGGCTGGCCTGGCTGCAGCGCAGCATGGCCCGGGTGGTCTTCCCCGAGCTCTGGTCGGCCCGCACCGCGATGTGACCGTCGTCGGCGCGGGTATATAAAGAGGCGGCGCGGTTATATACTCGGCCGGTGAAGACCGTCATCGACCTGGACGACGAGCTGCTCGAGCGCGCCCGTCGAGAGCTGGGCACCACGACCAAGAAGGACACCATCCACGCGGCGCTGCGGCTGGTCGCCGAGCGCAGCGAACGAATGGAGGCCGTCCGCGAGCTGCTCTCCGTCGACCGCGACTGGACCGGCCTGCTGGAGGACGACAAGACGCCACGCGGCGAGCAGGACGCCGCATGACTCCTCCGGTCGGCCTCTACCTGATCGACACGTCGGCCTGGGGACGGCTGCGGCTGCCGGTCGTCCGCAAGCGTGTCGCGGCGATCCTCGAGGAACGGCTCGCCGCGACGTGCCTTCCGCTCGATCTGGAGGACGGGCGCAGCGCCCGGGACTTCCGGGACGCGATGACCGTCCGGGCCCGGCGGGCGGAGCTCATGGTCGACCTGCCGATCAGCCCCGCCGTCGCCACCCGGGCCCGTGATCTGCAGCTGGCGTTGACCGCCAGGGGGCACCATCGGGCCGCCAGTCCGGTCGACGTCCTCGTCGCCGCGGCCGCCGCCGAGTACTCCGCCACCGTGCTGCACTACGACCGCGACTTCGACCTGCTCGCGGAGGTGGGCGGTCCGCGCTCCGAGTGGGCGGCCCCGCCCGGCACCCTGATCTGACCCGGCGCGCCCGTGTCGCGGGCGGTGGGAGCCCGCCGGGCACGGCAGGATGGCGGGCATGGCCGAGCCGCACGACCTGACCGCGCTGGAGCAGGCCGCCGCGATTGCCCGCGGCGAGCTGTCCAGTGTGGAGCTGGTCGCGCACCACCTGCGCCGGGTCGACGCGCTCGGCGACACCGTCGGCGCATTCGTCACGGTCACCCCCGAGCGGGCGCTGGCCGCCGCCCGGGCCGCCGACGCCACCCCGGCCGATGGTCGCGGCCCGCTGCACGGCGTGCCGACCGCGATCAAGGACCTGACGCTCACCGCCGGGGTGCGCACCACCTTCGGTTCGGCGGCGTTCGCCGACTTCGTGCCGCCGGTCGACGCCGACGTGGTCCGGCTGATGACCGCCGCCGGGCTGGTCAGCCTGGGCAAGACCACCACCTCCGAGCTGGGCTGCTCGCTCTACTCCGAGGGGCTGGTCGCGCCGCCCGCCCGCAACCCGTGGGACCTGGCGTACACCGCGGACGGTTCCAGCGGCGGCGCGGCCGCCGCGGTCGCCACCGGCCTGGTGCCGGTCGCCCAGGGCTCCGACGGCGGCGGCTCGCTGCGCATCCCCGCATCGCTCTGCGGCCTGGTCGGCTACAAGCCGAGCCGGGGGGTGGTCTCCGGCGGGCCGCTCGGCTCCGGCGCGTTCGGGCTGCCCACCCACGGCCCGATCGGGCGTACGGTCGCCGACGTCGCCGCGCTGCTCGACGCGATGGCCGTCCCGGTGCCGGGCGAGCCGTACCTGCCGCCACCCGCTCCGGACGGCGGCTACCTGGCCGCCGCCCGGCGGGCCGACCCCGGGCGGCTGCGGATCGGTCGGTTCACCGCGCCGATGCTCGCCGACGAGCCGGTCCACCCCGACTGCGTGGCCGCCGTGGACCGGGCCGCCGCGCTGCTCACCGCCGCCGGTCACGAGGTGGTCGAGGTCGACCCGCCGCTCGGCCCGGCGGCGTGGCCGCTATTCGAGACCATCTGGTACGTCCTCGCGCTCGCCCCGATGCCGGCCGAGCGGGAGACCCGACTGCTGCCGCTGACCCGGCTGCTGCGGGACCGGGGCGCGGCCGTCTCGGCCGGCGCCCTGCTGACCACGCTCGGCGAGCTGCAGGCCCAGGTACGCCTCGGCGCCCGCCGCACGGCCCACTGCGACCTGCTGCTGTGCCCCACCCTCGCCGCCCCGCAGGCGCCGGTCGGCTGGTTCACCGCCGACGGCGACCCGGCGGCCGACTTCGACCGGCAGCGGCGGTTCTCGCCGTACTGCGCCATCTTCAACGTCACGGGAGAGCCGTCCGTCTCGTTACCGGTCGGGCGGACCGCGACGGACCTGCCCGTCGGGGTGCTGCTGACCGGTCGGTACGGCGCGGACGCCCGGCTGCTGGCCACGGCGGCGCAGCTGGAAGACTGCGGTGACGGGTGGGATCGGCACCCCGCGATCTGGCGGGGCGTCGACTCCGCTAACGTGAATGGTAGTGGGGGCGGGGGGTCGACGTCATGATCCGTCCACCCGCACCGGATGCTCTGATCTCTCTTTCCGCCTGGGGGCGTTGGGATTGTCTGTCACCGAGACTGTGCTGATCTACGTCGGCATCCCGGCGGCCGTGCTGCTGGTGATCACCGGTCTGGTGTTCGCCGGCAACCGCGGCAGCGGCGGCGGCGCGAAGCGCTACCGGCCGGGCCGGTCCTTCGACTTCACTCCGGTCTGGTTCCTGGGCCGCCCGGAGCAGCTGGCCGACTCGGCCGGCACCGCCCTGGCCGCGGGCGCGCAGGCGCCGGCGCTGACCAGCCACAAGCTCGAGCAGGCCGGCATCGAGGCGCCGGCCGGTGGAACCGGAGGCGCAAGTGACCGTTGGTGAGAAGCGGGCCGAGGCCGGGACGGGCACCCCGCCCGACGTGCTCGACGGGCCGTTCTCGACCCGTCAGCTGCTGCGCATCGACGAGGCCCTGCGCCTGGCCGACCAGGGCACCGGCCTGGTCTTCTCGGTCTACGTGGGTGGCCTCGACGAGCCGATCCGGGAGCACGCCGAGCGGCTGCACCGCCAGCTCGCCGAGCCCGACAAGTCCGTCCTGATCGCGGTGTCGCCCAACCAGCGCCAGCTGGAGGTGGTCACCGGCCGCTACGCCCGCAAGCGCATCCCGGACACCTACGCCAAGCTGGCCGCGCTCAGCATGGTGGCGTCCTTCGGCGGCGGCGACCTGGCCGGCGGCATCATCCAGGGCCTCGACCAGCTCGCCAGCCACGCCGGCAAGGGCTGACCCTTTCCCGTACGACGAAGCCCGGCCCGCGGATCCGCGGGCCGGGCTTTCTCGTGCGCTGCGGTCAGCGGGGCCAGGCGCTCGGATCGAGGCGCATCGGCCACGGCTCGTCGAGCTGCACCGGGTCGTCCGGCCCCACCGTGCCGACCAGGTTGTAGTGGACGCCCTTGGTGAGGGTGTAGCGGTAGACCACCGGACCGAAGTCGCCCTGCTCGACCCGCCAGTAGTGCGGGATACCCGCCTCGGCGTAGAGCGGTGGCTTGGTCAGCCTGTCGTGCCGGCGACTGTTCGGCGACTCCACTTCCACGACGAGGGCGACGTTGGCGGGTTCGGCCCACATCTGCCTTCGAGGGGTGCCAGGCCTCAGTACGGTCACGTCAGGAATCAGGTTGCAGCTCGGAACGCGTACCCCTGTCTCGCGGATCACCCGCCAACCGTCCGGTGCGTGCTGGCGAAGCGCCATCCGGATGTCATCCGCCAGCTCGTGGTGCTCCGGCCCGGCGGGTGGGGTCACGTGCAGGCTCCCGTCGATGATCTCGTAGCGGTTTCCGTCCTCCGGCAGGTCGAGCAGATCCTGCTCACGCCACGGCCGCGCCGGTGGCGGCCAGTCAAACGCCGGTTGTGCCATCACGTCCACCTCCTGCGCCCACGATAACGGCCCGGGGCCGGCGCGGGCTCCCACCCACGCCGGCCCCGGGCCGGGTACCGCGCCGCTCAGGCGCTCTGCGCGTCCCGCTCGCGGGCCTTCAAGGCCCGCACCACGCCGTCGCGGCCCTCGGCCACCAGCCGGCGCAGCGACGCCGGCTGCCCGCCACCGGCCAGCCACGCGTCGGTCGCCGCCACGGTCTCCTGCTCGACCAGGTACGCCGGGTACGCCAGCTGGACGAACTCCTGCGCCGGCTCGCTGTCGCGCTGCGCCCAGACCTGGGACACCGTGCCGAAGTACTGCTCCCGGTACGGCGCGGTGAGCTCCACCTGCGCCGGGTGGGTGAGGCCCTGCAGCAGCGCCCGGTTGCGCCAGTTCGGCAGCGCCTGCGGGCCGGTCAGCTCGGCCCAGACGGCGGCCTTGTTCTCCGCGGTGGGCACCAGCGCGCGCGCGTACGCTGCTTCCCGCTCGCCGCTGGCGGTGCGGTCGCCGGCCAGCTCCGCCTCGACCTCGGCGGCGCCGGCCGCCCCGTTCGCGACCAGCGACTGCAGGATCGCCCAGCGCAGCTCGGTGTCGACGGTCAGCCCGGTCGGCACGTCGGCGCCGTCCAGCCAGCCGCGCAGCGTCGCCAGGTCCTCGTCCGAGCGCGCCGCGGAGCTGAACGCCCGTGCCCAGGCGAGCTGGAAACCGCTGCCCGGCTCGGCCGCCGCCAGCGCGTCCCTGGCGGTACGGGCCAACTCGGCCCAGCCGGTCGGCGCCCAGGACGGGTCGACGTAGAAGGTGAGCGCGGTGGTGGCCTGTCGGAGGGTGGCGGTGACCAGGTTGATGTCGGTCTCGGCGGGCAGCCCGGCGAGCACCAGCGCCACGTAGTCACGGGCCGGCAGCTCGGCATCCCGGGTCATGTCCCAGGCGGCGGTCCAGCACAGCGCCCGGGCCAGCGACGAGTCGAAGCCGGCGATGTGCTGCACCACGGTGGCCATCGACCGCTCGTCCAGGCGGAGCTTGGTGTACGTCAGGTCGTCGTCGTTGAGCAGCAGCACGTCGGCGGCGCGCTTGCCGTGCAGCGCGGACAGCTCGGTCAGCTCGCCGGCCACGTCCACCTCGATCCGCTCGCGCCGGGTCAGCCGGCCGTCGGCGAGGTCGTACAGGCCCCCGCCGATCCGGTGGGTGCGCAGCGTCGGGTGGCCGCTCGGCGCCTCCTGCCGGACCAGCACCCGCTGGTACGCGCCGTCGTCGCCGATGGTCACCTCGGGGCGCAGCGTGTTGACCTGCGCGGTCTCCAGCCACTGGGCGGCGAACTTGCGCAGCTCCCGCCCGGAGGCCGCCTCCAGCTCGGAGAGCAGGTCGTCGAAGGTGGCGTTGCCCCACGCGTGCTTGCCGAAGTACGCCCGCAGCCCGGCCAGGAACGGCTCCTCGCCGACGTACGCCACCAGCTGCTTGAGCACGCTGGCGCCCTTGGCGTACGTGATGCCGTCGAAGTTGACCTCGACCGCCTCCAGGTCCGGCATCTCGCAGTAGACCGGGTGGGTGGAGGAGAGCTGGTCCTGCCGGTAGCCCCAGTTCTTCCGGATCGACAGGAAGGTCGTCCAGGCCTCGGAGAACCGGGTGGCGTGGGTGTTGCACCAGTGGCTGGCCCACTCGGCGAACGACTCGTTCAGCCACAGGTCGTTCCACCAGCGCATGGTGACCAGGTCACCGAACCACATGTGGGCCAGCTCGTGCAGGATCGTGTTGGCCCGCTGCTCGTACTCGAAGTCGGTGACCTGCGAGCGGAAGATGTAGTGCGACTCGGCGTGCGTGACGCAGCCGAAGTTCTCCATCGCGCCGGCGTTGAAGTCCGGCACCCAGAGCTGGTCGTACTTGGGCAGCGGGTAGCGGACGCCGAACTGCTCGTGGAAGAAGTCGAAGCCCTGCTTGGTGACCAGGTTGAGATCCTCGGCGTCGAGATGGGCGGCCATGCTCGCGCGGCAGAAGTATCCGAGGTCGATGCCGTCGTGCTCGTACCGCACCTCGTGGTACGGCCCGGCGCAGAGCGCGGTGATGTAGGTGCTCATCCGCTCCGAGCGGACGAAGTGGATGGTCTTGCGGTCCTCGCCGGAAGGCTCCTCGCGCTGCACCGGCATGTTGGACACCACCCGCCAGTGCGCGGGGACGGTGGCGTGCCAGGTGTAGACGCTCTTCAGGTCGGGCTGGTCGAAGCAGGCGAAGACCCGCTGCGCGTCGGCCGTCTCGAACTGGCTGTAGAGGTACGTCTCCCCGTCGACCGGGTCCACCGTGCGGTGCAGCCCCTGCCCGCTGTTGGAGTAGCCGAAGTCGGCGTCCACCACCAGGGTGTTCTCCGCGGCGAGGCCGGTCAGGGTGAGGCCCTTCTCGGCCGACCAGTCGGCCAGGTCGACCTCGGCGCCGTTGAGCGTCGCCGAGCGCACCGACTCGGCGGCGGCCTCGATGAAGGTGGTGGCGCCCGGCTCGGAGCAGCGGAACCGGACCTCGGTCACCGACCGGAACGTGCGGCCCTCGGCCTGCACCGCGGTGGACAGGTCAAGGCTGATGTCGTACCCGGTGACCTCGAGCAGGCGCGCCCGCTCGGTGGCCTCGACCTGGGTCAGGTTGCGCACTCCCGGCACTGTTCGTCTCCATCCCACTCTCGCCGCCTGGCGGCGGCTGCGGCCCCGCCGGCCGCTCGTGGCGGTCGACCGAACCGAGTCTTCCATGCACCACGACACCGCGGTGGCCGACGTCACGCTCTCATTCCGCTGCCGGTCGATGCCGTTCGGGGTGAGGATCGCAGGTAGTCGCGCCGGGTCACCGGCGCGCACCCGTCGCGAAGGGATCCCACTGTGAGCGAGCGTGTCACCGTCGACATGTGGTTCGACCCGTTGTGCCCGTGGGCCTGGATCACCTCCCGCTGGCTGCTGGAGGTGGAGCGGGTCCGCGAACTGGACATCGCCTTCCACGTGATGAGCCTGTCGGTGCTCAACGAGGGCCGGGACCTGCCCGAGGAGTACCAGGACATGATGAAGAAGGGCTGGGGCCCGGTGCGGGTGTGCATCGCCGTCGAGCAGGCGCACGGCGCCGAGACGCTGGCGAAGCTCTACACCGCCATGGGCACCCGGATCCACCTCGGCAAGGAGCCGCTGGGCCGGGAGATGATCACCGCCGCCCTCGCCGACGTCGGGCTGGACGCGTCGCTCGCCGACGCCGCCGAGTCCACCGCGTACGACGAGGCGCTGCGGGCCAGCCACGAGGCGGGCATGCGCCCGGTCGGCACCGACGTGGGCACCCCGGTGATCCACGCCCCGGGCCCGGACGGCGGCAAGGTCGCCTTCTTCGGCCCGGTCATCACGCCGGCCCCCAAGGGCGAGGCCGCCGGCAAGCTCTGGGACGGCGTCCTGCTGGTCGCCGGCACCCCGGGCTTCTACGAGCTGAAGCGCAGCCGGGAGCTCGGCCCGATCTTCGACTGAGGCTCCCGCGACGTCGGGCCCGGCGCGAGGCGGGCCCGACGTCGCGTTCCGCCCCGGCGGGGCGTCGCACACCGCGTCCGGTGCGCGTCACCCTCTCGCCCGCGGGGTCGTTTCACCCGGTGTCCAGCGCAGCGGCCGGCAGCGGCCGCACCCGGCTGCCCCGGAGGCTCCCCCGATGGCCAAGCACCGCCGCCCGTCCGCTGACGATCCGTCGACCGGGCCGGCGACCGCCGAACCGCCCGAGTCCACGTACTGGTCGGTGCAGGACTGCCCCTGGCCCGCGGTCAGCCCGTCCCTGCCGGCCGAGATGGTCGAGCTGCTCGCCCCGCCGATCGTGGTCGGCGTGGCCCGGGTCCCGGTGACCTCCCGCGCCACCCCGCCCGCCGGCCGGGTGCCGGCCCGCCGCCCGGCCCCCGGGGCCGGCCCGTCCGGTCGGCACCGGCGACGGGGCCGGGGGCCGAACGAGCGCGGCTGAACGGTTCATCTGATGGACCCGCGCGGGGTCGGCACCGGCCGGGCGCCCGCCGCCGGTAGCGTGCCCGGCATGACGGTCGTGCATCCGATCGCCCGGGCCTGGATCACCACTGGCGGCACCGGCGCGCAGAACTACGACGAGTTCGCCGACGACGCGGAGATCACCGCGATCGTCGAGGCGAACCCGCACAGTGCCCTCGGCATCGAGATGCCGCACCGGGCGCCGGAGAGCGTGGGGAAGTCCTTCCTCGACGCGCTGCCCGACGCGGCGGCGCGGCTGGCCGAGGCGAAGGCCGACGGCAGCTACACCCCGGCCGAGCAGGTCGTGGTGCTCTACCGGATCAGCGCGCCGGGGGAGGAGTCGGCGTACGGGCTGTGGGCGATGGTCGACACCGACCAGATCTCCACCAAGGCCGACGAGCCGGGCCTGGTGATCCGCAACGAGGACGTGTTCATCGCCAAGGTGCGCGAGCGGGTCGCCCTGGCCGAGGCGTTGGGTCACCTGCTCTCGCCCGTGCTGCTGCTGCAGACCGGGCGCGGCGACGAGCTGCACGCCGCGCTCGCGGCGGCGACCGAGTCGGCCGGCGCCCCCGCCGCCACCGACACCGACCAGGCCGGCCGGACGCACGCCATCTGGCTGCTCGGCCCCGGCCCGCGGCAGGACGAGCTGACCACCCTGGCCGGCGGCGGTGAGCTGGTGGTCGCGGACGGCAACCACCGCAGCCTGGCGGCCCAGACCGGCGGCCTGCCGCGCTTCCTGTCGGTGGTCACCACGCCGGCGTCGGTGGCCATCCAGCCCTACAACCGGTTGGTCGCCGAGCTGACCACCACCCCGGTCGAGCTGCTCGACCGGCTCCGGGCGGTCGGCGCGAAGATCACCGAGATCGACGGCCCGGTCGAGGTCCCGGCGGCCGGCGGCACCGTGCACCTGCGGCTCCCCGGCGGTGGGTACGCGGTGACGCTGCCGCACGACGAGAGCGCCGGTCGGCTGGAGAACCTCGACCACGCCCTGGTCGAGCGGCTGCTGCTGCGCGACGCGCTCGGCCTCGACCCGGGTGACAAGCGGGTCACCTACGTCGGCGGCGACTACCCGGCGAGCTGGCTCACCGGCGAGGTGGACGCCGGGCGCGCCGAGCTGGCCGTGCTGGTCGCCCCGGTGACCGTGGACGACTTCGTCGCGGTGAACCTGGCCCGGCAGAAGATGCCCCGCAAGAGCACCTGGTTCACCCCCAAGGCCCGCGCCGGCCTGGTGGTGGCCGAGCTGGCCCGCTGACGCTGTGACGAAACCGCCCCGGTACGCCGCCCGCGCGGCGTGCCGGGGCGTGGTTTGACAGACTCCCGGTATGCGCGTCTACCTGGGATCCGACCACGCCGGTTTCGAGCTGAAGGTGCACCTGGCCAACCACCTGGCCAAGCAGGGTTACGAGGTGGTCGACGTCGGCCCGCACGCCTTCGACCCGGACGACGACTACCCGGCCTTCTGCCTGCACACCGGCGACCGGGTGGTGGCCGATCCGGGCAGCCTCGGGGTGGTCATCGGCGGCTCCGGCAACGGCGAGCAGATCGCCGCGAACAAGGTCGCCGGCGTCCGGGCCGCGCTGGCCTGGAACATCGAGACCGCCCAGCTGGGCCGGGAGCACAACGACGCCAACGTGGTGGCGGTCGGCGCCCGGCAGCACACCCTCGACGAGGCCACCGCGCTGGTCGAGGCGTTCCTCGGCACGCCGTTCTCCGGCAACCCTCGGCACGCCCGCCGGATCGCCCAGGTGGCCGAGTACGAGGCCACCCGGCGCCTGCCCGAGCTGCCCTGACGGTCGCCCCGGGGGATCAGCGGCCCGGGCGGGGCAGGTCCTCCCGGGGCACCCAGTTGCGCCGGACGATCAGCAGCCGCGCCTCCGCCTCGGCCAGGTCCTGGTCGGTCGGCCGGGTCGCGTCCCGGGCCCGCAGCGCGGCGCTGACGCCCACCTGGGAGGAGCCGGAGCCGACCAGGCCGCGCAGCCCGCGCTCACCGTCGTCCGCGCCGCGCCGGACCCGGGGGGTCGGCGCCCCGTCGTGCACCTCGGCCGTGGCCGCGTTCGGGCCGTCGCCGTCCCCGCCGCCGTCCGGCTGGTGACGCAGCCGGCGCCGCCGTCGCTCCGCTTCCGCCATCGGTCGACCGTACCGCCCCCGGGCGGCACCGGTCAGAAGATGTCCATCGGCGCCGGGGCCCGGTGCCAGCCGAACGCCGGCCCGGCCGCGGCGAGGGCGCCAGGGCGCAGCTCCCGCACCCGCCCGGCGGCCGCCAGCCCGCCCAGCACCGCGCCGCCCAGGTACAGCTCGCCCAGGCAGCGCACGTCGCAGGCCAGCTCCGCCGGATCATCGGTGCGTACGCAGGTGGCCTCGGTGGGCCCGCCGGTGAGCCGCCACCGACCGGTGTTCTCGGGCAGCAGCGGGTCGGTCACCTCGATCACCACGTCAACGGGTGTGGCGTAGCGGCGGGCGGCCAGCGCGGCCGGCACGTCGACCAGCCGCACCCAGAGCCCGTCGAGGTACGAGGCGCCGAGTCGACGTGGCTCGTCGACCAACCGCAGCAGCGGCTCGTCCAGCGCCGCCCGGGAGAACGACAGCCGCCGGGTCAGGTCGACCGAGAAGAGCGTGCGCCACAGCGCCAGGTACGCCTCGGGTGTGGCCGCCGCCACCTCGGTCACCTGGACCTGCCCGTTCGGGCCGGCGGCGTTCCAGTCGTCCTTCGTGCGCCACAACGCGTACCCGTCGACGCCGTCCGGGCCGTCGTGCAGCAGCACCCGCAGCGGGGTGGCGCCCTCCCGGTAGGCGGGCGGGTCGGCCAGCAGGTACCGCCACCAGCGCTCGTCCCGGCTCGACCAGCCGGGGCGGTCCGGGCGCAGCCGGTCGTACACCCGGGCCAGGTCGGGTTGCGCGGCGCCCGGGTCGGCCAGGCGCAGCGCGGCCGGCGCGGCGGTCGGCTCGGGCAGCCGCAGCTCGGTGGTGGCCGGGCAGTCGATGCTCAGCCGCGGCGCGGCCAGCCCGTAGCCGAACCGGGGATAGATCCGGCCCTCGCTGGCCCAGAGCACCGAGACCGGCTCCCGGCCGGCGTCGCGGATCTCCCGCAGCTGCCGGCGCATCAACGCGGTGAGCAGCCCGCGACGGCGGTGGGTGACGGCGACGGAGACCATCGTCACGTGCGCGGCGGGAACCATGGCCCCCGGCACGGTCAGCATCCGGGTGAACGCGGCGGCGTGCGCCACGGCTGCCCCCCGGTCGCGGACCAGCAGGGCCCGTTCCGGCTCGAAGACCCCGCGCTCGGCCTCCCGGGCCTCCGGGTTGGGCGGCTCGTGGAAGGCGTCGCTCATCAGGCGCCAGATGTCGTCGAAGTCGTCGGGACGGGGCACCTCGATCGCGTCGGTCACCGCCCCTGTGTAGCCGAGCGCACGCGGGGCGGCGACCCATTTACCGGCTGGCTACCCTCGGAGGCGGTGGGTCGGCCGACGACCACGCCGGTTCCTGGGGAGGACACGAGATGGCAGACCAGACACAGCCGTGGGCGGAGCGGACCGTCGAGGTGCCGCCGCAGCCGGGTGTCGGGGTGCCGCCGCAGCGGGACGCCTTCCAGCGCGGGGTCGCCTCGGTCGGGCAGCGCCGCAACACGCGCACCGAGCCGTTCCCGGTGATCGACGAGGGGCACGACTGGTCGGAGCCGTCCGCCCCGCGCCGGCCGATGAGCTGGCACGTGGCGCAGCTCAAGCGCGGCGGCGAGTGGAGCGCGGGCGGCGTGCTCTTCGCGTTCGTCTGCTGGGGGATCTGGGCGATCTCCGGTCGGGGCAACCTGGGCGCCCCGCTGCTCACCTTCGTGCTCAGCCTGCTGGTCGCGGTGGGCCTGTTCGCGCTCTCCCGGCTGCTCGGCCGGTTGATCTGGGAGCGGCAGCTGGGTCGGGTGCGGCACGGCGCGCGGGGTGCGCACCTGGTCACGGCCGTTTTCCTGGCCGGGGTGGGGGTCGCCTATCTGCAGCAGACCCAGTGGGTCGTGGACGCCTGGAACTTCGTCACCAACCGCTGACGTGCGCCGCGGTCGGGCCGCCGTGGGCCGCCCGACCGCGGCACGGCGTCGCGGAGTGCCGCGACGCCGGTCGCTTCCCCACCAGGACGGCGGGGCATACCCGGCCCGGGGCGTTTCATCCACCCGCCCGGCCTTCCCACGGCCCGGCGGCCGTCCGGGCCTGGCGCGTCTGATCGCGGGTGCCCGGACGGCGTTGAGGCCCGGCGGTGACCTCCGCCGGGCCCCGGCGCGCGTCAGCGGGCGGTCTGCTCGGCCGCCGCGTAGTCGCGGGCCACCCGGACCAGCTCGACCAGGCCGCCGGCGTACTCCTGCGACTCGCCGTGCGCCTCGGCGAAGGGCGGCTGGAAGCCGACCCCCTCCCACTGGCCGGTGGCCGCGTTCCACCGGTCGTTGCCCACCTCGAAGTCCCAGGCGAAGATGCCCAGCTCGTAGTAGAGCTGGTCGGCGGAGTTACCGGCGGCGGAGTAGAGCACGTCGGCCACCGGCCCGGTCTGCGACGGCCAGGTGACCGTGCCCCGCTCGGTCGCGATGGCCCCGACGATCCGCCGCGCGCTGGCCAGGAAGAGCGACGCCTCCTCGGTGGACGGCCGGGGCAGGGTGATCCGCCCGTCCGCCTTGTACGCCCCGGGCGGCCACATGAAGTAGCCCCCGTACGAGTGCACGTTCATCGCGAAGCGGATGTTCGGATGCGCCTTGGCCAGGGCGACCACGTTGCGGCTCTCCGGCTCGGACAGCTCGCCCGTGCCGGCGTAGTTCCCGGACAGGCAGTTGGCGTTGGCCCCCACGTACCCGTCGAAGAACGATCCGACGGTGTAGTTGCGGTTGACGTCGACGCCCCAGTTGTTGCGGTACTTCGGGTCGCGGGCCGTGCCGGTGCAGTGGTTGACCAGGTTCTTGCGCTGGAAGTTGGCGTCGTTGAACGAGTAGTTCGCGCCGTCCGGGTTGACGGTCGGGATGACGAACACGTCGACCTGCTCCAGCAGGTCCCGGGTGGCCGGGTCGGTCCGGGCGTTGGCCAGCATCCGCTCCGCGAACTCCAGCGTGACCAGCGGCGTCGCCCACTCCCGGGCGTGCTCCTGCGAGTACGCCAGCACCCCGACCCGGGAGCCGTCGCGGTGCGCGCCGATCCGCAGCGCCTGCACCGTCCACGGGCCGGTCGGCACCTCGGAGCCGGCCAGCCCGTCGTCCAGCCGGGCCGGGCCGGCCACCGGCATCGGCAGCCCGGTCGACCCGTCCTCGACGGTGGCCCGGTACCGGTCGCCCAGCCGGGCGTTGATCGCGGCGGCCACCTCGTCGGTGCTGCTCACCGTCTTGCCCGCGACGTCGGTGGCGAGCGAGACGGTGATCACCCGGTCGCGCAGCCGCACGGTCAGCGGGCGGTTCGGCGCGCCCGGGTCGACGGTCCGCACCTGCACCCCGTTGGCGCCCTGGGCGCCGAAGCGCACCGACTCGACGACCACCGCCGCCACCGCCGGGTCGCCCAGGTAGGCCGCGGCGGTACGCCGGTACCCCTGGGTCTTGTTCGGCAGGTCGATGACGTCGACCAGGTCGTCGTACTGGCGGGCCAGCCGCTTGATCCGGGCCCGGATGTCGACCGGCGTCAGGTACGCGTCGATGAAGTCCTTCTGGTAGCCGGCCGGCAGCGGCGGCGGGGTGGCGTTCGGCCAGAGCGCCGGGGTGACCGCCCGGCTGGTGCCGCCGAGGCTGGAGGTGGCGGTGATCTGCGTCGGCCGGCCGGGCAGCGGCTGCGGCAGGGCGTAGTGGTACTGGTACTCGCCCGAGTCCTCGAACCGCACCAGCGGGTACGACCCGGTGGCGCCGTCGGCGGTCCGCCAGACGACGGTGAGCTGCACGTCCGGGTCGTCGGTGGCGGTGGTGGCCACCTGGGTCTGCAGGAAGGTCCGGCCGCCGGTGGTCCACCAGTACGCCTGCTGCACGTACAGGGTGTCCACCGCGGCGGCGGCGTGGGTGCCGGGCCGGGCGCGCAGCCCGACGGCGGCGCGGGCTCGCGCCGCCTGCCTGCTCTCGGCCAGTCGCCGGCTGCCGTCACCCGCCCGCTGCACCAGCTGGACGGCGGCGGCGCCGCGGGCAGTCAGGTCGGCCAGCTGCCGTCCGGTGAGCACCAGGTCGGCGACCGGTCGGCCGTCCTGCGTCCGGGGTCGGGCGGCCAGGTCGGCACCGGCGGCGACGAGCCGGTCGAGTTGGGCCCGGTCGGCGAGCCGGACCCGGACCAGGGCGGTCTCCGTCGGTGCCAGCGTGACGGCGGGGGTGGCCGGGGCGGCGGCGCCGGGACCCGGGTGGGACAGGGCGGCGGTGATCAGGATGGTGGTGGCGGCGAACGCCGTCCACCGTCGTCGGACAGACACATGCCCTCCTGGCGGACGTCGATGTCACTGGCCATCCACCCCAGTCGAGCCATCGATCTCTGTCAAGGGCGTTATCGGTCAGGCGGGCATTCGACGCGCCGGAGCGGGGTCAGCCGTCGCCGGCGAACCGGTACAGCACGAAGCCGTGTTCCACCCCGCAGACGATCACCTCGGTGTTCCACGAGCAGGACTCGCTGCGGATGCCGGGCAGCACGCCCAGCTCCACCAGGTCGTCGGCGACCGGCACGCCGGTCACCGGTCGGTCGTCCTCGACCGAGCTCGGCGGCTCGGCGAAGAGCAGCAGGTTGCCGCCGTCCAGCCGGGTGCCGGTGCCCTTGCGGTCCCGCAGCACCACGCCACCGTCGGCGTCGAAGAGGGTCACGGTGTCCGGGTACTCGCGGCGGGCGAGCAGGTGCGTCCCGACCGGGACCAGCGTGGTCGCCCCCGGCGCCGCCCAGCGGCCGACCTTCCCGCCCTCGACGGCGGCCACCACCTCGGTGCGCTGCGCGTCGCCGTCCGGCACGTCCAGCAGGCACGCCCGGTGCTCGCCGCAGCCGATCAGTCCGAGCGGCCGGTGCCCCTGGTCGGCGGTGTGCAGCACCTTCGGCGCGGCGGCGAGCGCGGTCAGGTCGTACCCGAGCAGCTTGTAGCCCTGGTCCTGGTCGGCGACGTAGAGCCGGTCCCCGTACGCCGCCACCGGGTCGTCGACGTCCGCGACGTTCCCCCGCTCGGCGAGCACCTGGCCGGTGTCCATGTCGAGCAGCCGCACCGAGCGGTCGGCGCCCACCTGCACCAGCCGGTCCGCCTCGTCGCGCCAGGGCGCCGCGGACCCGCCGTCCAGGAACGCCGGCGCGCCGGACGCCGCGTCGTCGCCGACCCGCAGGACGGTGCTGCGGGTGTCGTCGTACTCGGTGCGTGGGTTGGGGCGGGTCCAGACCGGCCGGCCGTCGGTCAGTCGCAGCCCGACCAGCCGGCCGCCGGCCCGGTCCAGCCAGACCGCTGTGTCGGGGGTGTAGTACAGCTGGTCGTCGCCGTGCACCGGCTGCCGCCAGCGCTCCCGGCCGCTGCCCGCCTCCAGCACCACCAGGTCGCGCGGGGTGCTGTCGCCCGCGGCGTCCGCGAGCACCGCGACCGCCTTCGGCAGCGCCCGCACCCCGGCCCACCGCTGTGTCCCGGCGGCGACCGTGCCGCGCCACCGCTCGGCGCCGCTGCCGCTGTCGACCGCCAGCACCTCCAGCCGACCGTCGCCCAGCTGCCGGGCCAGGTAGGCGCGATCCTCCAGCGTGGCGGTGAACGCCGCGTCCGCCCGCTCGGCGTCCGCCAGCGGGCGGGCCACCTCGGTGACCGGGTGGAAGTCGAGCGGGGGATAGGGGTCGCGGGTCAACCACAACGCCACCGCACCGAGCACCCCGACCAGCGCGAGGCCGACCCCCGCCAGGATCCATGGCGTACGCCGGGCCCGGCCCGCCGGCCGCGGCCCGGGTCCGCTCCCCGGCGCCGACCCGGGTGCGGGCGGAGCCGGGGGTACGCCCGGCCACCCCGTCGCCGGCCCCGGTCCGGCCGGCCCGGTGGGCGCACCGGAGATCGGCGGGGCGAAGGGCGGCGCGGCGAGGGTGCCGGCGAGCGGCGCGCCCTCCGGCCGGGTGTCGCCGGCCCGGGCGTACGCCGGGGTGGGGGCGCTGCCCGCGGTCGGGCCGGCCACCTCCGGGCCGACCCTCGGGGCGGGCGCTTCGGGGGCGACCCTGGCGGCGGGCGTCGCGGCGGGTGCGGCGGCGGCCACGGGTGCGGCGGCGGCCACGGGTACGGCCGGGCGACGGGCCTGGCGGGGCAGCGGCAGGTCGGTCAGCGCGCCCTCCGCCACCGGCAGCTCCGGCTGCTCCAGCACGGTCGGCGCCACCCCCAGCTCGGCGTGCAACATCCGGGCCACCAGTGGGATCCGGCTCGACCCGCCGACCAGGAACAACCCGGCGAGCTGCGCCGGGACGATCCCGGCCGCCTCGACCACCGCCCGCGTCTCGGCAATCGCCCGGCCCAGCAGGGGAGTGGCGAGCCGTTCCAGGTCGTCGCGGGTCAGCCCGGCCGCCGCCTCGACCCCGGGCACCGCCACGGGCGCGCCGGTCGCCCGGGACAGCATCTCCTTCGCCCCGCGTACGTTGTCCCAGAGCTGCTGCCGGTCCCGCCACCCGCCGGTGTTCTCCGGGTGGGTCAGCCGCGCCCACTCCCGCGGGTGCGCCGCGCCGACCAGCTCGCCCAGCCGGCCGACCAGGGCCGCGTCCAGGTCCAGCCCGCCGAGGTCGGCCATCCCGCCGGCGGAGATCACGGTGAAGCCGGAGTCGCCCCACGGGTCGGCGCCCTCGTTGCGGACCACCGCCACGTCCAGGGTCCCGCCGCCGAAGTCGAAGACCGCGACCGCGCCGCCCACCGGCACCGGCCGGCGCAGCACCTCGGTGAAGTACCGGGCCGCGGCCACCGGCTCGCGCAGCAGCCGGGTGCCCGACGGCACCGGCCCGGACATGGTGTGCTCGGCCGCCGACGGCCAGCCGGCCAGGGCGAGTGCGTCGGCCAGCACCTGGCGGCGGGGCGCCTCCCAGGTCGCCGGGTAGGTGACCACCGCCGGGGGCAGGAAGCCCGCCGCGGCCACCGCCGCCTCGGCCACCGTCCACAGGGTCGCGGCGAGCAGCTCCGCAGGTCGGTACGCCCGTCCGCCCAGCGACACGGTCGGCTCGTCCACCCGGCGCTTCGGGTTCGGCTCGTACCGGGTCGGGTCCGCCTGGGCGAGGCGCTGCGCGTCCCGTCCGACGTGGAGTCGGCCGTCGGCGTCCGCGTACACGCCCGACGGCAGGATCGGCTGCCCGTCGAACAGCAACGGTCGGGTACCCCCGTCCGGCCGGCGCAGCACCGCCACCGTGTTGGAGGTTCCGAGGTCCACGCCGAGGGCGAACCCGTCCTGCTGGCCTGCCATCCGCCGATTCCTCCGCCGGGATTGGTGGTCGTCCGGCCCCGCATCGTACGCAGCACCCGCCGCCCCACGGATCGACGGTCGGTGACCGTCCTGAACGAACGGGCCCGCGGCGGGACGTCGGGCGGCCGGCAGGAGAGCGACCCGGCCGACGTCGCGTTCACCGCCGTCGGGCCGACGGCGGCCGGAGGGCCGACCGCGCTCCGGCGCGCCGGAGATCAGGCGTCCGGCTGCGGATCCGGTGGTGGCGTCGCCAGCAGTCGCCTGATCGCGGCCAGGTCGCCGCTGACGACGGCCTCACCGGCGGCGAGCGCGGCGGGCAGCGAGGCCGGGTCGGCCAGTAGCGCGTTCAGGGTGACCGGGTCGGTACGCAGGCCGGCGTCCGGGCGGGCGGGCTCGCCCGGGTCGAGGTGGACCTGACCGTCCCGGACGTCCACCGTCCACACCTGGTCGTCGAGGTCGATCCGGTAGGTAGTCGCCGTCGTCCGTGGGTCGGGGCGGCACGATCCGCACAGGAACAGCAGCACCGATACGGCGCTGAGGTGCGCGGGCGCCGGGGGGAGCGGCACGCGCAGGCCCCAGCCGCCGAGAGCGGCGAGGACGGGTTCGAGGTCCCGGCCCGAGTCGGTGAGTTCGTACACCGCCGAGGCGGCGGGAGGCGGAAGCCGGCGCCGGCGCACCACGTCCCGGCCCTCCAGTTCGCGCAGGCGGTCGGTGAGCATGTTGGGGCTGGCTCCCGGCAGCGCGCGGCGCAGGTCGGCGAAGCGCCGTGGCCCGAGCAGCAGTTCCCGGACGACGAGCAGCGCCCAGCGCTCGCCCACGACATCGAGCGCACGGGCGATGCCGCAGGCGTCGCCGTAGGTACGGCTGGTCGGCATGCTTGCCCTCCCGGTCCAGATGGTTGTTAAATGATACCGACTGGTTGTTCTTATCAACTAACTGCGTCCTCCGTCGCGTCGCGGCGGGGCGCAGGAGGAGGTCCGCATGGGCGACCCCGTCGTGCACTTCGAGATCATCGGGTCCGATCCGGAGCGGCTGCGGGGCTACTACGGCGCCCTGTTCGGATGGGAGTTCGACGTCGGCGGCCCGGTCGCCGAATCGGTCTCCGCGCAGGGGGAGTACGGGCACACCCGCTCCGCCGGAGAGGACGGCGGCCCCGGGCTCGTGGGCGGCGTGGGCGGCGGCGCCGGTCACCGGCCGCACGTGCTCTTCTACGTCGGCGTTCCCGATGTGGGCGCCGCGCTCCGCCGGGCCGAGGAGCTGGGCGGCAGCCCGGTGACGGGCCCGGAGCGGGTGGCGGGACGGGACCTCGTGGTCGCCCGGTTCACCGACCCCGAGGGGAACCTGGTCGGCCTGGCCGGGCAGCGGTGACGGTTGCCGCGCTGCGGGGAGCGGGCCCGCTTCCGGTGCTCGCGACCCGCCGTCGACGCGGCGCGTAGGGTCCGGGGCATGCCGACCGACGGGACCGCCATGGACCGCACGTCCGATGTGGAGGAGCTTTCCGCGCACTTCGCCCGGTCGCCCACCGTCTTCACCACATCGCCGCTGTACCAGGCGCTGTGCCCGGTCGTCGCGGCCGATCGACCGACTCTCGAGCTGCTGCGCGCGCGACGCGCCGGGCAGCAGGCGTCCTACCTGCTCTTCGGCGCGGTCCACCACCTCCTGCTGGACGGGGCCGACCACGACCTGCGCCACTTCTACCCCTCGGTCGTCGGCCCCGGCGCCGCCGATCCGGCGCTCGCGGGACCGGTGTTCGTGAGCTTCTGCCGGACGTTCGGCCGGGACGTCGAGCACCTCGTCCGGACCCGGCTCGTGCAGTCGAACGTGGTGCGCCGGGCCGCCGGTCTCCGCTTCGCGCTGGCGGCGCTCCCGGTCGCCGGTCCGGTGCACCTGGTCGAGGTGGGCGCGAGCGCGGGCATCCACCTGCACGTGGACCGCTACCGCTACCTCGTCGGCGGGCACTCCTTCGGCAACCATGACTCTCCGGTCACCGTCGAGAGCCAGTGGCGGGGCGCCGGGGAGCCGCCGGACCTGGACGACATCCCGCCGATCGCCAGCCGGACCGGCGTGGACCTCGACCCGGTCGACGTCACCGCCGAGCCGAACCGGCGCTGGCTGCGGGCGCTCGTCTGGCCCGAGGACCACGCGGGAGCGGGGCTGCTGGAGGCCGCCCTGGCCCACGTGGCGGCGGACCCGCCGGAGATCATCGCCGGCGACGCGATCGACGTCTGCCCGCCGCTGGGCGGGCGCCTGCCGGCCGGCGAGCCGCGGGTGGTGTTCCACGCCGCCACCCGGATGCACGTGCCGTCCCAGCGGCGTGCCGCGTTCGACGCGGCGATCGACTCGATCGGCGAGGGCGGACCGCTCTACCACGTCTGGCAGGAGCCGCCGTCGGCGCCGCACCACGGCCAGCGGGCGGACGACCGCGGGGTGATCGCGTACCACGGGCCGGACGACCGCGAGCCGACCTCCCTGGTACGGGTCGACGGGCACCTGAACTGGCTGGCGCCACTGGACGGGGCGCGGGGATAGCAGAGGTACCGGCCGGAGCAGGTCCAGCGGGCGCGGCTGATTCGCGCCCTGCGCCAGCTCGAGCTGCCCGTCGAGTCCGTTCGACAGGTGGTCGGGGATCCGTCCGGACCGACCGCCGCGGCCCTGCTACGGAATCACCGCGACCACCTGGCGCAACGCGTCGGGGTGCTGACCGAGCTGGTCCGGGAGGCGGACCGGTACATCGAGGAAGGAGTCGGCGTGCCCGCACTGAAGGGTGTCCGCATCGTGCAGGCGACGATCAACGCCACCGACCGCGCGGAGTTGATCGGGTTCTACCGAAGGGCCTTCGGGGCCACGTTCAACGAGGAGATTGGCTCGTTCGAGTTCGGCACCTGGCCGAACGAGCAGTTCTTCCTCCTGACGATCGCCGACGAGCAGAACCACCCCGGCCCGGCCGGGCCGGGGTGGTTCGGACTGCTCGTCGACGATGTCGAGTCAGCCCACCAGCGGGCGCTCGACGCCGGAGCGAAGGAGGTGTACCCACCGGTGGAGCGACCGTGGAAGCCGCGGTCGTCCTGCCTGATCGACCCGAGCGGCAACTACATCGATCTCTATCAGAGCTGATCTCTGAATCCGCTGAACTGGGCCGCCGTGGCGTGGCTCGCCGCCCTCAGGCGACCGGCCCAGGGGCGGCGTGCCGATGGGGGGTTCCGCGTGCCCACGTGGCCGTGGTTCCGGTCGTTACCGTGCGGCAATGAGTGGCGATGTGTCCCGGGAGGTGGCTCGTGATGTCGAGTAATGCCGAGCAGATGCCCGAGTGGCCGGCCGCCGAGCACGTGCCGGCGGAGGAGTTGGCCCGTCGTCAGGGCGTGCGGCCGGTGGTCTCCATTGACGACCTGGCCCGGCCGGACCTGTTCGAGTCCGACGAAGAGCTGGACGACTTCCTCGCCGACCTGTACTCCTCTCGGCGGGCCAACGCCGCGTGAGCCTGGTCGTCCTGGACACCCCGACGTCGCGTCGGCAATCCTGAGGGGGCGCCGGCACGACCGGCTTCGTGCCCGGCTCACCGGTAAGACCCTGTGCATCACGTTCGTCACGCTCGGCGAGCTGACGAAGTGGACGGCGCTACGGAGCTGGGGCCGCGCAAACTGGCTGACCTCGCGCAGTGGCGATCCGGCGTGGTGCTGCTTCCCTTCGACGAGTCGGTGGCGACGACCTGGGGTCAGCTCCAGGCGCGGGCGCAGCACCGGGGTCGCCCCGGGCCGACGAACGACTCCTGGATCGCGGCCTGCTGCCTGGTCGACCGGATCCCGCTGGCGACGTTCAACGGCAAGGACTATGCCGACTTCGCCGAGTACGACGGTCTACGCCTGTTCGACGTTTCTTGGCTGAGGGGAAGGCCCAGGCGCCGCGATCATGCGGTCCACCTGGGCCTTCGTGGCTGGAGCGGGCGACGGGAATCGAACCCGCGTAGTCAGTTTGGAAGACTGAAGCTCTACCATTGAGCTACGCCCGCGTGCGCCCACCGGGGGCAGGCGCGCCGACAGCTTACCCGGTGCCGTCGCCCCGCCGCGCGGAGGTATCCGCCGGGCGCGGAGGCTGGTGTCCGGTTCGTGCCGTTTCGGCGCGTTGACCGCCGCCCCGGCACCCTGGGCGGGCGCCCAGGGCATACACTGCTGGTCGCCACGGGGTGTGGCGCAGCTTGGTAGCGCACTCGCTTTGGGAGCGAGGGGCCGTGGGTTCAAATCCCGCCACCCCGACAGTCGTCCGCGGCCGGGCCGGCGCCCTGGGTGCCGCCCTGCCCGCGCGACCCCCGGGCGCTGCCGGCAGGCCGTGCCGGCTCGCCTACACTCGATGGGCTGATCGAACGCCCAGATCCAAACCGAGATCCGTCAAGGAGTACGCCTGTGAAGAGCACCGTCGAGACTCTGAGCCCGACGCGCGTGCGGCTCGCCATCGAGGTGCCGTTCGTCGAGCTCGAGCCGAGCCTCAAGAAGGCGTACCGGGAAATCGGTTCGCAGGTCCAGGTGCCCGGCTTCCGCCGGGGCAAGGTGCCGACGGCCGTGATCGACCAGCGGGTGGGCCGGGGGACCGTCCTCAACGAGGCGATCCAGGAGGCCATCCCGCAGAACATCCTCGCCGCGGTCCGCGAGCACGACCTGAAGACGCTCGGCCGGCCCGAGGTCGACATCACCGAGTTCAACGACGGTGACACCCTCAACTTCACCGCCGAGGTCGACGTCCGCCCGGAGATCACCCTGCCGGACCCGGCCACCGTCGAGGTGACCGTGGACGAGCTGCAGATCGACGACAGCGAGATCGACGAGCAGGTCACCGGCCTGCGCGAGCGGTTCGCCACGCTGAAGACCGTGGAGCGGCCCGCCGCCGAGGGCGACTACGTCCAGATCGACCTGAACGCGACCGTGGACGGCGAGGACGTGCCGGGCGGTTCGGCGAGCAACATCTCCCACGAGGTGGGCAGCAAGCAGCTGCTGCCGGGCCTGGACGAGGCCGTGGTCGGCCTGGCCGCCGGCGACAGCACCACCTTCACCACCCAGCTGGTCGGTGGCGACTTCGCCGGCCGGGACGCCGAGGTGGCGGTGACCGTGCGCACGGTCAAGGAGAAGGAGCTGCCGGAGCTGGACGACGACTTCGCCCAGATGGCCAGCGAGTTCGACTCGATCGAGGAGCTGCGGGCCGACCTGCGCGAGAAGGTCGAGCGCGGCAAGCGCGTCGAGCAGATCTACGCCGCCCGGGACAAGGCCCTCGAGCAGCTGGTCGCGGCCGCCGAGGTGCCGGCGCCGGAGGGCGTCGTCAAGGAGGAGGTCGAGAGCCGCAAGGCGGCCATGGTCGACCAGCTCGAGCGGATCGGCGCCTCCCTGGAGGAGTACCTCGCCGCCGAGGAGAAGACCGAGGAGCAGATCGACGCCGAGCTGAACGAGGCGGCGATCGAGGGCGTCAAGATCCAGCTCCTGCTGGACACCCTGGCCGACGCCGAGGACGTCCAGGTCTCGGACGACGAGTTCGGCCACGAGATCGTGCACCGGGCGCAGCGGGCCGGCATGCAGCCGCAGCAGTACTACGACCAGCTGGTCCGCTCGGGCGCGGCGGCCGCCGTCTTCGGCGACGTCCGCCGGGGCAAGGCGCTCGCCGCGGTGATGGAGAAGATCAAGATCAAGGACAGCGCGGGCAACGAGGTCACCCTCGACGCGCTGCGGGCCGAGAACGAAGCGGCGCACCAGCACGACCACGAGCACTGACCGATCCCGGTACGGCCGCCGTCCGCCCCTCGCGGTGGACGGCGGCCGAAACCCTTTCTCGGGTACGGCTTCGAGGTGGCTGCGCTGAGAGCGAACAGTGCCCCGACCGGGAGTCGATCACCCGGCTGAGCGGTTAATGTCGGGTACGACGGTACGGAGAGCGAAGGGCTGCCATGACCGACATGCACATCCCCAAGAAGTCGCTCCGGGCGATCGAGGCCCGCGGTGGCGACTCCATTGGCAACCTCGACGACTCGGTCTACAACCGGTTGCTCAAGGAGCGGATCGTTTTCCTGGGCAGCGAGGTGACCGACCAGGTCGCCAACCGCATCTGCGCGCAGCTGCTGCTGCTCGCCGCGGAGGACCCGGACCGCGACATCAACCTGTGGATCAACTCGCCGGGTGGCTCGGTCTACTCCGGCATGGCGATCTACGACACCATGCAGTTCATCGACAACGACGTGTCGACCGTGGCGATGGGCATGGCGGCCTCGATGGGCCAGCTGCTGCTCTGCGCGGGCACCAAGGGCAAGCGGTACGCCCTGCCGCACGCCCGGATCATGATGCACCAGCCGTCGGGTGGCCTCGGCGGCACCGCGTCGGACATCGCGATCCAGGCGGAGCAGATGCTCTACACCAAGCGGATGTTCCAGGAGCGGGTGGCGCACCACACCGGCCAGAGCCAGGCGCAGATCGAGTCGGATTCCGACCGTGACCGCTGGTTCACCGCCCAGGAGGCGATGGACTACGGCTTCATCGACAAGGTGATCATCGGGGCCGCGCAGGTTCCGGATGGCGCCGGGACCCTGAGCTGAGGAGCTGACGATGACCGACCTGAGCCTGCCGCCCCAGTTCGCGGCCGTGCACAACCGCTACGTGCTGCCGTCGTTCGTCGAGCGCACGTCGTACGGGGTGAAGGAGTCCAACCCGTACAACAAGCTCTTCGAGGACCGGATCATCTTCCTCGGCGTCCAGGTGGACGACGCGTCGGCCAACGACGTGATGGCGCAGCTGCTGACGCTCGAGGGCACCGACCCGGACCGCGACATCATCATGTACATCAACTCGCCCGGTGGCTCGTTCACCGCCATGACGGCGATCTACGACACCATGCAGTACGTCCGACCGGACATCTCCACCGTCTGCCTGGGCCAGGCGGCGAGCGCGGCGGCCGTGCTGCTCTCGGCGGGCACGCCGGGCAAGCGGATGGCGCTGCCGAACTCCCGCATCATCATCCACCAGCCGGCCACCGAGGGCGGCTACGGGCAGGGCTCGGACATCGAGATCCAGGCCCGGGAGATCCTGCGGATGCGGACCCAGCTGGAGGACATGCTCTCCCGGCACTGCAACCGGCCGATCGAGCAGGTCCGCAAGGACATCGACCGTGACAAGATCATGACGGCCGAGGAGTCCAAGGAGTACGGGCTGGTGGACACGATCCTGACCAGCCGCAAGAAGGGTCTGCTGGCCGCCAACGCGGCCAGCTGAGCGACACCCCGTGGGAGGTCGGTCGGGAACGGCGTTCCCGACCGGCCTCTGACACACCGGTTTTGGGGGTCGGAGAAACCCCCGCCAACGGGTAACGTCGGGTCGTACCGCTTCGCCGGGTTCGACCCGGCGGATGGATCGAGACGGACGGGCGCCGCAGAGCGCCCGCGGGTCAGGGCCGGCGTTCCGGCCGACGAGTGCAGGGAGAACGTAGGTGGCACGGATCGGTGACGGCGGCGACCTACTGAAATGCTCCTTCTGCGGTAAGTCGCAGAAGCAGGTCAAGAAGCTCATCGCGGGGCCCGGGGTCTACATCTGCGACGAGTGCATCGACCTCTGCAACGAGATCATCGAAGAGGAGCTGGCCGAGTCCGGCGAGGTGAAGTGGGAAGAGCTTCCCAAGCCGATGGAGATCTGCCAGTTCCTGGACAACTACGTGGTCGGCCAGGACCAGGCCAAGAAGGCCCTCGCGGTCGCGGTCTACAACCACTACAAGCGGATCCAGGCCGAGGCGGCCGGCGCGCCGGGCTCCGGCAGCGACGCCGTCGAGCTGGCCAAGTCGAACATCCTCCTGCTCGGCCCCACCGGGTGCGGCAAGACTCACCTGGCGCAGACCCTGGCCCGGATGCTGAACGTCCCGTTCGCCATCGCGGACGCCACCGCGCTCACCGAGGCCGGGTACGTCGGCGAGGACGTGGAGAACATCCTCCTCAAGCTGATCCAGGCCGCGGACTACGACATCAAGCGCGCCGAGACCGGCATCATCTACATCGACGAGGTCGACAAGATCGCCCGTAAGTCGGAGAACCCGTCGATCACCCGGGACGTCTCCGGCGAGGGTGTGCAGCAGGCGCTGCTCAAGATGCTCGAGGGCACGGTCGCGAACGTCCCGCCGCAGGGCGGCCGCAAGCACCCGCACCAGGAGTTCATCCAGATCGACACCACCAACGTGCTGTTCATCTGCGGTGGCGCCTTCGCCGGGCTCGACCAGATCATCGAGGCCCGCACCGGTTCCGGCGGCACCGGGTTCGGGGCCCGGCTGCGGTCGGTCTCCGACCGGTCGACGGACGACATCTTCAGCCAGGTCATGCCGGAGGACATGCTCAAGTTCGGGCTGATCCCGGAGTTCATCGGCCGGCTGCCGGTGATCACCAACGTGCGCAGCCTGGACCGCTCCGCCCTGGTCCGCATCCTGACCGAGCCGCGCAACGCCCTGGTCCGGCAGTACCAGCGCCTCTTCGAGCTCGACGGGGTCGAGCTGGAGTTCGAGCCGCCGGCGCTGGAGGCGATCGCCGACCAGGCCATGCTCCGCGGCACCGGCGCCCGCGGCCTCCGGGCGATCATGGAAGAGGTCCTGCTCTCCGTGATGTACGAGGTGCCGAGCAACCCCGACGCCGCCCGGGTGCTGATCACCCGCGAGGTGGTCCTGGAGAACGTCAATCCGACGATCGTGCCGCGCGAGTTCACCGGTCGCCGAGCCCGGCGGGACCGCGAGGAGAAGTCGGCCTGACCGACGCCCCACCCATCGTCACGACGGCACGGCCACCGCTGCGGTGGCCGTGCCGTTCCGCTGTCGGGGTGAGGGCTCGCCCGGGTCGCTGACGCCGTGGTCCCGGGCCGGCCCAGCGCTGGCACCGCAGCGGTGGATCTGGTAGGACCGTGCGGTGTTCCCCATCATGTTGGCGGCGGTGTCCGCGGTCGCGTTCGGTACGGCCGACTTCTCCGGCGGCAAGGCGTCCCGACGCGCCGACCCGATCGCCGTCACCGTGATCTCCCAGCTGCTGAGCGTCCCGCTGCTGCTCGTGCTCGTCCTGGTGGTGCCCGGCCGTCCCGCCGGCGCCGATCTCGCCTGGGGAGCGGCGGCCGGGGTGGCCGGCGCCGCCGGGGTGGTGCTGCTCTACCGCGCCCTGGCCGGCGGGATGATGGCCGTGGTCGCCCCGATCACCGCGATCACCGCCGCGGTGGTGCCGATCGTCGCCGGGCTGCTGACCGCCCGTTCGCCGGGGACCCTCGCGCTCTGCGGCGCCGGGCTCGCCGTGATCGCCATCGGGCTCGTCAGCCTGGGGGAGGGCGGCACCCGGGGGAGGGTCTCGCCGCGACTCATCGGGCTCGCCCTGGCCGCCGGCGCGCTCTTCGGCGTCTTCTTCGCGCTGCTCGGCCAGGCCGGCACGGCGGCCGGCATGTGGCCCGTCCTCGCGGTACGCGTCAGCTCGATCGCGTTCGGCGTCGCCCTCGCCGCCGGCGCCCGCGTCCGGCTGCGACTCGACCGCCGGGTCTGGGGCTGGGCGGCGGCCGCCGGCCTGCTGGACAGTGCGGCGAACGGGCTCTTCCTGGCCGCCGCCGCTCGCGGCCACCTCAGCGTCGTCGCCGCCATCTCCGCGCTCTACCCGGCCAGTACCGTCCTGTTGGCGCTGGCCGTCGACCGGGAACGGCTGCGCCCGGTGCAGCTGGCCGGGCTGGGCTTCGCCGCCGGCGCGCTCGTGCTCGCCAGCATCTGAGGCTGTCCGGGGCGGGTGTCCGGCCGTACCCTGATCTCCATGCGCGTCGCCGTCTGCCAGCTCAACTCCCGCGACGACCGGGCGGCCAACCTGGCCGCCGCGGCGGCGCTGCTCGAACGGGCCGCGGCGGCCGGCGCCGATCTGGCGGTCCTGCCGGAGTACGTCGACTACCTCGGCCCGTCGGCGGGGATGCCCGACCCGGAGCCGGTGGACGGCACGGTGGGCACGTTCTTCGCCGGCGTCGCCGAGCGGCTCGGCATCTGGGTGGTGGCCGGTTCCTTCCACGAGGCCGGGCCGGACCCGGACCACACCTGGAACACCACCCTGGTCTTCGACCGCACCGGCGCGCTGGCCGCCGGCTATCGCAAGATCCACCTGTACGACGTGGAGATCCCCGGTCGGGTCTCCTACCGGGAGTCCGCGACCGTCGCGCCGGGGGAGCAACCCGTGGTGGTCGACGTCGAGGGGCTCCGGGTGGGCCTGTCGATCTGCTACGACCTGCGCTTCCCGGAGCTGTACCGGCGGTTGGCGACCGAGGGCGGCGCCCAGCTGCTGGTCGTCCCGGCGGCGTTCATGATGCACACCGGTCGGGACCACTGGGAGGTGCTGCTGCGTGCCCGGGCGATCGAGAACCAGTGCTACGTGGCCGCCGCCGGCCAGACCGGTGACCACGAGCCGGGCCGTACCTGCTTCGGGCGCAGCATGGTGGTCGACCCGTGGGGGACGGTGCTCGGCCAGGTGCCGGACGGGCCGGGGTTCACCGTGGTCGAGCTCGACCTGGACCGGCTGCACACCATCCGGACCGAGGTGCCGAGCCTGGCGAACCGCCGGCTCTGACCCGCCGGCGTCGACCCGTCATCCCAGCAGCACGCCGAGCAGGGTGAGGCCGACGATCGCCGTACCGGTCACCAGCAGGGCCGTGGTCATCCGCGAGCGTCCGCGCCGGGCCAGCCGGGCGACGGAGAGTACGACGACCACCAGGACCACCACCGCGATCACCACCTGCCAGAACGGCAGCAGCAGGCTGAGCAGTGCCTCCTCGGCTACCGGAGCGGTGGAGCGGGAGACCTGATCCATGCCAGTCACTCTGGCACGGCCGGGCGCCGGCCGGGCGGCGGACCCGTCCGGGGCACCGGGCGCGGCGTTCGAAAGCCAACGACGATCATTGATTTGCCTTTGATGGCCACCTCCGCGTAACTTTCTCTCTGCACGCGGGAGGCCGGACGAACCGGCCGACAGCGGGCGCCAGGATCACCCGGCGGCGACGCCGAGCGATCACTGAGACCGGGCGGTGCGAGACACTCCGACACAGGGGTTGCGATCGCGAAGCCGACCGGGTAGAGTTCGAAAGCCGGCAGGGAGCCGGGCAGAAAGCCGCGAAGCGGCGATCGGCCGGTCTGCCGCTTCCCACGATCGAAACGAACGCCGGTTACGGCGTGCGTGAGCGTGGATGGATCGACAATCAAGATCACCTCGAAGTTGAGGTTGACTGCGAGCGCCGAGCCGAGTAGGTTGGAGAGGTTGCCCCAAGCGGGGTTCCACGGTGTGGAGCTCTGGTTGGTGTGTGGTTGTTCTTTGAGAACTCAACAGGGTGCTTGATAAGCCAGTGCCAATTGTTTTATACCCCGCGCTGGTCAGGCTTGTGTCTGGCTGG
>NZ_JBIAZT010000012.1:0-208635 GCF_042899365.1 Micromonospora sp. NPDC000089
ACCACGGCCGTGGCCCGGTTGCACGTGACCGGCACCCGGATCGACTGGGCGGCCTGGTACACCCGCGACGGGCAGCGTCCGGCCACCGTGGACCTACCCACCTACGCCTTCCAACACCAGCGCTACTGGCTGTCCGAGGACGACGCCCCGGCCGCCACGCCGGTCGGGGGCGGCGCGGCCGACGACCGGTTCTGGGCCGCCGTCGAACAGGCGGACCTCACCGGCCTCGACCCGGAGTTCCGCACCGACCGGCCGGTCGCCGAGCTGTTGCCCGCGCTCGCCCGCTGGCGGCACGCCGGCCGGCGTCGCGCCACCGCCGACTCGTGGCGCTACCGCGTCGACTGGCAGGGCGTACCCGAGCCGACCGGGAGCCTGACCGGGACCTGGCCGCTGCTGGTGCCGTACACCGGGATCGACGACGCGGTGGTCGCCGCCGTGACCGACGGGCTGACCTCGGCCGGCGCGGACGTCCGGCCGGTACGGCTGGACGGGCCCGCCGACGACCGGGACCTGCTCGCCAAGGCGCTGCACGCCGCCGGCCCGGCCGCCGGGGTGGTGTCGCTGCTCGCGCTCGGCGGCGCCGACGCCGGTGCCGCGCTGGCGACCGTGCAGGCCGCCGCCGACGCCGGCCTCGGCCCGCTCTGGTGGCTGACCCGCGGCGCGGTCACGGTCGGCGCGTCCGACGGCCCGGTGGACCCGGTCGCCGCCGCAACCTGGGGCCTGGGCCGGGTCGCGGCCCTGGAGGAGCCCGGCCGCTGGGGCGGCCTGGTCGACCTGCCGGCGGCGCTGGACGCCCAAGCGGTGCGGCGGATGTGCGCGGTGCTCGCCGGCGGCGGTGAGGACCAGGTGGCGGTGCGACCGTCCGGGCTGTTCGCCCGGCGGCTGGTACGGGCCACCGACGACCCGGCCCGGCGGATGTTCCGGTTCTCCGGGACGGTGCTGGTGACCGGTGGCACGGGCGCGCTCGGCGCGCGGGTCGCCGAATGGGCGGCCGGCACGGGCGCCGAGCACGTGGTACTGACCAGCCGGCGCGGCGCGGACGCCCCCGGCGCGGCGGAGCTGGCCGACCGGCTGCGTGGGCACGGAGCGCTGGTGACCGTGGCCGCGTGCGACGTGGCCGACCGGGATGCGCTGTCCGCACTGCTCGACAGCATGGCCGGCCGGGGTGAGCCGGTGCGGGCGGTCGTGCACGCCGCCGGGGCCGCCCAGGCCACCCCGCTGACCGCGATGCCCGGCGCGGAACTGGCCGAGGTGCTGCGGGCCAAGGTCGACGGCGCGGCACACCTGGACGCCCTGCTGCCGGACCTGGACGCGTTCGTGGTGTTCTCGTCCATCGCCGGGGTGTGGGGCTCCGCCGGCCAGGCCGGTTACGCCGCTGCGAACGCGTACCTCGACGGGCTGGTGGCCCGGCGACGGGCCCACGGCGCGGCCGGCACCGCCGTGGCCTGGGGACCCTGGGCCGGCGCCGGAATGGCCCAGGGCGAGCAGCGCGACCACCTCGCCCGGCGCGGCCTGCCCGCGCTCGACCCGGACCTCGCGGTGACCGCACTCCAGGGCGCGCTCGACCGGGACGACACCACCGTGGTCGTCGCGGACGTCGACTGGAAACGGTTCGCCGCCTCGTTCACCGCCCGCCGGCCCAGCCCGCTGCTCGCCGGCATCCCCGAAGCGGCCACCGACCACGCCGGCCCGCCGCCGGCCGACGCGGACGCGCCGGCGGCGCTGCGCGACCGCCTCGCCGGGGCCGGACCGGCGGAACGGGACCGGATGCTGCTCGACCTGGTGCGCGCGGCCGCGGCCACGGTGCTCGGGCACCGCACCCCGGCCGCGATCCGGGCCGGCCGCGGCTTCCTGGACCTCGGCTTCGACTCGCTCACCGCGGTCGAGCTGCGCGACCGGCTCACCGCCGAGACCGGGCTGGCGCTGCCCACCACCCTGGTCTTCGACCATCCCACGCCGGCCGCGCTCGCCGAGCACCTGGCCGGGGAGCTACGCCCCGACGCCGCCCCGGTCACCGCCGAGATCGACCGTCTGGCGCGGCTGCTCGACGCGGTGCCGGGCGAGCGCCGCGACGCGGAGATCACAAACCGGCTGGAGGGCCTGCTGGCCCGCTGGCGGGGCGACCCCACGCCGCCGGCCGCCGCCCCGGTCGCCGACGACCTGGCCGCCGCCGGGGAGGACGACATCTTCGCCATCATCCAGCGTGAGTTCGGCAAGTCGTGACCAGCGCCGGAGCTAGGGGTACGCCCGCGGCTAGGGGTGCCAGGCTGCTCGCCGTCAGCGACCTGCACGTCGGGTACGCGGAGAACCGTGAGCTGGTCGAACGGCTGCGCCCCGACGGCGACGACGACTGGCTGATCGTCGCCGGGGACGTCGGGGAGTACCTGCACGACGTGGAATGGGCGCTCGGCCTGCTCGCCCGGCGCTTCGCCCGGGTGGTGTGGGCGCCCGGCAACCACGAGCTGTGGACGCCCCGCGACGACTCGGTGCAACTGCGCGGCGAGGCCCGCTACCGGCACCTGGTGGCGCTGTGCCGCCGCCTCGGCGTGCTCACTCCCGAGGATCCGTACCCGGTGTGGGACCCCGACGGCGACCCGGTGCTGGTGGTGCCGCTGTTCGTCGGCTACGACCACTCGTGGCGGCCACCGGGCACCTACAGCCGCGCGCAGGCGCTGGCGCTGGCGTACGAGACCGGGGTGGTGTGCACCGACGAGATCCTGCTGCACCCCGACCCGTATCCGAGCCGGGACGCCTGGTGCCGGGCCCGGGTCACCCGCACCGAGCGGCGGCTCGACGCCGAGCGCAACGGCCTGCCCACCGTGCTGGTCAACCACTACCCGCTGGTCCGCGAGCCGACCCGGATCCTGCGGTACCCCGAGTTCGCCCAGTGGTGCGGCACCGACCTCACCGCCGACTGGCACCTGCGCTACGCGGCCCGCGTCGCCGTCTACGGGCACCTGCACATCCCGCGCAGCACCCGCTACGACGGCGTCCGCTTCGAGGAGGTCTCCGTCGGCTACCCCCGCGAGTGGCGGCGCCGGGCCACCCCGCCCGGGCAGCTGCGGACCATCCTGCAGGCGCTCGCCGGGCAGCCCCGCTGACCCTCCGCCCGGGCGCGTCCGGCGACCGGGGCACCCCACCGGCCGGGGGCGGTGAGGGGTCCGTAGGGGTTGGGTCGCAGGTCAGCGCTCAGTAGCGTCCACTCACGGTGACGGGCCGGGTGCCGGCGTACCCACGTGTGCCGCACCGGCGGCTACCTCGGTGTTCGACGGAATCGATCGGCAGCAACTGCGGGCGGGTGGATCATGGCGGACGAAGAGAAGCTCCTCGAACACCTGAAGTGGGTGACCACCGAGCTCCGGCAGGCGCACCGGCGCCTGCGCGAGCTGGAGGAGCCGGAACCGATCGCCGTGGTCGCCATGGCCTGCCGGTTCCCCGGCGGCGTGGCCTCCCCGGAGCAGCTGTGGGACCTGGTCGCCGCCGGCACCGACGCGACCGGACCGTTCCCCACCGACCGCGGCTGGGACCTGGCGGACCTGTACGACCCGGACCCGGACCACCAGGGCACCTCGTACAGCGACCGGGGCGGCTTCCTCACCGACGCCGGGCACTTCGACCCCACCCCGTTCGGCATCAGCCCGCGCGAGGCGCTCGCCATGGACCCGCAGCAGCGGCTGCTGCTGGAGACCACCTGGGAGGTGTTCGAGCGGGCCGGCGTCGACGCCGGCACGCTGCGCGGCAGCCGCACCGGGGTGTTCGTGGGCACTGCCGGGCAGGACTACGCGTCCGTGCTGCGCCGGCTGCCCTCCGGTGCCGAGGGGTACCTGCTGACCGGCACCGCCGCCAGCGTCATCTCCGGCCGCCTCGCCTACACGTTCGGCCTGGAAGGGCCCGCCGTCACCGTCGACACCGCCTGCTCGTCGTCGCTGGTCGCGCTGCACCTGGCCGTGCAGGCGCTGCGCAAGGGCGAGTGCACGCTCGCGGTGGCCGGCGGCGCCAGCGTGATGGCCACCCCGGGCGGCTTCGTGGAGTTCTCCCGCCAGCGCGGCCTGGCCGCCGACGGCCGGTGCAAGGCGTTCTCCGCCGCCGCCGACGGCACGGGCTGGGCCGAGGGCGCCGGCCTGGTGCTGGTGGAGCGGCTCAGCGACGCGCGGCGGCTCGGCCATCCGGTGCTGGCCGTGATCCGCGGCAGCGCGGTCAACTCCGACGGGGCCAGCAGCGGTCTCACCGCCCCCAACGGGCCCGCCCAGCAACGCGTGATCCGGCAGGCCCTGGAGAACGCCGGCCTCACCCCGGCCGACATCGACGCGATCGAGGCGCACGGCACCGGCACCACGCTCGGCGACCCGATCGAGGCGCAGGCGCTGTTGGCCACGTACGGCCGGGACCGGCCCGCCGACCGGCCGCTGCGGCTCGGCTCGCTCAAGTCGAACCTCGGCCACACCCAGGCCGCCGCCGGCGTCGCCGGTGTGATCAAGATGGTGCTGGCGCTGCGCCACGGCCTGCTCCCCGCCACGCTGCACGCCGACGAGCCCACCCCGCACGTCGACTGGTCGGCCGGCGCCGTCGCGCTGCTCACCGAACCCCGACCCTGGCCGGCCGACCCGGAGCGGGTCCGTCGGGCCGCCGTCTCCTCGTTCGGCATGAGCGGCACCAACGCCCACCTGGTGATCGAAGAGGCCCCGCCGGCCGAGCCGGCGCCCGAGCCGACGGCCACCGTGCACCGGCCGGTCGTGCCGGTGCTGCTCTCCGCCGCCGATCCGGCCGCGCTCGCCGCGCAGGCCGGCCGCTGGGCGTCCCGGCTGGACGCCGACCCCGCGCCCCGCCCGCTCGACGTGGCGTACGCGTCGGTCACCACCCGGGCCACGCTGGACCGGCGGGCCGTGCTCGCCGCCGCCGACCCGGACGGCCTGCGGGCCGCGCTGCGGGCGCTGGCCGCCGGTGAACCGGCTGGCGCGCTGGTCACCGGCGAGGCGACCGACCGTGGCCCCACCGCCATGCTCTTCTCCGGGCAGGGCGCGCAGAGCGTCGGCATGGGCCGCGAGCTGTACGCGCAGTTCCCGGTGTTCGCCGCCGCACTGGACGAGGTGTGCGCGCACCTGGACCGGGCGTTGCCCCGGCCACTGACCGAGGTGCTGTTCGCGGCCGAGGGCACGCCCGAGGCGGCGCTGCTGGACCAGACCGCGTTCACCCAGGCCGGCCTGTTCGCGGTCGAGGTGGCGCTGTTCCGACTGGTCGAGTCGTTCGGCGTCACCCCGGACCTGCTGGCCGGCCACTCCATCGGCGAGGTGACCGCCGCGTACCTGGCCGGGGTGCTGTCGCTGAAGGACGCCTGCCTGCTGGTGGCCGCCCGGGGCGCGTTGATGCAGGCGCTGCCCGCCGGCGGCGGCATGCTCGCCGTCGCCGCCACCGAGGAGCGGGTCCGCGCCGACGTGGCCGGGTACGCCGACCGGGTCGACATCGCCGCCGTCAACGGCCCGGCGTCGGTCGTCGTCTCCGGCGCCGTCGACGCGCTGGACGAGCTGGCCGCCCGGTGGACCGGCGACGACCTGCGGGTACGGCGGCTCGCCGTGTCGCACGCGTTCCACAGCCCGCTGATGGCACCGATGCTGGACCGCTTCCGCGCGGTGCTGGCGAAGCTGACCTTCTCCGCCCCCACGCTGCCGGTGGTGTCCAACCTGACCGGCGCGCTCGCCGAGGGCGACGACCTGTGCACCCCCGACTACTGGGTGCGGCATGTGCGGGAGGCGGTCCGCTACGCCGACGGCGTGGCCGCGCTGCGCGCCGCCGGCGCGGACACCTTCCTGGAGATCGGCCCGCGCAGCGTGCTCACCGCGCTGACCGCCGAGGCGCTGCCCGACGCCGACGGCGTACTCACCGTCGCCGCCCAGCGACGCGACCGGCCGGAGACCGAGGCGCTGCTCGCGGCGCTGGCCGAGCTGCACGTGCACGGCGTGCCGGTGGACTGGACACCCTGGTTCGCCGACACCGGCGCCGGCCCGGTCGACCTGCCCACGTACGCGTTCCAGCGGGAGCGGTTCTGGCCGGACGCACCGGCCTGGCAGGCCGGGGACGTGTCCGGGGCCGGGCTCGGCGTGGCCGGGCACCCGCTGCTCGGCGCCGCCGTCCGGCTCGCCGGCGACGACGAGGTGCTGCTCACCGGGCGGCTGTCGGTGTCCACGCACCCCTGGCTGGCCGACCACGTGGTCGCCGGTGCGGTGGTGGTGCCCGGCACCGCGCTGCTGGAACTGGTGGTGCGCGCCGGCGACGAGGTCGACGCCGGACGGATCCGCGACCTGACCGTCGCCACCCCGCTCACCCTGCCGGTCGCCGGCGCGGTGCGGGTGCAGGTGCGGGTCGGCGCCGCCGACGACACCGGCGCCCGCCCGGTGACCGTGCACGCCCAGCCCGACGACGACCCGGACGCCGACTGGGTCCGGCACGCCGAGGGCGTGCTGGAGCCGTCCGCCGCCGACGAGCCCACCGTCGGGGACTGGCCGCCCGCCGGGGCGTCCGAGGTGGACGTCGACGGCTGGTACGACGCGTTCGCCGCGCACGGCCTGGCGTACGGGCCGGTGTTCCGGGGCGTCCGTCGGGTCTTCTCCGGCCCGGACGAGGCGTACGCCGAGGTGACGCTCCCCGACGGGGCCGACCCGACCGGCTTCGGCGTGCACCCGGCGCTGCTCGACGCGGCGCTGCACCCGATCGGCCTGCTCGACGCCGGCTCCGGCGACGGTCCCCGGGTCCCGTTCGCGTTCGAGGGCGTGCAGGTGCATGCCGCCGGCGCCCGGGTGCTGCGGGTGCGGCTGACCCGCGCCGGCTCGTCGGTGCGGCTGGTCGCGGTGGACGCCATCGGCGCGCCGGTGGTCTCGGTGGACGCGCTCGCCCTGCGGGAGCTGGGTGGGTCCGCGCCGGCGACCGCCGCCGACCGCTCGCTGTACGCGCTGACCTGGCCGGTCGAGCCGGTCACCGCGCCGGCCACCGAGCCGACGTGGGCGGTGCTGCGGCAGCAGTGGGCCGGGTCCGGCACGGTGGGCGCGGGCTCCGGCACGGCCACGGCCGGCACCGGGCCCGGCACGGACGCGGCTGTCCCGGATGCGGGCACGACCACGTCCGGCACCGGTGGCGCGGCGGAGTATCCGGACGTGGCGGCGCTCGTCGCCGCCGTGGCAGCCGGCGCGCCGGCCGCGCAGGCGGTGCTGCTGCGGCTGCCCGCCGGGCCGGCCACCGACGAGGCGCGGGACCGGACCGGTGCCGGCGCGGACGGGGCCGGTGCCGGCGCGGACGGGACCGGTGCCGGCCTGCCGGACCGGGTCCGGTCCGTGACCACCGCCGTGCTGGCGACGCTCCAGGAGTGGCTGGCCGCCGACGCGCTCGCCGACTCGCGCCTGGTGGTGCTCACCCGGGGCGCGGTCGCGGCCACCGACGACGACCGGATCACCGACCTGGCCGGCGCGGCGGTGTGGGGGCTGCTGCGCTCGGCGCAGTCGGAGCACCCGGGCCGCATCGTGCTGGTCGACCTGGACCGGGAGCCGGACGCCGAGACGCTGTCGACGCTGGCCGGAGTGGTCGCCGACCCGACGGCGACCGGCGGTCAGGTGGCGCTGCGCGGTGACGCGGTGCGCGTACCCCGGTTGGCGCGCCCGGCCGACGACGAGCTGAACCCGCCGGATGGCCGGTGGCATCTCGCGGCGGTCGCGCCCGGCACGCTGGACGGCGTCGTGCCGGTGCCGGCGCCGGTCGCCGAGGCGGGACCCGGCCAGGTCCGCATCGCGGTGCGGGCCACCGGCGTGAACTTCCGCGACGTGCTCATCGCGCTCGGCATGTACCCGGATCCGGCCGCCCGGATGGGCAGCGAGGGCGCCGGCGTGGTCCTGGCCGTCGGCCCGGACGTCACCGACCTGGCCCCCGGCGACCGGGTGCTGGGCATGTTCGAGCCCGGCTTCGGGCCGGAGGTCCTCGCCGCCCGCGAGCGGGTGGCCCGGATGCCGGCCGGCTGGACGTTCACCGAGGCGGCGTCCGTGCCGCTGGTGTTCCTCACCGCCTGGTACGCGTTGCGGGACCTGGCCGACCTGCGGGCCGGCGAGTCGGTGCTGATCCACTCCGGTGCCGGCGGCGTGGGCATGGCGGCGATCCAGATCGCCCACCACCTCGGCGCGACGGTGTACGCGACGGCCAGCCCGGCCAAGTGGGACACGGTGCGGGGTCTGGGGGTGGCGGACGAGCGGATCGCGTCGTCGCGGACCACCGACTTCGAGGCCGTGTTCGCCGCCGCGAGTGACGGCGCCGGTGTCGACGTGGTGCTGGACGCGCTGGCGGGGGAGTTCGTGGACGCGTCGTTGCGGTTGCTGCCGCGCGGCGGCCGGTTCGTGGAGATGGGCAAGACGGACCTGCGGGATCCGGCGGTGGTGGCGCGGGAACATCCGGGCGTCGGCTACCGGTCGTTCGACCTGAACGACGCGGGCGGGGCGCGGATCGGGGAGATGCTGGCCGAGCTGCTGGCGCTGTTCGAGCGCGGCGTGCTGTCGCCGCTGCCGGTGCGGGCCTGGGACGTGCGGCAGGCACGGACCGCGTTGCGGCACCTGAGTCAGGCCCGGCACGTCGGCAAGGTGGTGCTCACCGTGCCGGTTCCGGTCGACCCGGACCGGGTCACGCTGGTCACCGGCGCGTCCGGTGCCCTCGCGGGGATCGTCGCCCGGCACCTCGTCGCTTCCGGCCAGTCGCGCAATCTGCTGCTGGCCGCCCGCCGTGCCCCGGCCGACGACCCGGCGTACGCGGCGCTCGTCGACGAGCTGACCGACGCCGGGGCCACGGTTCGGGCCGTCGCGGTGGACCTCGGCGACCCGGCGCAGGTGACCGCGCTGGTGGCCGGTGTGGACCTGACCGCCGTCCACCACTGCGCCGGCGTCGTCGCCGACGCGACGATCGCGTCGCTGGACGCCGACGCCGTCGACCGGGTGCTGCGGCCCAAGGTGGACGCCGCCTGGGCGCTGCACCGGGCCACCGCCGGTCACGACCTGTCGGAGTTCGTGCTGTTCTCCTCGTTCGCGGCGACGCTCGGCTCGCCCGGGCAGGGCAACTACGCCGCCGCGAACGCGTTCCTCGACGCGCTCGCCACCCACCGCCACGCGACCGGACTGCCCGCCACCAGCATCGGCTGGGGCATGTGGGCCACCTGCAGCGCGATGACCGCCCACCTCGACCGGGATGACGCGCGTCGGCTGCGCCGCCTCGGCATGACCCCGCTCACCGCCACCGAGGGCGCCGCTCTGCTCGACGCCGCCACCCGCCGCGCCCGGCCCGCCGTCGCGGCGGCCCGGCTGCGGCTCACCGGCGACGCCGACCGCTACCCGGCGATCCTGCGCGGGCTGGCCCGCACCGGCGCCCGCCGCGCCGCCGCGCAGGCCACCGGCGGCGGCCAGAGCGGCTGGGTCGAGCGGCTCGCCGGCCTGGCCCCGGACGAGGCGACCGCGTTGCTCGTCGAGCTGGTCCGGGCGCAGGCCGCGGCGGTGCTGGGGCACCCGTCGGCACAGGCGGTGCCGGGCGGGCGGGCGTTCAAGGAACTCGGCTTCGACTCGCTGACCTCGGTCGAGCTGCGCAACCGGCTCGCCTCGGCCACCGGGCTGCGGCTGCCCGCCACGCTGGTCTTCGACCACCCGACCCCGGAACGCGTCGCCGGCCTGCTGCACGGGCAGCTCGCCGCCGCCGCGCCCGCCGCGCCGGCCACCCGTGCCGCCGGGCCCGCCCGCGCCGACGAACCGCTCGCCATCATCGGCATGGCCTGCCGCTACCCGGGCGGCATCGCCACCCCCGAGCAGCTCTGGGACCTGGTCGCCGCCGGCGGGGACGCGATCGGCGGGTTCCCCGCCGACCGGGGCTGGGACCTCGACGCGCTCTACGATCCGGACGCCGAACGGGCCGGCACGTCCACCACCCGCCACGGCGGATTCCTCGCCGACGCCGGCGACTTCGACCCGGCGTTCTTCGGCATCAGCCCGCGCGAGGCGCTGGGCATGGACCCGCAGCAGCGGCTGCTGCTGGAAACCTCGTGGGAGGCGTTCGAGTCCGCCGGCCTCGACCCCGCCACCCGCGCCGGCACCGCCACCGGCGTCTTCGTCGGCGCCGCCTCCTCCGGCTACGCCGCCGACGGCGCCGACGGGCTCGAAGGGCATCTGCTCACCGGCACCGCCGGCAGCGTCGCCTCTGGCCGCCTCGCCTACACGTTCGGCCTGGAGGGCCCGGCCGTCACCGTGGACACCGCCTGCTCGTCGTCGCTGGTCGCGCTGCACCTCGCCGCGCAGGCGCTGCGGTCCGGCGAGTGCGACATGGCGCTCGCCGGCGGCGTGGCGCTGATGGCCACGCCGGGGATGTTCTCCGAGTTCTCCCGGCAGGGCGGCCTCGCCCCGGACGGCCGGTGCAAGGCGTTCGCCGACGACGCCGACGGCACCGGCTGGGGCGAGGGGGTCGGCGTGCTGCTGGTGCAGCGTCTCTCCGACGCGCGCCGCGACGGCCGGCGGATCCTCGCCGTGGTACGCGGCACGGCGGTCAACTCCGACGGCGCCTCCAACGGCCTGACCGCCCCGAACGGGCCGTCCCAGCAGCGGGTCATCCGGGCCGCCCTGGCCAACGCGCGGCTGTCCACGTCGGACGTGGACGTGGTCGAGGCGCACGGCACCGGCACCACCCTCGGCGACCCGATCGAGGCGCAGGCGCTGCTGGCCACGTACGGGCAGGACCGGTCCACGCCGCTGCTGCTCGGCTCGGTCAAGTCCAACATCGGGCACACCCAGGCGGCGGCGGGTGTCGCCGGGATCATCAAGATGGTGCTCGCCATGCGGCACGGCGTGGTGCCGCCGACGCTGCACGTGGACGCGCCCTCGTCGCACGTCGACTGGACCGCCGGCGCGGTCACCCTGGTGACGGACGCCGCGCCCTGGCCGATGGTCGACCGGCCCCGCCGCGCCGCCGTCTCCTCGTTCGGCATCTCCGGCACCAACGCGCATGCCGTCATCGAGGCGGCCCCCGTCGCGCCGCCGGCCGGCCCCGCGCCCGCCGCCGGCCCCGGCCTGGTCGCCGCCGACGCCGTGCCGCTGCTGCTGTCCGCGCGCAGCGCCCGCGCGCTGCCCGCCCAGGCCGCCCGGCTGCGCGACCACCTCGACGCCCACCCCGACCTGGACCTCGCCGACGTCGGCTGGTCGCTGGCCGCCGGCCGCGCCCACCACCCGTACCGGCAGGTCACCGTCGCCGCCGGCCGGGACGACGCGCTCGCCGCGCTCACCACCGCCGCGCCGCCGACCGCCCCCGCCGACGGTACGCCGAAGGTCGTCTTCGTCTTCCCCGGCCAGGGCTCCCAGTGGCCCGGCATGGCGCTCGACCTGCTCGACAGCTCCCCGGCCTTCTCCGACCGGATGCGCGAGTGCGCCGCCGAGCTGGCCGGGCTCGTCGACTGGACGCCCGAGGACGTGCTGCGCGGCGCACCCGACGCCCCGCCGCTGGACCGGGTCGACGTGGTCCAGCCGCTGCTGTTCGCCGTGATGGTGTCGCTGGCCGAGGTGTGGCGCTCCTGCGGCGTACGCCCCGACGCGGTGATCGGCCACTCCCAGGGCGAGATCGCCGCCGCCTGCGTGGCCGGCGCGCTCACCCTGCCCGACGCGATGCGGCTCGTGGTGGCCCGCAGCCGGGCGCTGCTCGCCCTCTCCGGCCGCGGCGGCATGGTCTCCGTGCCGCTGTCCGCCGCCGACGCCGCCGACCTCGTCGCGCCCTGGGGCGACCGGCTCGGCGTCGCCGCGCTCAACGGCGCCACGGTCACCGTGGTCTCCGGCGACGCCGACGCCGTCGACGAGCTGCTCGCCACCGCCGCCGACCGTGACCTGCGGGCCCGGCGGATCGCGGTCGACTACGCCTCGCACTGCGCGCACGTCGACGCGGTCCGCGACGACCTGGCCGCCGCGCTGGGCACCCTCACGCCGCAGCCGAGCCGGGTCGCGTTCCACTCCACCGTCACCGGCGAGCCGATCGACACCACCGAACTGGACGCCGACTACTGGTTCCGCAACCTGCGCGAGCCGGTCCGCCTCGCGCCGGTGGTGGACGCGCTGATCGAAACCGGTCACCGGGCGTTCGTCGAGATCAGCCCGCACCCGGTGCTCAAGGTCGTGGTGCAGGACGCGCTCGACCGGGCACCCGCCGGGACGCCCGGCGTCGTGGTCGGCTCGCTGCGCCGCGACGAGCACGGCCCCCGCCAGCTGCTCACCGCGCTCGGCGGGCTGCACACCGCCGGCGTACCGGTGGATTGGGCGGCCGTGTTCGCCGGCTCCGGGGCCGCCCGGGTCGACCTGCCCCGGTACGCCTTCCAGCGGGAGCGGTTCTGGCCCGAACCGGGCGCGGCGCGGGGCGGCGACGTCACCGGCGCGGGCCTGGGCGCCGCCGGGCACCCGCTGCTCGGCGCCGCGGTCCGGCTGGCCGACGCCGACGAGGTGGTGCTGACCGGCCGGCTCTCGCTCGCCGCGCAGCCGTGGCTGGCCGACCACGCGGTCGCCGGCACCGTGCTGCTGCCGGGCACCGCGCTGGTCGAGCTGGCGGTCCGGGCCGGCGACGAGGTCGGCGCCGCCCGGGTACGCGAGCTGACGCTGCTGACCCCGCTGGCCCTGCCGGACACCGGTGGGCTCCGGGTGCAGGTGCGGGTCGGCGCGCCCGACGAGGTCGGTAGCCGCCCGGTGACCGTGCACGCCCAGTCCGACGGCGTCGCCGACGACGGGTGGACCCGACACGCCGAGGGCGTGCTGGAGCCGGCGACCGCCGAGGAGCCGACGCTCGACGCGTGGCCGCCCGCCGGGGCGACCGAGGTGGACCTCACCGACTGGTACGACACGCTGGCCGGGCACGGCCTGGCGTACGGGCCGGCGTTCCGGGGCCTGCGCCGGGCGTGGACCGTCGACGGCACGGTCTGCGCCGAGGTCGCGCTGCCGGACGGGCCGGCCGGCCGTGCCGGCCGGTTCGAGGTGCACCCGGCGCTGCTCGACGCCGCGCTGCATGCGATCGGCCTGCTGCCCGGCGGGGATGCGACGCCCGGCCCCCGGGTGCCGTTCACGTTCGGTGGCGTGCAGGTGCACGCGGCCGGCGCGGCGGTGCTGCGGGTGTGGCTGTCCCGCGCCGGTGACGCGGTGCGGCTGGTCGCCGCCGACCCCAGCGGCGTGCCGGTGGTGTCGGTGGACGAGCTGGTGCTCATGGAACTGGGCGCGTCCGTCGTACCGGCCGCCGCCGACCGGTCCCTCCTCGAGGTGGCCTGGTCGGTCCGGGGTGCCACGCCCGCGCCCGAGCCGGTGGCCTGGGCGACGCTGGCCGGCGTCCGGCCGACCGGAGCGGACCCGTGGCGGCCCGCCGACGGCGACGGTGCCGGCGCGACCTACCCCGACGTGGCCGCGCTGGTGGCCGCCGTGGCGGCCGGCGCACCGGCCCCGGCGGCGGTGCTGCTGCCGGTCCTGTCCGGGCCGGCCACCGACGGACCGGCCGGCGCGGCCGAGGCCGCCGGAGCGACCCGCTCGACCGACGGCGACAAGCCGGCCGGCGCCGGCGAAGATCTGCCGGAACGGGTGCGGTCGGCGACGGCGGCGGTGCTGGCGGCCGTGCAGACCTGGCTGGCCGCCGACGTGTTCGCCGACTCGCGGCTGGTGGTGACCACCCGGGGCGCGCTGGCGGCCCGCGACGGCGATCGGATCAGCGACCTGGCCGGCGCGGCGGTGTGGGGGCTGCTGCGGTCGGCGCAGTCCGAGCATCCGGGCCGGATCGTGCTGGCCGACCTCGACCGGGCACCCGACGCGGACACGCTGGCGCTGCTCGCCGCCGCGCCGCCCGGCGGCCAGGTCGCGTTGCGCGACGGGGACGTGCTCGTCCCGCGCGTGGTGCGCCCGGCCGGCGACCGGCTGGTCCCGTCGACCGACCGGTGGCACGTGGCGGCCGTCGAGCCGGGCACCATCGACGGCGTCGCCCTGCGGCCGACCGACACCGTGCCGCTCGGCGCCGGTGAGGTGCGGGTGGCGGTGCGGGCGGCGGGGGTGAACTTCCGGGACGTGTTGATCGCGTTGGGCATGTATCCGGATGCGTCGGCGGTGCTGGGTAGTGAGGGCGCCGGGGTGGTGCTGGAGGTGGGTCCGGGGGTGTCCGGGCTGGCCGTGGGTGACCGGGTGTTCGGGTTGTTCGAGCCCGGGTTCGGGCCGGAGGTGGTGGCGCGTCAGGATCGGATCGCGCGGGTGCCGGCCGGTTGGTCGTTCGTGGCGGCGGCGTCGACGCCGGTGGTGTTCCTGACCGCCTGGTACGCGCTGCGGGACCTGGCCGATCTGCGCTCCGGTGAGTCGGTGTTGATCCACTCGGGGACCGGTGGGGTGGGGATGGCGGCGATCCAGATCGCGCGTCATCTCGGCGCGACGGTCTACGCCACGGCCAGCCCGGCGAAGTGGGACACGTTGCGGAGCCTGGGGGTGGCGGACGAGCGGATCGCGTCGTCGCGGACCACCGACTTCGAGGCCGCGTTCACCGCCGCCAGTGACGGTGCCGGTGTGGACGTGGTGCTGGACGCCCTGGCCGGGGAGTTCGTGGACGCGTCGTTGCGGTTGCTGCCGCGCGGCGGCCGCTTCGTCGAGATGGGCAAGACCGACGTCCGGGACCCGGACCAGGTCGCCGCCCAGCACCCCGGCGTCACCTACCGGGCGTTCGAACTCAACGCGGCCGGCGGCGAACGCCTCGGCCAGATGCTCACCGAACTGCTCGACCTGTTCGAGCGCGGCGCGCTGCACCCGCTGCCCACCCGGACCTGGGACGTGCGGCAGGCCCGGACCGCGCTGCGGCACCTCAGCCAGGCCCGGCACGTCGGCAAGGTCGTGCTCACCGTGCCGGCGCCCGCCGACCCGGACCGCGTCACGCTGATTACCGGCGCCAGCGGCACTCTCGCCGGCCTGGTCGCCCGCCACCTCGTCGCCACCGGCCGGACCCGCAACCTGCTCCTGGCGGCCCGTCGGTCGCCGGCCGACGACCCGGCCTACTCCGCCCTGGTGGACGAGCTGGCGGCGGCCGGCGCGAGCGTCCGGGCCGCCGCGGTGGACCTCGGCGACCCCGCGCGGGTCGCCGAGCTGGTGGCCGGCGTCGACCTGACCGCCGTTTACCACTGCGCCGGCGCCATCGCGGACGCCACGATCGCGTCGCTGGACGCCGACGCGCTGCAGCGGGTGCTGCGGCCCAAGGTGGACGCCGCCTGGGCGCTGCACCGGGCCACCGCCGGCCACGACCTGTCGGAGTTCGTGCTGTTCTCCTCGATCGCGGCCACGCTCGGGTCGCCCGGGCAGGGCAACTACGCCGCCGCGAACGCGTTCCTCGACGCGCTCGCCGCCCACCGCCGGGCGAACGGCCTGCCGGCGGCCAGCCTCGCCTGGGGACTCTGGGCCACCACCAGCACCATGACCGCCCACCTCGACGACGGCGAGCACCGGCGCGCCATCCGCGCCGGCAGCGCGCCGCTCACCGACGCCGAGGGGCTCGCGCTGCTCGACGCGGCCCAGCGGCACGGCGGCGCGCACACCGTGCTCATGAACGTGCCGACCAGCCCCGACCCGGCCCGCGTGCCGGAGCTGCTGCGCGACCTGATCCGGCCGGCGCGGCGGCGGGCCGCCGCGCGTACCGGAGGAGAGCTGTCGCTGGCCGACCGGCTCGCGGCGCTCAGCCCCGCCGCCCGGCACAACCAGCTCCTCGACCTGGTCGCCGGCAGCGTCGCCGCGGTGCTCGGCCACCGGTCCGCCGACGGCGTCGACCCGCAGCGCCCGTTCAAGGAACTCGGCTTCGACTCGCTGACCTCGGTGGAGCTGCGCAACCGGCTCGCCGCCGCCACCGGGCTGCGACTGCCCGCCACCGTGGCGTTCGACCACCCCACCCCGGTCGTGCTCGCCGAGCACCTCGACCGGGAGATCGGCGGCAGGGCCGCACCGGCCGCCACGCCGGCCGGCACCGCGACCACCGCCGTCGACGAGCCGATCGCCGTCGTCGGCATGGCCTGCCGTTTCCCCGGCGACGTCCGCAGCCCCGAGGACCTGTGGAACGTGGTCACCGCCGGCGCGGACGTGATCGCGCCGTTCCCCACCGACCGGGGCTGGGACCTGGCCGGCCTGCTGAACGACGGCGACGACCGGCCCGCGCCCCGGCACGGCGGGTTCCTCTACGACGCCGCCGACTTCGACGCCGCCTTCTTCGGCATCAACCCGCGCGAGGCCCTCGCCATGGACCCGCAGCAGCGGCTGCTGCTGGAGACGTCGTGGGAGGCGCTGGAACGCGCCGGCGTCGACCCGTCCACCGTGCGCGGCAGCAGCACCGGCGTCTACGTCGGCCTGATCTACCACGACTACGCCGGCACCGCCGTCGGCGCCGACGGCGAACTCGACGGGTACGTGGGCAACGGCAGCGCCGGCAGCGTCGCCTCCGGCCGCATCTCCTACCTGCTCGGCCTGGAAGGCCCGGCGGTCACCGTCGACACCGCCTGCTCGTCGTCGCTGGTCGCGTTGCACCTGGCCGCCCAGGCGCTGCGCCAGCAGGAGTGCGGCCTGGCCCTGGCCGGCGGTGTCACGGTCATGTCCAGCCCCGGCATGCTCGCCGAGTTCTCCCGCCAGCGCGGCCTGTCCCCGGACGGGCGGTGCAAGGCGTTCGGCGCCGACGCCGACGGCACCGGCTTCGCCGAGGGCGTCGGCATGCTGCTGCTGGAACGCCTCTCCGACGCCCGCCGCAACAATCGCCGGATCCTGGCCGTGCTGCGCGGCAGCGCGGTCAACCAGGACGGCGCCAGCAGCGGACTCACCGCCCCCAACGGGCCGTCCCAGCAGCGGGTCATCCGGGCCGCGCTGGCCAACGCGCGGCTGTCCCCGGCCGACGTGGACGTGGTCGAGGCGCACGGCACCGGCACCACCCTCGGCGACCCGATCGAGGCGCAGGCGCTGCTCGCCACGTACGGGCAGGACCGGTCCACGCCGCTGCTGCTCGGCTCCGTCAAGTCGAACATCGGGCACACCCAGGCCGCCGCCGGCGTCGCCGGCATCATCAAGATGGTCCTGGCCATGCGGCACGGCGTGGTGCCGCCGACGCTGCACGCCGACGAGCCGTCCCCGCACGTCGACTGGACCGCCGGCGCGGTCACGCTGGCCACGACGGCGGCGCCCTGGCCGACCGTCGACCGGCCCCGCCGCGCCGCCGTCTCCTCGTTCGGCATCTCCGGCACCAACGTGCACGCCATCCTGGAGCAGGCCCCCGAGCCGGTCCCCGCGCCCACCACTCCGCACCCCGTCACCGGCGACCTCGGCACCCCGTGCGTGCTCTCCGCCCGCACCCCGGACGCGCTGCGCGCCCAGGCCGGCCGGTTGGCCGCCTGGATCGGGGCGAACCCTTCGGTGCCGCTGGCCGACCTGGGGCACGCGCTCGCCACCGGACGGTCCGCGTTCGAACACCGGGCCGTGCTGCTGCCCCGCGACCGGGCCGGCCTGCTCTCCGGCCTGGCCGCCATCGCCACGGACCAGCCGTTCTCCACAGTGGTCCGGGGCACCGCCGGCACCGGCCGGCTCGCCGTGCTCTTCTCCGGTCAGGGCGCGCAGCGCGTCGGCATGGGCCGCGAGGCGTACCGGGCGTTCCCGGTCTTCGCCGCCGCGCTGGACGAGGTCTGCCGGCACCTCGACCCGCTGCTGCCCCGACCGCTGCGGCCGGTGCTCTTCGCGCCCGAGGGCGCGCCGGAGGCGGCGCTGCTGGACCGCACCGAATTCACCCAGCCGGCGCTGTTCGCCGTCGAGGTGGCGCTGTTCCGCCTGATCGAGTCGTTCGGGATCACCCCCGACGTGGTCGGCGGGCACTCCGTCGGCGAGATCACCGCCGGGTACGTGGCCGGGGTGCTCTCCCTGCCCGACGCCGCCGCGCTGGTCGCCGCGCGCGGCCGGCTCATGCAGGCGCTGCCCGACGGCGGCGGCATGCTCGCGGTCGCCGCGCCCGAGGACGAGGTGACCGCCGCGCTCGCCGGGTACGCCGACCGGGTCGGCGTCGCCGCCGTCAACGGCCCGTCGGCCGTGGTCGTCTCCGGTGCCCTCGACGCCCTCGACGAACTGGAACGCGCCTGGCGGGAGCGCGGCCTGCGGACCCGCCGGCTGCGCGTCAGCCACGCGTTCCACAGCCCGCTGATGGCGCCGATGCTGGACGAGTTCCGGGCCGTCGTCGACGGGCTCACCCTCGACCCGCCGCGCCTGCCGGTGCTGTCGAACCTGACCGGCCGGTTCGCCGAGCCGGACGAGCTGTGCGACCCCGACTACTGGGTGCGGCACGTCCGGGAGGCGGTGCGCTTCGCCGACGGCGTCGCCGACCTGCGGCGGCGCCACGTCGGCACGTACCTGGAGGTCGGGCCGGACGGGGTGCTCGCCGGCATGATCCGCGACTGCCTCGGCGACGACACCGGCCCGGTGGTCGTGCCGACGCTGCGCGCCGGGCGGCCCGAGGGGGCCGCGCTGCTCACCGCGCTGGCCGAGGCGTACGCCGGTGGCGTGCCGGTGGACTGGACGCCGCTGACCGGCGGGGGCGCGCCGCTGGACCTGCCCACGTACCCGTTCCAGCGGCGGCGCTTCTGGCCCGACGCCACCGGCTGGCGGGCCGGTGACCTGACTGGCGCCGGACTGGCCGCGTCCGGCCACCCGCTGCTCGGCGCCGCGGTGCGGCTGGCCGGCGCGGACGAGACGGTGCTGACCGGCCGGCTCGCGGTGTCCGCGCAGCCCTGGCTGGCCGAGCACGTCGTGGCCGGGTCCGTGCTGCTGCCCGGCACCGCGCTGGTGGAGCTGGTGGTGCGCGCCGGCGACGAGGTCGGCACCCCCCGGGTACGCGACCTCACCGTCACCGCGCCGCTGGTGCTGCCCGCCACCGGTGGCGTCCGGGTGCAGGTGCGGGTCGGCGCCGCCGACGACACCGGCGGCCGGGACGCCGCCGTGTACGCCCAGCCGGACGACGACCCGGACGCGGAGTGGACCCGGCACGCCGAGGCGGTGCTGGAGCTGGCCGCCGCCGACGAGCCCGGCCTCGCCGCCTGGCCGCCGCCGGGCGTCACCGAGACGGACCTGACCGGCTGGTACGAGACGCTGGTCGGCCACGGCCTGACCTACGGGCCGACGTTCCAGGGCCTGCGCCGGGCCTGGGCCGGCCGCGACGAGGTGTACGCCGAGGTGGCGCTCCCGGACACCACGGTGGCCGGGTTCGCGGTGCACCCGGCGCTGCTGGACGCCGCGCTGCACCCGATCGGCCTGCTGCCGGGCGGGACCGGGACGACCGGGCCGCGCGTGCCGTTCGCGTTCGAGGGCGTCCAGGTGCACGCCGCCGGCGCCCGGCTGCTGCGGGTCCGGCTGAGCCGCGCCGGTGCCGGGGTGCGCCTGGTGGCGGTCGACGAGACCGGCGCGCCGGTGGTGACGGTCGACACGCTGGTGCTGCGCGAACTGGCCGGCACCCCGGCCCCCGGAGCGGGTTCCCGCTCGCTGTACGCGGTGACCTGGCCGGTCGAGGAGATCCCGCCGGCCGAGGCGGATCTGACCTGGGCCGCGCTCGCCCCGACCCGGCCGGACGACGCCGACGCGGACCGCCCGGCCCGGGGCCGGAAGGCGGCCGGACGCGACGCGGCCCGGTCGAACACCGGATCCCCGAACGCCGGCTGGATCGACCCGAGCGGGGCGGTGCCGGCGTTCCCGGACGTGGCGGCGCTGGTGGCAGCCGTCGAGGCCGGCACGCCCACCCCCGACGCGATCCTGCTGCCGACCGGTCTCCCGGCGCGCACCGCCGACGCCCTGACCGGCACGGCGGGCAGCGGCGTGGTCGATGCGACGGCCGAGGAGGTGGGCGTCCACGGGGAGGTGCCGGCCCGGGTGCGGTCGCTGACGGCGGCGGTGCTGGCGGCCGTGCAGGCGTGGCTGGCCGCGGAAGCGCTCGCGGACTCCCGGCTGGTGGTGGTGACCCGGAACGCGGTGACCACCGGCGACGACCGGGCCGTCGACCCGGCCGCCGCGGCGGTGTGGGGACTGCTGCGCTCGGCGCAGTCCGAACACCCGGACCGGATCGTGCTCGTGGACGCCGACGCCGCCCTCGACCGCCACGCGCTCGGCGTGCTGGCCGCCGTGGTGGCCGACCCCGCCACCGTGGGCGGTCAGCTCGCGCTGCGCGGCGACCGGGTGTGCGTACCCCGGTTGACGCGACCGGCGGGTGCGGAGTTGGTGCCGCCGGCGGCGGGTGGCTGGCACGTCGCCGCCGCCCGGCCCGGCACGCTCGACGGCGTCGAGATCGTCCCGGCCACGCCGGCCCCGCTCGCGGCCGGTGAGGTGCGGGTGGCGGTGCGGGCGGCCGGGGTGAACTTCCGGGACGTGTTGATCGCGCTCGGGATGTATCCGGACGCGTCGGCGGTCATGGGTAGCGAGGGCGCTGGAGTGGTGGTGGAGGTCGGTCCGGGGGTGTCCGGGTTGGCCGTGGGTGACCGGGTGTTCGGGTTGTTCGAGCCCGGCTTCGGGCCGGAGGTGGTGGCGCGGCGGGATCGGATCGCCAGGGTGCCGGCGGGGTGGTCGTTCGTCGAGGCGGCGTCGGTGCCGGTGGTGTTCCTGACCGCCTGGTACGCGTTGCGGGATCTGGCGGGGCTGCGTTCCGGTGAGTCGGTGTTGGTCCACTCCGGTGCCGGTGGGGTGGGGATGGCGGCGATCCAGATCGCGCACCACCTCGGTGCGACGGTGTACGCGACGGCGAGCCCCGGTAAGTGGGGGATCTTGCGTGGGCTGGGTGTCGCGGACGAGCGGATCGCGTCGTCGCGGACCACCGAGTTCGAGCAGGCGTTCGCGGCGGCGTCCGGTGGCGCCGGGGTGGACGTGGTGTTGGACGCGTTGGCCGGTGAGTTCGTGGACGCGTCGTTGCGGTTGCTGCCGCGCGGCGGCCGGTTCGTGGAGATGGGCAAGACGGACCTGCGGGATCCGGCGGTGGTGGCGCGGGAGCATCCGGGCGTCGCGTACCGGTCGTTCGACCTGAACGAGGCCGGCGGCGAGCGCATCGGCCAGATGCTGGGCGAACTGCTCGCGCTGTTCACCAGCGGCGCGTTGCGGCCCCTGCCGGTCCGGACCTGGGACGTGCGGCAGGCGCGGACCGCGTTGCGGCACCTGAGCCAGGCCCGGCACGTCGGCAAGGTCGTGCTCACCGTGCCGGCGTCGGTCGATCCGGACCGGGTCACGCTGGTCACCGGCGCGTCCGGCGCCCTCGCGGGCATTGTCGCCCGGCACCTCGTCGCCACCGGCCGGTCCCGGAACCTGCTCCTCGCGGCCCGCCGCGCGCCGGCCGACGACCCGACCTACGCGGCCCTTGTCGACGAGCTGGAGACGGCCGGCGCGACCGTCCGGGTCGCCACCGTCGACGTGGCGGACGAGACCCAGGTCGCCGCGCTGGTGGCCGGTGTGGACCTGACCGCCGTCCACCACTGCGCCGGTGTCATCGCCGACGCCACGGTCGCGTCGCTGGACGCCGACGCCGTCGACCGGGTGCTGCGGCCCAAGGTGGACGCCGCCTGGGCGCTGCACCGGGCCACCGCCGGCCACGACCTGGCGGAGTTCGTGCTGTTCTCGTCCATCGCGGCGACGCTCGGCTCACCGGGGCAGGGCAACTACGCCGCCGCGAACGCGTTCCTCGACGCGCTCGCCACCCACCGCCACGCGACCGGACTGCCGGCGACCAGCATTGGCTGGGGGGCGTGGGCCACCGGCGGCATGGCCGGGCGGCTCGATGCCGGCGACCGGCAGCGACTCGGCCGGATCGGCATGACCGGGCTCAGCGCCGCCGAGGGGGCGACGCTGCTCGCTGCCGCCGCCGCGCAACCGCTGCCCGCCGTGGTCGCCGCCCGGCTGCGCATCACCGGCGACCGGACGCAGCTCCCGCCGCTGCTGCGGCTGCTGGCCCCCACCGGCGTACGCCGGCAGGCCCGCACCGCGGACACGAACACCGCCGGCTGGGCCGAGCGGCTCGCCGGGCTGGCCCCGGACGAGGCGACCGCGTTGCTCGTCGAGCTGGTCCGGGCGCAGGCCGCGGCGGTGCTCGGGCACGCGTCGGCGCAGGCGGTGCCCGGCGCGCGGGCGTTCAAGGACCTCGGGTTCGACTCATTGACCTCGGTGGAGTTGCGCAACCGGCTCGCGTCGGCCACCGGGCTGCGGCTGCCCGCCACGCTGGTCTTCGACCACCCCACCCCGGAACGCCTCGCCGAGCACCTGCTGGAGCGCCTCGGCCACCAGCCGGCCCCCGTCGCCACCGCCACCCGCGCCACCGCCGCCGCCGACGACGACCCGATCGCCATCATCGGCATGGCCTGCCGGCTCCCCGGGGGCGTCACCAGCCCGGCACAGCTGTGGGACCTGGTGTCCACCGGCGGCGACGGGATCGCCGAGTTCCCCGCCGACCGGGGCTGGGACCTCGACGCGCTCTACGACCCGGACGCCGACCGCGCCGGCACGTCCAGCACCCGGCACGGCGGCTTCCTGCCCGGCGCCGCCGACTTCGACCCGGCGTTCTTCGGCATCAGCCCGCGCGAGGCGCTCGCCATGGACCCGCAGCAGCGGCTGCTGCTGGAGACCTCGTGGGAGGCGTTCGAGTCCGCCGGCCTCGACCCGCACGACCGCACCACGACCACCGGTGTCTTCGCCGGCCTGATCCACCACGACTACGCCGGCCGGCTCGACGCCGCTGAGGAACTGGAGGGCTACCTGGTCAACGGCACCGCCGGCAGCGTCGCCTCCGGCCGCGTCGCGTACGTCTTCGGCCTGGAAGGCCCCGCCGTCACCGTGGACACCGCCTGCTCGTCGTCGCTGGTCGCCCTGCACCTGGCCGGGCAGGCGCTGCGGGCGGGGGAGTGCGACCTGGCACTGGCCGGTGGCGTCACCGTGATGGCCACGCCCAGCGCGTTCGTCGGCTTCTCCCGCCAGCGCGGTCTCGCCCCGGACGGGCGGTGCAAGTCGTTCGCCGCCGGCGCGGACGGCACCAGCTGGGGCGAGGGCGTCGGCATGCTGCTCGTCGAGCGGCTCAGCGACGCCCGCCGCCGCGGCCACCGGGTCCTCGCCGTGGTGCGGGGTACGGCGGTGAACCAGGATGGCGCGTCGAACGGGTTGACGGCGCCGAACGGTCCGTCGCAGCAGCGGGTGATCCGGCAGGCGCTGGCGAACGCGCGGTTGACCACCGCCGACGTGGACGCGGTGGAGGCGCACGGCACCGGCACCACGTTGGGTGATCCGATCGAGGCGCAGGCGTTGCTGGCCACGTACGGGCAGGATCGTGAGCAGCCGTTGCTGCTGGGGTCGGTCAAGTCGAACATCGGGCACACGCAGGCCGCCGCGGGTGTCGCGGGGATCATCAAGATGGTCCTGGCCATGCGGCACGGCATCGTCCCGCCGACGTTGCACGTGGACGAGCCGTCGCCGCACATCGACTGGAGTGCCGGTGCGGTCAGCCTGGTGACCGAGGCGACGCCGTGGCCGGTGGTGGATCGGCCGCGTCGGGCGGCGGTGTCGTCGTTCGGCATCTCCGGCACCAACGCCCACGTCATCCTGGAGCAGCCGGTCGTCGGCGTGGTGGCGTCGCCGGTGATCGCGGGCGGCCTGAAGCCGGCCGGGAGCGGCGACGTCCACGGCGAGGCGTCCCCGGACCGGGTTGCTTCCCGGCCGGTGCCGGTGCTGCTGTCCGCCCGTACCGACGCCGCGCTCGCCGCGCAGGCCGGTCGGTGGGCGGCCTGGCTGGCCGGTGACGAGACGCTCCGCCCGGCCGACGTCGGCTGGTCCGCGATGACCACCCGACCGGCGCTGGAGCAGCGGGCCGTGCTGGCCGCCGCCGACCGGGACGACCTGCTCGCCGCGCTGCGCGCGCTGGCCGGCGGCACGTCCTCCGGCGCGGTGACCACCGGCGCGACCGCCGCCCACGGCCCGCTCGCGGTGCTGTTCTCCGGGCAGGGTGCGCAGCGTGCCGGCATGGGCCGGGAGTTGTACGACGTGTTCCCGGTGTTCGCCGCCGCGTTGGACGAGGTGTGCGCGCAGGTGGATCCGCTGTTGCCGCAGCCGCTGAAGGCGGTGCTGTTCGGCGACGGTGACCTGATCGACCGGACGGAGTTCACGCAGGCGGGTCTGTTCGCGGTCGAGGTGGCGTTGTTCCGTCTGGTGGAGTCGTTCGGTGTGGTGCCGGACTTCGTGGGTGGGCACTCGATCGGTGAGGTCACCGCCGCGTACGTGGCCGGGGTGCTGTCTTTGGCGGACGCGTGTGCGCTGGTGGCGGCGCGGGGCCGGCTCATGCAGGCGCTGCCCGCCGGGGGTGGGATGCTGGCGGTCGCCGCCGCCGAAGCGGACGTGGCCGCGTCGATCGTCGGGCACCCCGGCCTGGGCGTCGCCGCGGTCAACGGCCCGGAGTCGACCGTGGTGTCCGGTCCGCTCGACGCGCTGGCCGGGGTCGAGCGCGCCTGGCGGGACCGGGGTGCCCGGACCCGCCGGTTGACGGTGTCGCACGCGTTCCACAGCCCGCTGATGGAACCGATGCTGACCGACTTCCGGGCCGTGCTCGACGGGTTGAGCTTCTCCGCGCCGCTGCTGCCGGTGGTGTCCAATCTGACCGGCGCCCTCGCCGACGGCGACGACCTGCGCACCCCGGACTACTGGGTGCGGCATGTGCGGGAGGCGGTCCGCTTCGCCGACGGGATCACGACCCTGCGGGCCGCCGGCGTCGACACGTTCCTGGAGATCGGCCCGCAGAGCGTGCTCACCGCGCTGGTCCACGACACCGCCGGTGACGCGCTGGCCGTCGCGGTGCAGCGCCGCGACCGCGACGAGACCGCCGCGCTGCTGGCCGGGCTGGCCGACCTGCACGTGCACGGCATCCGGGTGGACTGGGCGCCCTGGTTCGCCGGCACCGACGCCGGCCGGGTCGACCTGCCCACCTACGCGTTCCAGCACGAGCGGTTCTGGCCCGACACGCCCACCCGGACGGACGCCTCCGACGCGGAGTTCTGGGCCGCCGTGGAGAGCGGCGACCTCACCGCGCTCGCCGGTCACTTCGCCGACGACGCCCTCGACACGCTCGCCCCGGCGCTGCCCGCGCTCACCACGTGGCGGCGGGCCCGCACCCGGCGTACCCCGGCCGACCGGTGGGCGTACCAGGTCACCTGGAAGCGGCTCGACCGCGACGAACGGCCCGCCACCGGCGGCGCCTGGCTGGTCGTCGCCCCGGCCGGCGAACCCGCCACCGCCGACGTCGCCGCCGCGCTGGCCGGCGCGGACCTGCGCCCGGTCACCGTCGACCCGGCCACCGCCACCCGCGCCGACCTCGCCGCCGCGCTCGGCAAGGCGCTCGCGGACGGGCCGGTCGACGGCGTGGTCTCGCTGCTCGGCCTGCACGACGCGCCGCACCCGGACCACCCGGCGCTGCCCGCCGGCACCGCCGCCACGCTGCTGCTGATCCAGGCGCTGCACGACACCGGCGACACCCCGCCGCTGTGGTGCCTCACCCGGGGTGCGGTGACCACCGGCGACGACGACCCGGTGCACGGCGCCGACCAGGGCGGCCTGTGGGGCCTGGCCCGGGTCGCCGGGCTGGAACTGCCCCGGCCGCGCGTCAACCTGCTCGACCTGCCCGACGACGGCACCGACCCCGCCCGCCTCGCCGCCGCGCTCACCGCCGACGGCGACGAGGACCAGCTCGCGCTGCGCTCCACCGGCCTGTACGCGCGCCGGCTCGTCCGGGCCGCCCCGGCCGCCCCGGACGCGGCCGACCGGTGGCAGCCCTCCGGCACGGTGCTGGTCACCGGCGGCACCGGCGCGCTCGGCGCCCACGTCGCCCGCTGGGCGGCCGGCAACGGCGCCGCGCACCTGGTGCTCACCAGCCGCCGCGGCGATGCCGCCCCCGGCGCGGTGCAGCTGCGCGACGAGCTGACCGCGCTCGGCGTACGGGTCACGCTGGCCGCCTGCGACGTGGCCGACCGGGACGCGGTCGCCGCGCTGCTCGCCCGCCTCGACGAGGATGCCGCGCCGCTGACCGCCGTCGTGCACGCCGCCGGACTCAACGACGTGGCGCCGCTGCTCGACACCGACCTGGACCGGCTGGCCGGGGTGCTGACCGGCAAGACCGCCGGCGCCGTGCACCTCGACGAGCTGCTCGGCGACCGGCCGCTCGACGCGTTCGTGCTGTTCGCCTCCATCGCCGGGGTGTGGGGCAGCGGCGGGCAGGCCGGCTACGCCGCCGGCAACGCCCACCTCGACGCGCTGGCCGCACGGCGGCACGCCCGCGGTCTCGCCGCCACCTCGGTGGCCTGGGGCCCCTGGGCCGACGGCGGCATGGCGACCGACGACGCGCAGCGGGAACTGGCCCGGCGCGGCCTGCGGGCGATGGCCCCCGCCGAGGCGGTGCACGCCATGCGCGTCGCGGTCGGGCGCGGCGACGCCGGCCTCACCGTGGCCGACGTCGACTGGGCGACGTTCGCCCCCGCGTACGCCGCCACCCGCCCCCGCCCGTTCCTGGCCGACCTGCCCGAGGCGCGGCAGGCCGTCCGCACCGCCGCGCAGGTGCCCGCCGACGGCGGCGCCGCCCTGCGGGACCAGCTGCGCGAGCTGACCGGCGAGGAGCAGGACCGCAAGCTCGTCGAGCTGGTCCGCACCGAGGCGGCGGCCGTGCTCGGCCACGGCGGTCCGGAGCGGGTCAAGCCCCGACGCGCGTTCAAGGACCTCGGCTTCGACTCGCTGACCGCCGTCGAGCTGCGCAACCGGCTCAACCGGGCCACCGGCCTGTCGCTGCCCACCACGCTGGTCTTCGACCACCCAGACCCGGCCGCGCTCGCCGACCTGCTGCGCGCCACGCTGCTGCCCGACGCGGCGGCGCACCCGGCGGCCGACCCGACCGAGACCGCGATCCGCCAGACCCTGGCCACCGTTCCGCTGGCCCGCATCCGCGAGGCCGGACTGCTCGACCTGCTGCTCGGCCTCGCCGACACCGACCACCCCGCGCCCGAGCCGGACGGCGCGGAGATCGACCTCGACGACCTCGACACCGACACCCTGATCCGGCTGGCCCTCGACGGCTCCGAGTCCTGACGCCCCACGTACGGAGTAGATGATGTCCACGTCCGCAGACAAGGTCGTCGAGGCGCTTCGGGCCTCCCTCAAGGAGACCAGCCGGCTCAAGCAGCTCAACCAGCAGTTGACCGCCGCCGCCCGGGAGCCGGTCGCCATCGTCGCGATGTCCTGCCGCTATCCAGGCGGGGTGTCCACCCCGGAGCAACTCTGGGAACTGGTGGAAGCCGGCGGCGACGCCATCGGCGGCTTCCCCACCGACCGGGGGTGGGACCTGGCCAACCTCTACGACCCGTCCGCCGACCGGGCCGGCCGCTCCACCACTCAGCAGGGCGGCTTCCTCTACGACGCGGCCGGGTTCGACGCCGAGTTCTTCGGCATCAGTCCACGCGAGGCGCTGGCCATGGACCCGCAGCAGCGGCTGCTGCTGGAAACCTCGTGGGAGGCGTTCGAGTCCGCCGGCATCGCCCCGTCGTCGGTGCGCGGCCAGAAGGTCGGCGTGTTCGTCGGCACCGCCGCCAACGGCTACGGCGTCGGATCCGACGGCGGCGCGCTGGACGCCGACGAGGGCTACCTGCTCACCGGCACCGTCACCAGCGTCGTCTCCGGGCGGATCGCGTACGCGCTCGGCCTGGAAGGGCCGGCCGTCAGCGTGGACACCGCCTGCTCGTCGTCGCTGGTCGCGCTGCACCTGGCCGCCCAGGCGCTGCGGGCCGGCGAGTTCGACCTCGCGCTGGCCGGTGGCGTGACCGTGATGGCCAACCCCGGCGCGTTCGTCGGGTTCTCCCGCCAGCGCGGCCTCGCCTCCGACGGGCGGTGCAAGTCGTTCGCCGCCGCCGCCGACGGCACCGGCTGGGCCGAGGGCGTCGGCCTGCTACTGGTCGAACGGCTCGCCGACGCCCGTCGCAACGGCCACCCGGTCCTCGCCGTGCTGCGCGGCAGCGCCGTCAACCAGGACGGGGCGTCCAACGGGCTCACCGCCCCCAACGGCCCCTCCCAGCAGCGGGTCATCCGGCAGGCCCTCAGCAACGCCCGGCTCGACACCGGCGACGTGGACGCGGTCGAGGCGCACGGCACCGGCACCACGCTCGGCGACCCGATCGAGGCGCAGGCGCTGCTGGCCACGTACGGGCAGGACCGGGACGGACGGGACCCGCTCTGGCTCGGTTCGATCAAGTCGAACCTGGGCCACAGCCAGTCCGCCGCCGGCGTCGCCGGCGTGATCAAGATGGTGCAGGCCATCCGGCACGGCCGGCTGCCCGCCACGCTGCACGTCGACACGCCGTCGCCGCACATCGACTGGTCGGCTGGCGCGGTGGAGCTGCTCACCGAGGCCCGGAGCTGGCCGGCGGTGGACCGGCCGAGGCGCGCCGCGATCTCCTCGTTCGGCATCAGCGGCACCAACGCCCACGTCATCCTGGAACAGGCCGACCCCGCGCCCACCCCGGTGCCGGACGCCGACCGGCCGGCGCTGGTCGCCGGGCCAGCCACCGTGTGGTCGATCTCCGCCCGCTCCACCGACGCGCTGCGCGAACAGGCCGCTCGGCTGGCCCGGCACGTCCGCGACCACGCCGACCTCGACCCGGCCCGGCTCGCCTGGTCGCTGGCCACCACCCGGTCGGTCTTCGAGCACCGGGCCGCCGTGGTGGCCGCCGACCCCGCGCAGCTCCTCGCCGGCTTGGACGCCGTCGCCGCCGGGACCCCGGCCGGCACGGTCGTCACCGGCCAGGCCGGCGAGCCGGGGGAGGGCCCGGTCTGGGTGTTCCCCGGCCAGGGCGCTCAGCACGCCGCCATGGCCGCCGAGCTGATCGGCGCCGCCCCCGTCTTCGACGAGGCGCTCGCCGAGTGCCAGGCCGAATTGGACCACTGGCTCGACGTCGACGTGGTCGCCGTGCTGACCGGCGCCGACGACACGTGGCTGAACCGTTCCGAGATCGCCCAGCCGGCGCTGTTCGCGGTCGGCGTGGCACTTGCCCGGCTGTGGCGGCACGCCGGGATGAGCCCGCGCGCGGTGATCGGGCACTCCCAGGGCGAGATCGTCGCCGCCCACGTGGCCGGCGCGCTCACCCTGGCCGACGCGGCCCGGGTGCTGGCGCTGCGGCTGCGGGCGCTGGCCGACGTCGCCGGTACCGGCGCGATGGCCGCGGTCGACCTGCCGGCCGCCGAGCTGGCCGCCCGCCTGCCCGAGGGCGTGACCGTCTCCGTGGTCAACGGCCCGGCCACCACCGCCGTCGCCGGGCCGGCCCGGGTCATCGCCGACCTGATCGCGGAGCTGGTCGCCGAGGGCGTCCGGGCCCGGCAGGTGGCCGTGGACTACGCCTCGCACTCGCCGGCCGTGGCGCCGGTCGCCGACCGGCTCCGCACCGAACTGGCCGGCCTGACCCCGCGCGACGGGGACGTGCCGATCATCTCCACGGTCACCGGCGACTGGCTCGACGGCACCCGGTTCGACGCCGACCACTGGGCCGACAACCTGCGGCTGCCGGTGCTGTTCGACACCGCCGTACGGGCCGCGATCGACGCCGGGCACACCGACTTCGTCGAGGTGTCACCGCACCCCGTGCTCACCATGTCGGTGGCGGCGATCCTGGACGACACCGGCACCACCGGTCACGCGCTGGCCACGCTGCGCCGCGGTGAGGACGCCCGGCTGCGGCTGCTGACCAGCCTCGCTCAGGCCCACGCCCACGGCCTGCCGGTGGACCTGGCCCGGGTGCTCGCTCCCGCGCCGGTGCTCACCGGCCTGCCCACGTACGCGTTCCAGCGGCGGCGCTACTGGCCGGAGCGGATGGCGGCGACCGCCGCCGGTCCGGTCGGCCCGGACGTCGTCGATGTGGAGTTCTGGTCGGCGGTGGAACGCGCCGACGTCGCCGCGCTCACCGCCGGCGACGCCGACCCGGAGGTGCTCGCCCCGGCGCTGCCGCTGCTGTCGTCCTGGCGTCGCGCCCGGCTGCAGCGGGCGGTGCTGGACGGCTGGTCGTACCGGGTGGTGTGGCAGCCGGCCACCGCCGTCGTCGCCCCGGCCGCCGCCGACCTGCTGGTGGTGTCGCCGGCCGGCGACGACCGGGCGGACACCTGGCTGGCCGCGCTCGCCGCCGCGCTGCCCGACGGGTCGACGCTGCGCACGCTGCCCGTCGACCCGGTCCACGCCACCCGCGCGGAGCTGGCCGCGTCGCTCACCGACGAACCGACCGCGATCGTGTCGCTGCTCGGGCTCGCCGACGCCGACCAGCCGGGCCACCCCGGCATCTCCACCGGCCTGGTCGCCACCACCCGGCTGGTGCAGGCCGCCCAGGACGCCGGCCGCACCGCCCCGCTGTGGTGCGTCACCCAGGGCGGCGTGGGCACCGGCCCGACCGAGCCGGTCACCAGCGCCGCCCAGGCCGCGCTCTGGGGCCTGGCCCGGGTGATCGGCCTGGAACACCCCCGGCAGTGGGGTGGCGTGCTCGACCTGCCCGCCGCGCCCGACGCCGCGACCTGGACCGAGGTGGCCCGCGTCCTCACCGGCGGCGGTGACGAGGACCAGTACGCGGTCCGCCCGTACGGCACGTTCGTGCGCCGGCTGGCCCGCACCACCGCCCGTGCCGCCGGGCAGCTCGCCGGCTGGCAGCCGCGCGGCACCGTGTTGATCACCGGCGGCACCGGCGCGATCGGCGCCCAGGCCGCCCGCTGGCTGGCCGCCAACGGCGCCGAGCACCTGGTGCTCACCAGCCGCCGGGGGCTCGACGCCGCCGGGGCCCGCGAGCTGGTCGACGAGCTGACCGCCGACGGGGTACGGGTCAGCGTGGTCGCCTGCGACCTGGCCGACCGGGAGCAGGTCGCCGCGCTGGTCGCCGGCCTGGACGACGTCGCGCCGCTGACCGCCGTGCTGCACGCCGCCGGCATCACCCGGCTGACCGCGCTCGTCGACACCGACCTCGACGTGTTCGACCACGTGATGGCCGGCAAGGTCGCCGGCGCCGCGTACCTCGACGAGCTGCTCGGTGACCGGCCGCTCGACGCGTTCGTGCTGTTCGCGTCCATCTCCGGCGTGTGGGGCAGCGGCGGGCAGGGCGCGTACGCGGCCGCGAACGCCTACCTGGACGCGCTCGCCGAGCAGCGCCGCGCCCGCGGGCTCACCGCCACCTCGATCTCGTGGGGCGCCTGGGCCGAGGGCGGCATGGCCACCACCGAGGAGGCGCAGCGGCTGCTCAGCCGGCGCGGCCTCAACCCGATGCAGCCGGCCGCCGCGCTGCTGGCCCTGCGCCGGGCCGTCGAGCACGGCGAGACCACGCTTGTCGTCGCCGACGTGGACTGGGCCCAGTTCGCGCCCGCGTACGCCTCCGCCCGGCCCCGGCCGCTGCTCGCCGACATCCCGGAGGCCCGGGACGCGCTGACCGAGCGGCCCGCCACCGCCGACGTCGACGACCGGGCCGGCGGACTGCGCCGGGAACTGCTCGACCTGCCCCGCGCCGACCGGGAACGCCGCCTCACCGACCTGGTCCGCGACCACGCCGCCGCCGTGCTCGGCCACGCCGGCAGCGACGCGGTACGCCCCCGGCGCGCGTTCCGCGACCTCGGCTTCGACTCGCTGACCGCGGTGGAGCTGCGTAACCAGCTCACCACCGCCACCGGCCTGTCGCTGCCCACCACCGTCATCTTCGACTACCCCAGCCCGGCCGTGCTGGCCGGTCAGCTCGCCACGCTGCTGCGGCTGCCCGAAGCCGGCGACGCCGCCGCCGACGTCCCCGCCGGCCCGGTGACCGCCGACGAGCCGATCGCGATCGTCGGTATGAGCTGTCGCTACCCGGGCGGCGTCGCGGACCCGGACGGGCTGTGGGAGCTGGTCGCCGAGGGCCGCGACGGCATCACCGAGTTCCGCACCGACCGGGACTGGGACCTCGACCGGCTCTTCGCCGCCGACCCGGACGCGCCGGGCCGCTCGTTCACCCGGCACGGCGGCTTCATCGACCGGGCCACCGAGTTCGACCCGGACTTCTTCGGCATCAGCCCCCGCGAGGCGCTCGCCATGGACCCGCAGCAGCGGTTGCTGCTGGAGGCCACCTGGGAGGCGTTCGAGGGGGCCGCGATCGCCCCGGACGCGCTGCACGGCACCGCGACCGGCGTGTTCGTCGGCGCGTCCCCGTCCGGCTACGGCGCCGGCGACGAGACCCGCGACCTGGACGGCTACCGGCTCACCGGCGGCGCACACAGCGTCATCTCCGGCCGGGTCGCCTACACGTTCGGCCTCGAAGGCCCGGCGGTCACCGTGGACACCGCCTGCTCGTCGTCGCTGGTCGCGCTGCACCTGGCCGTGCAGTCGCTGCGCCAGGGGGAGTGTGACCTGGCCCTGGCCGGCGGCGTGAACGTGCTGGTCACCCCCGGCGCGTTCGTGGAGTTCACCCGCCAGGGCGGCCTGGCCGCCGACGGCCGCTGCCGGTCGTTCGCCGCCGCCGCCGACGGCACCGGCTGGTCCGAGGGCGTGGGTGTGCTGGTGGTGGAGCGGCTGAGTGACGCCCGCCGCAACGGTCACCGGGTGCTCGCCGTGGTCCGGGGCTCCGCCGTCAACCAGGACGGCGCATCCAACGGCCTCACCGCCCCGAACGGGCCGTCCCAGCAGCGCGTCATCCGGGCCGCGCTCACCGCCGCCGGGCTGACCACCGCCGACGTGGACGCGGTCGAGGCGCACGGCACCGCCACCACGCTCGGCGACCCGATCGAGGCGCAGGCGCTGCTGGCCACGTACGGGCAGGACAGGGCCGGCGAGCCGCTGTGGCTGGGCTCGATCAAGTCGAACATCGGGCACAGCCAGGCCGCCGCCGGCGTCGCCGGGGTGATCAAGATGGTGCAGGCGCTGCGCCACGGCGTGCTGCCCCGCACGCTGCACGTCGACGAGCCGACCCCGCACGTCGACTGGTCGGCCGGCGCGGTGGAGCTGCTGACCGAGGCCCGGCCGTGGCCGGCGGTGGACCGGCCCCGCCGGGCGGCGGTCTCCTCGTTCGGCGTCAGCGGCACCAACGCCCACGTCATCATCGAGCAGCCGCCCGCCGTCGAGCCCGAGGTGACCGACCGGCCCGCGCCGCCGTCGCTGGTGCCGGTGCTGGTGTCGGCGCGCGGTGACGGCGGGCTGGCCCGGCAGGCGGCCCGCTGGGCCGACGCGTTCGCCGCGCCGGACCGCCCCGACCTGGCCGACGTGGGCCGCACGTCGCTGACCGCGCGGACCGCGCTGGAGCACCGGGCGGTGCTGCTCGCCGCCGACCACGACGAGCTGACCGCCGGGCTGCGCGCGCTCGCCGCCGGTGGGGCGGCCGACAACCTGGTCACCGGCCGCGCCACCGACCGGGGCCCGGTCGCGGTGCTGTTCTCCGGGCAGGGTGCGCAGCGTGCCGGCATGGGTCGGGAACTGTCCGAGGCGTTCCCGGCGTTCGTCGCCGCGTTGGACGAGGTGTGCGCGGCACTCGATCCGCTGCTGCCGCAGCCGCTGAAGCCGGTGCTGTTCGGCGACGCCGATCTGCTGGATCAGACCCAGTTCACGCAGGCCGGCCTGTTCGCGGTCGAGGTGGCGTTGTTCCGCCTCGTCGAGTCGTTCGGGGTGACCCCCGACTTCGTGGGTGGACATTCGATCGGTGAGGTCACCGCCGCATACGTGGCCGGCGTGCTGTCCCTGGCGGACGCCTGCGCGTTGGTGGCGGCGCGGGGCCGGTTGATGCAGGCGCTGCCGGCCGGCGGCGGGATGCTGGCCGTCGCCGCCGAAGAGGCGGACGTGGCCGCGTCGATCGCGGGGCAGCCGAGTGTGGGGATCGCGGCGGTGAACGGCCCGTCGTCGGTGGTGGTGTCCGGCCCGGTCGACGCGCTCGACGAGATCGAGCACAGCTGGCGGAAGCGCGGTGTCCGGACCCGCCGGTTGACCGTGTCGCACGCGTTCCACAGCCCCCTGATGGAGCCGATGCTGGCCGACTTCCGGGCCGTGCTGGACGGGCTCGCGTTCGATGCGCCGCTGCTGCCGATCGTGTCCAACGTGACCGGCGCGCTCGCCGCGCCCGGCGAGATCAGCACCCCCGACTACTGGGTGCGGCACGTGCGGGAGGCGGTCCGCTTCGCCGACGGCGTGACCGCGCTGCGGGGCGCCGGCGTCGACACGTTCCTGGAGATCGGCCCGCAGAGCGTGCTCACCGCGCTGATCCGCGACACCGACGAGAGTGTGCTGGCCGTCGCCGCCCAGCGCCGGGACCGCGCCGAGCCGCAAGGGCTGCTCACCGCCCTGGCGGAGCTATTCGTCGCCGGCGGGCACGTCGACTGGACCCCGCTGTTCGCCGGCGCCGTCCCGGCCGACCTGCCCACCTACGCCTTCGGCGGCGACCGCTACTGGCTGCGCCCGGCCGGACCCGCCTCCGACGTCAGCCGGGCCGGCCTCGGCGCCGCCGGCCACCCGCTGCTGGCGGCCGCCGTCCGGCTCGCCGGCGAGGACGCGGCCGTGCTCACCGGCCGGCTGTCCCGGTCGACCCAATCGTGGCTGGCCGACCACCAGGTCGCCGGCGCGGTCCTGGTCCCCGGCACCGCGCTCGTCGAACTCGTGCTGCGCGCCGGCGAGGAGTTCGGCCCCTGCCGGGTCCGCGAGCTGACCGTCGCCGCGCCGCTGGTGCTCCCGGCCCTCGGCGCGGTGCGCGTGCAGGTCCGGGTCGGCCCCCGCGACCACGCCGGCTGGCGCACCGTCGCGGTGCACTCCCAGCCCGACGACGACCCCGACGGCGACTGGACCCGGCACGCCGAGGGCCTGCTCACCGCCGCCGCCCCCACCGAGGGGGCCGGCCTCGGCGCGTGGCCGCCGCCGCACGCGGTCGAGACCGACCTCACCGGCTGGTACGACGCGCTCGCCGGCCACGGCATGACCTACGGGCCGGCGTTCCAGGGCCTGCGACGGGCCTGGACGACCGGCGACGACACCGTCTACGCCGAGGTGACGCTGCCGTCCGCCGGCAGCGACCAGGTCGGCGGGTTCGGTGTGCACCCCGCGCTGCTCGACGCCGCGCTGCACCCCACCGCGCTGCTGCCCGGCGACGGCACCACCGGCCCGAAGGCGCCGTTCGCGTTCACCGGCGTCCAGGTGCACGCCGTCGGCGCCCAGACGCTGCGGGTCCGGCTCACCCGGGCCGGCACGGCGGTGCGGCTGCTCGCCGTCGACCCCACCGACCGGCCCGTCGTCACCGTCGACGCGCTGGTGCTGCGCGAGCTGACCGGCGTCACGCCGCCGGCCGCCACCCGCGCCGCCCGGTCGCTGTTCCGGGTCGCCTGGCCGGCCGAGCCGCTCACCCCGGCCGCCCCGCCCGCCACGGCGGTGCTCGGCGCGCCGCTGCCCGCCCTGCCCGACGCCGCCGCCCACCCGGACGTGGCCGCGCTGGTCGCCGCCGGCGGCGTACCCCCGCTGGTGCTGCTGCCGGTGCCGCCGGCCGGGCCGACGCCGGACGCGGTCCGCGCCGCCACCACCGGCGTGCTCGCCGCGCTGCGCGCCTGGCTGACCGCCGACGCGACCGCCGACGCGCGGCTCGTCGTGACCACCCGCGACGCGATGCCCGCCACGCCGGACGACAGCGCCGCCGACCTGGCCGGCGCCGCCGTCTGGGGCCTGGTCCGCTCCGCCCAGTCCGAGCACCCCGGCCGGATCGTCCTGGCCGACCTGGACCGCGACCTCGACGCCGACGTGCTGGCACTGCTCGCGGCCGCCGCCGGTGACCCGGCCGCGGCGCAGCTCGCGGTCCGCGGCGACACCACCCACACCCCCCGACTGGTACGCGCCGACGCCCCACCCGCGACCACCCCGGCCACCTACGACGGCACCGTCCTGGTCACCGGCGGCACCGGCGCGCTCGGCGCGCTGCTCGCCCGGCACCTCGTCACCGACCGGGGCGTGGACTCGCTGGCCCTGGTCAGCCGGCGCGGACCCGACGCCGACGGCGCTGCCGACCTGGTCGACGAGCTGACCGCGCTCGGCGCTGACGTCCGGGTGCTGGCCTGCGACCTCACCGACCGCGACGCCGTCGACCGGCTGATCGCCGACCTCACCGGCGCCGGCCGGCTCGCCGGGGTGGTGCACACCGCCGGCGTGCTCGACGACGCCGTGATCACCGGCACCGACGCCGACCGGCTGGCCCGGGTGCTCGCCCCCAAGGTGGACGCCGCCTGGCACCTGCACGAGGCAACCGCCGGCCTCGACCTCGACCTGTTCGTCACCTACTCGTCGATCGCCGGCGTGCTCGGTTCCCCCGGCCAGGGCGCGTACGCCGCCGCGAACGCCTACCTCGACGCGCTCGCGGTCCACCGCCGCGCCCAGGGCCGGCCCGCGCACGCGCTGGCCTGGGGCATGTGGGACACCGACGGGATGGCCGCCGGCCTCGACAGCGCCGACCGTTCCCGGGTGGCCCGCGCCGGGCTCGGCGTGATCACCGAAGCGGTCGGCGTCGCGCTCTTCGACACCGCCGTCGCCTCCGACACCGCCGCGCTCGTGCCGGCCGTGCTGGACCTGCCGGCGCTGCGCGCCGCCGCCGGCGTACCCCCGATGTTGCGTGCCCTCGCCGGCGCGCCCGCCCGGCGGCAGGCCGGCGCGGCGGCCGACGGCTGGGCCGACCGGCTCGCCCGACTCACCGACGACGAGGCCCACGCCGAGGTGGACCTGCTGGTCCGGGGCCTGGTCGCGCAGGTGCTCGGCCACGGTGGCGCGGACGCGGTGCCGGCCGACCGGGCGTTCCAGGAGCTGGGCTTCGACTCGCTGACCGCGGTGGACCTGCGCAACCGGGTCAACGCCGCCACCGGGCTGCGGCTGGCGTCCACGCTGGTCTTCGACTACCCGACCCCCGCCGCGCTCGCCGCGCACGTGCACGAGCAGCTCACCGGCGCCACCGCCGTGACCCGCGCCGACGCGGCGGCGGTCACCGGCGTGGACGAGCCGATCGCGATCGTCGGCATGGCCTGCCGCTATCCGGGCGGCATCGACAGCCCCGAGGCGCTGTGGGAGCTGCTGGCCGCCGACGGCGACGGCATCGGCGCGTTCCCCACCGACCGGGGCTGGGACCTGGACACGCTGTTCCACGACGATCCCGACCACCCGGGCACCTCGTACGCCCGGGAGGGCGGCTTCCTCGCCGGCGCCGCCGACTTCGACCCGGGCTTCTTCGGCATCAGCCCGCGGGAGGCCCTCGCCATGGACCCGCAGCAGCGGCTGTTGCTGGAGGCGTCCTGGGAGACGTTCGAGTCCGCCGGGGTCGACCCGGCCCGGCTGCGCGGCTCGCGCACCGGCGTGTTCGCCGGACTGATGTACCACGACTACGCCGCCGGGTTGGGGGAGCTGCCGGAGGGCGTGGAGGGGTACCTCGGCACCGGCAACTCCGGCAGCGTCGTCTCCGGGCGGGTGGCCTACACGTTCGGGCTGGAGGGCCCGGCGGTCACCGTGGACACCGCGTGTTCGTCGTCGCTGGTCGCGCTGCACCTGGCGGTGCAGGCGCTGCGGTCCGGGGAGTGCGACCTGGCGCTCGCCGGCGGCGTGACGGTGATGGCCAACCCGGGCACGTTCATCGAGTTCTCCCGGCAGCGCGGTCTCGCCGCCGACGGCCGCTGCAAGTCGTTCGCGGCGTCGGCCGACGGCACCGGCTGGTCCGAGGGCGTCGGCGTGCTGCTGGTGCAGCGCCTGGCCGACGCCCGGCGGGACGGGCGGCGCATCCTCGCCGTGGTGGCCGGCACCGCCGTCAACCAGGACGGCGCGTCGAACGGCCTCACCGCGCCGAACGGCCCGTCGCAGCAACGCGTCATCCGGCAGGCCCTCGCGAACGCGCGGCTGACCACGTCGGACGTGGACGCGGTCGAAGCACACGGCACCGGCACCACGCTCGGCGACCCGATCGAGGCGCAGGCGCTGCTCGCCACCTACGGGCAGGAGCGGGCCGGCGATCCGCTCTGGCTGGGCTCGGTCAAGTCGAACCTGGGCCACACCCAGGCCGCGGCCGGCGCGGCCGGCATCATCAAGATGATCATGGCGATGCGGCACGGCGTGCTGCCCCGCACGCTGCACGTGGACGCGCCCTCCCCGCACATCGACTGGGACGCCGGCAACGTCTCCCTGCTCACCGAGGCCCGGCCCTGGCCGCGGTCGCACCGCCCCCGCCGCGCCGCGGTCTCCTCGTTCGGGGTGAGCGGCACCAACGCGCACGTCATCATCGAGGCGCCGCCCGCCGAGCCGGCTCCCGTCGCCGCCGAGCCGCCGCGCCGACCCGCGCCGGTACTCCTCTCCGCCCGCGACCCGGAGGCGCTCGCCGCGCAGGCCGACCGCTGGGCCCGCCGGCTGGCCGCCGACACCGCCGTCAGGCCGGTCGACGTCGGCTGGTCGTCGGTCACCGGCCGGGCCGCCCTGGACCACCGCGCCGTCGTCGTCGCCACCGACCGCGACGACCTGCTCGCCGGGCTGCACGCGCTCGCCACCGGCACGCCGGCCGGCACCGTGCACACCGGTACGGCGACCACCCGGGGCCGGCTCGCGATCCTCTTCTCCGGGCAGGGCGCGCAGCGTGCCGGCATGGGCCGCGAGCTGTCCGACGCGTTCGATGTGTTCGCCGCCGCGCTGGACGAGGTGTGCGCGCAGCTCGACCCGCTGCTGCCGCAGCCGCTCAAGCCGGTGCTGTTCGGCGACGGTGACCTGCTGGACCAGACCCGGTTCACCCAGGCCGGCCTGTTCGCGGTCGAGGTGGCGCTGTTCCGGCTCGTCGAGTCGTTCGGCGTCACCCCCGACTTCGTCGGCGGGCACTCGATCGGCGAGGTCACCGCCGCGCACGTGGCCGGCGTGTTGTCGCTGCCGGACGCGTGCGCGCTCGTCGCCGCGCGGGGCCGGCTCATGCAGGCGTTGCCGGCCGGCGGCGGGATGCTGGCCGTCGCCGCGCCGGAGCGGGACGTCCTGGCGTCCCTCGACGGCACCCCCGAGCTGGGCGTCGCCGCCGTCAACGGGCCGTCGTCGGTGGTGGTGTCCGGGCCGCTCGACGCGCTGGACGAGGTCGAACGCGGCTGGCGGGAACGGGGCGTCCGCACCCGCCGGCTGACGGTGTCGCACGCGTTCCACAGCCCGCTGATGGAACCGATGCTCGCCGAGTTCCGGGCCGTGCTCGACCGGTTGAGCTTCTCCGCGCCGCTGCTGCCGGTGGTGTCCAACCTGACCGGCGCGCTCGCCGACCCGGCCGACCTGACCCGCGCCGACTACTGGGTGCGGCACGTCCGCGAGGCGGTCCGCTACGCCGACGGGATCACCGCGCTGCGCGACGCCGGCGCGGACACGTTCCTGGAGATCGGCCCGCAGAGCGTGCTCACCGCGCTGACCGGCGACATCCTGCCCGACGCGCTCGCCGTCGCCGGCCAACGACGGGACCGCGACGAGACCGCCGCCCTGCTGGCCGCGCTGGCCGACCTGCACGTGCACGGCGTGCCGGTCTCCTTCCCGCAGTGGTTCGCCGGCACCGGCGCGACCCGGGTCGACCTGCCCACGTACGCGTTCCGGCACCAGCGCTACTGGCTGCCCACCGGCCGCCCCCGCCCCGGCGACGTCAGCGGCGCCGGGCTCGGCGACGCCGCCCACCCGCTGCTCGGCGCCGCCGTCACCGTGGCCGGCGCGGACCTGGTGGTGCTGACCGGCCGGCTGTCGGCGACCACCCACCCGTGGCTCGCCGACCATCTGGTGGCCGGCGCCGTGCTGGTGCCCGGCACCGCGCTCACCGAACTGGCCGTCCGGGCCGGCGACGAGGCCGGCACCCCCCGGGTACGCGACCTCACGCTCACCGCGCCGCTGGTGCTGCCGGCGACCGGCGGCGTGCGGGTGCAGGTGAGCGTCGGCGCCCCCGACGCCACCGGCGGCCGACCGGTCGCCATCCACTCCCAGGCCGACGGCGACGTCGAGTGGACCGCACACGCCGACGGCGTGCTGGAACCCGCGTCCGCCGTCGAACCCACCGTCGACGCCTGGCCGCCCGCCGGGCTGACCGAGGTGGACCTCACCGACTGGTACCCGGCGCTGGCCGGACACGGCCTCACCTACGGGCCGGTGTTCCAGGGCCTGCGCCGGCTCTGGACCGGCGACGGCGAGGCGTACGCCGAGGTCGCGCTCGGCGACGACGCAGCCGGCGAGGCGTCCCGGTTCGGCGTCCACCCGGCGCTGCTGGACGCCGCGCTGCACCCGGTCGGGCTACTGCTCGCCGGCGACGGCCCGCGCGTGCCGTTCACCGTCGAGGGCCTCCAGGTGCACGCCACCGGGGCCCGTGCCCTGCGGGTGCGGCTCACCCGCACCGGCACCACCGTCCGCCTGGTCGCCGCGGACACCGCCGGCGCGCCCGTGGTGTCGATCGACACGCTGGCGCTGCGGGAGCTGACCGGCACGGTCGTCCCGAACGTCGCGGCCCGGTCCCTGTACGCGCTCCACTGGCAGCCGGAGGACGTCACGCCGGCCGACGCCCCGTCCGGCTGGGCCGTGCTCGCTGGGACCGGTGTCGACCCGGCCGAGTCCGGCGTGACCGGCTCCGACCTCGGGCTGCCGGTGTACCCGGGCGTCGCGGCGTTGCTCGGCGCGGTCGACGCCGGCCACGACCCGGCCCCGCGGGCGCTCCTGCTGCCGCTGCCCACCGCCGACCTCCCGACTCCCGACGCGGTGCGCGTGGTCACCACCGACGTGCTCGGCACCGTGCGGTCCTGGCTGGCCGCCGACGCGCTCGCCGGCACCCCGCTCGTGGTCCTCACCCGGGGCGCGGTCTCCGTCGGCGACGACGACCCGGTGACCGATCTGGCCGGTGCCGCCGTCTGGGGTCTGCTGCGCTCCGCGCAGTCCGAACACCCCGGCCGGATGGTGCTGGCCGACCTCGACGCCGATCCGGACGACCGGACGCTCGCCGTGCTCGCGCACGCGGTCACCGACCCGACCGGCGGTCAACTCGCGGTACGGGACGGCCGGGTGTTCGTGCCCCGCCTGGTCCGCGCCGCCTCGACGCCGGGCGTTCCGGCCCCGGCCGACCCGGTGCCGACCGAACCGGCGTCGGACGGTGCCGAGCGGGTGGTGCGGGACGGCACGGTGCTGGTGACCGGTGGCACCGGCGCGTTGGGCGCGTTGGTGGCGGCGCATCTGGTCACCGGGTACGGGGTGCGGTCGCTGGTGCTGGTGTCGCGGCAGGGGCCGGCTGCGCCGGACGCGGACGCGCTGGTCGAGCGGTTGTCCGGGCTGGGTGCGTCGGTGTCGGTGGTGGCGTGTGACGTGACCGATCGGGATCAGGTCGTGCGTCTGGTGGCGGGTGTGGAGGGTCGGCTCGCGGGGGTGGTGCACACCGCCGGTGTGCTGGACGACGGGGTGGTGTCGTCGATCAGCCCGGAGCGGCTGGCGGCGGTGTTGGCGCCGAAGGTGACGGCGGCGTGGTGGCTGCACGAGGCGACCCGCGACCGTGAGCTGGACCTGTTCGTGTTGTTCTCGTCGGTTGCCGGGGTGCTCGGCTCGCCGGGGCAGGCCGCCTATGCGGCGGGCAACGCGTTCCTGGACGCGCTGGCGGCACGACGCCGGCAGGACGGACTGCCCGGGATCAGCCTGGCGTGGGGGATGTGGGACACCGCCGGGATGGCGGCGTCGTTGTCGGAGGGGGAACGGCAGCGGTCGGCGCGGGCCGGGTTGACACCGATGAGCGTGCAGACCGGTCTGGACCTGTTCGACGCCGCGCTCGCCGAGGGCCGTCCGGTGCTCGTGCCGGCCGTCGTCGACGTACCGGCGTTGCGGTCCGCGCTCGGCGCCGGCCCGGTGCCGGCGGTGCTGCGTACCCTGGTCGGTCCGACCGCGGCCCGACGGCAGGCCGGCGCGGGCGGCGACTGGGCCGACCGGCTCGCCGGCCTCGACCCGCAGGACGCCCGCGCCGAGGTCGACCTGCTGGTCCGGGGCCTGGTCGCGCAGGTGCTCGGCCACGCCGGGGCCGGCGCGGTGCCGGCCGACCGGGCCTTCCGGGAACTCGGGTTCGACTCGCTGACCGCGGTGGACCTGCGCAACCGGGTCAACGCGGCCACCGGGCTGCGGTTGCCGTCCACGCTCGTCTTCGACCACCCCAGCCCGGCGGCGCTCGCCGAACACCTCTACGAACAGGTCTCCGGCCGGATCAGCGCCCGCCGCGCGGCGGTGCGGGCGGTCGACACCGACGAGCCGATCGCCATCGTCGGCATGGCCTGCCGGTATCCCGGCGGCGTCGACAACCCGGAGCAGCTCTGGCAGCTCCTGTCGTCGGGGCGGGACGGCATCGTCGAGTTCCCCGCCGACCGGGGCTGGGACCTCGACACGCTCTACGACCCGGACCCGGACCACGCCGGCACCTCGTACGCCCGGCACGGCGGCTTCCTGGCCGGCGCCGCCGACTTCGACCCCGACTTCTTCGGCATCTCGCCCCGCGAGGCGGTCGCCATGGACCCGCAGCAGCGGCTGCTGCTGGAGGCGTCCTGGGAGAGCTTCGAGTCCGCCGGCGTGGACCCGGCGGCGTTGCGCGGCTCGCGTACCGGCGTGTTCGCCGGGGTCATGTACCACGACTACGCCTCCCGGCTGGCCGACCTGCCGCCGGACGCCGAGGGCTACGTCGGCACCGGCACCTCCGGCAGCGTGCTGTCCGGCCGGGTCGCGTACACGTTCGGGCTGGAGGGCCCGGCCGTCACCGTGGACACCGCCTGCTCGTCGTCGCTCGTCGCGCTGCACCTGGCCGGGCAGGCGTTGCGCTCGGGCGAGTGCGACCTGGCGCTCGCCGGTGGCGTGACGGTGATGGCGACGCCCGGCACGTTCATCGAGTTCTCCCGGCAGCGTGGTCTGTCCCCGGACGGCCGCTGCCGCTCGTTCGCCGCGTCCGCCGACGGCACGGGCTGGTCCGAGGGCGTCGGCGTGCTGCTGGTGCAGCGGCTCTCCGACGCGCGTCGTGAGGGCCGGCGGATTCTCGCGGTGGTGCGGGGTACGGCGGTGAACCAGGACGGCGCGTCGAACGGGTTGACCGCGCCGAACGGTCCGTCGCAGCAGCGGGTGATCCGGCAGGCTCTGGCGAACGCGCGGCTGAGCACCGCCGACGTGGACGCGGTGGAGGCGCACGGCACCGGCACCACGCTCGGTGACCCGATCGAGGCGCAGGCGGTGTTGGCGACGTACGGGCAGGACCGGGAGACGCCGCTGTTGCTCGGGTCGGTGAAGTCGAACCTGGGTCACACGCAGGCCGCGGCCGGGGTCGCCGGGATCATCAAGATGGTCCTGGCGATGCGCCATGGCATCGTCCCGCCGACGCTGCACGTGGACGAGCCGTCGCCGCACGTCGACTGGACGGCCGGGGCGGTGAGCCTGGCGACGGAGGCGACCCCGTGGCCGGTGGTGGACCGGCCGCGTCGGGCGGCGGTGTCGTCGTTCGGGATCTCCGGCACCAACGCCCACGTCATCCTGGAACAGCCACCTGCCGGCGAACCGGCCGGTCCGACGGCCGACGGTGACGTGCCCGGCGCCGGCGACGTCCTGCCCGGAGGCGCGGACGACTCCGGCGACGTGACCGCGGGCGGGCCGGTGCCGGTGCTGCTGTCGGCGCGTACCGACGGGGCGCTCGCCGCGCAGGCCGGCCGCTGGGTGGCCTGGTTGGCCGGCGACGAGACGCTCCGTCCGGTCGACGTCGGATGGTCGTCCGCCACCACCCGTACCCCACTGGAACAACGCGCTGTGCTCGCCGTCACCGACCGGGACGACCTGCTGGCCGGGCTGCGGGCGTTGGCGGCCGGTGAGCCGTCCGCCGTAGTGGTCGCCGGTGGTCGGGAGCAGCGGGACCGGGTCGCGGTGCTGTTCTCCGGGCAGGGCGCGCAGCGTGCCGGCATGGGTCGGGAGTTGTCCGAGGCGTTTCCGGTGTTCGCCGCCGCGTTGGACGAGGTGTGCGCGCACCTGGACCCGCTGCTGCCGCAGCCGTTGCAGCCGGTGCTGTTCGGCGACACCGATCTGCTGGACCAGACGCGGTTCACGCAGGCCGGGCTGTTCGCGGTCGAGGTGGCGTTGTTCCGTCTGGTGGAGTCGTTCGGGGTGACCCCGGACTTCGTGGGTGGGCACTCGATCGGTGAGGTCACCGCCGCGTACGTGGCGGGTGTGTTGTCGCTGCCGGACGCGTGTGCGCTGGTGGCGGCGCGGGGCCGGCTGATGCAGGCGTTGCCGGCCGGTGGTGGGATGTTGGCGGTCGCGGCGCCGGAGGCCGAGGTGGCCGCGTCGATCGCGGACCACGGAACGCTGGGCGTTGCGGCCGTCAACGGCCCGTCGTCGACAGTGGTCTCCGGTGACCTGGACGCGCTCGACGAGGTCGACCGTGCGTGGCGGGAGCGGGGGGTGCGGACGCGTCGGCTGACCGTGTCGCACGCGTTCCACAGCCCGCTGATGGAGCCGATGCTGGCCGAGTTCCGTACGGTCCTCGACGGGTTGACGTTCGCCGCGCCGCTGCTGCCGATCGTGTCCAACGTGACCGGCGCGCTGGCGGCGGGCGACGACCTGCGCACGCCGGACTACTGGGTGCGGCACGTGCGGGAGGCGGTGCGGTTCGCCGACGGTGTGACCGCGCTGCGGGCGGCCGGGGTGGACACGTTCCTGGAGATCGGCCCGCAGAGCGTGCTCACCGCGATGACCGCCGAGATCCTGCCCGACGACGAGACCGTCGTCGCAACCGCGGTGCAGCGCCGGGACCGGGACGAGGCGGACGCGTTGCTGGCCGGGCTGGCCGAGCTGCACGTGCACGGCGTCCGCGTCGACTGGGCGCCGTGGTTCGCCGGCACCGGCGCGACCCGCGTCGACCTGCCCACCTACGCGTTCGCGCACCGGCGCTACTGGCCGGCGACCGCCCGCCGCCGGGGCGACGTGTCCGGGGCCGGGCTGAGCGACGCCGCGCACCCGCTGCTCGGCGCCACCGTCGACCTGGCCGGCGACGGCGAGGTGGTCCTCACCGGCCAGCTCTCCCTCGCCACCCACCCCTGGCTGGCCGACCACGCGGTGGCCGGCACCACGCTGCTGCCCGGCGCGGCGCTCGTCGAACTCGCCGTCCGGGCCGGCGACGAGGCCGGCGTGTCCCGGCTGCGCGAACTCACCGTCGCCACTCCGCTGGTCCTGCCGGACACCGGCCGCCTGCGCATCCAGGTACGCGTCGACGGCAGCGGCACCCGCCGCACCGTCACCGTCCACTCCCGCCCCGACGACGACCCCGAGGCGGGCTGGACCCGGCACGCCGACGGCATCCTCGAACCGCCCACCGCCGACGAACCGGCCGTCGGGGCCTGGCCGCCGGTCGACGCGACCGAGGTCGACCTGACCGGCTGGTACGACACGCTCGCGGCGCACGGCCTGGCGTACGGGCCGGCGTTCCGAGGCCTGCGCCGCGCCTGGACCGGCGACGGCGAGGCGTACGCCGAGATCGCCCTGCCGGACGACATGACCGCCGACGCGGCCCGGTTCGGGCTCCACCCGGCGCTGCTGGACGCCGCCCTGCACCCGATCGGGCTGCTGCCGGACGGCGGGACCGGCGGCCCCCGGGTGCCGTTCGCGTTCGAGGGCGTCCAGGTGCACGCCACCGGCGCCACCCTGCTGCGGGTCCGGCTGTCTCGCACCGGAGACGCGGTCCGGCTGGTCGCCGCCGACGAGAGCGGCGCACCTGTCGTGTCGGTGGACTCCCTGGTCCTGCGCGAGATGACCGGCCTGCCCACGTCCGGCGCCGCGAACCGGTCCCTGTACGAGGTGCGCTGGCAGTCCGCGGAGACGTCGGCCGGTCAGGCGACCGGCTGGGCGGTGCTCGGTGCGTCCGTCGACGGGCTGTCGTCGTATCGGGACGTGTCGGCGGTGCTCGACGCGGGGGAGGGGCTGCCGCACACGCTGGTGCTACCGGTCGCGGTGCCGTCCGGCGTGGACGTGCCGGACGCGGTGCGGGTGGTGGCGTCGGATGTGTTGGCGGTGGTGCAGGCGTGGTTGGCGGCGGAGCCGCTTGCCGAGTCGCGGTTGGTGGTGACGACCCGGGGCGCGGTGGTGGCGGCAGCGGGGGATCGGGTGACCGATCTGGCGGGTGCGGCGGTGTGGGGGTTGGTGCGGTCGGCGCAGTCGGAGCATCCGGAGCGGATCGTGCTGGCCGATCTGGATCGGGACGTCGACGGCGGGGTGCTGTCGGTGCTGGCCGGTGTGCTCGGCGACCTGCCGGGCACCGGTGGGCAGGTGGCGGTACGCGGTGACGCGGTGCTGACGCCGCGCCTGGTCCGCGCCGCGCCCGCCATCACGGACGCCGGGCACACGCCGACGGTCGACGGTCGGGCCGCCACCGACGAAGCGTCGGTGCCGGACCACGTCAGGCGTGAGATCGGTGCCGGCACGGTGCTGGTGACCGGCGGCACCGGCGCGTTGGGCGCCCTGGTGGCGGAGCGCCTCGTCACCGGGCACGGGGTGCGGTCGCTGGCGTTGGTGTCGCGGCAGGGCCCGGCCGCGCCGGGCGCGGACGCGCTCGTCGAACGGTTGTCCGGGTTGGGCGCGTCGGTGTCGGTGCTGGCGTGTGACGTGACCGATCGGGATCAGGTCGCCCGCCTGGTCGCGGGTGTGGAGGGTCGGCTCGCCGGGGTGGTGCACACCGCCGGGGTGTTGGACGACGGGGTGGTGTCGTCGATCAGCGCGGAGCGGTTGGCGAACGTGCTCGCGCCGAAGGCCACGGCGGCGTGGTGGCTGCACGAGGCCACCCGGCATCTCGACCTGGACCTGTTCGTGTTGTTCTCGTCCGTCGCCGGGGTGCTCGGCTCGCCGGGCCAGGCCGCGTACGCGGCGGGCAACGCGTTCCTGGACGGGTTGGCGGTGTGGCGTCGGCACGAGGGTTTGCCGGCGGTGTCGTTGGCGTGGGGGATGTGGTACACCGCCGGGATGGCGGCCTCGTTGTCGGAGGGGGAACGGCAGCGGTCGGCGCGGGCCGGGTTGACGCCGATGAGCGTGCAGACCGGTCTGGACCTGTTCGACGCCGCGCTCGCCACCGGTCGACCGCAGCTCGTGCCCACCGTGATCGACGTGCCGGCGCTGCGCGCGGCGACCGCCGGCGCACCCGCACCGGCGATCCTGGCCACGCTCGTCGGCCGTCCCGCCGGCCGGCGCCTCGCCGGGGCCGGTGGCTGGGCCGACCGGCTCGCCCGACTCACCGACGACGAGGCCCGCGCCGAGGTCGACCTGCTGGTCCGGGGCCTGGTCGCGCAGGTGCTCGGCCACGCCGGGGCCGGCGCGGTGCCGGCCGACCGGGCGTTCCAGGAGCTCGGCTTCGACTCGCTGACCGCGGTGGACCTGCGCAACCGGGTCAACGCCGCCACCGGGCTGCGGCTGCCGTCCACGCTGGTGTTCGACTACCCGACGCCGGCCGCGCTCGCCGGACAGGTGTGGTCCGAACTGGCCGGAAGCCGGCCGGAACCGGCAACCGCGCGGGCCGCCGTCCCGACCGGCCTGGACGAGCCGGTGGCGATCGTCGGCATGGCGTGCCGCTATCCCGGCGGGGTGGAGAACCCGGAGCAGCTGTGGGAGTTGCTGGCCGCCGGTGGGGACGGCATCTCCGAGTTCCCGGCCGACCGGGGCTGGGACCTCGGGTCGCTGTTCGACAGCGACCCGGACCGCAGCGGCACGTCGTACGCGACGCAGGGCGGCTTCCTCTACGACGCCGCCGACTTCGACCCCGGCTTCTTCGGCATCTCGCCGCGTGAGGCCCTGGCCATGGACCCGCAGCAGCGGCTGCTGCTGGAGACGTCGTGGGAGGCGTTCGAGTCGGCCGGGGTAAACCCGGCCGGGCTGCGCGGTTCGCGGACCGGCGTGTTCGCCGGGGTCATGTACCACGACTACGCCACGCGGCTGGTGGAACTGCCAGCCGAGGTCGAGGGCTACGTGGGCGTCGGCACGTCGGGCAGCGTGCTGTCCGGCCGGGTGGCGTACTCGTTCGGGCTGGAGGGCCCGGCGGTCACGGTGGACACCGCGTGTTCGTCGTCGCTGGTGGCGTTGCACCTGGCGGTGCAGGCGTTGCGGTCCGGGGAGTGCGATCTGGCCCTGGCCGGCGGCGTGACGGTGATGGCGACGCCGGGCACGTTCATCGAGTTCTCCCGCCAGCGTGGTCTGTCCCCGGACGGCCGCTGCAAGTCGTTCGCGGCCGCCGCCGACGGCACCGGCTGGGGCGAGGGCACCGGCGTGCTGCTGGTGCAGCGACTCTCCGACGCGCAACGCGAGGGCCGCCGCGTCCTGGCCGTGGTGCGGGGCAGCGCGGTCAACCAGGACGGCGCGTCCAACGGGTTGACCGCGCCGAACGGTCCGTCGCAGCAACGCGTCATCCGACAGGCCCTGGCCAACGCGCGGCTGACCACCGCCGACGTGGACGCGGTGGAGGCGCACGGCACCGGCACCACGCTCGGTGACCCGATCGAGGCGCAGGCGCTGCTCGCCACCTATGGGCAGGACCGCGACCAGCCGCTGCTGCTCGGCTCCGTGAAGTCGAACATCGGCCACACCCAGGCCGCAGCGGGGGTCGCCGGGATCATCAAGATGGTCCTGGCGATGCGGCACGGCATCGTCCCGCCGACGCTGCACGTGGACGAGCCGTCGCCGCACATCGACTGGAGTGCCGGGGCGGTGGAGTTGGCGACGGCGCCGACGCCGTGGCCGGTGGTGGATCGGCCCCGGCGGGCGGCGGTGTCGTCGTTCGGCATCTCCGGCACCAACGCCCACGTCATCCTGGAACAGCCACCCGCCGACGCCGCCCCGGCCGGCCCGGTGATCCCCGGTGACACCGCGGAGACCGGGAACCGGGACGCCGCGGAGGACCCGGCCCAAGCCCGGCCGGTGCCGGTGCTGCTGTCCGCCCGTACCGACGCCGCGCTCGCCGCGCAGGCCGGCCGGTGGGCGGCCTGGCTGGCCGGTGACGAGACGGCCCGACCGGCCGACGTTGGCTGGTCGTCGACGGTCACCCGGGCGGCGATGGAGCAGCGGGCCGTGGTGGCCGCCGCCGACCGGGACGACCTGCTGGCTGGGCTGCGGGCGTTGGCGGCCGGTGAGCCGTCCGGCGCGGTGGTCGCCGGTGGTCGGGAGCGGCGGGACCGGGTCGCGGTGCTGTTCTCCGGGCAGGGCGCGCAGCGTGCCGGCATGGGTCGGGAGTTGTCCGAGGCGTTCGGTGTGTTCGCCGCCGCGTTGGACGAGGTCTGCGCACACCTGGACCCGCTGCTGCCGCAGCCGTTGCAGCCGGTGCTGTTCGGCGACACCGATCTGCTGGACCAGACCCAGTTCACGCAGGCCGGGCTGTTCGCGGTCGAGGTGGCGCTGTTCCGCCTCGTCGAGTCGTTCGGGGTGACCCCCGACTTCGTCGGTGGGCACTCGATCGGTGAGGTCACCGCCGCGTACGTGGCGGGTGTGTTGTCGCTGCCGGACGCGTGTGCGCTGGTCGCGGCGCGGGGCCGGTTGATGCAGGCGCTCCCCGCCGGCGGCGGAATGCTGGCGGTCGCGGCCCCCGAGGCCGAGGTGGCCGCGTCGATCGCGGACCACGCGGAGATCGGGATCGCGGCGGTCAACGGACCGACGGCGGTGGTGGTGTCCGGACCGCTCGACGCGCTCGACGCGCTCACGCGCCACTGGCAGGAGCGCGGCGTGCGCACCCGGCGGCTGACCGTCAGCCACGCGTTCCACAGCCCGCTGATGGAGCCCATGCTGGCCGAGTTCCGATCAGTGCTGGCGGGGCTGACGTTCGCCGCGCCGCTGCTGCCGGTCGTGTCCAACGTGACCGGCGCGCTGGCGGCGGGCGACGACCTCCGCACGCCGGACTACTGGGTGCGGCACGTGCGGGAGGCGGTGCGGTTCGCCGACGGCGTGACCGCGCTGCGCGACGCCGGCACGGACACGTTCCTGGAGATCGGCCCGCGCAGTGTGCTCACCGCGCTGATTCCCGACCAGGCCGACGGCGTACGGGCGGTCGCCGCCCAGCGCCACGACCGCGACGAGCGGGACGCGCTGCTGGCCGTGCTGGCCGAACTGCACGTGCACGGGGTGCCCGTCGACTGGGCGCCCTGGTTCGCCGGCACCGGCGCGACCCGCGTCGACCTGCCCACGTACGCGTTCCAACGGCAACGGTTCTGGCCCGACACGCCCGCCCGGACCGACGGGCCGGACGCCGAGTTCTGGGCCGCCGTGGAGAGCGGCGACCCGGCCGCGCTGGCCGCGCACCTCGGCGACGACACCGCCGCCGACGCACTCCGCTCCGCACTGCCGGTGCTGGCCGACTGGCACCGGGCACGCACCCGGTCGGACGCCCCCGCGTACCGGATCGGGTGGGAACCGGTGCGGCCCGCCTCCGCGACCGGGCTGGCCGGCCGGTGGCTGGTCGTCACCGTAGGTGGCGGCGCAGACGCGGGCGTCGCGAAGACGCTCACCGGCGCCGGCGCGCGGGTCGACACGCTCACCGTCACCGCCGACACCGACCGGCGGGACCTCGGGGAACGGCTACGGCGACTCGGCGAGCAGGGCTGGGCCGGCGTGCTCTGCGTCCTGCCCCACCAGGACCGGCCGCTCGACCACACCCCGGCCGTCCCCGCCGGCACCGCCGCGCTGCTCGCACTCGTCCAGGCGCTCAGCGACACCGACCTGCCCGGCCGGGTGTGGGCGCTCAGCCGCGCCGCGCTGCCCGTCGCTCCCGGCGACCGGGGCGGCGACGTGCGGGCCGCGTCCGCCTGGGGCCTTGGCCGGGTCGTCGCCCTGGAACGCCCGGACCGGTGGGGCGGCCTGATCGACCTGCCCGCCCGCGCCGACCGGAACACCCGCGCCGCGCTCGTCGCGGTGCTCGCCGACGGCAGCCACGACCAGGTGGCCGTACGCCGTACCGGCGTCTTCGTCCGCCGCCTCCTGCCGGCGGCACCGCCGGCCGGCGGCGGCTGGCAGCCGCGCGGGACCGTGCTGGTCACCGGCGGCACCGGCGCGCTGGGCCGGCACGTGGCCCGGTGGCTGCTGACACACGGGGCCGACGAGGTGGTGCTGGCCTCCCGGCGCGGCCCCGCCGCCCCCGGCGCCACCGAGCTGGCCGACCTGCCCGGCGCGGTGCGGGTGGTCGCCTGCGACGTCAGCGACCCGGTCGCCGTCAGCGACCTGGTGGCCGGCCTGCCGCAGCTGACCGCCGTGGTGCACACCGCCGGCGTCGCCGGCGACCCCGCCGCCGTGACGGACCTGACCACCGACGATCTGGCCGGCACCCTGTCCGGCAAGGCGCTCGGCGCAATCCACCTGGACGCCGCCTGCCAGGGCCGCGACCTGGACGCGTTCGTGGTGTTCTCCTCCGTCGCCGGCGTGTGGGGCGGCGGCGGGCAGGCCGGCTACGCCGCCGGCAACGCCCTGCTCGACGCGCTGGTCGCGGCCCGCCGCGCCGCCGGCCTGCCCGCCACCGCGCTCGCCTACGGACCGTGGGCCGCCGATGGCATGGCCGCCGGCGAGACGGCGGACGGGCTGCGCCGGCGTGGCCTCGACCCGCTGCCACCGGCCACCGCCGTGGCCGCGCTGGGCCGCTGGGTCAACACCCCCGAACCGGCCCCGGTGATCGCCGGCGTGGACTGGTCCCGGTTCATCGCGGCGTACACCGCGGCCCGGCCCAGCCACCTGTTCGACCGGGTCGCCCCGGCCGTCCGCGTGGACCGGGAGCAGCCGGAGACCAGCGGCGACGGCGGCCTCCGCGCCCGGCTCGCCGCGCTGCCGGCCGCCGGGCAGGAGACGCTCCTGCTCGACCTGGTACGCGCCGAGGCCGCGGCGGTGCTCGGGCACACCTCCACCGACCAGGTGCCCGCCGGTCGGGCGTTCCGCGAACTCGGCTTCGACTCGCTGGCCGCCGTGCAACTGCGGGACCGGCTGGGTCGGGCGACCGGCGCCACGCTGCCCTCGACAGTGGTGTTCGACCACCCGTCGGCGGCCGAGCTGGCGCGCTTCCTGCGTACCGAGGTGGTGGCCGGCGCGGACGTTCCCGCCGAGGTCGTCCGGACGGCCCGGCCGGCCGCTGACGAACCCATCGCCATCGTGTCGATGGCCTGCCGTTTCCCCGGCGGGGTGTCCTCCCCGCAGGAGCTGTGGCGGCTGCTCGCCGACGGCGGGGACGCGGTCACGCCGATGCCCACGGACCGGGGCTGGGACCTCGACGGACTGTTCGACAGCGACCCGGAACGCGTCGGCACCAGCTACACCCGCAGCGGCGGCTTCCTGGCCGACGTGGCCGGTTTCGACGCCGCGTTCTTCGGCATCAACCCGCGCGAGGCGCTCGCCATGGACCCGCAGCAGCGGCTGCTGCTGCACACCACCTGGGAGGCGTTCGAGCACGCCGGCATGGACCCGCACCGGGTACGCGGCACCGCCACCGGCGTGTTCATGGGCACCAACGGGCAGGACTACGCCACGTTGCTGCTGGGCGCCCGGTCCGAGGTGGAGGGCTACCAGGCCACCGGCAACGGCGCGTCAGTCGTCTCCGGCCGGCTGGCGTACGCGTTCGGCCTGCACGGGCCCGCCGTCACCGTCGACACGGCCTGCTCGTCGTCGCTGGTGGCGCTGCACCTGGCCGCACAGGCGCTGCGCTCCGGTGAGTGCGACCTGGCCCTCGCGGGCGGCGTGACAGTGATGTCCACGCCGGGCGCGTTCCTGGAGTTCTCCCGGCAGCGTGGGCTCGCCGAGGACGGCCGGGTCAAGGCGTTCGCCGCCGCCGCGGACGGCACCGGCTGGGGCGAGGGCGTCGGCGTGCTGCTGCTGCAACGCCTCTCCGACGCGGAACGCGACGGCCGGCGCATCCTCGCCGTGGTACGCGGCAGCGCGGTCAACCAGGACGGCGCGTCCAACGGGCTGACCGCCCCGAACGGGCCCGCCCAGCAGCGCGTCATCCGGGCCGCTCTGGCCAACGCCGGCCTGACCCCGGCCGACATCGACGCGATCGAGGCGCACGGCACCGGCACCACGCTCGGCGACCCGATCGAGGCGCAGGCGCTCGCCGCCGCGTACGGGCCGGACCGGCCGGCCGACCGGCCGCTCTGGCTCGGGTCGGTCAAGTCGAACCTGGGCCACACTCAGGCCGCCGCCGGTGCGGCCAGCCTGATCAAGATGGTGCTGGCGCTGCGCCACGCGACGCTCCCGGCCACGCTGCACGTCGACGCGCCCACGCCGCACGTGGACTGGGCGTCCGGCCCGCTGGCGCTGCTCACCGAGGCGCGCCCGTGGACGGCCGGCGGCTCGCCGCGCCGGGCCGGCGTCTCGTCGTTCGGCATCAGCGGCACCAACGCCCACGTGATCCTGGAGGAGGCGCCGACCACCGGTGCCGCCGACGACCGCACCGCCACCGTGGCGGCAGGCCACACCCCGGACGAGAGCGACACCGGGCAGGGACGGGCGAACACGGACCCGACCGAAGCGCCGCGCGCCGACGCGGACCGGACCGCCGCCGCGGAGCCGAGCGCCGCGTCGCGCGCCGACGTGGCGCTGCCGTGGCCGGTCAGCGCCGCGACCGCGGCCGGCCTGCGGGACCAGGCCGACCGCCTGGCCCGGCAACTCGCCGACCCGGCCGCCGCCGACCCGGTCGATCCGGCGGGCCCGGCCGGTCCGCTGGCCGCTGTCGACCCCGGCGCGGTCGCCTGGGCGCTGGTGGAGGGCCGGGCGCACCTGGCCCACCGGGCCGTGGTGGTCGCCGCCGACCCGGCGACCCGGCTGGCCGCGCTGACCGCGCTCGCCGCCGGCGACACCCACCCGGCGCTCGTCCCGGCCGCGCCGGCACGGACCGGCCGACTCGGGATCCTCTTCTCCGGGCAGGGCGCGCAGCGCGCCGGCACGGGCCGCGAGCTGTCCGCGGCGTTCCCGGAGTTCGCCGCCGCGCTGGACGAGGTGTGCGCGCACCTCGACCCGCTGCTGCCGCAGCCGCTCAAGCCGGTGCTGTTCGACGACGGTGACCTGCTGGACCAGACGCAGTTCACCCAGGCCGGACTGTTCGCGGTCGAGGTGGCGCTGTTCCGCCTCGTCGAGTCGTTCGGGATCGTGCCGGACGCCGTCGGTGGTCACTCGGTCGGCGAGATCGTCGCCGCCCACGTGGCGGGTGTGCTGTCCCTGACCGACGCGTGCACGCTCGTCGCCGCGCGCGGCCGGCTGATGCAGGCGCTGCCGACCGGCGGCGGGATGCTGGCGGTCGCCGCGCCCGAGGCCGAGGTGGCCGCGTCGGTCGCCGGGCACCCGGAGGTCGGGATCGCGGCGGTCAACGGCCCCTCGTCGGTGGTGGTGTCCGGCCCGACCGACGCGCTGGACGGGATCGAGCGCGCCTGGCGGGAGCGGGGTGTCCGCACCCGCCGGCTCACCGTGAGCCACGCGTTCCACAGCCCGCTGATGGCGCCGATGCTGGCCGAGTTCCGGACCGTGCTCGACGGGTTGAGCTTCGCCGCGCCGCTGCTGCCGGTGGTGTCCAACCTGACCGGCGCGCTCGCGGCGGGCGACGACCTGCGGACGCCGGACTACTGGGTGCGGCACGTGCGCGAGGCGGTCCGGTACGCCGACGGGATCGCCGCGCTGCGGGACACCGGCGTGGACACGTTCCTGGAACTCGGGCCCGCCGCGGTGCTGACCCCGATGAACGCCGACCTGCTCCCCGACGACACCACCGCGGTCGCCGCGCTGCGGGCCGGCGTACCGGAGGTCACCAGCCTGCTCACCGCGGTCGCCACCGGCTACGCGGCCGGGCGGGACCCGCACTGGCCGGCGCTGCTGACGCCGCTGGCCGGCCCCCGCCCCGCCGCGCGGGACCTGCCCGAGCTGCCCACGTACGCGTTCCAGCCGCAGCGGTACTGGCCCACGCTGACCACCCCGGTCGGCGGCGCGGCGGCGGACGACGGCGAGTTCTGGCGGGCGGTCGGCGACGGCGACCTGGACCGGCTCGGCATCGACACCGGGCAGCCGCTGCGTGACGTGCTACCACAGCTCGACGCGTGGCGACGCCGGCGCCGCCAGGACGGCGTGCTGGCCGGCTGGCGCTACCGGGTCACCTGGCACCGGCGCCCGTTGACCGGCGGCGAGCCGGGCCGCTGGCTGCTTGTCGCGCCGCCCCGCGAGACCGCCGACACGGTCGCCGACGCGCTGCGGGCCGGCGGCGCCGACGTACGGCTGCTCACCGTCGACCCGGCCACCGCGGACCGGGACGGCCTCGCCGACGCCCTGGCCCGGGCCGAGACCGACCACCGGCCCACCGCGCTGCTGTCGCTGCTCGCGCTGGACGAGGCCCCGCACCCCGGGCAGGACGCCCTGCCGGCCGGGCTCGCGGCCAACCTGCTGCTGCTCCAGGCGCACGTCGCCCGCGACGCCGGTGTGCCGCTGTGGCTCGCCACCGCCGGGGCCGCCGCCACCGACGACGAGGCCGCCACCCGACCGTGGCAGGCCACCAGCTGGGGCCTCGGCCTGGCCGCCGCGCTGGAACACCCCCGGCACGTCGGTGGTCTGGTGGACCTGCCCGGCGCGGTGACCGCCGAGGCCGCCGCCGGGCTGCTCACCGCGCTGACCAACCGCGAGGGGGAGGACCAGCTCGCGATCCGCGCCGCCGGCCTGCTGGTGCGCCGGCTGGTCCGGGCGACCGGCCCGGCCGACGGTACGGGCGGCGGCTGGACGCCGCAGGGCAGCGTCCTGCTCGCCGGCGGCGCCGGACCGGTCGCCCGGCACACCACCGCCTGGCTCGACCGGGCCGGCGCATCAGTGGTGCCGCTGGACGAGACGGCCGGCGGCAAGCTCGCCGACCGGATGGCGCAGCTCGCCGCCGACGGGCGGCCGGTGACCGGCCTGGTGCACGTGCCGGCCGACACCGGCACCGCGCCACTTGTCGACCTCACCCTGGCCGACCTCGCCGCCGACCTGACCGCCACCGTCGGTGACCTGCCCCGGTACGCCGACGAGGTGGAACAGCGCGCGCTCGGCGCGCTGGTGGTCTGCTCGTCCACCTCCGGCGTGTGGGGCTCCGGCGGGCGTTACGGGCAGGCGGCCGGCGACGCGCTGCTGCACGTCCTTGCCGCCGGTTGGCAGCACGCCGGGCTGCCGGTGACGTCGGTGGCGTTCGGCCCCTGGGCCGACGGCCTCACCGACACCGACCTGGCCCACCTGGGCCGCAGCGGCCTGCCCGGCATGGACCCGGAGCTGGCCGTCGCCGCGCTCCGCCAGGCGGTCGTCGACGGCGACCGGCTCGTCGTCGCCGACGTGCGGTGGGACCGGTTCGTGCCGGCCGTCGCGGCGGTCCGGGACCGGCCGCTCTTCGCCGACCTGCCCGAGGCCGTCGAGGCGCTGCACGGCCTGCACGCCGAGCAGCCCGCGGATGACGCCGCCGCGGCGGCGCTGCGGGACCGGCTGCGTCCGCTCGGTGACGCGGAGCGGGACGCGATCCTGGTCGACCTCGTCGCCGGCCAGGCCGCGGCGGTGCTCGGTCTCCCGGACGCCGCCGACCTCGGCCCCGGCCGGGCGTTCCGCGAGGTCGGATTCGACTCGATGACCGCGGTCGAGCTGCGTAACCGGTTGCGCGCCGCGACCGGGGCCACGCTGCCGGGCAGTGTGGTCTTCGACTACCCGACCCCGCTGGCGCTCGCCCGGCACCTGCGGACGCTGCTGGCGCCCGACGGCGCCGCCGCCACCACCGGCCTGCTCGCCGAACTGGAGAAGGTGGACGACCTGTTCACCGCCGGCACGCCGGACCCGCTGACCCGGCAGAAGCTGCTGGTGCAGATGCAGGCGTTCATCGCCCGCTGGGGCGACGAGCGCGCGGGCACGCCGGAGGCACCGGTGACCGACACACTCGACGCGGCCAGCGACGCCGAACTGTTCGATTTCATCCACCGCGAGCTGGGCGGGCCGGGCGGCGAATTCTGAACGAATTCGCGCACCATTGTGGGCGCCCCGGCCCCGCCGGTCGCGGGGGCTTAGCGGACGCCGCCGCGACCGGTCCGGCCGGGTCGGTCGCGGCGGCGTACCGGCCCAGCCTGCGCACCTCGCGGCGGCGTCCCTGCTAGGGGCGGCCCTAGGGGCGGGCTAGGGGTTGTGACGCGTCTGGCCAGGCAATTACCTTCCTCACCGTAAGTGAGACCTGGTGGGCGCCGGTCAACGCAATTCGTGATCGCGCCGAACGGTATTGGGTCGCCTGTTGTTCCGGCCCGAAAAGGTGGCGCTGATGGCGACTGAGGACACCCTCCGGGAATATCTGAAATGGATGACCGCCGACCTGCACCAGACCCGGCGGAAGCTCGGCGAGCTGGAGGCCGCGAACCGCGAGCCCATCGCCGTCGTCGGCATCGGCTGCCGGTTCCCCGGCGGGGTGCGCTCCCCGGAGGACCTGTGGCGGCTGGTCGACAGCGGCACCGACGCGGTCTCGGCGTTCCCCACCGACCGTGGCTGGGACCTGGAGCGGCTCATCCACCCGGACCCCGATCACCCCGGCACCTCCTACGTCGGTGAGGGCGGCTTCCTGGACTCGGCCACCGAGTTCGACGCCGGCTTCTTCGGGATCTCGCCCCGCGAGGCGCTGGGCATGGACCCGCAGCAGCGGCTGCTGCTGGAGACGTCGTGGGAGGCGTTCGAGCACGCCGGTATCGACCCGGCGACGCTGCGCGGCCACCAGGTCGGCGTGTTCGCCAGCACCACCGGTCAGGACTACGCGGCGCTGCTCCAGACGCCCCCGCCCGGCGTCGAGGGGTACGTGCTCACCGGCACCGCCGCCAGCGTCGTCTCCGGCCGCATCTCGTACGTGCTGGGCATCGAGGGACCGGCCGTCTCCGTCGACACCGCGTGTTCGTCGTCGCTTGTCGCGATGCACCTCGCCGGCCAGGCGCTGCGGCAGGGCGAGTGCACGCTCGCGCTCGCCGGCGGCGCCACCGTCATGTCCACCCCGGCCGCGTTCGTCGGGTTCAGCCGCCAGCGCGGGCTGGCCGCCGACGGCCGGGTCAAGGCGTTCGCCGCCGCCGCCGACGGGACCGCCTGGGGCGAGGGCGTCGGCGTGCTGCTGCTGGAGCGGCTCTCCGACGCCCGCCGCAACGGCCATCCCGTCCTCGCCGTGATCCGGGGCAGCGCGGTCAACCAGGACGGCGCGTCCAACGGGCTCACCGCTCCCAACGGCCCCTCCCAGCAGCGGGTGGTGCTCCAGGCGCTGGCCAGCGCCCGGCTCGCCCCGGAGCAGGTCGACGCCGTGGAGGCGCACGGCACCGGCACCAACCTCGGTGACCCGATCGAGGCCACCGCGCTGCTCGCCACGTACGGGCAGGGCCGGCCGGCCGACCGCCCGTTGCGGCTCGGGTCGGTGAAGTCGAACATCGGCCACACCCAGGCCGCCGCCGGCGTCGCCGGTGTGATCAAGATGGTCATGGCGTTGCGGCACGACCGGCTGCCGGCCACGCTGCACGTGGACGCGCCCACCCCGCACGTCGACTGGTCCGCCGGCGCGGTGTCGCTGCTGAACGAGCCGCTGCCCTGGCCGCCGGGAGAGCAGCCGCGCCGGGCCGGCGTCTCGTCGTTCGGGATGAGCGGCACCAACGCCCACGTGATCGTCGAGGAGGCCCCGCCGCCGCCGGATCCGGCCGCCGCCACCCCGGCGACCCCGGACGCCGAGCCCGCCGCCGCCATCTCCACGGACGTCACGTCGGTGACCGGCCCCGCGCCGGTGGTGGCCGCCGGCCTGGTGCCGGTGCTGCTCTCCGCGCGCGACGCCGCCGGACTGGCCGCCCAGGCCGCCCGCTGGGCCGACTGGCTCGCCACCGACGACGCCCCCGTCACCGACATCGGCTGGTCGTCGGTCACCACCCGGGGCGCGCTCGAACACCGCGCCGTCGTCCTCGCGCCGGACCGGGACGCGCTGCGCGACCACCTGCGTAACCTCGCCGACGGCGACGCCGCGCCCGGCCTGGTCACCGGCGCTGGCCCGCGCGGCGGGCAACTGGCGTTCCTGTTCAGCGGGCAGGGCGCCCAGCGCGCCGGGATGGGCCGGGAACTGGCCGCCGCGTTCCCCGCCTACGCCGACGCGCTCACCGAGGTCTGCCGCGAACTCGACCGGCACCTGCCCCGACCGCTCGGCCCGATCCTCGCCGCCGCGCCCGGCACCGACGACGCCGCGCTGCTCGATCGGACCGAGTACACCCAGGCCGCGCTCTTCGCCGTCGAGGTGGCGCTGTGCCGGCTGCTGGACTCGTGGGGCGTACGGCCGGACCTGCTCGCCGGCCACTCCATCGGCGAGGTGGTCGCCGCGCACGTGGCCGGCGTGTTCAACCTCGCCGACGCCGCCACGCTGGTCGCCGCGCGCGGCCGGCTGATGCAGGAGCTGCCGGCCGGCGGCGCGATGCTCTCCGTGTCCGCCGCGCCCGCCGAGGTCGAGGCGCTCCTCACCGACGTCGACGGGCCGATCGGCGTCGCCGCCGTCAACGGGCCGGCCGCCGTCGTGGTCTCCGGGGCCGCCGAGGCGGTCGCCGAGGTCGAGCGCCGCGCCGCCACCCAGGGCGTACGCACCAAGCGCCTCACCGTCAGCCACGCCTTCCACAGCCCGCTGATGGAGCCGATGCTCGCCGAGTTCGCCGCCGTGGTGGCCCGGCTGGACCTGCGCGCGCCGACCCTGCCGATCGTGTCCAACCTGACCGGCGAACCGGTCGACCCGGACGAGATCCGCACCCCGGATTACTGGGTGCGGCACGTCCGGGAGACGGTCCGCTTCGCCGACGGCGTGACCCGGCTGCGCGCGCTCGGCGCCGGCACGTTCCTCGAGGTCGGGCCGAGCGGCGTGCTGACCGCGCTGACCCGGGAGTTGACCGGCCCGGACGCCACCGCGGTGGCGCTGCTGCGCCGCGACCGCCCGGAACCCGCCGCGCTGCTGACCGCGTTGGCCGAGCTGCACGTCGCCGGCGTCACCGTCGCCTGGCAGGAGCTGTACGCCGGGGCCGACCCGAGCCGGGTCCGGCTGCCGGGGTACGCGTTCCACCGGCAGCGATTCTGGCCCGATCCGCCGGCCGCCCCGCCCACCGTCGAGGCGCCAGGCGCGGACGCCGAGTTCTGGACCGCCGTGGAACAGTCCGACGTCGACGCGCTGCGCAACCAGCTCGGCGCCGAGCCGGTGGAGGCGCTGCTGCCCGCACTGCCCGTGCTCTCCGCCTGGCGGCGCGGCCGGCAGGACCGGTCCGTGGTGGACGGCTGGACGTACCAGGTGCGGTGGGAACCGGTCCCGGTCGCCGAGGGTGACCGGCCGGCGGGCCGCTGGCTGGTGCTGCTGCCCGCGGACGCCGGGGAGCGCGAGGAGTCCGGCGCAGCGCGGCCCCGCGGTCGCGAACCGAAGGTGGGCACCACCCCCGGGTGGGCCGACGAGCTGCCCGGCCTCTTCGGCGACGCGGCGGTGCTGCGGCTGGGCACCGGCGACCTGGACCGGGCGGCGCTCGCTGACCGGCTGCGCGCCACGATCGGCGACGCGCCGGTCGCCGGCGTGCTGCACCTGGTCGCCGGGCACGACCGGCTGCTGCCCGAGCACCCCGGCGTCAGCCTCGCCGCCGCCACCACGCTGGTGCTGCTCCAGGCGCTGACCGACCTCGACCTCACCGCCCCCGTCTGGTGCCTGACCAGCGGCGCGGTCAAGGCCGGACCGGCCGACCGGCTCACCGACCCGGTGCAGAACCTGGTCTGGGGCCTCGGCCGGGCCGCCGCCGTGGAGCAGCCGCACCGGTGGGGCGGCCTGATCGACCTGCCGGCCGTGCCCGACGACGCCGTCCGCCGCCGCCTCGCCGCGGTGCTCGCCGGCGGCAGCGACGAGGACCAGGTCGCGGTCCGCGCCGGCGGCGTCTGGGGCCGACGGCTCGTCCCCGCCCCCGCGCCGGAGCGGCCGGCCGGCGACCGGTGGGCCGACGCCACCGTGCTGGTCACCGGCGGCACCGGCGCGCTCGGTGGACACGTCACCCGCTGGCTGCTGGACCGGGGGGCCCGGCGGGTCGTCCTGGCCGGCCGGCGCGGCGCCGACACGCCCGGCCTGGCCCCGCTGCTCGCCGAGCACGGCGCCGACGGGCGGGTCACCGCCGCCGCCTGCGACATGACCGACCGTACGGCGGTCGCCGCGCTGCTCGACTCGCTGCCGGACCTGACCGCGGTGGTGCACGCCGCCGGCACCGACCAGCTCACCCCGCTGACCGCCACCACGCTCGACGAGTTCGCGCACGTCGTCGCCGGCAAGGTGGTCGGCGCGCTGCACCTCGACGAGTGCCTCGCCGACCGTCCGCTCACCGCGTTCCTGCTCTTCTCCTCCGTCTCCGGCACCTGGGGCAGCGCCGGGCAGTGCGCGTACGGCGCGGGCAACTCGCTGCTCGACGCGCTGGCCACGAATCGCCGCGACCGCGGGCTGACCGCCACCGCCATCGCCTGGACCGCGTGGGGCGGCGCCGACGGCATGGCCGCCAAGAACGCCGCCACCGAGCAGCTGCACCGGATGGGCCTGCCCACCATCGACCCGGGCCGTGCCCTGCTCGCCCTGGACCGGGCGCTGGACCGGCCCACCTCCGGCGTCACCGTCGCCGACGTCGACTGGAGCCGGTTCCACCCGGCCTTCACGCTCACCCGGCCCAGCCCGCTGCTGTCCGAGCTGCCGCAGGTCCGCGCGCTCGCCGAGGCGGAGGCGGCGCGGGACGCCGGCACGCCGGCCGGCGTGGCCGAGGCGCTGCGCCACCTGGCCGACCTGCCCGAGGCGGAGCAGGAACGGGAGCTGCTGCGGCTGGTCGACGAGCAGACCGCCCGGGTCCTCGGTCACGCCACCGCCGACGACCTGCGCGGCCGACCGTTCAAGGACCTCGGCTTCGACTCGCTCACCGCGGTGGACCTGCGGACCCGGCTGAACGAGGCCACCGGGCTGCGCCTGCCCGCCACCCTGGTCTTCGACCACCCCACCCCGGCCGAGTTGGCCCGGCACCTGCGGGAGAGGGCGTTCGGCGCGGACACCGCCGCCCCGGCCGTCCCGGTCACCGCCGCCGACGCTGACGAGCCGATCGCGGTCGTCGGCATGGCCTGCCGCTACCCGGGCGGCGTGGGCGGCCCGGAGGAGCTGTGGCGTCTCGTCACCGACGGCGTCGACGCGATCGGCGGCTTCCCCACCGACCGGGGCTGGGCTGTGCCCGCGCCGGACAGCGGCTACACCCCGGCCGGCGGGTTCCTGCCCGAGGCCACCGGCTTCGACCCGGCGTTCTTCGGCATCTCGCCCCGTGAGGCGCTGGCCATGGACCCGCAGCAGCGGCTCACCCTGGAGACCGCGTGGGAGGTGCTGGAACGGGCCGGCGTCGACCCGACCGGTCTGGCCGGCAGCCGTACCGGCGTATTTGTCGGCGCGTCCACCTCCGGCTACGGCACCGGGCTCACCGAGGTGCCGGAGGGCACCGAGGGCTACCTGATGACCGGTGGGGCGCACAGCGTCATCTCCGGGCGGGTCGCGTACACGCTCGGCCTCGAAGGGCCGGCCGTCACCGTGGACACCGCCTGCTCGTCGTCGCTTGTCGCGCTGCACCTGGCCGGTGAGTCGCTGCGCCGGGGCGAGTGCGACCTGGCGCTGGCCGGCGGTGTCGCGGTGATGGCCACCCCGGACACGTTCGCCGAGTTCTCCCGGCAGGGCGGGCTGGCCGCCGACGGCCGGTGCAAGTCGTTCGCCGCCGCCGCCGACGGCACCGGCTGGTCCGAGGGCGTCGGCATGCTGCTGGTGGAACGGCTCTCCGACGCCCGCCGGCACGGCCACCGGGTGCTCGCGCTGATCCGCGGCTCGGCCGTCAACTCCGACGGCGCGTCCAACGGCCTGACCGCGCCGAACGGTCCGTCGCAGCAGCGGGTGATCCGGGCCGCGCTGGCGGACGCGGGGCTGTCCACGTCGGACGTGGACGTGGTGGAGGCGCACGGCACCGGCACCACCCTCGGTGACCCGATCGAGGCGCAGGCGCTGCTGGCCACGTACGGGCAGGACCGGGACGGGCACGAGCCGCTGCTGCTCGGGTCGATCAAGTCGAACATGGGTCACGCGCAGGCCGCCGCCGGCGTCGCCGGCGTGATCAAGATGATCCTCGCGATGCGGCACGCGACCGTGCCGGCCACGCTGCACGTGGACGCGCCGTCGCCGCACATCGACTGGTCGGCCGGCGCGGTGGAGTTGGTCACCGAGGCGCGGGCGTGGCCGGCGGTGGACCGGCCGCGTCGGGCGGCGGTGTCGTCCTTCGGCATCTCCGGCACCAACGCCCACGTCGTCATCGAGGCGCCCGACGCGCACGTGGTCACCGGGCAGCCCGACGCGCCCGCGTCGGGGCTGGTCCGGACCGACGCGGTGCTCTGGCCGCTGTCCGCCCGCTCGACCGCGGCGCTGACGAGCCAGGCGGAACGGCTCGCCTGGCATGTCCGGGAGCACCCGGACCAGCCGCCCGCGGCGGTGGCCTGGTCCCTCGCGACCACCCGCGCCGCGCTCGACCAGCGCGCCGCGATCGTGGGCACCGACCGCGACGACCTGCTGGCCGGCCTGGACGCCCTCGCGTCCGGTGCGCCGGCGGCGAACGTCGTGACCGGCACCAGCGTCGAGCACGATCCGGGTCCGGTGTTCGTGTTTCCGGGTCAGGGTGGTCAGTCGGTGCGGATGGCGGCCGGTCTGGTGGGTCGGTGTGCGCCGTTCGACGTGCGTCTTGCGGAGTGTCAGCGGGCGTTCGCGCCGTTCCTGGACGTGGATCTCGTATCGGTGCTGACCGGGGAGGACGACGCCTGGTTGGACCGGGTGGAGGTTCTGCAGCCGGTATTGTTCGCGGTCGGTGTGTGTCTGGCCGAGGTGTGGCGGGCCGCCGGGGTTGAGCCGTCGCTGGTGATCGGGCATTCGCAGGGCGAGATGGCCGCCGCGTGCGTGGCGGGAGCGCTCTCGTTGGACGACGCGGCGAAGGCGGTGATCCTGCGGGCCCGGGCGTTGTCCACGCTGGCCGGGTCCGGGGGAATGCTGGCGGTGGACCTGTCGGAGGCCGAGGTCGCCGCGCGGGTCGAGGGGATCGCGGGCACGGTGGTGGCGGTGCTCAACGGTCCGGGGCATGTGGTGGTGTCCGGGCCGCCGGAGACGCTCGCCGACCTGCGGAAGCGGTGGCAGGCCGACGGGGTGCGGGCCAAGCCGGTGCCGTTCAACTACGCCTCCCACAACCCGGCCGTCGAGCAGATCCGCGAGCGGATGCTGGCCGACCTGGCGGATCTGTCGCCGCAGCCCGGTCACACCCGGATGGTGTCCACGGTGACCGGGGACTGGGCCGACCCCGAGAGCATGGACGGGGATTACTGGTACACGAACCTGCGCCAACCCGTGCGGTTCGAGCAGGCGGTGCGGACCGCGCTCGGGGCCGGGCACCGCACGTTCGTGGAGGTGTCCGCGCATCCGGTGCTGACCATGCCGGTGACCGCGATCCTGGACGACACCGACACCACCGGGTACACGCTGTCCACGCTGCGCCGCGGTGACGACGACCCGACCCGACTGCTGACCAGCCTCGCCACCGCCCACACCGTCGGCCTGACCGTCGACCTGACCCGCGTCCTCGCCCCCGCGACCACCGTCGACCTGCCCACCTACCCGTTCGCGCGGGACCGGTACTGGCTGGCGCGCGGCGGCTCGGGCCCGGTCGGGCTGCCCGCCGCCGGCCTCGACGCGGTCGACCACCCGCTGCTGCACGCCGTGGCCGACCTGCCCGGCGACGAGGGCCTGCTGTTCACCGGCCGGCTCACCCTGGCCACCCACCCCTGGCTGGCCGACCACGCCGTGCTCGGCACCGTCCTGCTCCCCGGCACCGCAGTGGTCGAGCTGGCGTCCTGGAGCGGACGCGCCGTCGACACCGCCCACGTCACCGAACTGGTCCTGGAAGCGCCGCTCGTCGTCCCGCCCACCGGCGGCGTCGACCTGCGGGTCCGCGTCGGCCCCGTCGACGACGACGGCTGCCGGCCGGTCACCATCCACTCCCACCTCGGCGACGACGGCGACACCCCGGGCACCGGCCGCACCTGGCAGCGGCACGCCACCGGCCTGCTCGCCCCCACCCGCCCGGTCACCGTCGCCACCGGCGGGGCCTGGCCGCCCGCCGACGCCGAACCGATCCCGCTGGACGCGCTCTACCCGCACCTCACCGCGCAGGGCTACGGCTACGGCCCGACGTTCCAGGCGCTGCGCGCCGCCTGGCGCAGCGGCGACGACCTCCTCGCCGAGGTGGCGCTCGACACCGACGCCCCCGCCGACCCGTTCACGCTGCACCCGGCGCTGCTCGACGCCGCGCTGCACACCATCGGCGCCGATGCGCTGCACCGCGCCACCACGACCGCGCCGGCCGGAGACGCCGCGACCACGCCGACCACGGCACCCGGGCTGCCGTTCTCCTGGACCGGGCTTGCGATCCAGCCCACCCGGGCCCGGGAACTGCGGGTCCGGCTCACCCCCACCGACGGCGCGGTCGCCGCCACCGTCACCGACACCGGCGGCGTGCCGGTCGCCTCCCTCGACGCGCTCGTGCTGCGCCCGATCAGCGCCGACCAGCTCGACACCGCCCGCCGGACGGCCGCCCGGTCGCTGCACCGACTCGACTGGATCAGCCCCGAACCGGGCGACCGCCGCCCGTCCCGCCTCGCCGTGCTCGGCGACGCCGACGAGTGGCCCGGCGTCGAGGCGTACCCGGACCTGGACGGGCTGGTCGCGGCCGTGACCGGCGGCGCGGCCCGGCCCGACGCGGTCGTCGCCACCGTCACCGGGCAGCGCGCCGACGAACCCGACCCGGCCCGTGCCGCGCACCTGCTCACCCACGAGACGCTGGCGCTGGCCCAGGACTGGCTCACCCGCGAACCGCTCGCCGACATCCCGCTGGTCGTGGTCACCCGCAACGCGGTCCGCGCCGAACCCGGCGACCGCCCCACCGACCTGCCGGCCGCCGCCGCGTGGGGGCTGATCCGCTCCGCCCAGTCCGAGAACCCGGGCCGGTTCGTGCTGCTCGACCTCGACGACGACCCCCGCTCCACCGTGGCGCTGCCGGCCGCGCTCGGCACCGGCGAACCGCAGCTCGCGCTGCGCGCCGGCCAGATCCGGGTACCCCGGCTGGTCCGCCTCGGCCCGCCGCCCGAGCGGCCCGAACCGGAGCTGTCCGCCGGCACCGTGCTGGTCACCGGCGCCACCGGCGCGCTCGGCCGCCTCGTCGCCCGGCACCTGGTCACCCGGCACGGCGTGCCGCGCCTGCTGCTGGCCAGCCGCAGCGGCCCGGACGCGCCCGGCGCGGCCGACCTGGTCGCCGAGCTGACCGCGCTCGGCGCCGCCGCGCAGGTCGTCGCCGTCGACGTCAGCGACCGGGACGCGCTCGCCGTGCTGCTCGACGAGATCCCCGCCGACCGGCCGCTGGTCGGCGTGGTGCACGCCGCCGGCGTCCTCGACGACGGCGTGCTGCCCGCGCTCACGCCGGCCCGGTTCGACACCGTCCTCACGCCCAAGGTGGACGCCGCCTGGCACCTGCACGAGCTGACCGAGAAGCTGGACCTCGCCGCGTTCGTGCTGTTCTCCTCCTCCGCCGGCCTGTTCGGCGGGCCCGGCCAGGCCAACCACGCCGCCGCGAACGCCTTCCTCGACGGGCTCGCCCACCACCGCCGGGCGCGCGGCCTCGCCGTCACGTCCATGGCCTGGGGGCCGTGGGCCAGCCCGGCCGAGCCCGGCGGGCCGCAGGGCCACGTCGACGAGCAGCGGATGAGCCGGGCCGGCTTCCGGCCGCTCGGCCCGGACGAGGGCATGGCGCTGTTCAGCGAGGGCCTGCGCCACGAGGAGCCGGCCATCGCCCCGGTCAGCCTGGACCATGCCGTCCTCGGCCGGCTCGGACCGGCGCTGCCCCGGCTGCTGCACGGCCTCGTCCGTACCACCGGTGGTAACCCCACCACGGGCCCGGACGGAGACGCGGCGGCGGCACTGCGCGACTCGCTTGCCGCCACCGCCCCGGCCGACCGCGACCGGGTGCTGTCCGACCTGGTCCGCACGCACGCGGCGGCGGTGCTCGGCTACGCCTCGATCCGCGACGTGGACGCCGACAAGGGCTTCGTCGAACTGGGCTTCGACTCGCTGACCGCGGTGGAGTTCCGCAACCGGCTCAGCGCTGCCACCGGGCTGCGCCTGCCGTCCACGCTGATCTACGACCGGCCCACCACCGCCGCGATGGTCACCCACCTGCGCGGCGCGCTGCTCGCCGAGCGGAGCACCTCCGCGCTGACCGTGCTCGGCGAGCTCAACAAGCTGGAGACCGCGATGCGCGCCATCGCCGACGACGACACCGACCGCGCCGCCGTCGCCGTCCGGCTGCGCGAACTGCTGTCGCTCTGGACGTACGCCGACAGCGGCGCCGACGACCCCGGTGCGGGTGACGGCAACCTCAGCTCCGCCAGCGCCGAGGAGCTGTTCCACCTCCTCGACGACGAACTCGGAACCGCCTGAGATGCCCCGGACCTCTGATCCCGATACGGAGCGCCCCGATGCCCACTGAGGCAGAGTTCCTCGACTACCTCCGGCGCGCCACCACCGACCTGCGCGAGGCGCGGCGGCGCGTCCGCGAGGTGGAGGCCAAGGACCGCGAGCCGATGGCCATCGTGGGCATGGCCTGCCGCTACCCGGGCGGTGTGCACGGCCCGGACGAGCTGTGGCAGCTCGTCGCCGACGGCCGCGACGGGGTGGGCGACTTCCCGACCGACCGGGGCTGGGACCTGGAGCGGCTCTTCTCCGTCGACCCGGACAACCCGGGCACGTCGTACACCGACAAGGGTGGCTTCCTCTACGAGGCCACCGAGTTCGACCCGGCGTTCTTCGGCATCTCGCCGCGCGAGGCGCTCGCCATGGACCCGCAGCAGCGGCTGCTGCTGGAGAGCACCTGGGAGGCGTTCGAGTCGGCCGGGCTGGACGCGCACCGGCTGCGCGGCAGCCGGACCGGCGTGTTCGCCGGCGTGATGTACCACGACTACGCCTCCCGGGTGCTGGACCTGCCGGAGGGTGTGGAGGGCTACCTCGGCACCGGCAACTCCGGCAGCGTGGTCTCCGGGCGGGTCGCGTACACGTTCGGGCTGGAAGGCCCGGCGGTCACCATCGACACCGCCTGCTCCTCGTCGCTGGTCGCGGTGCACCTCGCCGTGCAGGCGCTGCGCCAGCGCGACTGCGACCTGGCCCTCGCCGGCGGCGTCACCGTGCTCTCCACCCCCGGCGTCTTCGCCGAGTTCTCCCGCCAACGGGGGCTGGCCGCCGACGGGCGGTGCAAGTCGTTCGCCGCCGCCGCCGACGGCACCGGCTGGGCCGAGGGTGTCGGCATGCTGCTGCTGCAACGCCTCTCCGACGCGCAACGCGACGGCCGGCGCATCCACGGCATCATCCGGGGCAGCGCGGTCAACCAGGACGGCGCCAGCAGCGGCCTGACCACCCCCAACGGCCCCAGCCAGGAACGGGTCATCCGACAGGCCCTCGCGAACGCGCGGCTGTCCCCGGCCGACGTGGACGTGGTCGAGGCGCACGGCACCGGCACCACGCTCGGCGACCCGATCGAGGCACAGGCGCTGCTCGCCACCTACGGCCAGGACCGCGACGGCCGGGACCCGCTGTGGCTCGGCTCGGTCAAGTCGAACCTGGGCCACACCCAGGCGGCGGCCGGCGCGGCCGGCATCATCAAGATGGTCCAGGCGATGCGGCACGGCGTGCTGCCCCGCACGCTGCACGTGGACGAACCGTCCCCGCACATCGACTGGTCGGCCGGCGCGGTCACCCTGCTCACCGAGGCGCGGCCCTGGCCGGAGTCGGACCGGCCCCGCCGGGCGGCGGTGTCGTCGTTCGGCATCAGCGGCACCAACGCCCACGTCATCGTCGAGCAGCCGCCGGCCGTCGACGAGCCCGAACCCACGCCCGGCACGCCGCCGCCGCTGGCGCCGGTGCTGCTCTCCGCCCGCGACCCCGAGGCGCTCGCCGCGCAGGCCCGCCGCTGGGCCGATCACGTGGCCACCGACGCCCGGCCGGTCGACTGGGCCGCCGCCGCCCGCCGCCGCGCCAACCTGGACGCGCGGGCCGTGGTGCTCGCCGCCGACCGCGACGAACTGCTCGCCGGGCTGCGCGCGCTCGCCGACGGTGAACCCACCCCGACCGTGGTCACCGGCGCCGCCGCGCCGCGCGGCCGGGTCGCGTTCCTCTTCTCCGGGCAGGGCGCGCAACGCGGCGGCATGGGCCGCGACCTGTACGACGCGTTCCCCGTCTTCGCCGCCGCGCTGGACGAGGTCTGCGCCCACCTCGACCCGCTGCTGCCGCAGCCGCTCAAGCCGGTGCTGTTCGGCGCCGGCGACCTGCTGGACCAGACCCAGTTCACCCAGGCCGGCCTGTTCGCGGTCGAGGTGGCGCTGCACCGCCTCGCCCGCTCGTTCGGGCTGGTCCCGGACTACCTGGTCGGTCACTCGATCGGTGAGCTGACCGCCGCGCACGTCGCCGGCGTGCTGTCACTGGCGCACGCCGCCCGGCTCGTCGCCGCACGCGGCCGGCTCATGCAGGCGCTGCCCGCCGGCGGCGGCATGCTCGCCGTGGCCGCCGGCGAGGCCGACGTGACCGCGTCGCTGGCCGACGTGACCGGACGGGCCGGCATCGCCGCCGTCAACGGGCCCGCCGCGGTGGTGGTCTCCGGCGACGCCGAGGCGATCGACGCGCTCGCCGCGTACTGGGCCGACCGGGGCACGCCCACCCACCGGCTGCGGGTCAGCCACGCGTTCCACAGTGCCCTGATGGAACCGATGCTCGCCGAGTTCGCCGCGGTCGCCGCCGGCCTCGACTACGCACCGCCGACCGTGCCGATCGTGTCGAACCTGACCGGCCGGATCGCCGAAGCCGACGAGATCACCACCGCCGACTACTGGGTGCGGCACGTCCGCGAGGCGGTGCGCTTCGCCGACGCGGTGGACCGGCTCGCCGAGGCCGGCGTCGGCACGTACGTCGAACTCGGGCCCAGCGGGGTGCTCACCGCGATGGCCGAGGGCGCCCTCGCCGACCCGGCGGCCGTGCTGGTGCCGCTGGTGCGCAAGGACCGCGCCGAACCCCGTGCCGTGCTGGAGGCGCTGGCCCGGCTGCACGCCGAGGGCCTGACCGTCGACTGGGACGCCCTGCTCGCCGACGCCGGCGCCCGTCCGGTCGACCTGCCGACGTACGCGTTCCACCACGAGCGGTACTGGCTGGAGCCGGTTGGCCGGCTCGCCGACGTCTCCGGCGCCGGTCTCGGCGCGGCCGGGCATCCGCTGCTCGGCGCCGCCGTCTCCGTGGCCGGCGAGGACATGGTGCTGCTCACCGGCCGGCTCTCCGCCGCCACCCACCCCTGGCTCGCCGACCACCAGGTCGGCGACGTGCTGGTGCTGCCCGGCACCGCGCTGGTCGAGCTGGTCGTCCGGGCCGGCGACGAGGTCGGCGTGTCCCGGCTGCGCGAGCTGGCCATCGCCGCGCCGCTGGTGCTGCCCGCCTCCGGTGGCGTCCGGGTGCAGGTGCGGGTCGGCCCGGCCGACGAGGCGGGCGCCCGCGCGGTGACCGTGCACGCCCAAGCCGAGGACGGCCCGGAGGCCGGCTGGGTACGGCACGCCGAGGGCGTGCTGGAACCCGCCGCCGCCGAGGAACCCGGCCTGCCGACCTGGCCCCCGACCACCGCGACCGAGGCCGACCTGACCGGCTGGTACGGCACGCTGGCCGAGCACGGCCTGACGTACGGGCCGGCGTTCCGGGGCCTGCGCCGGGCCTGGACCGGCGACGGCGAGGTGTACGCCGAGATCGCGCTCCCCGAGGACGTCACCGGCACCGGCTTCGCGGTGCACCCGGCGCTGCTGGACGCCGCGCTGCACCCGATCGGCCTGCTGCTCGCCGCCGACGGCGGGGGCCCCCGGGTGCCGTTCGCGTTCGAGGGCGTACAGGTGCACGCCGTCGGCGCCACGGCGCTGCGGGTCCGGTTGTCCCGCGACGGCGGCGCGGTGCGGCTGGTCGCCGCCGACGACGCGGGCGCGCCGGTGGTGTCGGTGGACTCCCTGGTCCTGCGCGAGATGACCGGACTGACCGCCCCGGGCGCGGCGGCCCGCTCGCTGTTCGAGGTGCGCTGGCAGCACGAGCCGGTCCCGCCCGCCGAGGACCTGGCCGGCTGGGCGGTGCTCGGCGCGTCCGTCGACGGGCTGCCCGGGTACGCCGACGTGCCGGCCGCCGCCGAGGCGGGGGAGGGGGCGCCGCACACGCTGGTGCTGCCGGTGGCCGCGCCGTCCGGGGTGGACGTGCCGGCGGCGGTCCGCGTCGTCGCCTCCGACGTGCTGGCGGTGGTGCAGGCGTGGCTGAGCGCCGAGCCCTTGGCCGAGTCGCGGTTGCTGGTGCTGACCCGGGGTGCGGTGGCGGCATCGGACGAGGACCGGGTCGTGGACCTGGCCGGCGCGGCGGTGTGGGGTCTGCTGCGGTCGGCGCAGTCGGAGCATCCGGAGCGGATCGTCCTGGCCGACCTGGACCGGGATCTCGACGGCGACGTTCTCGCGGTGCTGGCCGGAGTGCTCGCCGACCTGCCGGCGACCGGTGGGCAGGTGGCGGTGCGCGGGGGCGAGGTGCTGACCCCGCGCCTGGTCCGCGCCGCGTCCGTGCCGGCGACGGCGCCCACGGCCACGACGGCCGGCGGAGTCGCCACGCCGCCCGGCGACGTCGCCGCGACCGGCGGCAGCGCGGCAGCCGGCGGCACGGTGCTGGTCACGGGTGGCACCGGGTCGCTGGGCGCGCTGGTCGCCGAGCACCTGGTCACGGCGCACGGGGTGCGGTCGCTGCTGCTGGTGTCCCGGCAGGGCCCGGACGCGCCGGGTGCGGGCGCGCTCGCCGACCGGCTGTCCGGACTCGGCGCGTCGGTGTCGGTGGTGGCGTGTGACGTCACCGACCGGGACCAGGTCGCCCGCCTGGTCGGCGGCGTCGAGGGCCGGCTCGCCGGGGTGGTGCACACCGCCGGGGTGCTGGATGACGGGGTGGTGTCGTCGATCAGCGCGGAGCGGTTGGCGAACGTGCTCGCGCCGAAGGTCACGGCGGCGTGGTGGCTGCACGAGGCCACCCGGCACCTCGACCTGGACCTGTTCGTGTTGTTCTCGTCCGTCGCCGGGGTCCTCGGCTCACCGGGCCAGGCCGCGTACGCCGCCGCGAACGGGGTGCTCGACGCGCTGGCGGCGCAGCGCCGGCAGGACGGACTGCCGGCGGTCAGCCTGGCCTGGGGCATGTGGGACACCGACGGCATGGCCGCCGCCCAGTCCGACGTCGACCGAGCCCGCTCCACCCGCGCCGGCCTCGCCGCCATGAGCCCCCAGGTCGGCCTGGAACTGTTCGACACCGCGCTCACCGCCGGGCGGGCCACGCTCGTGCCGGCCGTCATCGACGTACCCGCGATGCGGGCCCAGATCGTCGGCGGCCGGGTGCCGTCGCTGCTGCGGGCGCTGCTCGGCCCGGTCACCACCCGCCGCCAGGCCGGCCGGGGCAACTGGGCCGACCGGCTCGCCGGCCTCGACCCGCAGGAGGCCCGCGACCAGATCGACACGCTGGTGCGGGGCCTGGTGGCACAGGTGCTCGGGCACGGTGGCGCGGACGCGGTGCCGGCCGACCGGGCGTTCCGGGAACTGGGCTTCGACTCGCTGACCGCGGTGGACCTGCGCAACCGGGTCAACGCGGCCACCGGGCTGCGGCTGCCGTCCACGCTGGTCTTCGACTACCCGACGCCACAGATCCTGGCCGGCCAGGTGTACGCCGAACTGGCCGGCGCCCGCACCGACACCACCGGCGCCCCGGAGGCGGCCACCACCACCGGCCTGGACGAGCCGGTGGCGATCGTCGGCATGGCGTGCCGCTACCCCGGCGGGGTGGAGAACCCGGAGCAGCTCTGGGAGTTGCTGGCCGCCGGTGGCGAGGGCATCTCCGAGTTCCCGGCCGACCGCGGCTGGGACCTGGAGTCGCTGTTCGACCCGGACCCGGACCGCAGCGGCACCTCCTACACCCGGCACGGCGGCTTCCTCTACGGCGCCCCGGAGTTCGACCCCGGCTTCTTCGGCATCTCACCGCGTGAGGCCCTGGCCATGGACCCGCAGCAGCGGCTGCTGCTGGAGACGTCCTGGGAGGCGTTCGAGTCCGCCGGCCTGGACCCGGCGACAGTGCGAGGCTCCCGCACCGGCGTGTTCGCCGGTGTCATGTACCACGACTACGCCTCCCGACTGATGGAACAGCCCGCCGAGGTCGAGGGCTACATCGGCACCGGCACCTCCGCCAGCGTGCTGTCCGGCCGCGTCGCCTACTCGTTCGGGCTGGAGGGTCCCGCCGTCACGGTGGACACCGCGTGCTCGTCGTCGCTGGTGGCGTTGCACCTGGCGGTGCAGGCGTTGCGCTCGGGCGAGTGTGACCTGGCGTTGGCGGGCGGCGTGACGGTGATGGCGACGCCCGGCACGTTCATCGAGTTCTCCCGGCAGCGCGGCCTGTCCCCGGACGGGCGGTGCAAGTCGTTCGCGGCCGCCGCCGACGGCACCGGCTGGGGCGAGGGCACCGGCGTGCTGCTGGTGCAACGCCTCGCCGACGCCCAACGCGAGGGCCGGCGCGTCTTCGCCGTGGTGCGGGGCACCGCCGTCAACCAGGACGGCGCGTCCAACGGCCTCACCGCGCCGAACGGCCCGTCGCAGCAACGCGTGATCCGGCAGGCCCTCGCCAATGCGCGACTGACCACCGCCGACGTGGACGCGGTGGAGGCGCACGGCACGGGCACCACGCTCGGTGACCCGATCGAGGCGCAGGCGCTGCTGGCCACGTACGGGCAGGACCGGGAGACGCCGCTGCTGCTCGGCTCGGTGAAGTCGAACATCGGCCACACGCAGGCCGCGGCCGGGGTCGCCGGGATCATCAAGATGGTCCTCGCGATGCGCCATGGCATCGTCCCGCCGACGCTGCACGTGGACGAGCCGTCCCCGCACGTCGACTGGACCGCCGGCGCGATCACCCTCGCCACCACCCCGATCCCGTGGCCCGACCGGGACCGGCCCCGCCGCGCGGCGGTGTCGTCGTTCGGGATCTCCGGCACCAACGCCCACGTCATCCTGGAGCACGCCCCCGCGCCGGCCGCCCCGGCCGAGTTCCGGCCCGGCGCCGCCGTCGACGCCGGCGTGATCCCGTTCGCGCTCTCCGCCGCCGACCGGGCCGCGCTGCCCGACCAGGCGGTCCGGCTGCGCGCCCACCTCGCCGCGTACCCCGAGTTCACGCCCGCCGAGGTGGCCCACGCGCTGACCAGCAGCCGGGCGGCCTTCCCGCACCGCGCCGTCGTGCTCGGCCGGGACGCCGACGAACTGACCCGCGGCCTCACCGCGCTGGCCGACGGCGAGACCGTGCCCACCGTGGTCACCGGCACCGCGCTGCGCAACCCGGCGCCCGTCTTCGTCTTCTCCGGCCACGGCGGCCACTGGCCCGGCATGGCCGTCGACCTGCTGGACACCTCGCCCGTCTTCGCCGCGTCCATCGCCGAGTGCGAGGCCGTCCTCACGCCCTGGGTCGACTGGTCGCTGACCGACGTGCTGCGCGGCGCCGACGGCGCGCCCCCGCTGGTCGCCTCCGGCGTCGTCCAGCCCGCGCTCTGGGCCGTCATGGTGTCCCTGGCCCGGCTCTGGCGCTCCCTCGGCGTCCGGCCCGGGGCCGTGGTCGGGCACTCGCAGGGCGAGATCGCCGCCGCCTGCGTGGCCGGCGCGCTCTCCCTCGAGGACGCCGCCCGGATCGTCGCGCTGCGCAGCCAGGTGCTCGCCGACATCGCCGGCAAGGGCGGCATGGCCTCCGTCGGCCTGCCCGCCGAGCGGGTCGAACGGCTGCTCGACCGTTGGCCCGGCCGGCTCTGCCTGGCGGTGGTCAACGGACCCGGCTCGGTGGTGGTCGCCGGTGACCCGGACGCGCTCGCCGAACTGGTCGCCGCCTGCGCCGCCGACGACGTGCGGGTCCGCCCGCTCGACGTCGACTACGCCTCCCACTCGCCGCACGTCGAACCGGTCGCCGACCGGCTCCTGGCCAGGCTGGCCGGGCTCACCGCCCGCCCCGCCGAGGTGCCGTTCTACTCCGCGCTCACCGGCCGGCCCGTCGACACCACCACGCTCGACGCCGACTACTGGTACCGCAACCTGCGCCAGACGGTGAACTTCGAACAGGCCGTGCGGACCCTCCTCGCCGACGGCCACCAGGTGTTCCTGGAGGTCGGCCCGCACCCGGTGCTCAGCTTCGGCATGCAGGAGACCATCGACGACGCCGAGCACGACGCCGCAGTGGTGAACACGCTGCGCCGCGACGCCGGCGGCTGGCCGCGCGTGCTCACCGCGCTCGCCGAGCTGCACACCCACGGCGTCGGCGTCGACTGGGCCGCCGTCTGCGGCGTCAGCGCCGCCGCGCCCGTGCCGCTGCCCACGTACGCGTTCCACCGGCAGCGCTACTGGCCCGAGTCGCCGGTCCGCACCGGCCCCGTCGCGACCGTCGAGGACCAGGCCGACCGGCAGTTCTGGGACGCCGTCGAACGCGCCGACGCCGACGCGCTCGCCGCCACCCTCGACGTCGACGGCAGCGCCGCCCAGGCGCTGGGCGAGGCCCTGCCACTGCTCACCGGATGGCGGCAACGCCGCCGTGACGAGTCCACCGTGGACGCCTGGCGGTACCGGGTGCGCTGGACGCCGCTCACCGCCGCGACCGCCACCCGCCTCGCCGGCACCTGGCTGCTCGTCGCCCCCGCCGCGTACGCCGGTGACCCGCTGGTCGGTCAGGTCGTCGCCGCCCTCGGCGAGGCCGGCGCCGGCGTCGTGCCGGTCACCGTCGACGACCCGGACCGGGCGGCCCTCGCCGGGCAGCTCGCCGGGCTCGACACCGACGCGCTCACCGGCGTGCTGTCCCTGCTCGCGCTGGACGAGACCGGCCACCCGGACCGCCCGGTCGTGCCCGCCGGGCTCGCCGGCACGCTCGCGCTCGTGCAGGCGCTCGGCGACGTCGGCTGCGCCGCGCCGCTGTGGTGCGCCACCCGGGGCGCGGTCACCACCGGCCGCGCCGACCCGCTCGACCACCCCGCGCAGGCCCTGGTCTGGGGCCTCGGCCGGGTCGCCGCGCTGGAACACCCGGACCGCTGGGGCGGCCTGGTCGACCTGCCGGCCGTGCTGGACCGCCGGGCCCGCGGCCGGCTCGCCGTCGTGCTGGCCGGCGTCGGGCACGAGGACCAGCTCGCGGTCCGCCCCTCCGGGCTGTTCGGCCGGCGGCTCGCCCGCGCCGGCGGCGACACCCCGCCCGACGCCACCGGCTGGCGGCCCGCCGGCACGGTCCTGGTCACCGGCGGACTCGGCTCGCTCGGCGCCCACGTGGCCCGCTGGCTGGCCACCGACGGCGCGGACCATCTCGTGCTCACCGGCCGGCAGGGCCCGGCCACACCCGGCGCCGCTGAACTGGAGGCGGAGCTGACCGCGCTCGGCGCCCGCGTCACGGTGGCCGCCTGCGACGTCGCCGACCCCGACTCGCTGCGCGGCCTGGTCGAGCGGCTCGCCGGGCAGGACGTCCGCGTCGACGCGGTCTTCCACGCCGCCGGCGTCGCGCACGCCGGCCCGCTCGACGGCACCGACCTGGCCGCGCTCGCCGACGGCCTGCACGCCAAGGTGGCCGGCGCGGTCAACCTCGACCGGACGTTCGGCGACGACGTCGCCGCGTTCGTGCTCTTCTCCTCCGGCGCGGGCGTCTGGGGCGGCGGCCTCCAGGGCGGCTACGCCGCCGGCAACGCGTTCCTCGACGCGCTCGCCGAGGACCGCCGCCGACGCGGCCGGCCTGCCACGGCCGTCGCCTGGGGCGCCTGGGACGGCGGCGGCATGATGGACACCGAGGGCGCCGCCGACCAGATGTTCCGCTCCGGCGTCCGGCCGATGCGCCCCGACCTGGCCGTCGCGGTGCTCGCCCGGGCGCTCGCCACCGACGAGGTCACGCTCGCCGTCGCGGACATCGCCTGGGACCGGTTCCACCAGACGTACGCGCTGGCCCGCCCGCGCCCGCTGATCGAGGACCTGCCCGAGGTGGGCCGCCTGCTCGCCGCCACCCGCGCCGACGACGAGCCGGCCGAGGCGTCCCCACTGCGCGGGCGGCTCGCCGGCCTGGCCGAACCGGACCGCCGCCGCGCCCTGCTGGAACTGGTGCGGAGCAACGCCGCCGCGGTGCTCGGGCATGCCTCCGCCGAGGCGGTCGGCGCGGACCGGCCGTTCCGCGACATCGGCTTCGACTCGCTCAGCGCGGTGGAGATGCGCAACCGGATCGCCGAGGCGGTCGGGCTGCGGCTGCCCGCCACGCTGGTCTTCGACCGGCCCACCCCGGCGCTGCTCGCCGGCTGGCTCGCCGACCGGATCCTCGGCGTCACCGACGCGGCGCCCACGCCCACCCGGGCCGTCGCCGCACTCGACGAACCGATCGCCGTGGTGGCGATGAGCTGCCGCTACCCGGGCGGCGTGGACAGCCCCGAGGAGTTCTGGCGGCTGGTCGCCGAGGGCCGCGACGCGATCGGCCCGTTCCCCGCCGACCGGGGCTGGGACCTCGACGCCATCTACGATCCCGACCCGGACACGCCCGGCACCTCGTACGCCCGGGAGGGCGGCTTCGTCACCGACGTCGGCGGCTTCGACGCCGGCCTGTTCGGCATCTCGCCCCGCGAGGCGCTGGTGATGGACCCGCAGCAGCGGCTGCTGCTGGAAACCGGCTGGGAGCTGTTCGAACGCGCCGGCCTGGCCCCGGCCGACATGCGGGAGAGCAGCACCGGCGTGTTCGTCGGCACCAACGGGCAGGACTACGCCACGCTGCTGATGGCCGCCCGCGCCGACACCGAGGGCTACCAGGCCACCGGCAACGCCGCCGCCGTGGTCTCCGGCCGGCTGTCCTACACGTTCGGGTTGCAGGGCCCCGCCGTCACCGTGGACACCGCCTGCTCGTCGTCGCTGGTCGCGCTGCACCTCGCGGTGCAGGCGCTGCGCGCCGGCGAGTGCGACCTCGCGATGGCCGGCGGCGTCACCGTGATGGCCACGCCGGGGCCGTTCCTGGAGTTCGCCCGGCAACGCGGCCTCGCCGCCGACGGCCGGTGCAAGTCGTTCGCCGGCTCGGCCGACGGCACCGGCTGGGGCGAGGGTGCCGGCCTGGTGCTGCTGCAACGACTCTCCGACGCCCGCCGCGACGGCCGCCGGGTGCTGGCCGTGGTGCGCGGCTCGGCCGTCAACCAGGACGGCGCGAGCAACGGCCTGACCGCCCCCAACGGCCCCGCCCAGCAGCGGGTCATCCGGCAGGCCCTCGCGAACGCCGGGCTCACCCCGGCCGACGTGGACGCGGTCGACGGGCACGGCACCGGCACCCGCCTCGGCGACCCGATCGAGGCGCAGGCGCTGCTCGCCACGTACGGGCAGGACCGCCCCGCCGACCGTCCGCTGCTGCTCGGCTCCGTCAAGTCGAACATCGGCCACACCCAGGCCGCCGCCGGCGTCTCCGGCGTGATCAAGATGGTGCTGGCGCTCCAGCACGGCCAGCTCCCGCCCACGCTGCACGTGGACGAGCCCACCCCGCACGTCGACTGGTCCGACGGCGGCGTGGCGCTGCTCACCGAGGCCCGGCCCTGGCCGGAGACGGACCGGCCGCGCCGCGCGGCGGTGTCCGCGTTCGGGGTCAGCGGCACCAACGCCCACGTCGTCCTGGAAGCGGCCCCGCCCGCCGACGACGCCCCGACGGAGCCGGACCCGACGGTCGGGCCGGAGCTGCCGCTGCTGCCCTGGCCGCTCTCCGCCGGTGACGACGAGAGCCTGCGCGCGCAGGCCGCCCGGCTGGCCGCGACGGACCTCGACGACGAGGCCGCCCCGGTGGCGCGGACACTCGCCACCGCCCGCTCCCACCTGCGGCACCGCGCGGTGCTGCTGGCCGCCGACCCGGACACCCGGTCGGCCGCGCTGCGCGCGCTGGCGGCGGGGGAGAGCCACCCCGCCGTGCAGCGGGACGTGGCCACGCCCGGCACCCTCGCCATGCTCTTCTCCGGTCAGGGCGCCCAGCACGCCGGCATGGGCCGCGAGCTGTACCAGGCGCTGCCCGCGTTCGCCGAGACGCTGGACGAGGTCTGCCAGCACCTCGACGCGTACCTGCCCCGCCCGCTGAAGAGCGTGCTCTTCGCGCCCGACGGCAGCGCCGAGGCCGCGCTGCTCGACCAGACCGCGTTCACCCAGGCCGGGCTGTTCGCCGTCGAGGTGGCGCTGCACCGGCAGCTCGCCGACTGGGGCGTCCGCCCCGACCTGGTGGCCGGGCACTCCGTCGGTGAGATCACCGCCGCGCATGTCGCCGGCGTGCTGTCGCTGCCGGACGCCTGCACGCTTGTCGGCCAGCGCGGCCGGCTCATGCAGGCGCTGCCGGCCGGCGGCGGGATGCTCGCCGTCGCCGCCGGGGAGGCCGAGGTGACCGACGTGCTCGCCGGGCACGCCGACCGGGCCGCCGTCGCCGCCGTCAACGGACCGGCCGCCGTCGTGGTCGCCGGCGCCGACGAGGCGCTGTCCGCGCTCGCCGACCACTTCACCACCCTCGGCGTACGCACCAAGCGGCTCACCGTCAGCCACGCGTTCCACAGCCCGCTGATGGAGCCGATGCTGGCCGAGTTCGCCACCGTCGCCGCCGGCCTGGACTACGCCGCGCCGGTCGTGCCGCTGGTGTCCAACCTGACCGGTCGCGTCGTCGACGCCGACCTGATCCGCACCCCCGACTACTGGGTGCGGCACGTGCGGGAGGCGGTGCGCTTCGGCGACACCGTCACCCACCTGCGCGACCTCGGCGTCGGCACGCTGCTGGAGGTGGGCCCGGACACGGTGCTCACCGCGCTCGCCGCCGACCTGCTGCCGGACGGCGGGCCGCTGGTCACCGGCGTGCAACGGCCCGGCCGGGACGAGGTCGCCACGCTGCTCGGCGCGCTGGCCCGGCTGCACTGCCACGGCACGCCGGTGGACTGGGCGGCGCTGCTGCCCGACGCCGACCCGGTCGCGCTGCCCACCTACCCGTTCCGCCACCAGCGCTTCTGGCCGGTCGCCGACGGCGAGCTGGTCGGCGTCGCCGCGCCGGCCGCCGCCGACCCCGCCGACGACGCGTTCTGGCAGGTCGTCACCGCCGGCGACGGCGACGCCCTGGCGGCCCGCTTCGGCGTGGACCCGGACCGGCCGCTGCGCGACCAGCTCCCCACGCTCGCCGACTGGCACCAGCGGCGTCGCGCCGACGCGGTCGCCGACGGCTGGCGTTACCGGATCACCTGGCCCCGGCGGCAGGTCAACGCCGGCCCGGCCACCGGGGACTGGCTGCTCGTGACGCCCGGCGACGCGGCGACCGAGCCGGCGGAGCGGATCGCCGAGCTGCTCGGCGCGCACGGCGGCACGGTGCGTACGCTCACCGTCGACCCGGCCACCGTGACCCGCGCCGACCTGGCCGGGCACCTGCCGGACGGACCCACCCGGATCGTGTCGCTGCTGGCGCTGGACGAGCGCCCGCACCCGGCGTACCCGGGGTTGCCGGCCGGTCTCACCGGCAACCTCGCGCTGGTCCAGGCCGTCACCGACGTCGCACCGACGGGGCCGCTGTGGCTGCTCACCCGGCAGGCGGTCAGCACCGGCACCGGTGACCCGCTCGCCCGGCCGGAGCAGGCCACCACCTGGGGCCTCGGGCTGGTCACCGCGCTGGAACATCCGGCGCACGCCGGTGGCCTGCTCGACCTGCCGGCCGACCTGGATGCCGCCACCGGGGAGCACCTGCTGCGGGCGCTGACCAACACCGACGGCGAGGACCAGCTCGCGGTCCGCCCGGCCGGCGTGCACCTGCGTCGACTCGTCCGGGCGCCCCGCCCGGCCCGGCCGGACGCCCCGACCTGGACGTCACCGGACACCGTGCTCATCACCGGCGGCACCGGCGCCATCGGCGGGTACGCCGCCGGCTGGCTCGCCCGGCACGGCGCCCGCACGCTGATCCTGGTCAGCCGGCGCGGCCCGGACGCGCCCGGCGTCGCCGAGACGGTGGCCGAGCTGGCCGCCCTCGGCGCGCAGGCCCGGGTGCTCGCCTGCGACCTGGCCGACCGCGCCGCCGTCGCCGCGCTCGTCGACGGGCTGCGCGCCGACGGCGAGACGGTCCGCGCGGTGGTGCACGCCGCCGGCGTCGGCCGCCTCAACCCGCTGCGCGCGGTCACCACCGACGAACTCGCCGACGTGGTTTCCGGCAAGACCGCCGGCGCCCGCCACCTCGACGAACTGCTCGACCCGGCGGCGCTGGACCTGGTCGTCTACTTCTCCTCCATCGCCGCCGCGTGGGGCGTCGGCGACCACGGCGCGTACGCCGCCGCCAACGCGTTCTTGGACGCCTGGGCGCAGTCCCGCCCGGCCGGGCCGGCGCGCGTGGTGTCGGTCAACTGGGGACCGTGGGCCGGTGGTGGCATGGTCGACGCCGACCACGCCACCGCGATGAGCCGGCGCGGCGTCACGCTGCTCGACCGGGAACCGGCGATGGCCGCGCTGCGCGCCGCGATCTGCGGCGACGACCCGGTGCTCACCGTCGCCGACGTGGACTGGGCGCGCTTCGCCCCGGTCTTCGCCGCCGCCCGACCCCGACCGCTGATCGGCGACCTGCCCGAGGTGGCGGCCCCGGCCGCCGGCGCCGACCCGGCCGACACCGGTGGCGCGGAGACGCTCGCGGACCTGCGCAAGCGCCTCGCCGACCTGACCGCCGCCGAACAGAACCGGCTGCTTGTCGACCTGATCCGCACCGCCGCCGCCGAGGTGATCGGCCACGACAGCCCGTACGCCCTGGAGGCCGACCGGCCGTTCCGGGACCTCGGGTTCGACTCGCTGACCGCGGTGGAGCTGCGCGGCCGGCTGGCCCGGCTCACCGGCCTCGCGCCGGCCAGCTCGGTGGTGTTCGACTACCCCACCCCGCAGGCCCTCGCCGAGCACCTGCGCGCCCAGCTCGTCGACGAGTCCTCGGAGCGGGAGCTGCCCACCGTGGAGGAACTGGACCGGCTGGAGGAGGCGCTCACCCTGCGGGAGCGCGACGACCTCGGCCGGGTGCGGATCACCATGCGGCTGCACCGGCTGTTGGAACGGCTCGGCGCCGACGAGCCGGCGGAACCGGGCGAGGACGTGGCCGACCGGCTGCGGACGGCCAGCAACCAGGAGCTCTTCGACCTTCTCGACCGCGATCTCGGGTTGTCCTGAGGCACGCGTGGCACACCAGGGAGCGGAATCGACCATGGCGGACACGGCAGTGGGCACCACCGGACCGGCCGGGGACGAGGCACGGCTCCGGGAGTATCTGACCCGGGTCGTCACCGAGCTGCACCAGACCCGCCAACGGCTGCGCGAGGTCACCGCCGAGGAGTCCGAGCCGGTGGCGGTGGTGGCGATGAGCTGCCGCTACCCCGGCGGGATCAGCTCGCCCGAGGAGCTGTGGCGGTTCGTCGCGGACGGCGGCGACGCCATCGGCGACTTCCCCGCCGACCGGGGCTGGAACCTCGACCTGCTGCACCACCCCGACCCGGAGAACGCCGGCACCTCCTACACCGCGGCCGGCGGGTTCCTGGCCGACGCCGGGCAGTTCGACGCCGCGCTGTTCGGCGTCTCGCCCCGCGAGGCGGTCGCCATGGACCCGCAGCAGCGGCTGCTGCTGGAGGTCACCTGGGAGCTGTTCGAACGCGCCGGCCTGGCCCCGCTGTCGCTGCGCGGCAGCCGCACCGGCGTCTTCGTCGGCACGTCCGGCCAGGACTACGCCGCCGTGCTGCACCGCGCGCCGAACGCCGAGGGGTACGTGCTCACCGGCACCGCCGCCAGCGTGGTCTCCGGCCGGCTCGCCTACACGTTCGGGCTGGAGGGCCCGGCGATCACCGTGGACACCGCCTGCTCGTCCTCGTCGGTCGCGGTCCACCTCGCCGCCCAGGCGCTGCGGGAACGCGAGTGCGGGCTGGCGGTGGCCGGCGGCGCCACCGTGATGGCCACCCCGGGCCCGTTCGTGGAGTTCTCCCGGCAGCGCGGGCTGGCCGCCGACGGGCGGTGCAAGTCGTTCGCCGCCGCCGCCGACGGCACCGGCTGGGCCGAGGGCGTCGGCGTGCTGCTGCTGGAACGGCTCAGCGACGCCCGCCGCAACGGCCACCCGGTGCTGGCCGTCATCCGCAGCTCGGCGGTCAACCAGGACGGCGCGAGCAACGGCCTCACCGCCCCCAACGGCCCGTCCCAGCAGCGCGTCATCCGGGCCGCGCTGGCCGGCGCGAAGCTCACCCCCGACCTGGTCGACGTGGTGGAGGCGCACGGCACCGGCACCACGCTCGGCGACCCGATCGAGGCGCAGGCGCTGCTGGCCACGTATGGGCAGGACCGGCCCGCCGACCGGCCGCTGCTGCTCGGCTCGATCAAGTCGAACCTCGGGCACGCGCAGGCCGCCGCCGGCATCGCCGGGATCATCAAGATGATCCACGCCATGCGGCACGGGATCGTCCCGGCCACGCTGCACGTCGACGAACCCACCCCGCACGTCGACTGGACCGCCGGCGCGGTCCGGCTGGTCACCGAGCCGACGCCGTGGCCGGCCGTGGACCGGCCCCGCCGTGCCGCCGTCTCCTCGTTCGGCATGAGCGGCACCAACACCCACATCGTGCTGGAACAACCCGCCGAGGAACCGGCGGCCCCGGCCACGCCGGCCGACCGGACCGGGCCGGTGCTGCTCACCGGCCGCACCCGTACCGCGCTGCGCCAGCAGGCCGAACGCTGGTCCCGGCGGCTCGCCGCGGATCCGGACCTCGCGGCGGCCGACGTGGCCTGGACGTCGGTGGTGTCCCGCTCGCCGCTGGAGCACCGCGCCGTGGTGCTCGCCGCCGACCGGGACGAGCTGACCGCCGCGCTGGACGCGCTCGCCGACGACCGGTCGGCCCCGCCGCTCGTCACCGGCGTCGCCGGCCAGCCAGGCGAGGTGGCGTTCGTCTTCCCCGGCCAGGGCTCGCAGTGGATCGGCATGGCCGTCGAGCTGCTCGATACCGCGCCGGTGTTCGCGGAGAAGCTCACCGCCTGCGCCGAGGCGCTGCGCCCGTACGTGGACTGGTCGCTGCTCGACGTGCTGCGCGGCGCACCGGACGCGCCATCACTGGACCGGGTGGACGTGGTGCAGCCGGCGCTGTTCGCGGTCGGTGTGTCCCTGGCCGCGCTGTGGCAGTCCTACGGCGTGCAGCCGTCCGCGGTGATCGGCCACTCGCAGGGCGAGATCGCCGCCGCGTACGTCGCCGGCGGGTTGACCCTGGACGACGCCGCCGCCGTGGTGGCGCTGCGCAGCCGGGTCATCGCGGAGCTGGCCGGCGACGGCGGCATGGTGTCCGTGGCGACCACCGCCGAGGAGGCGACCGAGACGATCACCCGCTGGGCCGGGCGGCTCTCCCTCGCGGCGGTCAACGGCCCGACCGCGGTGGTGGTCTCCGGCGACGTCGCCGCGCTGGACGAACTGGTCGCCCACTACGAGGCCCGGGACGTCCGGGTACGCCGGGTGCCGGTGGACTACGCCTCGCACTCCGCGCACGTCGAGCCGCTCCGCGACCAACTCCTGGCCCGGCTCGCCGACGTGACCCCGCGCAGCGGCACCGTCCGGTTCCGCTCCACCGTCACCGGCGACTGGCTGGACACCGCCGGCCTCGACGCCGACTACTGGTACCGCAACCTGCGCCAGACGGTCCACTTCGACGACGCGGTCCGCAGCCTCGTCGACGCCGGCTACCGCACGTTCGTCGAGGTCAGCGCGCACCCGGTGCTCACCATGTCGGTGCAGGACAGCGCCGAGGCCGCCGGCGGCCCGGACGCCGCCACCGTCACCGGCACGCTGCGCCGGGACGAGGGCGGCCTGGACCGGTTCCACCGGTCCGTCGCGGCGCTGCACGTCGCCGGCACGACGGTGGACTGGCAGCCCGCGTTCGCCGGCCGGCCCGGTCGCCTGGTCGACCTGCCCACCTACCCGTTCCAGCGGCAGCACTACTGGGTGCCGGCCGACGAACCGGCCGTCCCGGCCGCCGGCGCCGCCCTGCTCGACCACCGGTTCTGGGACGCCGTCGACCGCGCCGACCTGGACGCGCTGCGCGACACCCTGGCCGTCGACGACGCCGAGGCGGCCGAGTCGCTGCGCACGCTGCTGCCGGTGCTCGCCGGGTGGCGGCGCCGCCAGCAGCAGCACGACCAGCTCGACGGCTGGCGCTACCGGATCGAGTGGCAGGCCGCGCCCGAACCGGCCACCGCCGCGCTCGGCGGCACCTGGCTGCTGGCGGTGCCGACCGGCCTCGACGACGACCCGGCGGTGGCCGCCGTCCGCGACGCGCTCACCGCCGCCGGTGCCGACGTGCGCCCGCTGACCGTGGCACCCGACGCCGACCGGCCCGCGCTCGCCGCCGCGCTCACCGTCGCCACCGACGCCGACCGGGCCGCGCTCACCGACGCCACCGACGCCGACCGGACCTCGCTCACCGACGCCACCGACGCCGGCCGCGACGGCCGCGTCGACGTCGGCGGGGTGGTCTCGCTGCTGTCCTGGGCGCCCGCCACCGACACGGACCCGCTCCTGCCCGGCCTGGCCGCCACGCTCGCGCTCACCCAGGCGCTCGGCGACACCGGCCTGGCCGCGCCGCTGTGGCTGGTCACCCGCAACGCGGTCGCCGCCGCCGCGTACGACCGGGGGACCGACCCGGCGCAGGGCGCGGTCTGGGGGCTGGGCCGGGTGGTCGGCGTGGAGGCGCCGCACCGCTGGGGCGGCCTGGTCGACCTGCCCAGCCGACCCGACGCGCGGGCCGCCGGCCGGCTCGCCGCGCTGCTCGCCGCCCCGGCCGGCGAGGACCAGCTCGCCGTACGCGGCCCCGGCGTCCTGCGCCGCCGCCTGGTCCGCGCGCCGATCGGCGACCGCCCCCCGGTACGCCACTTCACGCCCACCGGAACCGTGCTGGTCACCGGCGGCACCGGCGGGCTCGGCGCGCGCGCCGCCCGCTGGCTCGCCGACGCCGGCGCCGCACACGTGGTGCTGGTCAGCCGGCGCGGCCCGGACGCGCCCGGCGCGACCGAGCTGGCCGCCGAGCTGCGCGAACGGGGCGCCCGCGTCACGGTCGCCGCCTGCGACCTCGCCGACCGGGCCGCCGTCGCCGCGCTGCTCGACCGGCTCCGCGCCGAGGGACCGCCGATCCGCGCCGTCCTGCACACCGCCGGCCTGCCGCAGACCACCCCGCTGGACGCCGTCACCGCCGCCGAACTGGCCGAGGTGACCGCCGGCAAGGTGGCCGGCGCGGCCCACCTGCACGACCTGCTCGCCGACGACGAGCTGGACGCGTTCGTCGTCTACTCGTCCATCGCCGCCACCTGGGGCAGCGCCGGGCAGGCCGGGTACGCGGCCGGCAACGCCTACCTGGACACGCTGGTGCAGCGGCGACGTGCCGACGGGCTGGCCGGCACCGCCATCGCCTGGGGTTCGTGGGGCGAGGGCGGCATGCACGTGGCCGACTCCGACCGGGCGCTGCGCCGCCGGGGCGTGCCGCCGATGGACGCCGACGTCGCGATGAGCGCGCTGCGGCAGGCCCTCGACCACGACGACGTGACGCTCACCGTCGCCGACGTGGACTGGTCCCGGTTCGCGCCCGCGTACGCGTCCGCCCGGCGTCGGCCGCTGCTGGAGGGCGTACCGGAGGCGAAGGCCGCGCTCGACGGCGGCGCGCCGGCCGACGGCGACGCCGACGACGGACCGGCGGCGACGCTGCGGGCCCGGCTCGCCGGCCTGGATCCGGCCCGCCGCGAGGAGGCGCTGGCCGACCTGGTCCGGGAACTCGCCGCCGACGTGCTCGGCCACGCCGACGCCGCCGCGATCCCGGCCACCACCGCGTTCCGGGACCTCGGCTTCGACTCGCTGACCGCGGTGGAGCTGCGCAACCGGCTGGTCACCGCCACCGGCCAGCCGCTGCCCACCACGCTGGTCTTCGACCACCCCACGCCGGTGGCGCTGGCCCGGCTGCTGCGGGACACGCTGCTCGGTGCCGACCCGGCGCCCGCCGGGACCCCGGTCACCACCGTCGCGTCCGGCGAGGAGCCGGTGGCCGTGGTGGCGATGGCCTGCCGCTTCCCCGGCGGCGTCAGCGACCCGGACGCGTTGTGGCGGATCGTCGCCGACGGCGTGGACACGGTCGGCGACTTCCCCACCGACCGGGGCTGGGACCCGGACACTCTCGTCGACCCGGCGGCGGCGTCGGCCGGCACCACCTACACCGACCAGGGCGCGTTCGTGGCCGACGCCGGCCACTTCGACCCGGTGTTCTTCGGTATCTCGCCGCGCGAGGCCGCCGCCATGGACCCGCAGCAGCGGCTGCTGCTGGAGGCGAGCTGGGAGGCGATCGAGCGGGCCGGCGTGGTGCCGGAATCGCTGCGCGGCTCCCGGACCGGCGTGTTCGCCGGCACCAACGGGCAGGACTACCGCGCGTTGGTGCTGGTCGCCCCGGACGAGAGCTTCGGCGGCACCGACAACGCGGCAAGCGTGGTGTCCGGCCGGGTGTCGTACGCGCTGGGCCTGGAAGGACCGGCCGTGTCCGTGGACACCGGCTGCTCGTCGTCGCTCGTCGCGTTCCACCTGGCGGTGCAGGCGCTGCGACGCGGCGAGTGCGACCTCGCGCTCACCGGCGGCGTGACAGTGATGGCGACACCCGGGCTGTTCGTCGAGTTCTCCCGCCAGCGTGGACTGGCCGCCGACGGCCGGGTCAAGGCGTTCGCCGCCGGCGCCGACGGCACCGGCTGGGGCGAGGGCGTCGGCGTGCTGCTGCTGGAACGGCTCTCCGAGGCCCGCCGCAACGGTCACCCGGTGCTCGCCGTGGTGCGCGGCAGCGCGATCAACCAGGACGGCGCGTCGAACGGGCTGACCGCGCCGAACGGCCCGTCGCAGCAGCGGGTCATCCGCGCCGCGTTGGCGGACGCGGGTCTGTCCACGTCGGACGTGGACGTGGTGGAGGCGCACGGCACCGGCACCACGCTGGGTGACCCGATCGAGGCGCAGGCGCTGCTCGCCACGTACGGGCAGGATCGCGCTACCCCGCTGCTGCTCGGGTCGATCAAGTCGAACATCGGCCACACCCAGGCCGCCGCCGGCGTCGCCGGGATCATCAAGATGATCCTCGCCATGCGGCACGGCATGGTGCCGCCGACGCTGCACGTCGATGAGCCGTCGCCGCACATCGACTGGTCGGCCGGCGCGGTGGAGCTGGTGACCGAGGCGCGGGAGTGGCCGGTGGTGGACCGGCCGCGTCGGGCGGCGGTGTCGTCGTTCGGTATCTCCGGCACCAACGCCCACGTCGTCATCGAACAGGCCGACGAGCCCGACGCGCGTCCGGTGCCCGCCGTCCCGGGCCTGGTGGACGCCGACATCCGGCTGTGGCCGGTGTCGGCCCGTACCCGGGCCGGCGTCGCCGCGCAGGCCGCCCGGCTCGCCGCCCACCTGCGCGCCGGCGGGCAGCTCGACCCGGCGGCGGTGGCCTGGTCCCTCGCCACCACCCGCTCGACGTTCGAGCACCGCGCCGCAGTGGTCGGCACCACCGGCGACGAGCTGCTGACGGCGCTGGACGCGCTCGCCTCGGGGGCCCCGGCGGGAAACGTGGTGTCGGGTTCGGTCGTCGAGCACGGCCCGGGTCCGGTGTTCGTGTTTCCGGGTCAGGGTGGTCAGTCGGTGCGGATGGCGGCCGGTCTGGTGGGTCGGTGTGCGCCGTTCGACGCGCGTCTTGCCGAGTGTCAGCGGGCGTTCGCGCCGTTCCTGGACGTGGACCTCGTGTCGGTGTTGACCGGTGACGACGAGGCCTGGCTGGACCGGGTAGAGGTGTTGCAGCCGGTGTTGTTCGCGGTCGGTGTGTGTCTGGCGGAGGTGTGGCGGGCGGCCGGTGTGGAGCCGTCGTTGGTGATCGGGCATTCGCAGGGGGAGATGGCCGCCGCGTGTGTGGCCGGGGTGCTGTCGCTCGATGATGCGGCGAAGGCCGTGATCCTGCGGGCGCGGTCGCTGGCCACCCTGGCGGGTTCCGGCGGGATGTTGGCGGTGGATTTGCCGGCCGATCAGGTGCAGGCGCGGATCGAGGGGATCGCGGGCACGGTGGTGGCGGTGCTCAACGGTCCCGGTCACGTGGTGGTGTCCGGTCCGCCCGAGACGCTCGCCGAGCTGCGTCAGCGGTGGGAGGTCGAGGGGGTGCGGGCGAAGCCGGTGCCGTTCAACTACGCCTCGCACAACCCGGCCGTGGAGCAGATCCGTGAGCGGATGCTCACCGACCTGGCCGGGCTGGTCCCGCAGCCGGGTCAGGTCCGGATGGTGTCGACGGTGACCGGGGACTGGGCCGACCCGGAGGGCATGGACGGCGACTACTGGTACACGAATCTGCGGCAGCCGGTGCGGTTCGAGCAGGCGGTGCGGACCGCGCTCGGGGCTGGGCATCGCACGTTCGTGGAGGTGTCGGCGCATCCGGTGTTGAGCATGCCGGTGACCGCGATCCTCGACGACACCGACACGGCGGGGCACACCCTGTCCACGCTGCGCCGTGGCGACGACGACCCGACTCGGCTATTGACCAGTTTGGCCACCGCCCACACCCTCGGCCTGCCCGTCGACCTGACCCGCGTCCTCGCCCCCGCGACCATTGTCGACCTGCCCACGTACGCGTTCGACCGGAAGCGGTACTGGCTCACCACCACCGTCCAACCGACGCGGGACGTCGCCTCCGCCGGCCTCCAGGACGCCGGGCACCCGCTGCTCAGCGCCGCGCTGCCGGTCGCCGACGACCGGACCGTGGTGCTCACCGGGCGGCTGTCCACGCGGACCCACCCGTGGCTCGCCGACCACGTCGTCGGCCGGACAGTGGTCGTCCCCGGCACCGCGCTCGCCGACATGGTGATCCGGGCCGGCGACGAGGTCGACGCCGGTCAGGTCGGCGACCTCACGCTGATCAGCCCGCTCGTGCTGCCCGCCACCGGCGCGGTCCAGGTGCAGGTACGCGTCGGCGCGCCCGGCGACACCGGCGAACGGGCCGTCACGCTGCACTCCCGGCCCGCCGACGACGGCGACGCCGACTGGACCCGGCACGCCGAGGGCCTGCTGCTGCCGCAGCCTCCCGAACCCGAACCCGGGCCGGGGGAGTGGCCGCCGGCCGGCGCCGTCGAGGTCGACGCGGACCTGGACGCCTGGTACGCCCGCACCGCAGAGGCCGGCCTCACCTACGGCCCCGCGTTCCGCTGCCTGCACCGCGTCTGGCGGCACGGCGACGAGGTGTACGCCGAGGTGGCGCTGCCCGAGGCGCAGGCCGCCGACGCGTCCCGGTTCGGCCTGCACCCGGCCCTGTTCGACGCGGCCCTGCACGCCACCGGCCCCACCGCGCTGCTCGGCACGCCCGCCGAGGCCGGCAGCGGCTGGCTGCCGTTCACGCTCCGCGCGGTCACGCTGCACGCCCACGGCGCCACCCGGCTGCGGGTGACGATCCGCTCGCTCGGCCCGGACACGGTCGCCGTCACGCTCGCCGACCCGGCCGGCCGACCGGTCGCCACCGTCGAGTCGCTGACGTTCCGGCCGGTCGCCGCCGGCCAGGACGACGCCGCCGCCGCGCTGCGCCGCACCGCCGTGTTCCACCTGGACTGGACACCGCTGCCGGCCACCGACGCCGTCACCGCCCCGGCCCGCTGGGCGCTGCTCACCGACGACCGCGCCGAGCTGGCCGCCGCGCTCACCGAGGCCGGTCACCGGGTGGCCGTCCACCCCGACCTGGACGCGCTGCTCGCCGCCGTGGACGGCGACGACGACGTACCGGAGATCGTGGTCGACCTGCGCGGCGGCCCCGGGCCGGACCCGGAGCGGGCGGACGCGGACGCCCACTCCGCCGCCCGCGACACGCTCGCGCTGGTGCACCGGTGGCTGACCGAACCCCGCCTGGAGGCCGCCCGCCTGGTGCTCGCCACCCGGGGCGCGGTCGCCGCCGCGCCCGGCGAGGCACCCCGCGACCCGGCCCGCGCCGCGGTGTGGGGGCTGGTGCGCTCCGCCCAGTCCGAACACCCGGGCCGGTTCACGCTGCTCGACCTGGACGACGCCGCCGCCACGCTCGACGCGGTGCCCGCCGCGCTCGCGTCCGGCGAACCGCAGCTCGCGCTCCGCGACGGCGCTGCCCTGACACCCCGACTGGTCCGGGCCCGGGACACCGGCGTGCTGACGCCGCCCGGCGACCGGCAGCCGTGGCGGCTCGACGTCACCGAGAAGGGCACGCTGGAGAACCTGGCGTTGCTGCCGGTGCCGGTCGAGGCCGGCGCGGTGCCGGCCGGGCACGTCGCGGTCGAGATGCGCGCCTCCGGCCTCAACTTCCGGGACGTGGTGCTGGCGCTCGGCATGGTCCCCGGCCAGGAGGTGCTCGGCAGCGAGGGCGCCGGCGTGGTCCGCGAGGTCGGCCCCGGCGTCACCGACCTGAAACCCGGCGACCGGGTGATGGGCATCTTCGCCGGCTCGTTCGCCACCGTCGCGGTCACCGACCACCGCATGGTCACCCGCCTCCCGGACGGCTGGTCGTACGCGGAGGCGGCCGGCGTGCCGGTGGTCTTCCTGACCGCCTGGTACGGGCTGGTCGAGCTGGGCCGGCTCACCGCCGGCGAGTCGGTGCTGGTGCACGCCGCCACCGGCGGCGTCGGCATGGCCGCCGTGCAGATCGCCCGGCACCTCGGCGCCGAGGTCTACGGCACGGCCAGCCCCGGCAAGTGGCCGGTGCTGCGCGCCACCGGCCTCGACGACGCGCACATCGCCTCCTCCCGCTCCCTCGACTTCGTCGACGAGTTCCGGGCCCGCCGCGCCGGGCGGGGCGTCGACGTGGTGCTCAACTCGCTCGCCGGCGCGTACGTGGACGCGTCGCTGCGGATGCTCGACAGCGGCGGCCGGTTCGTCGAGATGGGCAAGACCGACCCGCGTGATCCGGCCCGGGTCGCCGCCGACCACCCCGGCGTCAGCTACCAGGGCTTCGACCTGATGGCGGCCGGCCCGGCCGTCGTCGGGCGGATGCTGGCGGAGCTGATGGCGCTGTTCGCCGCCGGCACGCTGCGCCCGCTGCCGCGCCGCACCTGGGACGTCCGGCGCGCGCCCGAGGCGTTCCGCTTCCTCAGCCAGGCCCGGCACGTCGGCAAGCTCACGCTGACCATCCCCCCGGCGCCCCGGCTCGACGGCACCGTCCTGGTCTCCGGCGCCACCGGCACGCTCGGCGCGCTGCTCTGCCGGCACCTGGTCGCCGCACACGGGGTCCGGCACCTGCTGCTGGTCAGCCGGCGCGGCCCGGACGCCGAGGGCGCCGACGAGCTGCTCGCCGACCTCAAGGCCGGCGGCGCGGAGGTGCAGCTCGTCGCCGCCGACCTGGCCGACCCGGAGGCGGTCGCCGACGTGCTGTCCCTGGTGGACAAGCGGCACCCGCTGCGCGCCGTGGTGCACACCGCCGGCGTCGTCGACGACGCCACCGTCGAGAAGCTCACCCCGGAGCGGCTCGCCGCGGTGCTGCGCCCCAAGGTCGACGCGGCCTGGAACCTGCACCGCGCCACCCGCGACCACGAGCTGACCGCGTTCGTGCTCTACTCCGCCGCCGCCGGCCTGATGGGCGGTCCGGGCCAGGGCAACTACGCGGCCGGCAACGCGTTCCTCGACGCCCTCGCCGAGCACCGGCGCGCGTCCGGCCTGCCGGCGGTCTCCCTGGTCTGGGGCCTGTGGGCCACCGCCAGCGGGATCACCGGCCACCTGGGCGCGGTCGACCGGCGGCGGCTGGAACGCAGCGGCCTGGTGGCGCTCACCGACCACGAGGCGCTGGCGCTGTTCGACGCCACCTGGCGTTCCGAACGACCCACGCTGATGCCCGCGAAGATCAGCACGCAGGGCACCGGCGGCCCGGTCCACCCGCTGCTCACCGCGCTGGTCCGCGCCGGCACGCGCCGCGGCACGGTCACCGAGGCGGCCGGCGGCCCGGCGTACGCGGAGACGCTGCGCGGCCTGTCCGGCGAGAAACGCGAACGGGCGCTGCGCGACCTGGTGCTGGCGCACGTCGCCGTGGTGCTCGGCGTCGGCGACCCGGCCGGGGTGGAGCCGGACCGCGCGTTCCGGGAACTCGGCTTCGACTCGCTCACCGCGGTCGAGCTGCGCAACCGGCTCGGCGCGGCCACCGGGCTGCGGCTGCCGGCCACGCTGGTCTTCGACAACCCGACGCCGGCCGCGCTCGCCGCCCACCTCGCCTCGCGGATCGCCGTGCCCGACGGCGCGGCCGACGCCTCCGGCGGTGTCGGCCGGGACCTCGACCGGCTGGAGGCGGCACTGGCCGGGCTGGACCCGGACGACGAGGCGTTCCGCGGCATCACCGAGCGGCTGCACAGCCTGCTGGACCGGCTGACCGCACGGGAGACGACCGCCGACGACGGCGACCTGGAGTCGGCCACCACCGAGAACATCTTCGACCTGATCGACCGCGAGCTGGAGACGTCTTGACCGCCGGCCGCGACGACATCGGTACGCCGAGTGAGGGTAGGACCACGGTGAACAGCGAGGACGAGAAGTACGTCGAGTACCTGAAGCGTACGACCTCGGAGCTGCGGCGCACCCGGCGGCGGCTGCGGGCGTTGGAGGCCCGCGACACCGAGCCGGTCGCGGTGGTGGCGATGGCCTGCCGCTATCCGGGCGGCGTCGGCTCGCCCGAGCAGCTCTGGGAGCTGGTCCGCGACGGCCGCGACGGGATCGGCCCGTTCCCCGCCGACCGGGGCTGGGACCTCGACCGGCTGTTCCACAGCGACCCGGACCACCCGGGCACCAGCTACGTGCGGGAGGGCGGCTTCGTCTACGACGCCGGGGACTTCGACGCCGACCTGTTCGGCATCAGCCCCCGCGAGGCGGTCGCCATGGACCCGCAGCAGCGGCTGCTGCTGGAGGCGAGCTGGGAGGCGTTCGAACGCGCCGGGCTGCCGCTGCCGGCGGTGCGGGGCAGCCGCACCGGCGTGTTCGTCGGCGCCGCCGCGCACGGCTACGACGCGATCCTCGCCCAGGCCGGGCAGGACGCCGAGGGCCACTCGCTCACCGGCAACTCGACGAGCATCGTCTCCGGCCGGATCGCGTACACGCTCGGCCTGGAAGGGCCGGCGGTCACCATCGACACCGCCTGCTCCTCGTCGTCGGTGGCGATCCACCTGGCCGTGCAGGCGCTGCGCAACGGCGACTGCGAACTGGCGCTGGCCGGCGGCGTCACCGTGATGCCCACCCCGGCGGTGTTCGTCGGCTTCAGCCGCCAGCGTGGCCTGGCCGCCGACGGCCGGTGCAAGCCGTTCGCCGCCGCCGCCGACGGCACCGGCTGGTCCGAGGGCGTCGGCATGCTGCTGCTGGCCCGGCTCTCCGACGCGCAGAAGCACGGCTACCCGGTGCTCGCGGTGATCCGGGGCAGCGCGGTCAACCAGGACGGCGCGTCCAACGGGCTGAGCGCCCCGCACGGCCCGTCCCAGGTGCGCGTCATCCGGCAGGCGCTGGCCAACGCCCGGCTCACCCCCGAGCAGGTCGACGTGGTGGAGGCGCACGGCACCGGCACCACGCTCGGTGACCCGATCGAGGCGCAGGCGCTGCTCGCCACGTACGGGCAGGAGCGGGAGACGCCGCTGCTGCTCGGCTCCGTGAAGTCGAACCTGGGCCACACCCAGGCCGCCGCCGGTGTGGCCGGCGTGATCAAGATGGTGCTGGCCGTCCGGCACGGCGTCGTCCCACCCACGCTGCACGTCGACGCGCCCTCGCCGCACATCGACTGGACCGCCGGCGCGGTCACGCTCGCCACCGAGGCCACGCCGTGGCCGGCCACCGACCGGCCGCGCCGCGCCGCGGTGTCCTCGTTCGGCGTGTCCGGCACCAACGCGCACACCGTCATCGAGCAGGCGCCCGAGCCGGAACCGGCCGAGGACGAGCCGGCACCGACCCCGACCGCCCGGCCGGTGGTGCCGGTGCTGCTCTCCGCCCGGTCCGCCGACGCGCTCGCCGCCCAGGCCGGCCGCTGGGCCGCCCGGCTCGCCGCCGCGCCGGAGGTGCGCCCGCTCGACGTCGCGTACTCCTCGGTGGTGTCCCGGTCCGTGCTCGACCACCGGGCGGTGGTCGCCGTCGCCGGCCCGGACGACCTGGTCGCCGCGCTGCGCGCGCTCGCCGCCGGCGAGCCGGCCGGCACCGTGCACACCGGGACCGGCACCCCCCACGGCCAGCTCGCGGTGCTCTTCTCCGGGCAGGGCGCGCAGCGCGCCGGCATGGGCCGCGAGCTGTACGCGCAGTTCCCGGTGTTCGCCGCCGCGCTCGACGAGGTGTGCTCCTACCTGGACCGGGCGCTGCCCCGGCCGCTGAAGGAGGTGCTGTTCGACGACGGTGACCTGCTGGACCAGACCCAGTTCACCCAGGCCGGCCTGTTCGCGGTCGAGGTGGCGCTGTTCCGCCTCGTCGAGTCGTTCGGCCTGACGCCCGACATGGTCGGCGGCCACTCCATCGGCGAGGTCACCGCCGCGCACGTGGCCGGCGTGCTGTCGCTGGAGCACGCCGCCGCGCTGGTCGCCGCGCGGGGCCGGCTCATGCAGGCGCTGCCGGCCGGCGGCGCGATGCTCGCCGTGGCCGCGCCCGAGGCCGACGTCCGCGCCACGCTGACCGACCCGGACGAGCCGGTCGACGTCGCCGCCGTCAACGGCCCGGCCGCCGTGGTGCTGTCCGGCGCGGCGAACGCGATCGACCGGCTGGAACGGCTCTGGCGGGACCGGGGCGTCCGCACCCGCCGGCTGACCGTCAGCCACGCGTTCCACAGCCCGCTGATGGAGCCGGTGCTGGCGCGCTTCCGGGCGGTGCTGGAGCGGCTGACGTTCGCCGCGCCGACGCTGCCGGTGGTGTCCAACGTGACCGGCGAGCTGGCCGACCCGGACGAGATCCGCACCGCCGACTACTGGGTGCGGCACGTCCGGGAGGCGGTCCGCCACGCCGACGGCGTGCACGCGCTGCGCGCCGCCGGCGTCGACACGTTCCTGGAGCTCGGCCCCCGCGCCGTGCTCACCCCGCTGACCGCCGACATCCTGCCCGGCGAGCCGGTCCGTGCCGTCGCCGCGCAACGCGGTGACCGTCCCGAGGTCGAGGCGCTGCTGGTCGCGCTGGCCGAGCTGCACGTGCACGGCCACCCGGTCACCTGGACCGACTGGTTCGCCGGCACCGGCGCGCGCCGGATCGACCTGCCCACGTACGCGTTCCAGCGCGAGCGCTACTGGGCCGGCGACGGCGTGGCCCGCCCGGAGGTGCGCGCCGACGGCGCGGACGGGGACTTCTGGGCCGCCGTGGAACGCGGCGACCTGCCGGCCGTGGCGTCCGAGCTGGCCGTGCAGGACGACCCGGACGCGGTGGCCGCGCTCGGCCCGGCCGTGCCGGTGCTGTCGTCGTGGCGACGCGCCCGGCAGCGCGACGCGGTGCTCGACGGCTGGTCGTACCGGGTCGAGTGGGAGGCGGTCCGTCCCGCGCCCGCCCCGACGCTGACCGGCCGCTGGCTGGTCGTCGCCGTCGACGATCCGGCGCCCTGGGCGGCGCCGCTCGCGGTGGCCGGCGCCGACGTCGACGTGCTCACCGTGCCCGCCGACATTGACCGTGGTGACCTGGCCGACCTGCTGCGCGGCCACGACGAGGCGGGCTGGCGGGGCGTGCTCTGCGTGCTGCCCGGCCCGGACGCGCCGCGACCCGACGCGCCCGCCGTGCCGGCCGGGACCGCGCTGCTGCTCACGCTGGTGCAGGCGCTCGCCGACACCGGCCGGGCCGGCCGGCTCTGGTGCGTCACCCGGGGCGCGGTCTCGGTGGGCGGCGGCGAACCGCTCACCGACCCGTACGCGGCCGCCGCCTGGGGGCTCGGCCGGACCGTCGCGCTGGAACAACCCGACCGCTGGGGCGGCCTCGTCGACCTGCCCGCCGACGCCACGCCGGAGCGGATCGACGCCGACGCGCTGCGCGCCGTGCTCGCCGACGGCGGCCACGACGAGGTCGCCGTCCGGCCGCACGGCACGTTCGGCCGCCGGCTCGTCCCCGCCGCAGTCCCCGCCGGCCCCGGCTGGCGGCCCGCCGGCACGGTGCTGGTCACCGGCGGCACCGGCGCGCTCGGCCGGCAGGTCACCCGCTGGCTGCTCGCCGCCGGCGCGACCGAGGTGGTGCTCGCCTCCCGGCGCGGCCCCGACGCGCCCGGCGCCGCCGACCTGGCCGCCGAGCTGCCCGGCGCCCGGGTGGTGCGCTGCGACGTCACCGACCCCGCAGCCGTCACCGCGCTGGTCGCCGACCTGCCCGCGCTGACCGCCGCGGTGCACACCGCCGGCGTCGTCGACGACGGCATCCTCGACGGCCTCGACCTGACCCGCCTGGCGGCCGTGCTGGACGGCAAGGTCCGCGCCGCCCGGGTGCTGCACGACGCCACCGCCGACCGCCGGCTCGACGCGTTCGTGTTGTTCTCCTCGCTGGCCGGCGTGATCGGCAGCGCCGGGCAGGGCAACTACGCGGCGGCCAACGCCTTCCTGGACGCGTTCGCCGCCTGGCGCCGCGACCTCGGGCTGCCGGCCACCGCGATCGCCTGGGGCGCCTGGTCCGCCGACGGCATGGCCGCCGCCAGCGCCGAGCTGACCGCGCGGCTGACCCGGGGCGGCGTCAACCCGCTCCCGGCCGAGCCGGCCGCCGCCGCGCTGGGCCGGATCGTCGGCGCCGCCGCGCCGGCCGTCACCGTCGCCGACGTCGACTGGGGACGCCTCGCCGCCGTACGCGGCCGGCCCGCGCCGCTGCTCGCCGGCCTGCCCGGCGTGCCCACCGGACCCGCCGTGGTCGCCCCGGCGGTGGTGGTCGGCCGGTCCCTGCCGCAGCTCACCGAACTGGTCCGCACCCAGGCCGCGCTGGTGCTCGGCCACCCGGCCGGCCGGCCGCTGCCCGACCGCACGTTCCGCGACCTGGGCTTCGACTCGCTCACCGCGGTCGAGCTGCGCAACCGGCTCGCCGCCGAGACCGGCATGACGCTGCCCGCCACGCTGGTCTTCGACCACCCCACGGTCGCCGAACTCGCCGCCCACCTGCACGGCCAGGCCGACGACCACACCGGCGGCGCGGTCGTCGCCGCCGACGTCGGCAGGCACCGCGAACCCGTCGCCATCGTGGCGATGAGCTGCCGCTTCCCCGGCGGCGTGGCCAGCCCCGAGCAGCTCTGGGACCTGGTCGCCGGCGGCACCGACGCGCTCTCGCCGATGCCCGAGGAACGCGGCTGGAACGTCGCCGAGCTGTACCACCCCGACCCCGAGCACCTCGGCACCAGCTACGTGCGGGAGGGCGGCTTCGTCGACTCCGCCGGCGAGTTCGACCCGGCGTTCTTCGGCATCAGCCCCCGTGAGGCGCTGGCCATGGACCCGCAGCAGCGGTTGCTGCTGGAGGCGAGCTGGGAGGCGTTCGAACGGGCCCGGCTCGACCCGGCCGCGCTGCGCGGCAGCCGCACCGGCGTCTACGTCGGCACCAACGGGCAGGACTACGGCTCGCTGCTGCTGGCCTCCGGGGACGGCGACGAGAACTACCTCGCCACCGGCGTCTCCGCCAGCGTCATCTCCGGCCGGCTCGCGTACACCTTCGGGTTGCACGGCCCGGCCGTCACGGTCGACACCGCCTGCTCGGCGTCGCTTGTGGCGCTGCACCTCGCCGCGCAGGCGTTGCAGGCGGGGGAGTGCGACCTCGCGCTCGCCGGCGGCGCCACGGTGATGGCCACGCCCGGCATCTTCGTCGGCTTCTCCCGGCAGCGCGGCCTGGCCGCCGACGGGCGCTGCAAGCCGTTCGCCGGCGCCGCCGACGGCACCGGCTGGGGTGAGGGCGTCGGCCTGCTGGTGCTCCAGCGGCTCTCCGACGCCCGCCGCGACGGCAACCCGGTCCTCGCCGTGGTACGCGGCAGCGCGGTCAACTCCGACGGCGCGTCCAACGGGCTCACCGCCCCCAACGGGCCGGCCCAGCAGCGGGTCATCCGGCAGGCCCTCGCGAACGCCGGGCTCGCCCCCGACCAGGTCGACGCCGTCGAGGCGCACGGCACCGGCACCACGCTCGGCGACCCGATCGAGGCGCAGGCGCTGATCGCCACCTACGGGCAGGCCCGCGACGCCGACCGGCCGCTCTGGCTCGGCTCGGTCAAGTCGAACCTGGGCCACACCCAGGCCGCCGCCGGTGTGGCCGGCGTGATCAAGATGGTGCTGGCGTTGCGCCACGGCGTGCTGCCGCCCACCCTGCACGTGGACGAGCCCACCCCGCACGTCGACTGGTCCGCCGGCACGGTCGCGCTGCTCACCGAGGCTCGCCCCTGGCCGGCCGGCGACCGGCCCCGCCGCGCCGGCGTCTCCTCGTTCGGGATCAGCGGCACCAACGTGCACACCATCCTGGAGCAGGCGCCGCCGGAGGAGACCGCGCCGGACGACGACGCCGGGCCGGCCGGAGAGCTGCCCTGGACGCTGTCCGGGCGGACCGCCGCCGCGCTCGCCGCCCGCGCCCGCGACCTGCGGGCGCACCTCGACGCCGTGCCGGACGCCGCGCTGCCCGACCTGGCCTGGTCGCTGGCCACCACCCGCAGCGCCCACGAGCACCGCGCGGTGGTGCTCGCCGCCGGCTGCGACGACCTGACCGCCGCGCTGGGCGCGCTCGCCGAGGGCCGTCCCGCGCCGGACACCGTCACCCGCGCCCCCGGTACGCCGGGCGACGTGGTCTTCGTCTTCCCCGGCCAGGGTTCGCAGTGGACCGGCATGGCCGCCGAACTGCTCGACACCGCCCCGGTGTTCGCCGAGACGTTCGCCGCCTGCGCGGCGGCGCTGCGCCCGCACGTCGACTGGTCGTTGACCGACGTGGTGCGCGGCGTGCCCGGCGCGCCGTCGCTGGAGCGGGTGGACGTGGTGCAGCCGGCGCTGTTCGCGGTCGGCGTGTCCCTCGCCGCGCTGTGGCGCTCCTACGGCGTGCACCCGTCGGCCGTGGTCGGCCACTCCCAGGGCGAGATCGCCGCCGCGTACGTCGCCGGTGGGCTCAGCCTGGACGACGCCGCCGCCGTGGTGGCCCTGCGCAGCCGGATCATCGCCGGCATCGCCGGCGACGGCGGCATGGTCTCGGTCGCCACCACTGCCGACGAGGTCACCGCGACGATCAGCCGCTGGGACGGCCGGGTGTCGCTCGCCGCGATCAACGGCCCGACCGCGGTGGTCGTCTCCGGCGACTCCGCCGCGCTGGACGAGCTGGTCGCCCACTACCAGGGGCGGGACGTGCGGGTGCGCCGGGTGCCGGTGGACTACGCGTCCCACTCCGCGCACGTCGAACCGCTGCGCGAGCGGCTGCGCGAGCTGCTCGCCGGCCTGCGCCCGCGTACCGGCGGGATCCGGTTCCGGTCCACGGTGACCGGCGACTGGCTCGACACCGCCGACCTGGACGCCGACTACTGGTACCGCAACCTGCGGCAGACGGTCGGCTTCGAGGCGGCGATCCGCGACCTCGCCGCCACCGGCCACCAGACGTTCGTCGAGGTCAGCGCGCACCCGGTGCTGACCATGGCGATGCAGGAGAGCGTCGAGTCGGCCGCCGCCGACCCGGCCGCGGTCACCGTGACCGGCACGCTGCGCCGCGACGAGGGCGGCCTGGCCCGCTTCCACCGCGCGGTCGCCGAGGTGTACGCCGGTGGCGCGGCCGTCGACTGGCGGCCCGCGTTCGCCGGCCGGTCCACCCGCCGGCTCGACCTGCCCACGTACCCGTTCCAGCGGCAGCTCTACTGGCCGCGCCCGGCCGCCGCCGCGACCGCCGAGACCACGGCCGGCACGGTCGAGGTGGACGAGGTGGACGCCCGGTTCTGGGCGGCCGTCGAGGCCGAGGACCCGGCCGCGGTCGGCGCCGAGCTGGCCGACGTCGCCGAGGTGTCCGAGGACGCCCTCGCCGCGCTGCTGCCCGCGCTCGCCGCCTGGCGTCGCCGCCACCGCGACCAGGCCACCATCGACTCGTGGCGCTACCGCGACGGGTGGCTTCCGGTCGCCCCCGACGGCTCGGCCGCGCCGACCCTCACCGGGTCCTGGTGGCTGGTCACCGCCGCCGGGGCCGACGCGGATGCTCCCGCCGACGCCGCGACCGGCTTCGTGGCGGACGCGTTGCGTCGGCACGGCGCCACCGTCGTCGAGATCGCGCTGACCGGTGCGCCCGACCGGGACGCGCTCACCGGCCGGCTGCGCGACACGCACCGGGACACGCCGCCCGCCGGTGTGGTGTCGCTCCTGCCGCTCGACGAGACGCCGCTGCCCGGCCACCCGCACGTGCCGGCCGGGTTCGCCGGCACCGTCACGCTCACCCAGGCGCTCGGCGACGCCGGCGTCCGCGCGCCGCTGTGGACGCTCACCCGGGGCGCGGTCGCCACCGGCCCCGGCGACCCGCTGACCCACCCGACGCAGCAGCTCGCCTGGGGCTTCGGCCGGATCGCCGCGCTGGAACACCCGGACCGCTGGGGCGGCCTGATCGACCTGCCCGACAGCCCGGACGACCGCAGCGCAGTCCGGCTCGCCCGCGTCCTCGCCGGCGTCGACGGGGAGGACCAGGTCGCGCTGCGCCCCACCGGCGCGTACGGGCGGCGGCTGCGGCGCGCCCCGCTCGGCGACACCCCCGCCCCGCGCGACTGGCGACCCACCGGCACCGCGCTGGTCACCGGCGGCACCGGCGCGCTCGGCGGGCACGTGGCCCGCTGGCTCGCCGCCAACGGCGTCGACCACCTGGTGCTGCTGAGCCGGCGCGGCCGGTCCGGCGACGGCGTCGCCGAGCTGGAGGCCGAGCTGACCGCGTTGGGCACCCGGGTCACGGTGGCGGCCTGCGACGCCGCCGACCGGGACGCGCTCGCCGCCGTGCTGGCCGACGTGCCCGCCGAGCATCCCCTCCGCACCGTCGTGCACACCGCCGCCGTGCTCGACGACGCGGTGATCGGCGCGCTCACCCTCGACCAGCTCGACCACGCGCTCGCCGCCAAGGTCACCGCCGCGGTCAACCTGCACGAGCTGACCCGCGACCTCGACCTCGACGCGTTCGTGCTGTTCTCCGCGATGGCCGGCACGGTCGGCAGCTCCGGCGTCGGCAACTACGCCCCCGGCAACGCCTACCTCAACGCGCTCGCCGAACACCGCCGCGACCTCGGCCTGCCGGCCACCTCCATCGCCTGGGGTGCCTGGGGCGGCGGCGGCATGGCCGACGGCGAGTTCGGCCGGATGCTGCACCGGCACGGCGCGCCCGAGATGTCGCCCCGGCTCGCGATCGCCGCGCTGCACCAGGCGCTCGCCCACGACGAGACGTTCCTGACCATCTCCAACATCGCCTGGGACCGGTTCCGGGTCGCGCTCACCGCCACTCGCCCGGCCCCGCTGATCGCCGAGATCCCCGAGGTGCGGCGGCTCGCCGCCGAACGGGAACCGGAGGAGACCACCGAGGTCGAGCCGGTCGGCGCGTTCGCCCGGATGGCGTCCGCGCAGCGCCGGCAGGCGCTGCTCGACCTGGTCCGCGACCAGGCGGCCACGGTCCTGAAGTACGACGGCGGCCAGGCCGTCGACCCGCACCACGCGTTCCGGGACCTCGGCTTCGACTCGGTCACCGCGGTCGAGCTGCGCAACCGGCTCGGCACCGCCACCGGGCTGCGCCTGCCGGTCACGCTGGTCTTCGACTACCCGACCGCCACCGTGCTGGCCCGCCACCTCGACGAGGAGCTGGGCGGCGGCGCCGAGGCCGAGGCGGTCGCCGGCCCCGCGCCGCTGGCCGACGACGAGCCGATCGCGGTCGTCGCCATGTCCTGCCGGTTCCCGGGCGGCGTCACCGACCCGGAGCGGTTCTGGCAGTTGCTGCACGCCGGCCGGGACGCGGTCTCGGACCTGCCCGGCGACCGCGGCTGGGACGTCGACCGGCTCTACGACCCCGACCCCTACTCCGCCGGCACCTCCTACGTCCGCACCGGCGCGTTCCTCTACGACGTGGCCGACTTCGACGCCGGGTTCTTCGGCATCTCACCGCGTGAGGCCGTGGCCATGGACCCGCAGCAGCGCCTGCTGCTGGAGACGTCGTGGGAGGCCATCGAGCGGGCAGGGGTTGACCCGGGTGGTTTGCGGGGTTCACGAACAGGGGTGTTCGTCGGCACGAACGGACAGGACTATGGGGCCCTGTTGATGGTGTCCGCGGACGAGGTCGAAGGGTTCGCGAGCACCGGGAACGCGGCGAGCGTGGTCTCGGGGCGGGTGGCGTACGTGTTGGGGTTGGAAGGACCTGCGGTCTCGGTGGACACGGCGTGTTCGTCGTCGCTGGTCGCGCTGCACCTGGCGGCGGCCGCGCTGCAACGCGGCGAGTGCGACCTGGCGCTCGCCGGTGGCGTGACCGTCATGTCGACCCCGGGACTGTTCGTCGAGTTCTCCCGCCAGCGTGGCCTCGCTGCCGACGGGCGGTGCAAGGCGTTCGCCGCCGCCGCCGACGGAACCGGATGGGGGGAGGGCGTGGGGATGCTCCTGGTCGAACGGCTCTCCGACGCCCGCCGCAACGGGCATCCGGTGCTCGCCGTGCTGCGCGGCAGCGCGGTCAACCAGGACGGCGCGTCCAACGGGCTCACCGCCCCGAACGGCCCGTCGCAGCAGCGGGTGATCCGGGCGGCGCTGGCCGCCGCGCGGCTGTCCCCGGCCGACGTGGACGTGGTGGAGGCGCACGGCACCGGCACCACGCTGGGTGACCCGATCGAGGCGCAGGCGCTCATCGCCACGTACGGGCAGGGCCGCGCCGACGTCGAACCGCTGCTGCTCGGCTCGGTGAAGTCGAACATCGGCCACACCCAGGCCGCCGCCGGCGTCGCCGGCGTGATCAAGATGATCCTGGCCATGCGGGCCGGGGTGGTCCCGATGACGTTGCACGTGGACGCGCCCTCGCCGCACATCGACTGGTCTGCCGGCGCGGTGGAGCTGGTCACCGAGAACCGGCCCTGGCCGGGCAGCGGGTCCGGCCGTCGGGCGGCGGTGTCCTCGTTCGGCATCTCCGGCACCAACGCCCACGTCATCCTCGAACTGCCCGACGAGGCGTCCACCGGGGCGGCCGCCGTCCGGCCCGGCCTGCTGGACGCCGCCGTCACCGCCTGGCCGGTGTCGGCGCGGACCCGCGACGGGCTTGCCCGGCAGGCCCAGCGGCTGGCCCGGCACCTGCGCGCCGAATCGGCCGACCCCGCCGTGGTGGCCTGGTCGTTGGCCACCACCCGGTCGGCGTTCGACCAGCGGGCCGTGGTGCTCGGCTCCTCGGCCGAGGAACTGCTGTCCGGTCTGGACGCGCTCGCGTCCGGCGCTCCCGCCGGCAACCTGGTGGCCGGCGCGGTCGCCGTTCACGGTGCCGGTCCGGTGTTCGTGTTCCCGGGCCAGGGTGCGCAGTCGGCGCGGATGGCTTCCGGTCTGGTCGGTCGGTGCGCGCCGTTCGACGCGGCGTTGGCCGAGTGTCAGGTGGCCCTCTCTCCGTATCTCGATGTCGACCTGGTGTCGGTGCTGACCGGTGACGACGAGTCGTGGCTGGACCGGGTCGAGGTGGTGCAGCCGGTGCTGTGGGCGGTGGGTATCGCTCTGGCCGCGGTGTGGCGGCACGTGGGGGTCATGCCGCAGGCGGTGGTCGGTCACTCGCAGGGCGAGATCGGCGCGGCGTGTGTGGCGGGCATCCTGTCGCTCGACGACGCGGCCAAGACGGTCGCGTTGCGGTCGCGGGCGCTGTCCGCGTTGCGCGGCACCGGCACGATGGCGTCGGTCGACCTGTCGGCCGACGAGGTGACGGCCCGGTTGGGTGGCTTCGACGGTGTCGGGGTGGCGGCGGTCAACGGCCCGGCGACGGTGGTGGTGTCGGGTCCGCCGCAGGCGGTCGCGGACCTGGTCGAGTCGTGTCAGGCCGACGGTGTGCGGGCCCGGCTGATCCCGGTGGACTACGCCTCGCACTCCGCCGCCGTGGAGGAGGTCGCGCAGCAGCTCCGCACGGAGCTGGCGGGGGTGACGCCGCAGGCCGGTCACATCCGGCTGGTGTCCACGTTGACCGGGGACTGGGTGGACCCGGCGACGATGACCGCCGACTACTGGTACGACAACCTGCGCCGCACGGTCCAGTTCGACACCGCCGTGCGTACGGCGATCGGGGCGGGACACACGACGTTCGTGGAGATCTCGCCGCATCCGGTGCTGGCGATGCCGGTGACCGCGATCCTGGACGACCTCGGCACGGCCGGGCACACGTTGTCGACGCTGCGTCGGGGTGAGGACGACCCGACGCGGCTGTTGACCAACCTGGCCACCGCGCACAGCGTCGGCCTGCCCGTCGACCTGACCAGCGTGCTCGCCGGCACGGACACCGTCGCGCTGCCCACCTACGCGTTTGACCGGGCGCGCTACTGGCCACGCGCCAGCCTCGACGCGCCCGCCGCCGGGCAGAGCCCGACCGGCGTCGACGCCGCCTTCTGGGCCGCCGTCGACAACGAGGACCTCGCCGCGCTCGCCGACCTCACCGCCGCCGACGCCGCCGAATCCCTCGACCGCCTCGGCGCGGCCCTGCCGCTGCTCGCCGACTGGCGCCGCCGGCAACGCGACCGGTCCACGCTCGACGACCTGCGCTACCGCGCCGTCTGGCAGCCGTACGGCGGAATTCCGGTCGGCTACCTCACCGGCGTCTGGTGGGTCGTCGCCGACGAGGCCGGCACCACCGAGGCGGAGACGGCGGTGGCCGAACTGACCCGGCGCGGCGCGGACGCCCGGCTCGTGCTGCTGCCCGCCGACGACACCGACCGCGCCGCCGTCGCCGCCCGGCTCACCGCCGCCGGCCCCGACCCGGCCGACCGGGTGCTCTCCCTGCTCGCGCTCGCCGACGGCCCGGTCGACGCCACCGAGCCGGTGCCGCCGTTCCTGGCCCGCTCACTGGCGCTGATCCAGGCGCTCGGGGACCTCGACGTGGCCGCGCCGCTGTGGTGCGTCACCCGGGGCGCCGCCGGCACCACCCGCGACGGCGGCGCCGGCCGGCCCGAACAGGCCCTGCTCTGGGGTCTCGGCCGGGTCGTCGCGCTGGAACACCCGGAACGCTGGGGCGGCCTGGTCGACGTGCCGGCCACGCTCGACGACCACGGCTGGGACCTGCTCTGCGCCGCGCTCACCGGCCCCGACGGGGAGGACCAGCTCGCCGTCGACGGCGTCACGCTGCTGGTGCGCCGGCTCGTCCGGGCGCCCGGCGGCGGCGTCGACCCCGCACCCGACCACGCCGGCACCACGCTGGTCACCGGCGGCACCGGCGCGCTCGGCGGGCAGGTGGCCCGCTGGCTCGCCGACCGGGGCGCGACGCACCTGATGCTGGTCAGCCGACGCGGCGCCGACGCGCCCGGCGCCGCCGACCTGGTCCGGGACCTCACCGACCGGGGCGCCCGCGTCACGGTCGCCGCCTGCGACGTCGCCGACCGGGCCGCGCTCGCCAAGCTCCTCGACGAGGTGCCCGCCGACGCGCCGCTGACCGGCGTCGTGCACACCGCCGGCATCCTCGACGACGGGGTCCTCAACGGTCTCACCGCCGACCGGATCGCCGACGTGCTGCGACCCAAGGTGCTCGGCGCGCTGCACCTGCACGAGCTGACCGCCGAGAAGGACCTGCGCTCCTTCGTGCTCTTCTCCGCGCTGCCCGGCCAGCTCGGCGCCGCCGGGCAGGGCAGCTACGCCGCCGCGAACGCCTACCTGGACGCGTTGGCCGAGCAGCGGCACCGGCGGGGCCTGCCGGCCACCTCCGTCGCCTGGGGACCCTGGGCCACCGGCGGCATGGCCGACGCCGACCCCGCCGTGGCCGAACGCCGGCGGCGCAGCGGCGTCGCCCGGCTCGACAGCGACCTCGCGCTCGCCGCGCTCGCCGGCTGCCTCGCCCGCCGCGAACCGGTCACCGTGGTCGCCGGCATCGACTGGGCCCGGTACGTGCCCGGCTTCACCGCGGTCCGGCCCAGCCCGCTGCTCACCGGCATCCCGGAGGCGCTCCGCGCCACCGCCGAGCGCGCCGACGACGCGGGCCCCACCGCCGAGTCGCTCGCCGCCCTGCTCGCCGGGCAGAGCGAGGCGGAACGCCGCAAGACGCTGCTCGACCTCGTGCGGGGCCAGGCGGCGGCGGTGCTCGGACACGCCTCGGACGCCGCCGTCGAACCCGACCGGGCGTTCCGGGACCTCGGCTTCGACTCGCTGACCGCGGTGGAGCTGCGCAATCGGCTCACCGCCGCCACCGGCGTCCGGCTGCCCGCCACGGTGGTGTTCGACTACCCGACCGCCGCGTTGCTCGCCGACTACGTCCGCGCCGCCGTCGTGGACGGGGGAGTGGCCGCCGCCGCGCCGGTCTTCGGCGAACTGGAGCGGCTGGAGGCGGCGCTGTCCGGCGCCGCCCCCGACCGGGGCGCGCGGCTGCGGATCACCGAACGGCTCCGGACGCTGCTGGCCTCGCTCAACGAGGTGGACGCCCCGGCGGACGGCGACGGTGTCGCCGGACAGCTCCAGGACGCCACCCCGGACGAGGTCTTCGACTTCATCGACCGCGAGCTGGGGGTGTCCTGACGTGACCACTGCCGGCTCGGGGCAACACAGGGAATGGGCGGACCATGGCTGACGAGGCGAAGCTTCTCGACTACCTCAAGCGGGTCACCGCCGACCTGCACCAGGTGCGGCAGCGGCTGCGCGAGGTGGAGGCCGGCGAGCAGGAGCCGGTCGCGATCGTCGGCATGAGCTGCCGCTTCCCCGGTGGCATCCGTACCCCGGAGCAGCTGTGGGAGGTGGTGGCGTCCGGCCGGGACGTGATGACCGAGTTCCCCACCGACCGGGGCTGGGACCTCGACGCGCTGCACGCCGGCGACCCCGAGGACGCCGGCACCTCGTACGCGCGCCACGGCGGCTTCGTCACCGACCTGGCCGACTTCGACAGCGGCTTCTTCGCCATCTCGCCGCGCGAGGCGCTCGCCATGGACCCCCAGCAGCGGTGGCTGCTGGAGACCACCTGGGAGGTCTTCGAGCGGGCCGGCATCGACCCGCACACGCTGCGCGGCAGCCGTACCGGCGTGTTCGCCGGCAGCACCGGCCAGGACTACGGCACGGTGTTGATGACCGCCGCCGCGCAGGGCCTGGAAGGGCACCTGATGACCGGCAACGCCGGCAGCGTGGTGTCCGGCCGGATCGCCTACACGTTCGGCCTGGAAGGGCCCGCGGTCACCGTCGACACCGCCTGCTCGTCGTCGCTGGTGGCGATGCACCTGGCCGGGCAGGCGCTGCGGCAGCGGGAGTGCACGCTCGCCGTCGTCGCCGGCGTCACCGCCATGTGTACGCCGGGCGCCTTCGTCGAGTTCTCCCGCCAGCGCGGACTGGCCGCCGACGGCCGGTGCAAGGCGTTCGCCGCCGCCGCCGACGGCACCGGCTGGTCCGAGGGCGTCGGCGTGCTGCTGCTGGAACGCGTCTCCGACGCCCGCCGCAACGGCCATCCGATCCTCGCCGTGCTGCGCGGCAGCGCGGTCAACCAGGACGGCGCGTCGAACGGGCTCAGCGCCCCGAACGGCCCGTCGCAGCAGCGGGTGATCCAGCAGGCCCTGGCCAACGCCGGGCTCGCCGCCGGCGGCGTGGACGTGGTGGAGGCGCACGGCACCGGCACCCGGCTCGGCGACCCGATCGAGGCGCAGGCGCTGCTGGCCACGTACGGGCAGGACCGGGGCGACGCCGCGCCGCTGCTGCTCGGCTCCGTCAAGTCGAACCTGGGGCACACGCAGGCGGCGGCCGGCGTCGCCGGGGTGATCAAGATGGTGCAGGCGATGCAGCATGGGCTCGTCCCGCCCACGCTGCACGTGGACGCGCCGACGCCGCAGGTCGACTGGGACACCGGCGCGGTCGAGCTGGTCACCGAGGCCACCCCGTGGCCGGCGGTGGACCGGCCCCGCCGCTCGGCGATCTCCTCGTTCGGCGTGTCCGGCACCAACGCGCACACCATCCTCGAACAGGCGCCGCCGGACGAGCCCGCCCCGGCCGACGACGCGCCGACACGTACCCGCCCGGTCGTACCGGTGCTGGTGTCCGCCCGCGACGACGCCGCGCTCGCCGACCAGGCCGGCCGCTGGGCCGCGCGGCTGGCCGCCGACCCGGCGTCGACCGCGCTCGACGTGGCGTTCTCGTCGGCGACCGCGCGGGCGGCGCTGGACCGGCGGGCCGTGCTGGCCGCCACCGACCGCGACGACCTGCTCGCCGGCCTGCGGGCACTCGCGGCCGGAACGCCGACGGCCACCACGGCGACCGGCGCGGCCACCGACCGGCAGGGCCTGGCGGTGCTGTTCTCCGGGCAGGGCGCGCAGCGTGCCGGCATGGGTCGGGAGTTGTCCGAGGCGTTCGGTGTGTTCGCCGCCGCGTTGGACGAGGTGTGCGCGGCACTCGATCCGTTGCTGCCGCAGCCGCTGAAGCCGGTGTTGTTCGGTGACGGCGATCTGTTGGACCAGACGCGGTTCACGCAGGCCGGGCTGTTCGCGGTCGAGGTGGCCCTGTTCCGCCTGATCGAGTCGTTCGGGGTGACCCCGGACTTCGTGGGTGGGCACTCGATCGGCGAGGTCACCGCCGCCCACGTGGCGGGGGTGTTGTCGCTGCCGGACGCGTGTGCGCTGGTCGCCGCGCGGGGCCGGCTCATGCAGGCGTTGCCGGCCGGTGGCGGGATGTTGGCGGTCGCCGCGCCGGAGGCCGAGGTGGCCGCGTCGATCGAGGCGCACACCGCGCTGGGGATCGCGGCGGTGAACGGGCCGTCGTCCACGGTGGTGTCCGGTCCGGTCGACGCGCTGGACGAGATCGAGCGGAGCTGGCGGGACCGGGGTGTGCGGGTTCGCCGGTTGACGGTGTCGCACGCGTTCCACAGTCCGCTGATGGAGCCGATGCTGGCCGAGTTCCGCACCGTGCTGGACGGGTTGACGTTCGCCGCACCGCTGCTGCCGGTCGTGTCCAACGTGACCGGCGCGCTGGCGGCGGGAGACGACCTGCGCACGCCCGACTACTGGGTGCGGCACGTGCGGGAGGCGGTGCGTTACGCCGACGGGGTCGCCGCGTTGCGCGCCGCCGGGGCGGACACGTTCCTGGAGGTCGGCCCGCAGAGCGTGCTGACCGCGCTGACCGCGGAGATCCTGCCCGACGACGACACGGTGGTCGCGACCGCGGTGCAGCGTCGGGACCGGGACGAGACCGGGGCGTTGCTGGCCGGGCTGGCGGAGTTGCACGTGCACGGCGTCCAGGTCGACTGGGCGCCGTGGTTCGCCGGCACCGGCGCGACCCGCGTCGACCTGCCCACCTACGCGTTCCAGCGCCAGCGCTACTGGCCGGAGGCCGGCGGCGGCTGGACCGGCGACGTCACCGCGGTCGGCCTGCGCCCCGCCCGGCACCCGCTGCTCGGCGCCGCCGTCGGCGTCGCCCACGCCGAGGGCTTCCTGTTCACCGGCCGGCTGTCCCGGCGTACCCACCCGTGGATCGCCGACCACGTCGTCTTCGACACCGTGCTGCTGCCCGGCACCGGCTTCGTCGAGCTGGCCCTCCAGGCCGGCGCGCACGTCGGCGCCGACCACGTCCGCGAACTGACCCTCGAAGCGCCGCTGATCCTGCCCGAGACCGGCGGCGTCGACATCCAGCTCTGGATCGGCCCGGCCGACGAAACCGGCTGCCGGTCCGTGTCGCTGCACTCCGCGCCCGACGAGCAGTCCGGCAGCGAGCAGACCGACAGTGAGCCCGCCGACGGGGAACACCGCGCCTGGACCCGCAACGCCAGCGGCGTCCTCGCCGACCGGCCGGCGCAACCCGGCGTACCCGGCTGGTCCGACCTGGCCGGCTGGCCGCCGCCGGACGCCACCGAGGTGCCCACCGACCAGCTCTATCCGCACCTCGCCGCGCAGGGCTACGACTACGGCCCGTCGTTCATCGCGCTGCGGGCCGCCTGGCGGCGCGGCGACGACCTCTTCGCCGACCTGACGCTGCCCGAGACACCGGCCGCCGAGGCCGGCGGCTACGGCGTGCACCCGGCGCTGCTCGACGCCGCGCTGCACACGCTCGGCCTCACCAGCGCCGCCGGGGAACCCGCCGGCCCCGGCCTGCCCCCCGGCCACGGCCGGCTGCCGTTCTCCTGGAACGACATCGCGCTGCACGCCGCCGGCGCCGCCGCCGCCCGGGTCCGGGTCCGGCACACCGGCCCGGACAGCGTCTCGCTGCTCCTCGCCGGCGTCGACGGCGCCCCCATCGCCTCGGTCGGCTCGCTGGTCCTACGGCCGGTCACCGCCGACCAGCTCCGCACCGCCGGCGGCGGCGGACCCGAGTCGCTGTACCGGATCGACTGGACCCCGCTGCCGCTGCCCACCGGACCGGCCGCCGGCACGTGGGCGGTGCTCGACACCGACGCCGCGCTCGCCGACGCGGTGGCCGCCACCGGGACGGCCGTCACCGCGTACCCCGATCTCGTGGCCCTGACCGGCGCGCTCGACGACGGCGCCGACGCACCCGGCGTGCTTGTCGCGTCGTTCCTCGACCCGCGCGGCGAGCGCGACGTGCCCCGCTGGGTCGCCGAGGTGACCCACCGGGCGCTCGACGTGCTCCAGCGGTTCCTCGCCGACGACCGCTACGAGGCGACCCGGCTGGTCGTGCTCACCCGCGGCGCGGTCGCCACCGAGCCGGACGCCGACCTCACCGACCTGGCCGGCGCCGCCGTCATCGGCCTGGTGCGCTCCGCCCAGTCCGAGAACCCGGGCCGGTTCGTGCTGGTCGACGTGGACGACCCGGCGACCGCCGCCGCCGCGCTGGTCGCGGCGCTGGACACCGACGAACCGCAGCTCGCCATCCGCGCCGGCGTCGCGGCCGGCGCCCGGCTCGCCCGGGTGCCCGCGCCCGCCGAGCCGGCCGACCCGGCGTTCGACGCCGACGGCACCGTGCTGATCACCGGCGCTACCGGCACGCTCGGCCAGCTCATGAGCCGGCACCTGGTGACCCGGCACGGCGTGCGGCACCTGGTGCTCACCAGCCGGCGCGGCCGGGACGCCGCCGGCATCCCGGAACTCTGCGACGAGCTGACCGCGCTCGGCGCCACCGTCACGGTCGCCGCCTGCGACGTCGCCGACCGCGACGCGGTCGCCGCGCTGCTCGCCGAACTCCCCGCCGACCACCCGCTCACCGCCGTGGTCCACGCCGCCGGGGTACGCGACGACGGCGTCATCTCCTCCCTCACCCCGGACCGGGTCGACGGCGTGCTGCGCCCCAAGGTCGACGCCGCCTGGTACCTGCACGAGCTGACCGCCGACCTCGACCTCACCGCGTTCGTCTCGTACTCCTCGCTCGCGGCCACCGCCGGCGGCCCCGGCCAGGGCAACTACGCCGCCGCCAACGCGTTCCTCGACGGGCTGGCCCACCACCGTCGCGCCCGCGGCCTCGCCGCGCTCACCCTCGCGTGGGGCCTCTGGGCCGACCGCAGCGGCATGACCACCGAACTGGACGACGTCCACCTCAACCGCATCTCCCGCTCCGGCGTGTCCGCGATGGAGGCGGAGGAGGGGCTGGCGCTCTTCGACGCCGCCTGCCGCGTCCCGGCCGCCGCGCTGGTGCCCGCCCGACTCGACCTGGCCGCCATGCGGGCCCAGTTCGCCGGCGCCGTCCCGCCGCTGTACCGGGCACTGATCCGCGCCGGCCGGGGCGCCGCGGCGGCGCCGGCCACCGGGGCGTCCCTGGTGCAGCAGCTCGCCGCGCTCGGCGACGACGAACGGCGGGCCGCACTGCTGGAGATCGTCCGCGGTCAGGCCGCCGCCGTGCTCGGCTACCCGGACCCGGCGGCGGTCGACCCGCGGCGGGCGTTCAACGACCTCGGCTTCGACTCGCTGACCGCGGTCGAGATGCGCAACCGGCTGACCAACGCGTTCGGCATGCGGCTGCCGGCCACGCTGGTCTTCGACTATCCGAGCCCGTACGAGCTCGCCGCGCATCTGGACACCGGGATCGCCGGCGCCCCGGCCCCGACCCGCCCGGTGGCCGCCCCGGCCGTCGTCGGCGACGACGAGCCGTTGGCCATCATCGGGATGGCCTGCCGGCTGCCCGGCGGGGTGTCCACCCCGCAGGAGCTGTGGCGGCTGGTCGCCGACGGGGTCGACGCGATCACCGACCTGCCCGGCGACCGGGGTTGGGACCTGGACACGCTCTACAGCCCCGACCCGGACGCCGCCGGCACGTTCTACGCCCGCGGTGGCGGCTTCCTCGCCGACGTCGACCGGTTCGACCCCGGGTTCTTCGGCATCAGCCCGCGCGAGGCGCTGGCCATGGACCCGCAGCAGCGGCTGCTGCTGGAGACCACCTGGGAGACGTTCGAGTCCGCCGGCATCGACCCCGCCGGGGTACGCGGCAGCAGCACCGGCGTGTTCGTCGGCACCAGCGGCCAGGACTACGGATCGCTGCTCGCGTTCGCGCCGGAGGAGACCTCCGGGTACGCGCTCACCGGCATGACCAGCAGCGTCATCTCCGGCCGGGTCGCCTACACGTACGGGCTGGAGGGGCCGGCGGTCTCGCTGGACACCGCCTGCTCGTCGTCGCTCGTCGCGCTGCACTGGGCCGGGCAGGCGCTGCGCCGCGGCGAGTGCGACCTGGCGCTGGCCGGCGGCGTCATCGTGATGGCCACCCCGACCGCGTTCGTGGAGTTCTCCCGCCAGCGCGGACTGGCCGCCGACGGGCGGTGCAAGTCGTTCGCCGCCGCCGCCGACGGCACCGGCTGGTCCGAGGGCGTCGGCCTGCTGCTGGTGCAGCGCCTCTCCGACGCCCGCCGGCAGGGCCGGCACGTGCTCGCGGTCGTGCGCGGCAGCGCGGTTAACTCCGACGGCGCGTCGAATGGCCTCACCGCCCCGAACGGCCCGTCCCAGCAGCGGGTCATTCAGGCGGCGCTGGCCGCCGCTCGGCTCGGCCCGGCCGACGTGGACGTGGTGGAGGCGCACGGCACCGGCACCACGCTCGGCGATCCGATCGAGGCGCAGGCGCTGCTGGCCACGTACGGGCAGGACCGGCCGGCAGGTCGGCCGCTGCTGCTCGGGTCGATCAAGTCGAACATCGGTCACGCGCAGGCCGCCGCCGGCGTGGCCGGCGTCATCAAGATGGTGCAGGCCATGCGGCACGGCACCGTGCCCCGCACGCTGCACGTGGACGAGCCGTCCCCGCACATCGACTGGGACGCCGGCGCGGTGGAGCTGGTCACCTCGGCGCGCCCGTGGCCGGACAGCGACCGCCCGCGCCGGGCCGCCGTGTCGTCGTTCGGCATCTCCGGCACCAACGCGCACGTCATCGTGGAGCAGGGCGACGAACCGGCCGCGCCGGCCGCCACCGGCCCCGGCCTGCTGGACGCCGCCGCGACGGTGTGGTCGGTGTCCGCTCGCTCCCGCGCCGCGCTGGCCGGGCAGGCGGCCCGCCTGGCCGACCACGTCCGCTCGCACGGCGACCTCGATGCCGCCGCGGTCGCCTGGTCGCTGGTCTCCACCCGGTCGACGTTCGACCAGCGGGCCGCCGTGGTCGGGTCGTCGGTGAAGGAGCTGCTGTCCGGCCTGGACGCGCTCGCCGACGGGTCGCCGTCGCCGCACCTGGTCACCGGCGCGGTCTCCACCGCCGCCGGTCCGGTGTTCGTGTTCCCGGGTCAGGGTGCGCAGTCGGCGCGGATGGCGGCGGGCCTGGTGGGTCGGTGCGCGCCGTTCGACGCGGCGCTGGCCGAGTGCCAGGTGGCCCTCTCTCCTTACCTCGATGTCGACCTGTTGTCGGTGCTGACCGGTGACGACGAGTCGTGGTTGGACCGTGTCGAGGTGGTGCAGCCGGTGCTGTGGGCGGTGGGTATCGCCCTGGCGGCCGTGTGGCGGCACGTGGGTATCAACCCGCAGGCCGTGGTCGGGCATTCGCAGGGTGAGATCGGCGCGGCCTGTGTGGCGGGGATCCTGTCCCTTGGCGACGCGGCGAAGACGGTGGCGTTGCGGTCGCGGGCGCTGTCGGTGCTGCGCGGCACCGGCACGATGGCATCGGTTGACCTGTCCGCCGACGAGGTCACCGCGCGACTGGCGGGAGCGGCCCCGGGCGACGGTGTCACGCCGGACGACGGTCCGTTCCCCGGCGTGGGGATCGCTGCCGTCAACGGCCCGGCGACCGTGGTGGTGTCGGGTCCGCCGCAGGCGGTCGCGGATCTGGTCGAGTCGTGTCAGGCCGACGGTGTGCGGGCCCGGCTGATCCCGGTGGACTACGCCTCGCACTCCGCCGCCGTGGAGGAGGTCGCGCAGCAGCTCCGCACGGAGCTGGCGGGGGTGACGCCGCAGGCCGGTCACATCCGGCTGGTGTCCACACTCACCGGGGACTGGGTGGACCCGGCGACGATGACCGCCGACTACTGGTACGACAACCTGCGCCGCACGGTCCAGTTCGACACCGCCGTGCGTACCGCGATCGAGGCCGGTCACACGACGTTCGTGGAGATCTCGCCGCATCCGGTGCTGACCATGCCGGTGACCGCGATCCTGGACGACCTCGGCACGGCCGGGCACACGTTGTCGACGCTGCGGCGGGGTGAGGACGACCCGACCCGGCTGTTGACCAACCTGGCCACCGCGCACACCATCGGCCTGCCGGTCGACCTCACCGCGGTGCTGGCCCGGACCGACACCGTCGCGCTGCCCACCTACGCGTTCGAGCAGCAGCGGTTCTGGCTCGACCCGCCCGCCCACCGGGCCCAGGACGTCGCCTCCGCCGGCCTCCAGGACGCCGGGCACCCGCTGCTCAGCGCCGCGGTGGAGTTCCCCGACAGCGACCGGCTGGTCCTCACCGGCCGACTCTCCGTCCGCACCCACCCGTGGCTCGGCGAGCACCGGGTGATGGACGCGATCCTGCTGCCCGGCACCGCCTTCGTCGAGCTGGCCGCGCACGCCGGCGAGCAGGCCGGCGCACCGGTGGTGGAGGAACTCACCCTGCTCGCCCCGCTGGTCCTGCCCGAACTCGGCTCGCTGCAGATCCAGCTCGGCGTCGGCGAGCGCGACGAGACCGGCCGTCGGTCGGTGCAGTTGCACTCCCGCCCGTACCGGGACGGATCCGACGAGATCCTCGCCGACGTGGCCTGGACCTGCCACGCCACCGGCCAGCTCGCCCCGCGCGGCACCGAACCGCCCGCGTTCGACCTCGGCGTGTGGCCACCGCCCGGCGCCACCCCGGTCCCCTCCGACGCCTTCTACGCCGGCATCGAGTCGACCGTCTTCGGTTACGGCCCGGTCTTCCGCGGCCTGCGCGCCGCCTGGACCCGGGGCGACGAGGTCTTCGCCGAGGTGGCGCTGCCCACCGACCACCACGCCGAGGCCGGCCGGTTCGGCATCCACCCGGCGCTGCTCGACGGCGCGCTCCAGGCCATGTCCATCGGCGGCTTCCTCGGCCGGATGGGCGACGGGGCCGACGCCACCGCGCCCCGGCTGCCGTTCGCCTGGACCGGTGTCACGCTGATCGCCGCCGGTGCCACCGCGCTACGGGTCCGCGTCGCCGCGGCCGGCGACGTGGGCGTCACGTTCCAGGTCGCCGACGCCACCGGCGCGCCGGTCCTGCACGCCGACTCGCTGATCATGCGCCGGGTCACCGGCGACGCGCTCGGCGCCGCCCGCTCCGGCCGACATGAGTCGCTGTTCCAGGTGGACTGGCCGGCGCTGCCGGTGACCGCCGGACCGTCGCCGGCCGCCACCGGATGGGTGGTGCTCGGCGACGACCTCGCGCTCAACGCCGCCGCCGAGGCCGCCGGCGCCCGGGTCCGCCCCGACCTCGCCCCGGAATCCTTCGCCGAGCTGCTCGCCGGTGGGGAACCCGCCCCCGAGACGCTGATCGTCCCGGTCGGCCGCACCGGCGAGGGCGCCGGCCCCGAACTGGCCGCGCAGGCCCGGGCCGCCACCCACCGCGTGCTCGACACCGTCCAGGCGTTCCTCGCCGACGACCGGTTCGCCGCCACCCGGCTGGTGCTGGTCACCCGCGGCGCGGTCGCCACCGGGCAACCGGCCGGGGTCGACCTGCGGCAGGCCCCGGTCTGGGGGCTCGTCCGCACCGCCCAGCTCGAACACCCCGACCGGCTCCAGCTGCTCGACCTGGACGCCGACCCGGCCGGCGGTGACCTGCTCGCCGCCGCGCTCGGCACCGGCGAACCGCAGCTCGCCGTGCACGCCGGCCAGGTACGCGCCCCGCGCCTGGCCCGCGTACCGGCCGGGCTGGCGCCCCTGCCCGGTGGCGTCGACCCGGACGGCACCGTGCTGATCACCGGCGGCACCGGCGTGCTGGGCCGGCTGCTGGCCCGGCACCTCGCCACCACCCACGGCATGCGGCACCTGCTGCTCGCCGGGCGGCGCGGCGCGACCGCCGACGGCATCGACGACCTGGTCGCCGAGCTGGCCGGGGCCGGCACGGAGGTCACGGTCGCCGCCTGCGACGCCGCCGACCCGGACGCGCTCGCCGCGCTGCTCGACGGCATCCCCGCCGCGTACCCGCTCACCGCCGTGGTGCACGCCGCCGGCGTGCTCGACGACGGCGTGCTGGAGTCGCTCACCCCGGACCGGATCGACGCGGTCGGCATCCCCAAGATCGACGCGGCGTGGCACCTGCACCGGCTGACCGCAGGCCGGGACCTCGCCGCGTTCGTGCTCTTCTCCTCGGCCGCGGCCACGCTCGGCAGCGCCGGCCAGGCCAACTACGGCGCCGCGAACGCTTTCCTCGACGCGCTCGCCGCGCACCGGCGGGCCCAGGGGCTGCCCGGCATCTCCCTCGCCTGGGGCCTGTGGGAGCAGGCCAGCGGCATGACCGGCCACCTGGCCGACGCCGACGTGCGGCGGATGGCCGAGCAGGGCGCCGCCGGGCTCGCCACCGAGCAGGCACTGCACCTGTTCGACGCCGCCTGGCGGCTGGACACCGCCGCCGTCGTACCGATGCGGTTGGACGTGGCGGCGCTGCGCGGCCAGGCCGAGGCCGGCGTGCTCGCGCCGCTGCTGCGCGGCCTGGTCCGGGTGCCGCTGCGCCGCTCGGTCGACGCGGGCGGCGCCGGCACCGGCGGCGTGCCGCTCACCCAGCGGCTCGCCGGCCTGGCCGACCCGGAGCGGCGCAAGGTGCTGCTCGACGTGGTCCGGGCGAACGTGGCCGCCGTGCTCGGCCACGCCGGGCCGGAGGCCGTCGACCCCGGCCGGCTCTTCACCGACCTGGGCTTCGACTCGCTGACCGCGGTCGACCTGCGCAACCGGCTCAACACGTTGTCCGGGCTGCGGTTGCCGGCCACGCTGGTCTTCGACTACCCGACGCCGCACGCCCTCGCCGAGAAGCTGGCCGGTGAGATCGCCGCCGACGCCGCCCCCTCCACCCAGCCGCTCTTCCAGGGCATCGACGCGGTGGAGGCGCTGCTCACCACGCTCGCCCTCGATCCGGCGACCCGGGACCGGTTCACCACCCGGATGCGCGACCTGCTCGCCAAGGCCACCGACGTCGCCGGCCCCACCGGCGAACCGGACCGGCCCGATCTCGACGCGGCCAGCGACGACGAGATCTTCGACTTCATCAGCAAAGAGTTTGGAATCTCCTGACATGACCACCGCGGATCAAGGCAGGGACGCGATGAGCGACGACGACAAGCTGCGGTACTTCCTCAAGCGGGTGACCGCCGACCTGCACGACACGAAGCGCAAGCTGCAGACCGTCGAGGCGCGGGACACCGAACCGCTCGCCATCGTGTCGATGAGCTGCCGGTTCCCCGGCGGCGTACGCTCCCCGGAGGACCTGTGGGACCTGGTCGCCGGCGGGCGCGACGCGCTCACCGAGTTCCCCGACGACCGGGGCTGGGATCTCGACGCGCTGTACGATCCCGACCCGGACAAGCCGGGCAAGAGCTACACCCGGGTCGGTGGCTTCCTCGACGGCGCGGGCGACTTCGACCCGGCCCTGTTCGGCATCTCGCCCCGTGAGGCGCTCGCGATGGACCCGCAGCAGCGGCTGCTGCTGGAGACGTCCTGGGAGGCGATCGAGCGGGCCGGGATCGACCCGCTGTCGCTGCGCGGCAGCGCCACCGGCGTCTTCGTCGGCCTGAGCACGTCCAACTACGGAATGGGCCTGCCGTACGTGCCCGACGGCGTGGACATGTACCTCGGCACCGGCAACACCACCAGCGTCGCCTCCGGCCGGATCTCGTTCACGCTCGGCCTGAACGGCCCCGCCGTCACCGTCGACACCGCCTGCTCGTCCTCGCTCGTGGCGCTGCACCTGGCCGGGCAGGCGCTGCGCCGCGGCGAGTGCGACCTCGCGGTCGCCGGCGGCGTCACCGTGATGGCCACCCCGGGCGTGTTCATCGTCTTCTCCCGCCAGCGCGGCATGTCCGTCGACGGACGGTGCCGGGCGTTCGCGGCCGGCGCCGACGGCACCGGCTGGGGCGAGGGCGGCGGCGTGGTCGTGGTGGAACGGCTCGCCGACGCCGAACGCAACGGCCACCCGATCCTCGCCGTGATCCGCGGCAGCGCGCTCAACCAGGACGGCGCCTCCAACGGGCTCACCGCTCCGAACGGCCCCTCCCAGCAGCGGGTGATCCGGGCCGCGCTGGCCGACGCCCGGCTCGGCGCGGCCGACGTCGACCTGGTCGAGGCGCACGGCACCGGCACCACGCTCGGCGACCCGATCGAGGCGCAGGCGCTGATCGCCACGTATGGTCAGGACCGTCCCGCCGACCGCCCGCTCCGGCTGGGCTCGGTGAAGTCGAACATCGGTCACACGCAGAGCGCCGCCGGCGTCGCCGGGCTGGTCAAGATGGTGATGGCGCTGCGGCACGGCACGCTCCCGGCGACCCTGCACGTGGACGAGCCGTCGCCGCACGTCGACTGGTCCGCCGGCGCGGTGGAGCTGATCACCGAGAACCGGCCCTGGCCGGAGCTGGGCCGGCCCCGCCGGGGCGGCGTCTCCTCGTTCGGGGTCAGCGGCACCAACGCCCACGTCATCGTCGAGGAGTACCGCCCGGCCGCCGTAGAGCCGGCGGACGGGCCGCCCATCGACGAGACCCAGGCGCCGCCCCGGGCCGGGCTGGTCGCCGGTGGCGTCACCGCCTGGCCGGTCTCAGCCCGCAGCCGGGGCGCGCTCGCCGGGCAGGCCGCCCGCCTCGCCGCACACCTGCGCGCCCACCCGACCGACCCGACCGTGGTGGCCTGGTCGCTGGCCACCACCCGGTCCACGCTGGACCAGCGGGCCGTCGTCGTCGGCGCCGAGCCGGCCGAGTTGCTGGCCGGGCTGGACGCCCTGGCCGCCGGTCTGCCGGCGGGCAACCTCGTGACCGGTAAGGCGGCCGCCGCCGGTGCCGGCCCGGTCTTCGTCTTTCCCGGCCAGGGCGCCCAGTCCGCCGGGATGGCCGCCGGGCTGATCGGCCGGTGCCCGGTCTTCGACGCCGCGTTGGCCCAGTGCCAGACCGCGCTGACCCCGCACCTGGACGTCGACCTGGTGTCGGTGCTGACCGGTGACGACGAGTCGTGGCTGGATCGGGTCGAGGTGGTGCAGCCGGTGCTCTGGGCGGTCGGCGTCGCGCTCGCCGCCGTCTGGCGCGCGGCCGGCGTCACGCCCGACGCGGTGATCGGCCACTCCCAGGGCGAGATCGGCGCGGCGTGCGTCGCCGGGATCCTGTCCCTGGACGATGCGGCGCGGACGGTGGCGTTGCGGTCCCGGACGCTGTCCGCGCTGCGGGGCACCGGCACGATGGCGTCGGTCGACCTGTCCGCAGACGAGGTGACTGCCCGGCTGGGCGGCTTCGACGGTGTCGGGGTGGCGGCGGTGAACGGCCCGGCGACCGTGGTGGTGTCCGGTCCGCCGCAGGCGGTCGCCGATCTGGTGGACGCCTGCCAGGCCGACGGCATCCGGGCCCGGCTGATCCCGGTGGACTACGCGTCGCACTCGGCCGCCGTGGAGGAGGTCGCGCAGCAGTTGCGCACCGACCTGGCCGGGGTGACGCCGCAGCCCGGTCACACCCGGCTGGTGTCCACGCTCACCGGGGACTGGGTGGACCCGGCGACGATGACCGCGCACTACTGGTACGACAACCTGCGCCGCACGGTCCGCTTCGACACGGCGGTCCGCACCGCGGTCGAGGCGGGGCACACGACGTTCGTGGAGATCTCGCCGCATCCGGTGTTGGCCATGCCGGTCACCGCGATCCTGGACGACACGGGCACCGCCGGGCACACGCTGGGCAGCCTGCGTCGGGGTGAGGACGACCCGACCCGGCTGTTGACCAACCTGGCGACCGCGCACAGCATCGGCCTGCCCGTCGACCTGACCGCCGTGCTGGCCGAAACCGACACCGTCGCGCTGCCCACCTACGCGTTCGACCACCAGCGACTCTGGCTCGACGGCAGCGGCGGCCCCGACCGGGAGAGCCAGCCGGCCGACCACACCGGGCCGGATGACAGTGGCTTCTGGGCCGCCGTCGAACGCGACGACCTGCCCGCCCTGGCCGGGCTGGTCGCCGGCGAGGACACGCACGGCGTCCAGGCGCTCGACGCGCTGGCGCCCGCGCTGCCCGTGCTGCACCGCTGGCGGCGGCAGCGCCGCCGCCAGTCGGACATCGACAGTTGGCGCTACCAGGACACCTGGAAGCCGCTCATCGGTCTCACCAACCGCGGCATGGCCGGCAGCTGGCTGGTCGTGCTGCCCACCGGCGAGATCGTCGAGCCCTGGCAGGAGGCGTGCGTCGAGGCGTTCACCGCCGCCGGCGCCACCGTCGTGCCGGTGCCGGTCGACACCACCGACGCCGGCCGGGACGTGCTGGGCAAGCTGCTGGGCGCAGCGCTCGCCACCGGTGCGGGCGAGGTGACCGGCGTGGTATCCCTGCTCGCGTTCGACGAGCTGAGCCACCCGATGCACCCGTCCGTGCCCGGCGGCTTCGCCGCCACCGTCGCGCTGGTCCAGGCGCTGGGCGACATCGGCCTCACCGCCCCGATGTGGGCGGTCACCTCCGGCGCCGTCTCGGTCGGCCGGGCCGAACTGCTCCGCTCGCCCGGCCAGGCGATGACCTGGGGCTTCGGTCGGGTCGCCGCGCTGGAACACCCGCAGCGCTGGGGCGGACTCGTCGACCTGCCGGAGGCGGTCGACGAGCGCAGCGCCGGCCTGCTGGTCGCGGCGCTCACCTCCGCCGGCGACGAGGACCAGATCGCGGTACGCCCCGGCGGCCTGCTCGGCCGGCGGCTCACCCGCGTCCCGCTCGGCGACAGCCGACCCGCGCACCCGTGGCAGCCCTCCGGCACCGCGTTGGTCACCGGCGGCACCGGCGCGCTCGGCGGGCACGCCGCCCGCTGGCTCGCCCGCAGCGGAGTGGAGAACGTCATCGTGGCCAGCCGGCGCGGCATGGACGCCCCCGGTGCCGCCGCGCTCGTCGACGAACTCACCGCGCTCGGCGCCACCGCCAGCGTGGTCACCTGCGACGCCACCGACCGGGACGCCCTGGCCGCGCTGATCGACGGCATCCCCGCCGAGCAGCCGCTGCGGGTGGTGGTGCACGCCAGCGCCGTACTGGACGACGCACTGATCAACGACGTGCGGATCGACCAGATCGAGCGGGTCCTCGCCGCGAAGGTGGACGTCGCGTACCACCTGCACGAGCTGACCCTCGACCTCGACCTGGCCGCGTTCGTGCTGTTCTCCTCGTTCGCCGGGTCGGTGGGCAGCTCAGGCGTCGGCAACTACGCCCCGAGCAACGCGTTCCTCGACGCGCTCGCCCAGCACCGGCGCGGCCTCGGCCTGCCCGGCACGTCCATCGCCTGGGGGGCGTGGGCCGGCGGCGGTATGGCCGACGGGCCGTTCGGCGAGCTGCTGCACCGCCACGGCGTACCCGAGATGCCGCCGGAGGCCGCGATCACCGCGCTGCACCAGGCCGTCGACCACGGCGAGGCGTTCCTCACCGTGGCCGACATCGCCTGGGAGCGGTTCTCCGTCGCGTTCACCGCGACCCGGCCCGGTCCGCTGATCAGCGATCTGCCGGACGTACGCCGGTTGCGCACCGCCGAGCGGACCACCGGCGGCGAGGTGCCCGACGGCCCGGAGTCGCTGCGCGACCGGCTCGCCGGGCTGCCCGCCGGCGACCGGATGGCGGTGCTGCTCGCGCTGGTCCGCAGCCAGGTGGCGGCCGTGCTCAACTACCCGTCCGGGGAGTCGGTGGACGAGCAGCGCGCGTTCCGCGAGCTGGGCTTCGACTCGGTCACCGCGGTCGAGCTGCGCAACCGGCTCGGCCTGGCGACCGGGGTGGCGTTGCCGGTCACCCTGGTCTTCGACTACCCGACGCCGACCACGCTGGCCGAGTACCTCTACGCCGAGGTGGCCCAGGACGACGTGGTCACCCCGACCGCGTTGCTGGACGACCTGGACCGGATCGCCGACGGGCTCGACGTGGTGGCCCGCGACGAGGCCGCCCGGGTCCGGGCCACCGTCCGCCTCCAGGCCATGCTCACCCGGCTCGCCCAGGGCGGCGGCGGCGACGACCTCGGCCGTCACCTCGGCGACGCCAGCGACGACGAGCTGTTCGCCATGGTGGACCGCGACCTCGGTCTGTCCTGACCCGCACCGGCTCACTCCCGTCCCCTGCGAGGAAGCGGCTCCCGATGGCCAATGAAGACAAGCTCCGCGACTACCTCAAGCGGGTCATGGCGGACCTGCACGACACCCGCCGCCGGCTCAGCGAGGCCCAGTCCCAGGAACTGGAGCCGGTGGCGATCGTCGCGATGAGCTGCCGGCTGCCCGGCGGCGTACGCGACCCGCAGGAGCTGTGGGAGCTGCTGATCGACGGCCGGGACGCGGTCGCCCCGTTCCCCGACGACCGGGGCTGGGACCTCGACCGGCTCTACCATCCCGACCCCGACCACCCCGGCACCTCGTACGCCCGCGAGGGTGGCTTCCTCGACGCGGCCGGGGACTTCGACGCCGCGTTCTTCGGCATCAGCCCCCGCGAGGCGCTCACCATGGACCCGCAGCAGCGGCTGCTGCTGGAGACCGCGTGGGAGGCCGTCGAGTCGGCCGGCATCGACCCCGCCGCGCTGCGCGGCAGCCGCACCGGGGTGTTCGTCGGGACCAACGGGCAGGACTACGGCACGCTGCTGATGATGTCGCCCGACGGCGACGAGGGCCACTCGATGACCGGCGGCGCGGCGGCGGTCGCCTCCGGCCGGGTGTCGTACACGCTCGGCCTGGAGGGCCCGGCCGTCTCCATCGACACCGCCTGCTCCTCCTCGCTGGTCGCGCTGCACCTGGCCGCGCAGGCGCTGCGGGCGGGGGAGTGCGAGCTGGCGCTCGCCGGCGGCGTCACCGTGATGGCCACGCCTGGCCTCTACATCGGGTCGAGCCGGCAGCGCGCGTTGTCCCCGGACGGGCGGTGCCGCTCCTTCGCCGCCGCCGCCGACGGCGCCGGGTTCTCCGAGGGCGTCGGGTGGCTGCTGGTGGAGCGGCTCTCCGACGCCCGCCGCAACGGGCACCCGGTGCTCGCCGTGCTGCGCGGCAGCGCAGTCAACCAGGACGGCGCGTCCAACGGCCTGACCGCCCCGAACGGGCCCGCCCAGCAGCGGGTGATCAGCCAGGCGCTCACCGCCGCCCGGCTGGCCACCGCCGACGTGGACCTCATCGAGGCGCACGGCACCGGCACCACGCTCGGCGACCCGATCGAGGCGCAGGCGCTGCTCGCCACGTACGGGCAGGACCGCGGCGACGCCGGGCCGGCACTGCTCGGCTCGGTGAAGTCGAACATCGGGCACGCCCAGGCCGCCGCCGGGGTGGCCGGGGTGATCAAGGTGGTGCTGGCCATCCGGCACGGACTGGTGCCGGCGACGCTGCACGTGGACGAGCCGTCGCCACACGTCGACTGGTCGTCCGGGGCACTGGAGCTGGTGACGTCGGCGCGGCCGTGGCCGGAGCGCGACCGTCCCCGCCGGGCGGCGGTCTCCTCGTTCGGCATCTCCGGCACCAACGCGCACGTCATCGTGGAACAGGCGCCGGAGGCGCCCGCGTCGAGCGCGCCCGTCCCCGCCCCGGGGCTGGTCGACGCCGACGTCACCGCCTGGCCGCTCTCCGCCCGTACCCGGGGCGGGCTGGCCGGGCAGGCCGCGCGGCTGGCCGCCCACCTGCGCGCCCACCCGGCCGAGCCGGCCGCGGTGGCCTGGTCGCTGGCCACCACCCGGTCGGCGTTCGACCAGCGGGCCGCCGTGGTCGGGGCGTCGGTCGAGGAGCTGCTGTCCGGCCTGGACGCGCTCGCGGCGGGCACGCCGTCGGCGGCGGTCGTGACCGGCACGGCCGAGCGGCCTGCCGGCCCGGTGTTCGTGTTCCCGGGTCAGGGTGCGCAGTCGGCGCGGATGGCTTCCGGTCTGGTGGGTCGGACGCCGGTGTTCGACGCCGCGTTGGCCGAGTGTCAGGCGGCGTTGGCGCCGTACCTGGACGTGGACCTGGTGTCGGTGCTGACCGGCCACGACGAGTCGTGGTTGGACCGGGTCGAGGTGGTGCAGCCGGTCCTGTGGGCCGTCGGCATCGCCCTCGCCGCGGTGTGGCGGCACGTCGGGGTCACGCCGCAGGCGGTGATCGGGCACTCACAGGGGGAGATCGGCGCGGCGTGCGTCGCCGGGATCCTGTCCCTGGACGATGCCGCGAAGACGGTGGCGTTGCGGTCACGTGCCCTGTCGGTGCTGCGCGGCACCGGCACGATGGCGTCGGTCGACCTGTCGGCCGACGACGTCACCGCGCGGCTGGCGGGCAGCGCGACGGCGTCCGTCGGCGCGAGGTCGGCCGGCGACGACACCGGTCCGGCCGCGAACGGATCCCGGTTCGCAGGCGTGGGAATCGCGGCGATCAACGGCCCGGCGACCGTGGTGGTCTCCGGTCCGCCGGAGGCGGTCGCCGACCTGGTGGAGTCGTGTCAGGCCGACGGCATCCGCGCCCGGTTGATCCCGGTGGACTACGCGTCGCACTCCGCCGCCGTGGAGGAGGTCGCCCAGCAGTTGCGTGCCGACCTGGCGGACGTGACGCCGCAGGCGGGTCACACCCGGCTGGTGTCCACGTTGACCGGGGACTGGGTGGACCCGGCGACGATGACCGCGGACTACTGGTACGACAACCTGCGCCGCACGGTCCGCTTCGACACGGCGGTCCGCACCGCGGTCGAGGCGGGGCACACGACGTTCGTGGAGATCAGCCCGCATCCGGTGCTGGCCATGCCGGTCACCGCGATCCTGGACGACACCGGCACCGCCGGGCACACGCTGTCCACGCTGCGTCGGGGTGAGGACGACCCGACCCGGCTGTTGACCAACCTGGCGACCGCGCACAGCATCGGCCTGCCCGTCGATCTGACCGCCGTGCTGGCCGAAGCCGACAGCGTCGCGCTGCCCACCTACGCCTTCGACCACCAGCGGTACTGGCCCGCCCCGCCCCGCTTCGTCACCGAGCGCGACGGCGAACCCGACCCCGACCGCTGGCACTACCGGGTCACCTGGACCCCGCTGCCCGACCTGCCGCTGACCCGGCTCACCGGCGCCTGGCTGGTCCCCGTACCCGCCGACCTGGCCGACGACCCGCTCGTCACCGGCGTGCTCGGCGCGCTCGGCAACGTCGGCGCCGACGCCGTACCCGTACCGGTCGACCCGGCCGACGACCCGGCCGCGCTCGCCGACCGGCTGCGCGCCGCGCTGCCCGCCGACGGGCCCGCCGCCGTGCTCTCCCTGCTCGGCCTCGACGGGCGGGCCCACCCCGAGCACCCGGCCACCACCCTCGGCGTCGCCGGCACCGCCCACCTGGTCCAGGCGCTCGGCACGCTCGGCGTCGAAGCGCCGCTCTGGTGCGCCACCCGCCGCGCGGTCACCACCGGCGACACCGACCCCGCCCCCGACCCGGCCGCCGCCGCCGTCTGGGGCCTCGGCCGAGCCGTCGCGCTGGAACACCCGGCCCGCTGGCGCGGCCTGGTCGACCTGCCCGACCAGCTGGACGCGACCACCGCCGCGCTCCTCGGCGCCGTGCTCGGAGCCGACGGCCCCGAAGACCAGATCGCCGTCCGCGCCACCGGCGCCCACGCCCGCCGGCTCAGCCGGTCCACCGACCTCGCCGACGACACCGTTCGGCTGCGCGACACCGTGCTGATCACCGGCGGCACCGGCGGCCTCGGCGGGCACCTGGCCCGCTGGGCCGCCCGGGCCGGCGCCGCGCACGTGCTGCTGGCCAGCCGCCGCGGCCCTGACGCCCCCGGCGCCGGCGACCTCGCCGCCGAGCTGACCGACCTCGGGGTACGCGTCACCGTGGCCCGCTGCGACGTCACCGACCGCGCCCAGCTCGCCACGCTCCTCGCCGACCTGCCCGACGACGCGCCGCTGCGGGCCGTGCTGCACACCGCCGCCGTGCTCGACGACGGCATCGTGGACACCGTCACCCCGGCCCGCCTGCACACCGTCGCCGCGCCCAAGAGCGCCGCCGCCGACCACCTCGACGCGCTCACCCGCGACCACGAGCTGGACGCGTTCGTGCTCTTCTCCTCCGTCGCCGGCACCACCGGCAACGCCGGCCAGGGCGCGTACGGCGCGGCCAACGCCCACCTGGACGCGCTCGCGCACCGGCGTCGCGCCGACGGGCTGCCGGCGCTCTCCGTCGCCTGGGGCGCCTGGGCCGGCGCCGGCCTGCCCGCCGACAACGAACGCGCCCAGCAGCGGCTGCGGCGCGGCGGCATGGTCGCCATGGACCCGGAACTGGCCGTCGCGGCGCTGGCCCGGGCGTTGGGCCGCGACGAACCCACAGTGGTCGTCGCCGACGTCGACTGGGGTCGTTTCGCGCCCGCGTTCGCGCTGGTCCGGCCCAGCCCGCTGCTCGGCGACCTGCCCGAGGTCCAGGACGCGCTGCGCCCGGCGGAGACACCGACCACGCCCGAACCGGCCGACCAGCCCGGCTCGGCGCTGGCCCGGCAGCTCGCCGGCCGTACCGCCGCCGAGCGCACCGAGACGTTGCGCGACCTGGTCCGCCAGTGCGCCGCCACCGCGCTCGGCTACGGCGCCGCCGACGACGTGCCCGTCACCCGCCCGTTCCGCGACCTCGGCCTCGACTCGCTGACCGCGGTGGACCTGCGCAACCTGCTCGCCACCGCCACCGAGCTGCGGCTGCCCGCCACGCTCGCGTTCGACTACCCGAACCCGGCGGTGCTCGCCGGGCACCTCGACGAGCTGCTCACCGGCGCCGGCGCGCCGGTCGACGGGCCGGCCGCCGTGGCCACCCCCGACGAGCCGCTGGCCGTGGTCGCGATGAGCTGCCGCTTCCCCGGCGGCGCGGACGACCCGGAACGGCTGTGGCAACTGCTCGCCGCCGGCGGCGACGCCATCGGCGACTTCCCCACCGACCGGGGCTGGGACCTCGACCGACTCTTCGACACCGACCCGGCCGTCGAGGGCACCAGCTACGCCCGCCAGGGCGGCTTCCTCCCCGACGTGGCCGACTTCGACCCCGGCTTCTTCGGCATCAGCCCGCGCGAGGCGCTCGCCATGGACCCGCAGCAGCGGCTGCTGCTGGAGACCTCGTGGGAGGCGATCGAACGCGCCGGCATCGACCCGCGGACGCTGCGCGGCACCCCCACCGGCGTCTTCGTCGGCACCAACTACCAGGACTACCGCAACCTCATGCTCACCGCCGAGGGCGCCGAGGGGCACCTGATGACCGGCAACGCCGGCAGCGTGCTCTCCGGCCGGGTGTCGTACACGCTCGGGCTGGAAGGGCCGGCCGTGTCCGTCGACACCGCCTGCTCCTCGTCGCTGGTCGCGCTGCACTGGGCCGGCCAGGCGCTACGCGCCGCCGAGTGTTCCCTGGCGCTGGTCGCCGGCGTCACCGTGATGTCCACCCCCGGCGTGTTCGTCGGCTTCAGCCGGCAACGCGGACTCTCCCCGGACAGCCGGGTCAAGGCGTTCGCCGCCGGCGCCGACGGCACCAGCTGGGGTGAGGGCGTCGGCGTCCTGCTGGTCGAGCGGCTGAGCGACGCCCGCCGCAACGGCCACCCGGTGCTCGCCGTGGTACGCGGCAGCGCGGTCAACCAGGACGGCGCGTCCAACGGGCTCACCGCTCCCAACGGGCCGGCCCAGCAGCGGGTCATCCGGGCGGCGCTGGCCAACGCCCGGCTGGACGCGGGCGACGTGGACGCGGTCGAGGCGCACGGCACCGGCACCCGGCTCGGCGACCCGATCGAGGCGCAGGCGCTGCTGGCCACGTACGGGCAGGGCCGCCCCGAGGACCGGCCGCTGCTGCTCGGCTCGATCAAGTCGAACATCGGCCACACCCAGGCCGCCGCCGGCGTGGCCGGGGTGATCAAGATGATCCTCGCGCTGCGCCACGGCTACCTGCCGCCGACGCTGCACGTGGACGCGCCCAGCGACCAGGTGGACTGGACGACCGGCTCGGTGGACCTGCTGACGCAGGGGCGGCCCTGGCCGCTGACCGGCCGGCCGCGCCGCGCCGCCGTCTCCTCGTTCGGCATCAGCGGCACCAACGCCCACACCATCCTGGAGCAGGCCCCCGAGCCGCCGGTGCCGACCGGTGAGCCGGCGGAGCCGCCGGTGGTGCCGGTGCTGCTGTCCGCCCGTACGGCCGGGTCGTTGGCCGCTCAGGCCACGCCGTGGGCCGACCGGCTCGCCGGCCCGACCGCGCCCCCGCTGGTCGACGTCGGCTGGTCCTCGGCGGTGTCCCGGCCCGCGCTGGACCACCGCGCGGTCGTGCTCGCCACCGACCGGCGGGCGCTGCGCGCCGGGCTCCGCGCGCTCGCCACCGGCGACGACTCGCCCACGCTGGTCACCGGCGCGGTGGCCACCCGGCCCCGGGTGGCGTACCTGTTCTCCGGGCAGGGGGCGCAGCGACCCGGCATGGGCCGCGAGCTGGCCGCCGCGTACCCGGTGTTCGCCGACGCGCTGACCGAGGCGTGCGCCGCGCTCGACCCGCACCTGGCCCGGCCGCTGCGCCCGCTGCTCGACGCCGACCCCGGCAGCGACGAGGCGGCGTTGCTGGACCGCACCGAGTTCACCCAGCCGGCGCTGTTCGCCGTCGAGGTGGCGCTGTTCCGGCTGCTCAGCGCCTGGGGGCTGCGCCCGGACGCGGTGGCGGGGCACTCCATCGGCGAGTTCGCCGCCGCGTACGCCGCCGGGGTGCTCACCCTGGCCGACGCCGCCGAGCTGGTCGCCACCCGCGGCCGGCTCATGCAGGCGCTGCCCGACGGCGGCGCGATGCTCGCGGTCGCCGCGAGTGAGGACGACGTCCGCGCCGCGCTCGGTGACCGGCTCGCCGTCGCCGCCGTCAACGGCCCCGCCGCCGTCGTGGTCGCCGGCGCCGCCGACGCCGTGGACGCCGCCGCCGCCGAGTGGACCGCACGAGGGGTACGCACCCGACGGCTCACCGTCAGCCACGCGTTCCACAGCCCGCTGATGGAACCGGTGCTCGACGAGCTGGCCGCGCTCGCCGCCCGGCTGCCGCACCACCCGCCGACGGTGCCGCTGATCTCCACCGTCACCGGCGCGCCGGTCGACGTGGCCGGCGTAGGCGCGCCCGGCTACTGGGCCCGGCACGCCCGGGACGCCGTACGCTTCGCCGACGCGGTCACCGCCCTGCGCGAGTTCGGCTGCACCGCCTACCTCGAGGTGGGCCCGGACGGGGTGCTCACCGCGCCGGCCCAGGGCGTGCTGGCCGCCGCCGGGCCGGTCCCGCCGGTCCTGCCCACGCTGCGTCGGGACCGGCCGGAACCGCTCACCCTGCTGCGCGCCGTGGCCGCCCTGCACGTGCACGGCGTCCCGGTGGACTGGCCCGCGCTCCACGCCGGCACCGATCCGCAACCGGCCGACCTGCCCACCCACGTGTTCGACCGGCAGCGCTACTGGCCGCAGCCGCCGGCCTGGCTGACCGCGCCGCCCACCGAGGACACCGAGGTGGAACGCCGGTTCTGGGCGGCGGTCGAGGCGGAGGACCTGGACGGCCTGCTCACCCAACTGGACGTGGCTCCGGACCAGCCGTTCGACGCCGTGCTGCCGGCGCTGTCGGCCTGGCGGCGACGCGGCCGGGAACGGTCGCTGGTGGACGGCAGCCGCTACCGGGTGCGCTGGGAGCCGGTCGACACCACCACCGGGCCCGCGCCGGACGGACCGGGCCGCTGGCTGGTGCTGCTGCCCGCCGACCGGGCCGCCGAACCGGGCCTGGTCGCGCTGGCCGGCGCGCTCGGCCCAGCGGCCACCACCGCGCCGGTGGACACCGCCGCCGACGCCGACGAACTGGCCACCCGGCTGACCGAGCTGGTCACCGCCGCCACCGCCGACGGGCCGCCACGCATTCTGTCCCTGCTCGGGCTGGACGAGACCCCGCACGCCGAGCATCCCGCGCTGCCGCGCGGCCTGGCCGCCACCGTCGGACTGCTCCAGACGCTCACCGACCTGGACGCGCCGGCCCGGCTCTGGTGCGCCACCCGGGGCGCGGTCGGCGTCGCCGACGACAACGCCCCGCCCCGCCCCCGGCAGGCGGCGCTGTGGGGCCTCGGCCGCGTCGCCGCGCTGGAACAGCCCGCCCGCTGGGCCGGCCTGGTCGACCTGCCCGCCACCGGGGACGATGACACCGCCCACCGGCTCGCCACCCTGCTGACCACCACCACCGAGGACCAGCTCGCGGTACGCGGCGACGCGACGTACGCCCGGCGGCTCGCCACCGCCGCCACCGACGGGGAGCGCACGCCGTGGCAGCCGCGCGGCACCGTCCTGATCACCGGTGGCACCGGCGCGCTCGGCGGGCACGTGGCCCGCTGGGCGGCCGACGCCGGCGCCGAACGTATCGTGCTGACCAGCCGGCGCGGCGTCGACACGCCGGGCGCGGCCGAGCTGCTGGCCGAGCTGGCCGCGTCCGGCGTCGACTGCCGGGTGGCCCGCGCCGACGCCGCCGACCGGACCGCCATGACCGCGCTGATCGCCGAGCTGCGCGCCGACGGGCCGCCGCTGCGCGCCGTCGTGCACGCCGCCGGGGTCAGCGAGGTGGTGCCGCTGGCCGAGACCACCCTGGAGGACCTGGCGTACGTCGTCGGCCCGAAACTGGCCGGCGCGGAGCTGCTCGACGAGCTGCTCGACGGCGTCGAGCTGGACGCGTTCGTGCTCTTCTCCTCCATCGCCGCCACCTGGGGCAGCGGCGGGCAGGGCGGGTACGCGGCCGGCAACGCCGCGCTGGACGCGCTCGCCGAGCGGCGCCGGGCCCGCGGGCTGCCCGCCACGTCGGTGGCCTGGGGGCCGTGGACCGAGTCCGGCATGTTCGACGACGACGCGCCGGAGCAGCTGCGCCGCCGCGGCCTGCGGGTGCTGCCGCCGGGGCCGGCGATGGCCGGGCTGCGGCACGCGCTCGCCGCCGGCGACACCTGCGTCACCGTCGCCGACGTCGACTGGGCCACCTTCCACCCGCTGTTCACCTCACTGCGGCCCAGCCCGCTGCTGGCCGACCTGCCGGCCGTGCGGGCGCTCGCCACCGCCGCCGCCGAGCCGGCGGCGACCGGGCCGGAGAGCCGGGACCGGCTCGCCGAGCTGCGCGCGCTGCCCGCCGACGACCGCCGGGACGCGCTGCTGGACCTGGTGCGCACCGACGCGGCGAAGGTGCTCGGCCACCCCTCGGTCGACGCGGTCGAGCCGGAGCGGGGCTTCCTCGACCTCGGGTTCGACTCGCTGACCGCGGTGGAGCTGCGCAACCTGCTCACCGCCGCGATCGGGCGGGAGCTGCCCACCACCGTGGTGTTCGACTACCCGACCCCGGCCGGGCTGGCCGCGTACCTCGACGACGAGCTGTTCCCCGGCGGCGCCGAGCCGCCCGGCGCCGCCGACGAGGAGACGGTCCGGCGGGTGCTCGCGGCCATCCCGCTGGACCGGCTGCGCCAGGCCGGCCTGCTCGATGAGCTGCTGCGCCTCGGCCAGGACACCGCCGCGCCGGCCGCGGAGCCGACGCCGGCCGCGCCGGCCGCCGAGATCCGCGACCTAGACGTCGCCGGGCTGGTCCGGATGGCCCTCGAAGGATCCGACTCGTGACCCGGCCGGCCGCAGGGAGGGCCCGATGAGCGTCTCACTGGACGAGGTGGTGGGCGCGCTGCGCGCGTCCCTGCTGGACAACCAGAAGCTCAAGCAGCAGAACCAGCAGCTCACCGACCGGCTCAGCGAACCGGTCGCGATCATCGGGATGAGCTGCCGGTTCCCCGGCGGCGTCCGCTCACCGGGGCAGCTCTGGGAGCTGGTCGACGCCGGCCGCGACGCGATGGCGCCGTTCCCCGCCGACCGGGGCTGGGACCTCGACGCGCTCTACGACACCGACCCGGCCAGCCGGGGCACCTCCTACGTCCGCGACGGCGGCTTCCTGCCCGACGCCGGCGACTTCGACCCGGCGTTCTTCGGCATCAGCCCGCGCGAGGCGCTGGCCATGGACCCGCAGCAGCGTCTGCTGCTGGAGACCGCCTGGGAGGCGTTCGAGTCCGCCGGCGTCGACCCCACCGCGCTGCGCGGCGCGCCGACCGGCGTGTACGCGGCCACCAGCAGCCAGGGCGACTACGCGGCGCTGCTCACCGGTGTCGGCGGCGGCGTCGAGGGTTACCTCGGCACCGGCAGCGCCGCCGCGGTGGCCAGCGGCCGGATCGCGTACGCGCTGGGCCTGGAGGGCCCGGCGGTCACCGTGGACACCGCCTGCTCCTCGTCGCTTGTCGCGCTGCACCTGGCCTGCCAGGCGCTGCGGCTGGGGGAGTGCACGCTGGCGCTGGCCGGCGGGGTGTCCGTGATGGCCACCCCCACCGTGTTCGTGGAATTCTCCCGCCAGCGTGGCCTGTCCACCGACGGGCGGTGCAAGTCGTTCGCCGCCGCCGCCGACGGCACCGGCTGGTCCGAGGGTGTCGGCATGCTGCTGGTCGAGCGGCTCTCCGACGCCCGCCGGCACGGCCACCCGGTGCTCGCCGTGGTCCGCGGCACCGCGGTCAACCAGGACGGCGCCAGCAGCGGCCTCACCGCGCCCAACGGCCCCGCCCAGCGGAAGGTCATCCGCGCCGCGCTGGCCAACGCCGGGCTCAGCGCCGCCGACGTCGACGTGGTCGAGGCGCACGGCACCGGCACCACCCTCGGCGACCCGATCGAGGCGCAGGCGCTGCTGGCCACGTACGGGCAGGACCGGTCCACGCCGCTGCTGCTCGGCTCCGTCAAGTCGAACATCGGGCACACCCAGGCCGCCGCCGGCGTCGCCGGGATCATCAAGATGGTGCTCGCCATGCGGCACGGCCGGCTCCCGGCCACGCTGCACGTCGACCGGCCCACCCCGCACGTCGACTGGACGGCCGGCGCGGTGGAGCTGCTGACCGACGCGCGGCCCTGGCCGGCGACCGGTCACCCGCGCCGGGCCGGCGTCTCAGCGTTCGGCGTCAGCGGCACCAACGCCCACGCCGTCATCGAACAGACCGAGGACGCTCCGACCCCGCCGGCCGGACGCCAGGCCCCGCCGGCGCCCTGGGTGGTCTCCGCGCGCTCCGGGCCGGCGCTCGCCGGGCAGGCCCGCCGGCTGCTGGAGCACCTCGACGCCCACCCCGACCTGCGCCCGGCCGACGTCGCGTACGCGCTGCTCACCACGCGGGCGGCGCTGCCGCACCGGGCCGCGGTCACCGGCGACGACCCGGCGGCGCTGCGCGCCGGGCTGCGCGCGGTCGCCGAGGACCGGCCCGCGCCCGGCGTGGTCCGCGGCGTGGCCCGGACCGCCGGCAAGCTCGCCGTCCTCTTTCCCGGGCAGGGCGGCCAGCGGCCCGGCATGGGCGCCGAGCTGCACCGCCGGTTCCCGGTCTTCGCCGCCGCGTTCGACGAGGCGGCCGCCGAACTCGACAGGCACCTGAGCCGGCCGCTGCGCGAGGTGGCGTTCGCCGCGCCGGACACCCCCGAAGCGGCGCTGCTGGACCGCACCGAGTGGACCCAGCCCGCGCTCTTCGCCTACCAGGTGGCCGCATACCGGCTGGTCACCGCGCTCGGCCTGCGCCCGGCGCAGCTGCTCGGCCACTCCGTCGGCGAGCTGGCCGCCGCGCACGTCGCCGGCGTGCTGTCGCTGCCGGACGCGGCCACGCTGGTGGCCGCCCGGGCCCGGCTCATGCAGGCGCTGCCGGCCGGCGGCGCGATGCTCGCGGTCCGCGCGTCCGCCGCCGAGGTGACGCCGCTGCTCGACGCGCGGGTGGCGCTGGCCGCGGTGAACGGCCCCGAGTCGGTGGTGCTCTCCGGCGACGAGGACGCCGTGCTCGCCGCCGGCGAGCGGCTCGCCGCCCAGGGCCGCCGGACCCGCCGGCTGCGGGTCGGCCACGCGTTCCACTCGGCCCGGATGGACGACATGCTGGCCGAGTTCCGGGTGGTCGCCGAGAAGATCACCTGGCAGCCGCCGAGCGTGCCGCTGGTCTCCGACCGCACCGGCGAGCCGCTCACCGACGCGCAGGCCACCGACCCGGGCTACTGGGTCGAGCACGTCCGCGACACGGTGCGGTTCTCGTCGGCGGTGGCCACGCTCGCCGCCGCCGGGACCGGCACCTTCCTGGACCTGGGCCCGGACGCCGCGCTGACCGCGCTGGCCCGCGAGTGCCTGCCCGACGCCGAACCGGCCGCGTTCGTGCCGGTCGCCCGGCGTGAGCTGTCCGAACCGGCCGGCCTGCTCGCCGCGCTCGCCGCCGTGGACCTGCGCGGCGCCGGCGTACGCTGGCCCGCGCTGTTCGCCGGCACCGACGCGACCCGGGTCGAGCTGCCCACGTACGCGTTCGCGCACGAGCGGTTCTGGCCCGACCCGATCCGGCTCGACCTGACCCCGCGCCCCGCCGACCCGGCCGACGGCGAGTTCTGGTCCACCGCCGAGGGCGGCGACCCGGCCGCGCTCGCCGACCTGCTCGGCCTCGACGACGACGCGGCCGGCCCGCTCGGCGACCTGCTGCCGGCGCTGACCGGCTACCGGGACCGCCGCCGCCGGGCGGCCACCCTGGACGGACTGCGCTACCGGACCGGCTGGACCCCGGTCGACCCGCCGACCGGCGCCGCGCCCACCGGGCCGTGCCTGATCGTGGGCCCACCCGGCGACCTGCTCGACACCGTCGCCGACGCGGTACGCGCCGCGGGCCTGGACCCGGTGCCGGTGCCGTCCGGCGTCGACCCGGCCGGCGCGCTGCGCGACCGCCTCGACACCGTCACCCCGGTCCGGGTGGTCTCGCTGCTGCCCGCCGGGGCGCACGCCCTCGCCGGCACCGTCGCGCTGGTGCGGGCGCTCACCGACGCCGGGGTGACCGCGCCGCTGTGGTGCGTCACCCGGGGCGCGGTCGCCGTCGATGCCGACGACCCGGCGCCCGACCCGACGGTCGCCACCGTCTGGGGACTCGGCCGGGTGCTGGCGCTGGAACACCCCCGGCTCTGGGGCGGCCTGCTGGACCTGCCCGCCGAACCGGCCGGCCCCGACGTCGCCCGGCTCGCCCGCGTGGTGGCCGGGGACGGTGTCGAGGACCAGCTCGCGGTCCGCGCCGGCGGCCTGCGCGCCCGCCGGCTGGAACGCGCGCCGGCCGGCGTCGACCGCCCGTGGCGGCCGGGTGGCGCGGTGCTGGTGCACGGTGACGCCCCGGTCCGCCGCCCGCACCTGCTGCGCCGGCTCGCCGAGGCGGGCGCGACCCACCTGCTGCTGGCCGGCCCGCCGCTGCCGGCCGGCACCGACCGGGCCGGCCCGGACGGCGTCGAGCGGACCACCGGCGAGGGCGTCGAGCGGACCTCGGTGGACGGTGTCGAGCGAACCATGGTGGACGGCGTCGAACGGACCACCGTGTGCGGTGTCGACGCGACCGTCGTGGACGACATGGACGCGCTGGCCGCCGCGTTGGCGCGGCTGGCCGCGGCCGGCACGCCGGTGCGTACCGTGCTGCACGTGGCCGACGCCGGCGGGGCCGGCGAGCCGGTCGCGGCGGCCGACCCGGACCGGTTGTCCGACACCGTCGGCGCGCACCTGGCTGCCGTGGCCCGGCTCGACGCCGTCTGCGCCGACCACCCGGTCGACCAGTTCCTGATCTTCGTCTCCACGGCCGCCACCTGGGGCAGCGGCGGCGCCGCGGTCACCGCCGCGACCGGCGCCGGACTGTCCGCCCTGGCCGCCCGCCGCCGGGCCGCGGGCCGGCCGGCCACGGTGCTGGCGTGGGCGCCGTGGCACGGCGAGGCCACCGACCCGGAGCAGTTGCGCCGCCGGGGGATCCGCCCGTTGGATCCCGGCATGGCCCTCGACGCGCTGGACCGGGCCGTCGCCGCCGGCGGCGACGAGGTCGCCGTCGCGGACGTCGACTGGCCGGCGTTCGTGCCCGCGTTCACCGCGGTCCGCCCGGCCCCGCTGCTGCGCGGCGTGCCGGACGCGGTGACCGAACCGGCCGCCCCGACCGGTGCGACTGGCTCCGACCCGGCGACCGCGCTGCGGGACCGGCTGGCCGCCGTGCCCGCCGCCGACCGGCAGCGGATCCTGCTGGACCTGGTCCGGGCGCAGGCGGCCACCGTCCTCGGGCACGCCGGGCCGGGCGCGGTCGAGCCGGACCGGGACTTCCTGGAGCTGGGCTTCGACTCGCTCACCGCGCTGGAGCTGCGCGACGCGCTGCGCCAGGAGACCGGCGCCGAGCTGTCCGCCACCCTGCTCTTCGACCACCCCACCCCGGTCGCGCTGGCCGGCCACCTGCTCGGCGCGATCCTCGGCGGGCCGACCGCCGACGCGACCGCCGACGCGGCGTCACCGGAGGGCGCGGGCGGCCTGCTCGGTGGGCTGTTCCGCGAGCCCAAGGCGCGCGCCGACGCGGCCGGCTACGCCGAGCTGCTGGTCAAGCTGGCCCAGTTCCGGCCCAGCTTCCGCACCCCGGAGGAGCTGACCCGACCGGCCGCCGTCATGCGGCTGGCCGACGGGCCGGCCACGCCGGTGGTCTGCTGCTGCACCATGTCGCTGCTCTCCGGCGCGCACGAGTACGCCCGCGTCGCCGCCGGGCTGCGCGGCCGGCGCGGTGTGTGGGCGCTGCCCAACCCCGGCTTCGGCGTCGGCGAGGAGCTGCCCGCCGACCTCGACGCGCTGCTGCGGGTGCACGCGGACACCGTGCTGCGCGCGGTCGGATCCGGCGACTTCGTGCTGGCCGGCCACTCCGGCGGCGCCATGGTGGCCAACCTGCTCGCCACCGAGCTGGACCGGAACGGCCGGGCGCCGGCCGCGGTGGTGCTGATGGACACCTACCCGCCCGGCAGCGAGGTGCTCGGCGGCTGGACGTCGCAACTGCTCGACGGGATGGTCGAGCGGGACAGCGCGTACACCCCGATGGACGACCACCGGGCCACCGCGTGGGCCGGCTACCTGCCGCTGTTCCTGGACTGGCGTCCCGCGCCGATGGCAGCGCCGACGCTGCTGGTGCGCGCCAGCGAGCCGCTGGGGGAGTGGACCGGGGAACCCGGCGGATGGCGGTCGGTGTGGCCGTACCCGCACGAGACGCGGGACGCGGCCGGTGACCACTTCACCATGGTCGGCGAACGCGGCCCGGAACTCGCCGCCACCGTCGACGGGTGGCTCGCCGAGCGGGGGCTGTGAGGCGGCCCCTTGCGCTGCCCCTAGTGCCCCCTAAGGCGGCGGCGGACAACTGTCTTACCAGGACCCAGGACGGGAGCATGACGACGTGGACGAGGCAGTGGTGGTCGACGGGCTGGTCAAGAAGTACCGGCCCGACATGCCGCCGGCGGTGGACGGACTGAGCTTCTCGGTCGCCGCGGGCGAGGTCTTCGGTCTGCTGGGGCCGAACGGCGCCGGCAAGACCACGACGATCGGGGTGCTGACGACGCGGGTGCGGGCCACCTCGGGCCGTGCCCTGGTCTGCGGCGCGGACGTGTCCCGCGCACCCGCGGTGGCCCGGCAACTGCTCGCGGTGGTGCCGCAGCGGGTCAACCTGGACCGGGCGCTCACCGTCCGGCAGAACCTGCTGTTCCACTCGGCGTACCACCGGGTGTCCCGGGCGCGCCGCGTCCGGCGGGCCGACGAGCTGCTGGAGCAGATGGGCCTGAAGGACTTCGCCAAGGCGCGCACCGACTTCCTCTCCGGCGGCCTGGCGCAGCGCACCATGATCGCCCGGGCGCTGATGCACGCGCCCCGGGTGCTCTTCCTCGACGAGCCGTCCGCCGGCCTCGACCCGCAGTCCCGACTGTTCGTGCACGACCGGATCGCCGACCTGAAGCGCTCCGGGGTCACCGTCGTGGTGACCACGCACGACATGGAGGAGGCGGAGAAGCTCTGCGACCGGGTCGGCATCGTCGACCACGGCAAGCTGCTCACCCTGGACACGCCGGCCGCGCTGACCCGGACCCTGCCCGGCAGCAGCACGCTGACCCTGGTGGTCGCGCCCGGCGCCCCGGTGGAGGCGGTGCAGACCGCGCTCGCCGACGTGCCGGACGTGGAACGGGTCGAACGGCTGCGCGCGGGCGGCGCGGCGGAGCTGCCGATGTTCCCCGGCATGCCCCCGATGCCGGTGCCGGACGCCCCCGTCGACCCGGACGCGCCGCTGTCGTTCCGGGTCTACACCGGCGGCGCCCCGGCCAACGCCGTGCCGATGGCGTTGAAGGTCCTCACCGACCTCGGCTGCGAGGTCCGCGATCTCAGCGTCGGCCAGCCCAGCCTGGAGGACGTCTTCATCCACCTGACCGGAAGGGAACTTCGGTGACCGTCACCGCCCCCGCCGCGCCGGCCACGCCGGCCGTCGCCGCACCCCCACCGGTACGCCTGCGCGACCAGCTCACCACGTTCCGAGCGGTGCTCTGGCGGGACATGTTCGTCACCAGCCGGGAGGTGGGTGCGTTCCTCGCCCAGGTCTTCCTCCAGCCGCTGTTCATGCTGTTGATCTTCGGGAAGGTGCTCACCGACCTGGGGTACGCCAGCGCCGACTTCGCCAACGTGCTGCTGCCCGGCATCATCGCGCTCAACGCGTTCCTGATCGGCCTGGAGAACACCGCGCTGCCGATGGTGATGGACTTCTCCTTCACCCGGGAGATCGAGGACCGGTTGCTGTCGCCGATGGCCATCCCGCTGGTCGCGTTCGAGAAGATCGTCTTCGGGGCGATCCGCGGCCTGGTGGCCGGCCTGGTGCTCATTCCGGTCGGCATGCTGATCCTCGGCGTCACCTGGCCGCTGTCCACGTTGCTGCCGGTGGCGGGCGTGCTGGCGGCCGGCGCGCTGGTCGGCGCCGCCATGGGCCTGACCTTCGGCACCCTGGTCCCGCCGCACCGGATCCAGATCATGTTCACGGTCACGTTGACGCCGCTGATGTTCACCGGTGCCACCCAGTTCCCGCTGCGCGCGCTGGACTCGCTGCCCTGGTTCCAGGTGGTCTGCGCGCTCAACCCGCTCACCTACGTAAGCGAGGCCACCCGGTCGCTCGTCGCGCCGCCCGGCGTCGAGTCGGTGCCGCTCTGGCTGGACCTGGTCGTGCTCGCCGGGGTGTTCGTGGTCTTCACCGCCGTCGGCATCCGCGGCTTCATGCGCCGGGCGATGGACTAGGGGCCGGCCGCGATGAACCCCGACGACGCCCCGCTGCTGCTGGTCAGCTCCGGCAGCGCGGGGTTGTTCAACCCGCTGCTGACCCTGGCCGGTGAGCTGAAGCTCCGGGCCGCCCGGCCGGTCCGGTTCGCCTGCACCGACGAGCGCCGGGCCGAGATCGAGGCGCTGCCCGGCGGCGGTGACGTGCGCTTCGTCTCGCTCGGACCGCCCCGGGTGGAGGTCCGCCCGGAGCACTGGGACGACGAGACGCATCGCCGCATGTCCACCGGCTCGCGGGTGGTCAACTTCGCCAGCTACGTCGACGCGTCCACCGACTTCGACCACCTGCACGAGCTTTACGAACGCTGCCTGGCGGTGATCGACGAGGTACGCCCGGCGCGGGCGGTGGTGGACTCGTTCGCCTCGTTCGGCCTGGACGCGGCGACCACCCGCGGGGTGCCGTTCGTCATCAGCGTCACGGTGCCGCCGTCGAACTTCCTCCAGGACAGCCTGCCGCCGGCGTACCCGATGGCATTGTCCGGGCTGCCGCTGGCGATGAACCCGAGCCAACGGGCGGCGAACGACCGCTACCGCGCGGCGCTGCTGGCCACGCTGACCGAGCCGGAGCGGCTCGCGCGCGGCACCGCCGCCGCCGAGCGGCGCGCGGCGGCCGGGATCAGCAACGTCGAGCTGCGCCCCTCCCAGTACGCCGAGGCGGCGGAGGCGCTGCTCGCCTACACGGTGTTCGGGCTGGAGTACCCGTTCGACACCGCGCCGGCGCACCTGCGCACGGTGGGTTCGATGGTGCCCCGGGAGATCGTGCCCAGCCCGGACGGCGCCGAGCTGCGCGCCTGGCTCGACGCCCACGAGTCGGTGGTCTACGTCGGGTTCGGCACCATCATGCGCCCGAGCGCCGCCCAGGTGGCCGCGCTGGTCGAGATGGCGGCCCGGCTCGGCCCGGAGCACCAGGTGCTGTGGAAGCTGCCCGCCGCTCGGCACGAGCTGCTGCCGCCGGCCGGCGAGATGCCGGCCAACCTGCGCGTCGAGGCGTGGCTGCCCTCGCAGGTGGAGGTGCTGGCGCACCCGCACGTACGGGTCTTCTTCAACCACGCCGCCGCCAACGCGATCCACGAGGCGGCCTGGTTCGGGGTGCCGCAGTTGGTGATGCCGTTCTGGTTCGACTGCTACGACGGGGCCGTGCGGGTGGTCGACGCCGGGTTGGCGCTGGCCGTCGAGCACGAGGACCCGCTCGACGTCGACGACATCGTCGGCAAGCTGGGCCGGCTGCTCGCCGAGCCGGCCTTCGCCGACCGGGCCGCCCGCTGGCGCGACTGCCTGCACCGGGCCGGTGGGGTGCAGGCCGCCGCCGACCTGGTGCTGAGCCGGTAGGTCGGCGCCCCGCTCGACGCTTCCGGCAACGGCGGGGCCCCGCTCGACGTCCGGGTCGAGCGGGGCCCCGCCGTTGCGCGTCGTGCTCAGGCCGACGCGGTCTGGATCTCCTCGGCCAGCGGCTCGGCGAAGGCCAGCAGCCGGCCGGGCAGGTCCGAGCGGCGCTTGACGTCGAGCTTGCGGTAGACCCGGGTCAGGTGCTGCTCCACGGTGCTCACCGTGATGAACAGCTTGCTGGAGATCTGCCGGTTGGTGTGGCCCTGCGCGGCGAGCGCCGCCACCCGGCGTTCGGCCTCGCTGAGCCCGTCCTCCGGCTCCGGCGGGTCGGTCGGCGGGCCCGCGGGGACGCTGCCGGGCTCCCGCCGGACCAGCCGCTGGGCCAGCACCGACGCGCCGCAGTCCTGGGCCAGCTGGTACGCCCGACGGACCAGCAACCGCGCCTGTGCCGAGTCGCCCGCCCGCTGCAACGTCTGTCCGGTGTCGCCGAGCGCGCGGACCAGCTCCAGCCGGTCGCCGCAGCCCTGCAGCAGGTTCACCGCCTCGCTGAGCAGCTTGCGCCGGTGGTCCGGCGCGGTGGTGCCGGCCAGCAGCCGCAGCGCCCGGCCCCGGGTGCGGGCGTCCACCCCGTGCGGCGCCCGCAGCTGCTCCTGCAGCAGCTGGGTGGCGTGCGGCTTGTTGCCCACGGCCAGTTGCACCCGGGCCAGCTCCAGCCGCCAGGGCACCAGCCCGGCCACGTCCACGCCCCAGGCGCGCATCAACTCGGCGCATTGACGCAGGTCGGTGGTGGCCGCGTGGGCCCTGCCGAGCGCCAGGTGGTGACGGGCCCGGGCGGCCAGGTAGTGCAGGCCGAGCGGGGTGCGGAAGGTGCCGGCCGGCACGCTCTGCGCCAGCCAGCGGTCGGCCTCGGTGTGCCGCCCGGACTCGGTGGCGCAGGCGATCAGCGTGGCCAGCGGGCCTGCCGCGGCGACCCCCCAGGCGGCCACCGGCAGATCGTCCAGGGCGGCGCGGGCCTGCTGGTCGGCCAGGGTCAGGTCACCCAGGCGCAGCGCCGCCTCGGCGCGCAGCGCCCGCAGCACCGCCCGCCAGAGCGGGGCGTGCCGCACGGCCGGTCGGTCCAGCAACGCCGCCGACCAGGCGGCCACCCGGTCCGCGCGGCCGGCCCAGAGCAGCGCCAGCAGCGGCGCGGCCAGCAGCGGGAGCATGCCGTCGTCCCCGTGGTGGCGGTTCAGCAGTTGTTCGGCGCCGGCGACCGGGTCGTGGTCACCGGTAGGGGTCAGCGCCGCGCCGACGAGGGCGAGCGCCTGTGCGGACGAGGAGCTCCCGGTCAGCAGCGCCGTCCGCGGTGTGCCGGCCGCCTCGCGTACGGCGGCCAGATGGTCCGGGTGGGAGAGTCCCCGCAGCAGGTGCATCGCCCGCTGGCGTCCGGCGGCGGCCGAGTGGGCCTGCTCGTCGTCGCCGGCGCACCCCGCGATCGCCTCGTCGGCCTCCTCGAGCCGCCCCTGCCACAGCAGGTACGGCACGGCGGACAGGGCGGCGCCGGTGGGCCAGCCGTCGGCCCGGGCGGCCCCGACCAGCTGGTCGAGCTGGCCGTTGACCGCCAGCGGGTTGAGCTGCCAGCGCGCCCTGACCTGCATCGCGGTGCTGGTGATCCGCTGCTCGTCGTCCATCTCGGCCCGGCCGACCAGGCGCAGGCAGCCGGCGGCCACGTCGGGCCGGCCGGCGGCGAGGGCCTGCGCGGCGGCGTCGTGCAGCACCGGTACGGTCCAGCCGGCCTCCGCCCAGCCGGCCGCGACCAGGTGCTCGGCCACGTTGCCCGGCTCGACGCCGTGCTCGTGCAGCACCTCGGCGGCGCGCTGGTGCAGACCGCGTCGCTCGTCGACGGACATGTCGCCCAGGATGGAGCGCCGGATCCGGGGGTGGCGCAGCCGGTCCTGGTCGAGCAGGCCGGTGGTGCGCAGCACCTGGACCATCGGCGTGACGGACTCCGGCACCACGTCGAGCAGGTGACCGAGCAGGTCCGCCTGGCCGCCCGGGCGATCCAGCACGGCCATCGCCTGCGCCACCCGGCGCACCCCCGGCTCGTGCCGGTACAGGCAGCCGAGCACGGCCTGGTCGAACGCGTCGCCGGAAACCGCGTCCGTGGCGGATTCGTCGTCCGGCTCCGGCCGCGGCCGTTCCTCGATCAGGGCGCGGGTGAGCAGCGGGTTGCCGCCGGTCATCCGCAGGCAGCGCTCGGCCGTCTCCCGGGCCGCCGGCTGCACGTCGTCGTCGACCAGCCGGGCGATCGCCTCGACGGTCAGTGGCGGGAGGGTGATCCGGGTGAAGTGGGGCTGGCTGAACAGCTCAGCCCGGAAGTGGGGGTGCGACGGGCGGGGCGTGCGCGCCTCGGTGAGCACCACCATGATCGGGGTGTGCCGCAGCCGGCGGGCGACGTAGAGCAGGCAGTGCAGCGATGCCGGGTCGGCGTGGTGCACGTCGTCGACGGCCAGCACGAGCGGCCCCGACTCGGCCAGGTCGAGCAGCGTGCTGAACAGGCCGTGCAGCACCGGCGCCCAGACCCGGTCGTCGTCGACGGGCCTGTCGGCGGTGTCCTGCCCGGGCTCCGGCGGGGACGCCGGGCAGTCTCGCAGCAGGCGGTCCACCCGTGCCCCCACGTCCGGGGAGAGCCGCGCCCCCTGCAGGAGCTGGCCCAGCACCCCTAGGTGCAACCCGCGCTCGGCCCGCGACCCGGCCGCGCTGACCACCCGGCCGCCGGCGGTGGCGGCCCAGTCGCCGAACGACTCCAGCACGCTCGTCTTGCCGCTGCCCACCGCGCCGGTGACGAGTGAGACGTGTCCCCTGCGCTGCCGTTCGCAGCCGCGGAAGGTCTCGCGCAGCAGGTTGAGCTGTTCCTCTCGCTGTACCAGCACGTGTCCTGTCAGCCCTTCTCGTCCGCGGCACGCCGGAATCACCGCCGCCGGAACGCCGCTCCACCCGGTGCCGTCGGCGGCCCTCACCACACCCGCCGCTGCCGCGGAACAGGGGTGGTGCACACTGGGCCGCCGGCCGGGTGGACCCTGGAATCCTCCCCACCGGAGCGCGTCGTCGGACGAAACGTTCCGGCTGAAGGCGAGTCTGGCACCGGCTCCGGTGAGCGACAACGGTCCTGGGACCCCACCGTTTCGGCGCTAAACCTGCGGTGCCGACGAGCCGTTAGGGGTTGTCCCGCTGACCGGAAGGGGTGCCTCGTCCGGTCGGATGACGGGCAGGTTTCACCATGATGGATGGTCGATGGCAGTCGATCGAGTGGATCGGATCCCGGTGCGCCGGTAGCCGCACGCCGGACGGCCGGACGGCGTGGGCCGTCCGGGTGGGACGGGGCGGCCGATCGGCCGTCCTCAGTGGTCGACGCGGAGCCGGGCGGCCAGTTCGCTGCGCGAGTTGACGTCGAGTTTGCGGTAGATCCGGGTCAGCCGCTGCTCGATGGCACTGACGGTGAGGAACATCCGCTCGGCGATCTCCCGGTTGGTGTGCCCCTGCGCGGCCAGCGCGGCGACCCGCGATTCGGCGTCGCTCAGGCCGGTGAGCAGGACCCCCGGCTCGGCGGCGGGACCGGGTGCGGTGCTCCGGCCGGTGCCGGCCGCCGGTCGCAGCACCGGGACCCCGCACTGGTCGGCGAGGTCCCGCGCGGCCCGGGCGGTGCCGCGCGCCTGGCGCAGGTCGCCGCTTTCCTGCTGGGCCTGACTGAGGTCGCCGAGCGCGCGGGCCAGCTCGACCCGGTCGTCGCACTGGCGCAGCAGCCGCACCGCGTGGCACAGGTGCCGGATCCGCTCGGCGCCCTCGTGCACGGTGCCGAGCACCCGCAGCGCGGCGCCGCGGTAGCGCAGATCGGTCGGGCGGAGCCGGTCCAACTCTTCCCGGAGCGCCTTCTCGGCCGGCTGCCGGCGGCCCATCCGCAGCAGCGCCCGCGCCGACTCGGTGCGCCAGGGGACCAGCGGCGCCACGTCCAACCGCCAGGAGGTCATCAGCTGCCCGCAGAGCTGGAAGTCGGCCAGGGCCGCCTCGGGACTGCCCGCCGCGAGCGCGTGCAACCCCCGGGCGTGCAGGTAGTGCAGACCGAACGGCGTCTCGAACAGTGCCGGCGGCACCGGCGTACGCAGGCAGGCCGCCGCCTCCTCCCACTCCTCCAGACAGGTCAGCGTCCGCAGCCGTACGGCCAGCGGCGCGCCGATGACCACGCCCCAGGCCTTCGGCGACAACCGGTTGAGCGCCGACTCGGCCAGGTCCCGTGCCTGGCGGAGGTCGCCGCGCCGACCGGCCACGGCGGCGGCGACCGCGGCGAGCAGGGCCCGCGGCGTGCGATGCCCCCGGGCGGAGGCGATGCTGTCCAGTCGGTCGCACCACTCGCCGGCCAGGTCCAGCCGGTCGGCGTAGATCATGGCGAGCACCGTGCACACGACGTTCCACATGCTCGTCTCGTCCTCCAGCCCGAGGGTCCCGAGCGTCCGCTCGGCGTCCTCGAGCGCGCCCAGGTCGCCGCGCTCCAACACGGTGCCGAGCAGGAGAACGCCGCGTAGCCGGTGCTTGATCCGGGCCAGCGCGAGTGGATCACGGGTCGCGCCCGCCGGTGTGGGGCCGTCGAGCGGGACCCCGGGGTAGAGCGTGGACATCCAGCCCCTGATGATGATCAGGTCGGCGGCCGAGTGCGCGTCCACGGTGTCCGGACGCTCGCCGAGATGACGGATGAGCTCGACCGCCCGGCCGATCTGGCCGTGCCAGAGCAGGTACTGGATCGGGCCGACGGCCTGTCGGGTGCTCAGGTGCCCGGCACGGACCGCCGTGGCGACACCGAGCAGGTGGGGGACGGCGCCCTGCGGGTCCAGCCGCCATTCGGCCCGGGCCAGGGCGGAGCGGATCCGGGCCCGCAGGCAGTCGTCGTCGCAGTCCCGGTTGGCGCGGCGCAGGTAGCGCCGCCCGGTGTCCAGGTCGCCGTCGGCCAGTGCCTGCTCGCCCGCGTCGAGCAGGGCCTGCGGCATCCACGGCTCGGTCAGCTCGTCGGTGGTCAGCAGGTGCGGGGCGAGCCGCGACGGTGGGGCGCCGTCGTCGTGCAGCAGTTCGGCGGTGGTCCGGTGCAGCCGGGCGCGTTCCTCTCCGGTCATCCCGTCGAGGACCGCCCGGCGCACCGCGGGGTGCCGGAGCCCGTCGGCCGTGACCAGGCCGGCGCTGGTGGCGGCGTCGACCGCGTGCAGGTTCAGCCCGGAGGGAAGGTCCACCAGGTGGGGCAGGAGCGGGCCGTGCAGCGGTTCCTCGGTCACCGCGAGCGCGCGGGCGGTCTTCAGCACCAGGTGCTCGCACCGGTAGAGGCAGCTCAGCACCGCCTCCCGGAACGCCTCACCGGGCGTCAACGCGGCGGCCCCGGCCGCATGGTCGTCGGCCAGGGCGTGCACCAGCAGGGGATTGCCGCCACTGATCCGGTACGCCTCGTCGGCGAGGCGCCGCGCCACCGGTGCGCCCAGCCGGTCGGCCAGGACCCGGTGGGTCCCGTCGGGCGAGAGCAGGGGCAGCCGCACCCGGTCCAGCCGGGCCGGCTGGAGCAGCTCGGCGTACGCGGTGGGGTGCCAGGGTCGGGTACGGGGCGCCTCGGTCAGCAGGATCAGCACCGGCAGGCCGGTGACCCGCCGGGCCAGGTGGTCGAGGCAGCGCAGCGACGGCGCATCGGCGTGCTGGACGTCGTCGACGGCGACCACGGTGTGCGCCTGCGTCGCCAGTTCCAGCAGCTCACCGCCGATGGCGGCGGTGAGCGGGGCGAGCGCCTCCTCGTCGGCGGACTCGGCCCAGTGCAGCACGGCGCGGTCCAGTGTCCGGCTGATCCGGTCGCGGTCGGCGTCGGCCACCGCGGCTCGGCGGATGAGCTGACGGACGACCTCCAGCGGCACCGTGCGTTCGCTGCGGGAGGCGCTGGCGCTGAGGAAGGAGACTCCCGCGTCGGCGCAACGACGGGCGAAGGACTGCAGCAGGGTGGTCTTGCCGGCCCCGACCGGCCCGGTGATCAGCGTGATCGGACCGGACGCGACGGGGTGTTCGCCCGGCTGGAGCAGACCGGCGAGCCGATCGGTCAGGACGTCGAGCTGCCGGTCCCGTTCGGCCATCGTCATCGGGCGGACCTCCGCCCGGCGGCGGCCTGCGGGCCGACGGTCCTCCGTGGTCTCCGGCGACACCCCTTGCAGTCAGAGGCCCACAAATTCTTGACCCATTCCGGTTGGCGGATACCGAAAACGATGGTACGACGTGCGCGATTCATCGAACGTCACACCTGGTCTGAATACGCCGAAACCACCCCGGCCTGCGTTCCCGCATTCCGGCGGATCGGCGCCCTCCGCCTCTATCGATCCCGATTCATGGAGTGGAGTATGTCAGCCCGGCAATTGGGCGGCAAGTCGAGGGATGTAAAGGATGGGCAAACATGGCCTCGCCCGGAGGCGTGTGATCCGCCCGCGGAGAGAGTCACAACAGCGGAAAGTGATCCAGCCGATCCGCACCGTGACGCCGATCGGCCGGTGCCGGGTGCGGAGGGGGCGTCGGCCTCGGTGACAGGGCGTTCCGCCAGTGGTTGCGATCTGCGTGCACGAGCCACCCGCCGCCAGCGTCGACCGATTGTCGGCACGACGTTTCCGGCGGCCGCCGAGCCACCTTCCTCTCGCCCAACTTGCCCGTTTCGGTCCGTCTGGAAGCCCTTTGCTGCAACTTGTTGTTAAACAAGGAATTCATGGCACAAGCCGGTTCCCGGAGCGTCGGCCAGAACGGAACCCGCACCCGGGCAGCCGCCCCCGAACCATTTTCATGTCGCTATCGTGAGTGCTCAAAGATGTCTTTCATTCGGAAGGAGAGCGATTCCAACGGCAATTCCACCCAGGTCCGCAGTGTGTCTTTCGATGGTTCGACGACCAGCGCGAACAACCATTAAGACCCTCTTGTCCGTCGGCCCTACCTGCTGATCCGGCCGCGCCCGCGCCCGGCGACGGCGGTGACCGCCGGCTCGTCGGGCCGGATGCTAGGGGTTGTCTGACGCCGTACGGCCGCCTAATTTCGGACTGTCCTCCGCAGCCGACGGACGACAATCCGCCACACCGACGGGGAGATCGGCCACGGGCCGCGTGCCCGGGACGTGAAGGGTTTGCGCGTGATCTGCCAACCACCGCCGCGGCATCGGGGCCCGGTGCGATGACGCTTCTGCCCGGGCTGCGGGGACCCTGGGCGGACCGCTCCGACGCGCTTCGGGTCGCCGGCCGGACCCTCTCCGCCGAGGCGCTGCTGGGCTGCGCGAACGCGGTCGCCGGCCGGATCCACGGCGCCCGGGCGGTCGCGGTCGACGCCGCGCCGAGCCTGGAGACCATGGTCGGGATCGTCGGCGCCGTCCACGCCGGTGTGCCGCTGGTGCCGATTCCACCCGGCGCCGAGGCGGCCGAGCGACACCGGATCCTGCGCGAGTCCCGGGCCGACGTGCTGCTCGGGCGCGCAACCGGCGGCGCCGCCCTGCCGATCGTCCCGGTCGACGTGCGGGAGCGGTCCTGGGCCACGCACCCCGAGCCGTCGCCCGGCAGCGATGCGGTGATCCTCTACACCGGTGGCGTGGGCGGGCCCTCACGAGGCGTCCGCATCTCGCACCGGGCCATCGCGGCCGACCTGGACCTGCTCGCCGCCGCCTGGCGGTGGAGCGACGAGGACGTACTCGTCCAGGGCGCGCCGCTGTTCCGGGCGTACGGGCTGGTGGTCGGCCTCCTCGGCGCGCTGCGGGTGGGCAGCCGGTTCGTCCACCTCGACCGCCACGCCACCGCCGGTCCGGCCGGCACCATCTATCTGGCGCTGCCCCGGCAGTGGGCCCGCATCGCCCGGGACGCGCCCCGGGCCCGAACGCTGTCCGGGGCGCGCATGCTGGTCTCCGGTGACGCCCCGCTGGCGCCCGCGATAGGGGAGCGGTTGCGGTTGCTGACCTCGCACCACCCGGTGGAGGGGTACGGCACCACGGAGACGCTGGTCGTGCTCACCGGGCCGGCCGGGGCGCCCGGCACCGCGCTGCCCGGCGTGCATACCCGGGTGCTGGGTCACGACGGCCGTCCGGTGGCCGCCGACGGCGACTCTGTCGGCGAGTTGAGCATCCGGAGCCCGACGATGTTCAGCGGATACGTCGACCGGCCCGGTGCCGCGCCGCCCGCCGACGGCTGGCACCCCACCGGCGACCTGGCCACGGTCGAGCCGACCGGCGGCCACCGGATCCTCGGTCCGGCCGGCACCGACGTGGTGCGCTGCGGGGGGCGTTCGGTGCCGGCCCGCCAGGTCGAGGAGGTGCTGCTCACCCATCCCGGGGTGCACGACGCGGCGGTGGTCGGCGCGCCGCACCGCAGGCTCGGCGAGCAGGTCGTCGCGTACGTCGTCGCGGCGGCCGGGCTCACCGCGCAGACGCTCATCGACCACGTCGGCCGGCGGCTCTCGGCGGCGGCCCGTCCCCGTCGGGTGCACTTCGTCGACGAGCTACCGCGCAGCGCCCAGGGACGGGTCCGCAAGTCGCTGCTGATCCGCCTCAGCGGACACCTGCCCGTAGCCGACCCCTGACGTCGGACCGCGGGCGGACATGGCGGGCCGCACCGCCTAGCATCCCCCGTGTGATCGAACGGATCCTGCCGTCGGCAGTGGTGGTGGAGGAGTGCTTCACCGACCCCGACGGGCTTCGCCCGCACCCCGCCGAGGAACGGATCATCGCCAACGCGGTGGCGAAACGCCGGCGGGAGTTCACCACCGTCCGGCACTGCGCCCGGCGGGCGCTGGCCCGGCTGGGCCTGCCCCCGGTGGCCATCCTGCCCGGCGTCCGGGGCGCCCCGGGCTGGCCGGCCGGGATCGTCGGCAGCATGACCCACTGCGACGGCTACCGCGGCGCCGTCCTGGCCCGGGCCACGGCCATCGGCAGCGTCGGGGTGGACGCCGAGCCGCTGGCGCCGCTGCCCGACGGGGTGCTGGACGCGATCGCGCTGCCGGCCGAGCGCACCCGCACCGCCGCGCTGCTCGCCGACCGCCCCGACGTCTGCTGGGACCGGTTGCTGTTCAGCGCGAAGGAGTCGGTCTACAAGGCCTGGTTTCCGTTGACCGGGCGCTGGCTCGACTTCGCCGAGGCGGACATCGTGTTCGACCCGGCCGGCACGTTCCGCGCCCGGCTGCTGGTGCCCGGGCCGCGGCTCGGCGGGACGGAGCTGACCGCCTTCGATGGCCGTTTCCTGGTCGACCGAGGGCTCGTGCTCACCGCCGTCACGGTCCCGGCGCCGCCCGCCTGACCGGCCGTCACCCCTCGGTCAGCCGGTTCTTCTGCACCTTGCCCATGGCGTTGCGGGGCAGCGCGTCCACCAGCCGCACCTGCCGGGGTCGCTTGTGCACGGACAGCTGGCGGGCCACGAAGTCGATCAGCTCGGCCTCGGCCAACCCGTCGCCGACCACGTACGCGGTGACCTGCTGACCCAGGTCGGGGTGGGGGGTGCCGACCACCGCCGCCTCCCGGACCCCGGGGTGGGCCAGCAGCGCGTCCTCCACCTCGCCGGCACCGATCCGGTAGCCGCCGCTCTTGATCAGGTCGGTGGCGGCCCGGCCGACGATCCGGTGCCCGCCGTCCGGGCCGACCGTGGCCACGTCGCCGGTGCGGAACCAGCCGTCCGAGGTCCGGGCCGCCGCGTCGGCGTCCGGCCGGTTGAGGTAGCCGTCGAAGAGCGTGGTGCCGCGCACCTGGAGCTCGCCCATGGCCGCGCCGTCGGTGGGCAGCGGTGCGCCTCGCTCGTCGACCACCCGGGAGTGCACGCCGGGCAGCGGCACCCCCACCGTGCCCGGCCGCCGGGGCCCGTCCGCCCGGGCGCTCACCGTGATCAGCGTCTCGGTCATGCCGTACCGCTCGATCGGGCGGTGGCCGGTCAGCTCGGCGAGCGCGGTGAAGACCGGTTCCGGGAGTGCGGCGCTGCCGGAGACCAGCAGCCGGGCGCCGCTCAGTGCCCGCGCCGCCGGCGCCGCGGCGATTCGCGACCAGATGGTGGGTACGCCGAAGTAGAGCGAGCCGGCCGCGGCCGCGTACCGGTCGGGGCTGGGGCGGCCGACGTGGTGCAGGCGACTGCCGATTCGCAGCGGGCCGAGCACGCCGAGCACCAGACCGTGCACGTGGAACAGCGGCAGCCCGTGCGCCAGCAGGTCGTCCGGCGTCCAGGCCCAGGCGTCGGCGAGCCCGTCCAGGCAGGCGGCGACCGCGCGCCGGGACAGCACCGCGCCCTTCGGCGCTCCCGTGGTGCCGCTGGTGTAGAGGATCAGCGCGGTGGCCGTCGCGTCCGGCTCGGGATGCCGGGTGTCCGAGCGCCGGGCCAGGTCCACCGGGACGATCGGCGGTGCGACCGGCCCGTCCAGGGGCGGCGCGCCGGGCGGCGCCACCACCACCTCGGCCCCCGAGTCGCGCAGCACGTGGTCGCGCTCCACCGGCCCGGCGTCCGGCGGCACCGGCACCACCGCCGCGCCGGCCAGCAGCCCGCCGACCACACCCACCACGGTCTCCAGGCTCGCCGTCGCGGGCACGGCGACGCGGCGTACCCCGTGCAGGTCGTCGGCGACCGCGGCGGCCGCCCGGCGCAGCTCCACCCAGGACAGCGACCGGTCGTCGACGCGGACCGCGTCCGGACGTTCGTCGGTGGATCCGTCGAGCCAGCTCAGCAGCGGCACGGGCGCCCCTCTCGCGGTTCGTCGCCGTCGGCGGACGCCCCGACCGTAACCGGATCGTCCGGGGGCGGCCACCCCTGCGCCGCTGCGCGCGAGGCCCGGCGGTGGCCGACACGCCGGGTGACCGGCCGACACCCCTGGCCACCGGCCGACACCCCCGATTCATCGGCCGATGGGTTGAACCCGCCCTCGGTTGCCCGGATGATGGTCGGGACGGCCCGCGCGGGCCGTCCCGATTCCCGCACCCGACGCCGCGACACCCCAAGGGACCGGCGGCAACCGTACGTGACGGAGGACCCCGCCAGATGCCGGTCATCGAAGTCGAACACCTGCACAAGAGGTACGGCGACAAGGTGGCCGTCGACGACGTCTCGTTCACCGTGGAGCAGGGCGAGATCTTCGGCGTGCTGGGCCGCAACGGCGCCGGCAAGACCACCACGGTGGAGTGCGTGCAGGGCCTGCGCCGCGCCGACGGCGGCACCGTCAGGGTGCTCGGCCTGGACCCGGTGCGCGACCGCACCGAGGTGCGCCAGCGGGTCGGCGCCCAGCTCCAGGAGAGCCAGCTCCCCGACAAGCTGCGGGTACGCGAGGCGCTGGACCTCTACCGGTCCTTCTACCGCAACCGCGCCGACATCGACGAGCTGCTCGCCGACCTGGGCCTGGCCGAGCAGCGCAACACCGCCTTCCACAAGCTCTCCGGCGGTCAGAAGCAGCGCCTCTCGGTGGCGCTGGCGCTGGTCGGTCGCCCCGAGATCGCCATCCTCGACGAGCTGACCACCGGGCTGGACCCGAAGGGCCGGCGCGACACCTGGGATCTGGTCGAGCGGATCCGCGACCGGGGCGTGACGGTGGTGCTGGTCACCCACTTCATGGCCGAGGCGGAGCGGCTCTGCGACCGGCTCGCCCTGATCGACGCCGGCCGGGTCGTCGCCATCGACACCCCGGCCGGCCTGATGTCCCGGGTGGACGCCGAGCACCGGGTGCACTTCCGCCCGCTCGACGAGGTGGACGACACCGTGCTCTCCGCCCTGCCCGAGGTCACCTCGGTCCGCCGGGACGGCGACGAGGTCACCGTCACCGGTCCGGAGGAGGTGTTGCAGGCGGTGCTGTCGGCGCTGACCGAGCGGAAGATCCGCTACTCCGGCCTCCGGGTCGACCAGCCCACGTTGGACGACGCCTTCGTCTCTCTCACCGGCCACCCCGGCACGCCGCCGGCGCTCGACGGAAGGTCCTCGTGAACGCCCTGTCCAAGCTCGTCGCCGTCGAGGCGAAGCTGTTCCTGCGCGAGCCGGTCTCGCTGTTCTTTGTCTTCGCGTTGCCGCTCGGCCTCATGCTGGTGTTCGGGCTGCCGCAGCGCGGCGGCGGCCAGGAGGCGACTACCGGCCAGCACGGCGAGCTGACCTTCCTGCCCTCGATCGCGCTCTCGCTCACGATCGGGATGCTCGCGCTCTTCACGCTTCCGATGGCGCTGGGCATCTACCGGGAGCGGAGGGTGCTGCGGCGGCTCGCCACCACCCCGGTCAGCCCGGCGCTGCTGCTCGTCGCCCAGGTGGTGGTCAACCTGGCCATGGGCGTGGCGGGCGCGGTGGTCACCGCGATCGGCGTACGCCTGCTGCTGGACCAGCCGGCGCCGGCCAACCTGCCCGGTTTCGTGCTGGCCTTCCTGCTCGGCGTGGCCTGCCTGTTCGCGATCGGCCTGCTGATCGCCGCGCTCGCGCCGTCGGCGCGAGCGGCGCAGTCCATCGGGCCGACGCTGTTCTTCCCGCTGCTGTTCCTGGCCGGGGCCTGGCTGCCACGCGACCAGATGCCCACGGTGCTGGCCCGGATCGGCGAATACTCGCCGCTCGGCGCCACCGTGGACACCATCTCGGCGGCCTGGGCCGGGCGGGATCCGTCCGTGTCGCAGCTGCTGGTGCTGGCCGGCACCGCGGTCCTGGGCTGCCTGCTCGCCACCCGCCTGTTCCGCTGGGAGTAGGGCCCGTGGCCGCGCCGGTAGGGGGCGGCTAAGGGTTCTTCCGAAGTGTGAGCGGGATTACGTTCGTACCGCACGGGAGGCCGCCTTCCCGCCACCCGGTGGAGATCGGCGGCGACCTGCCCGGCACCTGCGTGCGGCACGGTTGCCGCGCGCACGGCGAGGCGGAACGTACGAGCGACGGAGGTCGTGCCATGACAGCTTCTTCCGATCCCGCCCCGGCCGTCCGGACGGCGTCGTCCTTCGTCAACGCTGACGACCGGACCGCCTGGCCGATGACGGCCCACCAGATAGGCGCGGACGCCACCGGCATCGTCGAGGCGGTGCTGGAGGGTGGGCCGGCGACGCTGCCGGCAGAGCTGCGCAGCCACCGGGTGTCCCCGGTGGAATCCAAGATCAAGGTCCGGCACTACGGGGGCTACGAGCACTTCGAGCGGGATGCCGCCTTAGCCATCGACGGCTCGCCGGCGGTGTTCCGCTGGACCGGCCGGACCCGTATCGCCGAGTGAACGAGAGGCGGTAGCGCGATGGACGTCGGGGATCCGCGCAACGGAGCGCACCTGACGGTGACCGACGTGGCCACGGTGACCGCGTTCTACGCGGAGGTCTTCGAGGCGGTGCCGGTGCAGCGGGAGTGCCTGCTGGACGGCCGCGTCCTGCACGCCGAGTTGGTGGTCGGCGGTCACCGGCTGACGGTGAGCGAGTGGTCCGACCGACCGGCCGGGCCGGGAAGCCCGGCGGTCCCGCTGCCGCTCACCCCGGCCGATCCGAACCTGCTGGTGCAGCGGGCACTGGCCGCCGGCGCGACGCTCGAACCGACGAACAGCGGCCCGCCGTTCGGAGTGGTGTTCCGCGACCCGGCCGGACTGCGCTGGGCGGTGCCGGGCCCGTAGCTGTCCGACGATGAGCAGCGGCCCCGACACCGACGACGGTGGCGGGGCCGCTGCGGTCGGTCTGACGATCAGCGGCGCAGCGTCGAGCCGAGGCCGCCGCCACTGCGCCGGCGGTGCTGCCAGTAGAGGTCCCGCCGAGCGCCCTGCGGGAAGGCGGGCTGCCAGGGCTTGACCGGGCCGGCGGTGTGGATGATGGCCGAGTCGGTGAGCTTGCCGCCGAACGCCGGCTCCCGCCGCCAGGCCATCAGGTCGTTCCACCGGTGCGACAGTCGCAGCCAGTTGCCGTGCACCGCGAAGTTGAGCGCGTCCTGGTCCGGGTAGCGGGACTCGTGCGCGTGCCGGCGCAGGTAGTCCAGTGACACCTCGGTCACCTCGCACTCCTTCCAGCGCGGCACGTCGATCAGCAGCACGCCGGAGTTGAAGTAGATCGCGTGCGGGTCGAGGTGGTCGTAGCCGGCCAGGCCGGGGATGCCGCCCATGTCCAGCAGCCGGCGGTTGAACGGGTCCCGCACCCCGCCGAGCGGCACCCCGCCCATGTCCACCTCGAACAGCGGCTTCAGGCTGTTCAGGCACATCGTGTCGCAGTCCAGGTAGAGCAGCCGCCGCACGTCCGCCGGGAGCGCGGCCGGCACCAGCAGCCGCAGGTACATCGCCGGCGACAGGTACGCCATCAGCGGGTCGACGCCCTTGGGCAGATTCACCTGGGCGGCGTCCACCCGCAGGAACTCCACGGTCGCGTGCGGCCCGGCGATGCGGGTGAGCGTGGCGCGGGTGCTGGCCGGCACGTCGTCGGCGGCGACCAGCCAGTACCGAAGCTCCTCGCCCGGGTTCGACTCGGCGACGGTCGACAGGACGACCGCGGCGTGCGCGGCGTACGCGTTGTCAAAGGTCAGGGTGAGGTCCACGGGTGCTCTCCTTCGTGGCCGTGCGTGAGCGCAACGTCGAGAAGGTAGCCGTGGGGTTGCCGGCGCGGCAAGGATCATCAATGTCCTCAGGGGGTCCGAACGGCGACCCCTGAAATCGCCCCTCATTTCCGCCCGCCCCAGGGGCGGGCCCGCACCGGTCACCCCCGACACGAGGTGCGGCGGGTTCGACGCACTAGCATTGCCGCGTTCCGACCGGCGGTTGAAGCGAGGCGAGATGGGCTGGCTGCGGCGGCTGCTGGGTGGCGACCCGGTTCAGCTCGATCCGGTACGGCAGCAGGCGCTGCTGCGGGACCTGCGGCAACACTACGGCGCCCAGGCCCGGATCCGGTTCCCCGACCAGGCCGAGGCGGTCGCCCGGCTGCTCGGCGGGGACGACGGGCTGGTGGTGGCCACCATGATCGTGAACGAGGCCGCCGACGAGGCCTACGCGGATCTGCGGGCGCAGGCCCACGACGTGCACCGGCGGACGGGGCGGCGCCTGCTGGTGCACCGACGCAACTACCGGCCACTGTGGAAGGAGGCCGGCCCGGTGCTGCGGTGGCCGCTGTTCACGCTGCCCGGCGGCCTCCACCCGTACGCGCAGGTGGCCGCCGCCGTCGCGGTGGTCGGCGACGGGGCGTCCCGGCTGGACCGGGTGACCGACCCGAGCCCGCTGCTCACCCGGCTGTTCGAGCTGCTCGACCTCACCGCCGCCGGCTGGGAGTACGGCCGGGTGCGGGTCGACACCGACGCCGTCGCCCTGGTCGAGCGGCTGAACACGACCGCCGCCCGGGTCCTCGCCGCGATGGACGACCCGCCCCGGCTGCCGCCGCCGGTCCGTGAGCTGATGCGCCGCAACAACGCCCTCGACGTGCACGATCCGGGTCACCCCCGGGTGGTCGGCGCGATCAACCTCGGCGCGCGGATGCGTGAGGTGCTGCTGGCCTGAGGCGGCCTCGGCCGGGGCCGGCGGGCTACGGAGCGTGACGGTGCACGGCCGATGATGTTCGGAACGGCGTGATGACTCTGAGGCATCAACATGCCTCAGAGTCATCACGCTCGTTCCCGCGTGCGCCTCCCGCAGTGCGCGGTGCGCCGCTCAGGCCCCGTCGGGGCCCTGCCGCCGCAGGTCGTCCACCGTGGACATGGCCTGCCGCAGCTGGGAGAGCCAGTCGTCGGTGTGCCGACCGACCAGTCGGACGCACCAGGCCAGCGCGTCCGCGCGGGACCGGGCGACGCCCGCGTCCACCAGCGTGTCGAGGACGTGCCGCTCGGGCTGACGCAGCCGGGTCATCACCGGCGCGGCCAGGTGCGAGAAGAGCTGCTCGCTCTCACCGCACCGGATGCCCCAGCTCGCCTTGCGCTGGTAGCGGTGCTCGACCTGGCGGGCGACCCGGATCCGGTCGTCGCGGGTGTTCTCCCGGAACTGGTGGATCCGACCGGCCTGGGCGGCGGTGCGGTCGGCCTCGGTGGCGTCGTCGGCCAGCTGAGGCTCGGGCAGGCGCCCCCAGATGATGATTTCTTCGCGGTCCGTCACGACCTGGGGCGGCTCGGTGAACCAGCCGTCCGGAACGGCCCCGGTGATCCAACCCGCGGCGTCGTCGGCGGCCGGCGGGTCCTGGCGTGCCCCGGGCGGGGCGGTACGAGGGGACATGGCACCTCCTACGGTGTTCGGATTACATGATTACATAATTACCCCGCAACGACGTAACGATTTCGCCCAGCGCGAACGACCGGCGATCCTTCCGGCCGTGGCGAACACGCAGAGTGATGGCGCGACATCTTGTGCTTTACCTATCTTTCGATAGGCTGCGGTGCACTCGCCACCCACGCACGACGTCCAGGGTGGTCGGCCCGAGAGGGCGGTTGATGAACGAGACATCCACCCGGGACGGCGCGTCCCGATCCGCACCACGGGACGTCCCGCCAGCCGGGGCGACCCTGCCGGTACGTCCGCTGCGGCATCCCTGGCGCTGGGTCTGCGCGCTGGTCGTGCTGACCATCGCCGCCGCGCTGCTGTCCTCACTGTTGAAGAACCCGAACGTCAACTGGCCGGTGGTACGCGAGTACCTGTTCGCCCCGGTGACGCTCAAGGGGATCGTGGTCACGCTCTACCTGACGGCCCTCGCCATGGTCATCGGAATCGTCGGCGGCACCGCCGTCGCGATCATGCGGTTGTCGACGAACCCGGTGCTGTCCGGGCTCGCCCGCGCCTTCATCTGGTTCTTCCGCGGCACCCCGGTCCTGGTGCAGATCATCTTCTGGGGCTACCTGGGCGCGCTCTACCCGACGCTGCAACTGGGCATCCCGTTCACCGACGTGGTCTTCCTCGAGGGCCGCACGAGCGACATCATCACCCCGTTCCTGGCCGCGACCCTGGCGCTCGGGCTGAACGAGGTGGCGTACGCCGCGGAGATCGTGCGCGGCGGGATCAGCTCGGTGGACCGCGGCCAGACCGAGGCGGCGCTGTCGCTCGCGATGACCCCGGCGGCGACGACCCGGCGCGTGGTGCTGCCCCAGGCGATGCGGGTCATCATCCCGCCGATGGGCAACGAGGTCATCACCATGCTCAAGACCACCGCCCTGGTCTCGGTCATCGCCGGTCAGGACCTGATGACCAACCTGCAACGGATCTACTCCCAGAACTACCAGGTCATCCCGCTGCTGGTGGTGGCCGCGCTGTGGTACCTCGCGCTGACCACGCTGCTGTCGGTCCCGCAGGCCTGGCTGGAACGCCGGTTCGGTCGCGGCCACCTCGCCGCGGCCCCGTCCATGTGGTCCCGGCTGCTCGGCATCGCGGCCCGGCGCCCAGCGAAGGAGGCGTGATGAGTACGGCACCCGGCACCCCGCCGGACGTGGTCGTCCGGGCCGTCGACGTGCGCAAGAGCTTCGGCCGGCTGGAGGTGCTGCGCGGCATCGACCTGCAGGTGCGCCGCGGCGAGGTGCTCTGCCTGCTGGGCCCCAGCGGGTCCGGCAAGTCGACCTTCCTGCGCTGTGTCAACCACCTGGAGAAGATCGACTCCGGCAGCCTGGAGGTGGCGGGCGAGTACATCGGCTACCGCCGGGTCGGCGACCACCTGCAGGAGCTTCCGCAGCGCAAGATCGCCCGGCAGCGGACCGCGGTGGGCATGGTCTTCCAGCAGTTCAACCTCTTCCCGCACATGAAGGTGCTGGACAACCTCGTCGAGGCGCCGATCCGGGTACGCCGGGAGCCGCGGGCCCAGGCCCGCGCGCACGGCCTGGAACTGCTCGATCGGGTCGGCCTGGCCGACAAGGCGGACGCGTTCCCCCGGCAGCTGTCCGGCGGCCAGCAGCAGCGGGTGGCGATCGCCCGGGCGCTGGCGATGCGGCCCCAGCTGATGCTCTTCGACGAGCCCACCAGCGCCCTGGACCCGGAGTTGGTCGGCGACGTGCTGGACGTGATGAAGCAGCTCGCCACCGACGGCATGACGATGATCGTCGTCACCCACGAGATCAACTTCGCCCGCGAGGTCGCCGACACGGTCACCTTCATGGACGGCGGTGTCGTGGTCGAGTCCGGGCCGCCGGCCCAGGTGATCGACCAGCCGGCCAACGCCCGTACGCGTTCCTTCCTCTCCAAAGTCCTCTGAACCGCGCCCGGGAGACAAGCACATGCCTCAGCCCCTGATCCTGTCCAACGTGTCCCTCTTCGACGGCCGGGGCACCGAGCCCGCCGAGGGGGTCACGGTCGTCGTCGCCGACGGCCTGATCCAGGAGGTGCACACCGACGGCGCGGGCACCTCGACCGACGGCGAGCGGATCGACGGCGGCGGCGGGACGTTGCTGCCCGGACTGATCGACGCGCACGTGCACATCGGCGCCGTCGACGTCTACTTCGAGACCCAGGCCGACCGCTACAGCCCCAGCCTGATGGCGTTCAAGATGGCCCACCGGCTGCGGCACCTGCTGGACCTCGGCTACACCACGGTGCGCGACTGCGGCGGCACCGACTGGGGGTTCAAGCAGGCCGTCGGGCAACGGCTGATCGCCGGGCCGCGGATCGTGATCAGCAATCGGATGCTCAGCCAGACCGGCGGGCACGGCGACATGCGCACCCGCGCCCAGACCGATGAGCCCTGCCGCGGCGGGCACTACGGCATGGTCTTCTCCATCGCCGACGGGGTGAGTGAGGTCCGCCGCGCCGTCCGCGAGCAGGTCCGGATGGGCGCGGACTTCGTCAAGGTGATGGCCAGCGGCGGCGCCGCCTCACCGACCGACAAGCTCGACCGGCCCCAGTACTCGGAGGAGGAGCTGCGGATCGTCGTCGAGGAGGCGGAGATGGCCGGCGTGTACGTCGCCGCGCACGCACTACCGTCGATCGCCATCACCCGCGCCGTCCGGGCCGGCGCGCGCACCATCGAGCACGGCAACTTCCTCGACGACGAGGCCGCCGGCCTGATGGCCGCGCACGACACCTTCCTGGTGCCCACGGTCGCCACCTACGTGATGGCCAGCCGGCACCCGGAACGCTACGACTACCCGCCGGAGATCACCGAGAAGGTCGACAGCGCCGCGAACGCCGCCCTGCACTCCCTGGAAGTCGCCGCGCGGCACGGGGTGCGGATGGGTTCGGGCAGCGACCTGCTCGGTGAGGAGATCGCCTGGCTCAACCACGAGTTGGAGCTCAAGGCGGAGGTACTGGGCGCCGCAGCGACCCTGCGCAGCGCCACCTCGGTCAACGCCGAGCTGATCGGCCGCGACGACCTCGGTGTCGTCGAGCCGGGCCGCCGCGCCGACCTGCTGATCGTCAACGGGGACCCGCTGACCGACATCTCCGTCCTCGGCGCCCCCGGCGCCGTGCGACTGGTGATGAAGGACGGCGAACCGCACGTCAACACCCTCTGATTCCTCTCCGTCTAGGAGCAAGCATGCGTCCCACCCTCCGCCTCCTGACCACCGCCGTCGCCGGCAGCCTGCTGGCCACCCTCGCCCTGTCCGGCTGCGGGTCGGACTCCGGCGACGCGGCGACGCCCGCCGACGCCACCACCACGATCAACGGCCTGACGGTACGCACCGACGCCGAGGCCGCGAAGACGCTGCCGGCCCAGTACAAGAAGTCGATCCGGATCGTCACCTCCGCGCCGTACCCGCCGTTCGAGTACTTCGACGCCCAGCAGAAGCTCGTCGGCCTCGACGTCGACCTCGGCAACGCGATCGCCGCCACGCTCGGCACGAAGGCCGAGTGGACCTCGGTCGACTACAACGCCGTCATCCCCGCGCTGCAGGCCGGCAAGCACGACATGGTGCTGGCCAGCATCGGCGACACCCCCGAGCGGGAGAAGGTGCTCGACTTCGTCAACTACTCGAAGCAGGGCCAGATCCTGCTGGTGGCCAAGGGCAACCCGGAGAAGATCACCGAGATCCGGGACATGTGCGGTAAGACCCTCTCGGTCGAGGGCGGCAACGTCACCGAGGCCTACTTCAAGGACCTGGACGCCTACTGCGCCGGGCAGGGCAAGCCGAAGATGGCCGTCAAGGAGCTGCCCAAGACCTCCGACGCGCTGCTGGCGCTCAAGAGCGGCCAGGCCGCCGCGGTCTACCTGGGCGTCGCCACGGCCGCGGACCTGAAGACCAAGCCCGAGGGCGCGGCGTACGACATCGTGACTCCCGCCGACCGGCCGTTCGGGTACCTGCCCCGCTGGGTGGGCGCCGGCATTCCGAAGAACGCCCCGCAGCTGCGCGACGCCGTCGCCGCCGCACTGAAGAAGCTGCTCGCGGACGGCACCATCAAGTCCCTGTACGCCAAGTACGGCCAGGAACGGATCCTGGTCGACGCGATCGAGATCAACAAGATCGTCGAAGAGCCGCTCTTCTCGTGACCGACGACATCAGCACCCCCGTTCCGGGGACCCTGCCGTGGCGGTGGTCCCCGGGCGGGGTGACCGCCGAGGTGAACCGGGTCCGGGCCGGCCGCCGCGCCGACCCGTGGCCCGGCGGCGCCCGGGTGGCGGTGGCCCTGTCGTTCGACGTGGACCACGAGACGCCGTGGCTGCGCGAGGGCCAGCTGTGGCCGGGGCTGCTGTCGGCCGGCGAGTACGGCTCACGGCGGGGCCTGGGCCGCATCCTCGACCTGCTCGACCGGCACGCCGCCCCGGCCACCTTCTTCGTCCCCGCGGTGGCCGCGTCCCTGCACCCCGGGGACGTCCGCGCGGTGGTCGCCGCCGGCCACGAGGTCGCCGCGCACGGCTGGATCCACGAACGACCCGAACTGCTCGACCCGGACGAGGAGGCGAAGTTGCTCACCCGCTCACTCGACCTGCTGGAGCGGCTGAGCGGGTCCCGCCCGGTCGGCCAGCGCACCCCCTCGCTCGGCACCTCCCGGCACACCCTGCACATCGCCCGCGACGCCGGGCTGCGCTACGACTCCTCGCTGATGGCCGACGACGACCCGTACGAGCTGCTGCTGGACGGCGTGCCGTCCGGGCTGGCCGAGATCCCGGTGGACTGGTTCCGGGACGACGCCGCGTATCTCGTCATGGACCGGCACGACACCCTGCGCCCGGTGCCCGACCCCGGCGCCCTCGGCGCGGCGTGGTGGCGCGAGTACGCGCAGGCCCGCGCCGAGAACGGGCTGTTCCAGCTCACCCTGCACCCGGACCTGATCGGCCGGCGCGGGCCGTTCACCGTGCTGGCCGCGCTGCTCGTCCGGATCGCCTCGGACGACGGCGTGTGGTTCGCCACCCACCGGGAGCTGGCCGAGCACACCCTGAGCACGGGAGATCACCGATGACGAGCGCCCCCACCGACCCCGGGCCCGCCCAGCCGGACGGCCGCCCGAACGACCGCACCCGGCCCCTCGGCGACGCCCGGGTGCCGGACGACCTCGGTTGGCTGCGCGACCCCGATCGCGGGCCGGCGCTGCGCGACCTGCTGCGCCGGGAGCGGGCCTTCCACGACGAGCAGTCCCGGCGCTTCGCCGGCCAGCAGGACGCGTTGACCCGCCGGGCCCTCGACCTGCTGCCCCCGACCGCCGCCACCCCCACCTGGTCCGCCGGCGCCGGAACCTTCCACTGGCACTGGCCGCACCACTCCGAACACCCCCGGTTGGTGCGTGTCGGTGCCGGCCGGGGCGCGGACACAACCGACGAGCGGGTCGTCCTCGACGTCGCCGGCCTCTCCGACACCGGCTTCGTCCGGCTCGGCGACGCGGCGGTCGACCCCACCGGTGAACTGCTCGCCTACACCGTCGACGTGACCGGTGACGAGGCGTACCGGTTGCGGGTCCGCGAGCTGGCGACCGGCCGGGAGCGGAAGCTGTCCGACCGGGTGTACTACGGGCTCGCCTGGAGCCCGGACGGCCAGCGGCTGCTGTCCGTGCGGGCCGACGCGGCCGACCGCCCGTACCAGCTCTGGTGTCACCGGCCCCGCCACGACGGGCCGCCGGTGCTGCTGCACCAGGAGGACGACGAGCGCTTCCACCTCGGCCTGCGCACCAGCGGTGACGGCCGGTACGCCGTCCTGCGCGCCGCCGCCCGGCTCACCGCCGAGGAGTGGCTGCTCGACCTGACGTCCGCCGAGACCACACCCCGCAGCGCCGGCGGCCGTACGGAGGGGCACGACTACCTCGTCGAACCGGTGCTGCTGGACGGGCGGCCGCACCTCGTGGTCTGCGCCGAGACGGACGCCGACCGGTACGTGATCGGCCTGCACCGCGGGCACCGGGCGGACACCGAACCGGTCCGGGTACTGCTGCCGCCCGCCGCCACCCGGCGGCCGCGCACCCTGGCCGGACACGACGGTCTGGTGGTCGCCACCGGTCGGCAGGACGGCCTGCCCGCGCTGTGGGTGCTCGACCCCGGCCGGACGGGGCCGATCACCACGCACCTGGCCGACCCGGGCACCACGTTCACCGTCGCCCCGTACGACAGCCCGACCGGCACCGTCTGCCTCGCCGGCGACAGCCTGCGGCAGCCCTCCTGGTTCGACACCCTCGACCTGCGCACCGGTGCGGTCACGACCCGGCTCGCCGCCGCGCCGGCCGCCCCGGCGGCGCCCACGGTGGTCGAGCGACTCACCGTCACCGCCCGCGATGGCGCCCAGGTGCCGGTCACCGTGCTGCGCCGCCGTGACGTGCCGCTGGACGGCGCAGCCCCCTGCCTGCTCTACGGCTACGGTGCGTGGGAGACGGTCATCGAGCCGACCTTCGACCCCGCCCGCCTGGCGCTGGTCGAGGCCGGCGTGGTCTACGCCCACGCGCACGTGCGCGGCGGCGGCGAACTCGGCCGGGCCTGGTGGCGGGCCGGCCGGACCGCGGACAAGCACCGCACCTTCGACGACTTCGTGGACGTCGCCCGGCGGCTGCGCGCCGGTCTGGTGGATCCGGAGCGCATCGTGGCCCGCGGCCTGTCCGCCGGCGGTCTGCTGATGGGCGTCGCCTACAGCACCGCGCCGGACCTGTTCGCCGGTGTCGTCGCCGAAGCGCCGTTCGTCGACCCGGTCACCACCATGTCCGACCCGACCGCGCCCCTGGTCGTCGTCGAGCGCGACGAGTGGGGAGATCCACGACGTGAGCCGGACCTGCGCCGGATGCTGTCCTGGTCGCCGTACGACAATCCGCCACCGCCCGGCGGTCGGCCCCGGCTGCTGGTCACCTCCGCGATCAACGATCCCCGGGTCTCGGTCTGGGAACCCGCCCGTTGGGTGACCCGGCTGCGCGCCGACCAGACCGACCCGGCGGCGGTGCTGTTCCGGGTCGACCTGGGGCCCCGGGGGCACTGGGCGCCACCCGGACGCCACGAATCCGTCGCGTTCCACGCGGCGCTCCTCGCCTGGGCGGCTGACACTATGGACCTTCCGGTTCCCGGTCGCAGGGACGCCGGCCACCGGCCGACCCAGCGTGGACAGGAAGGGCTTCGACAGTGACCACGGCACGACAGCCGGCGAGCCGGCCGACGCGGGGCGCCGCGACCCGCAAGCGGATCCTCGTCGAGGCGTCCCGGCAGTTCGCCGTCCGCGGCTACTACGGCACCGCCACCCGGGACATCGCCGAGGCGGTGGGCGTACGCCAGCCGTCGCTGTTCTTCCACTTCCCGAGCAAGCAGGCGATCGTCGAGGAGCTGCTGCGCTACAGCCTGGAGCGGCCCTCCGAGGTCGCCCGGCAGATGCTCGCCGTGCCGCAACCCGCGGCCGTGCGCATCTACCGGTACGTGTGGTTCGACACCGACCACCTGCTCGCGTCGCCATACGACCTGACCGGGGTGCACCGGGACGAGCTGATGGACGCGCCCGACTTCCACCAGTGGCGGGCGAAGGCCCAGCGGCTGCGCCGGGACATCCAGGAACTGGTCCGCGCCGGGAACGAGGACGGCTCCCTGCGCCCGGCCGACCCGGTGCTCACCCAGGAACTCATCTCCGGCATGAACCTGAACACCATCCGGATGGCGCACGCCGGCCGGCCGTCGCCGCGGGTGGACGTGCCCACCTTCGTCGCGGGGTTCACCCTCCGCGCCCTGCTGACCGACGTCACGACGCTGCCCGAGGTCGCGGCCGCGGCGATGGCCCTGCAGCTGGAACCGTCCGAGCCGCTGCCGTAGCCCACTGGACCCGCGCCCGGTGCGGAGACCGGCCGGTCAGTCTCCGTCGATCGCCCGCATGGTGTGCCGGAAGCCCACCAGCTCGTGCCCGACCACCTCGACCAGCGCCGACAGCGCGACCAGCGCGATGACGGTGACCAGGATGGTCAGGCTGGCCGGGTCGACCGGTCCGGTGGCGCAACTGGCCGGCCAGGGCGGCCCGATTCTGGCTCATGAGACCTCCGCGTGGCGCTGGACGCGTTGATCGTACGACCGGACCGTCCGCGCGGCAGCGCGTCAGTGCACGGCGTCGATCATGCGGGGGAGCAGCCGCCGGCCGGCCCGCAGCACCGCCCCGTCGGGCCGGACGACGGCCACCCGGGCCCCGCCCGCCCGGAGCCAGCGGTGCAGTTCGCCGGCCGGCCGGGCGACCACCAGCACCGCCCCGCGCCGCTGCACGGCGGCGCGCTGCGCGGCGGTCGGCGCGACGGACGTGACGACCGCCCATCGGCCGGCGGCCACGTCGTCGAAGCGCCGGTCGCCGTCCACCACCGCGTTCGGGCACAGCCCGCCGGCCAGGCCGCGGCGCAGCCGGGGCCGCGCCACCAGGGCGGAGCGGCGCAGCGGTGGGGTCCGGCTGTCCGTCGCCATTGCGGTCAGCCCGGGCACCAGGTGCAGTCGGGGCGCCACCGCCCGCCGGACCACGTCGCCCAGCTCGCCGCCGGCCGTCATGGCGGTGCCGAGCAGCTTCGCCAGCCTGATCATGGCCCGGACGTGCCGCTCGCGCTCCACCTGGTAGCTGTCCAGCACGGTTCCCGGCTGTCTGCCGTCGAGCACGCCGGCCAGCTTCCAGGCCAGGTTCATCGCGTCGCGCAGCCCGGCGCCCAGTCCCTGGCCGATGAACGGCGGGGTGAGGTGGGCGGCGTCGCCGAGCAGGAACATCCGCCGGTCGCGCCACCGGTCGGCCACCTGCGCCCGGAAGGTGTACTCCGCGACCCGGACCAGCTCCAGCGCCGACCGCGGCACGTCCGGGGTCCACCGGGCGATCAGCGGGTGCAGTCGGGCCAGGTCGCGGAAGTCGTCGGCGCTCTCGCCGGGGCGCAGCCGGAACTCCCAGCGGTAGCGGGTCCGCCCGACGCGCATGTAGGTGCCGGCGCGCGCCGGGTCGGAGAGCTGGTGCACGCCCTCCCACTGGCCGAGGTCGGCCTCGGTGGCCACGTCCACGACCAGCCAGCGCTGGGTGAAACCCAGCTCGCGCATGGTGGCGCGGATGGCCGGTCGGGTCGGCCCGTTGGCGCCGTCGCAGCCAAGCAGGTACGCCGCCCGGATCGTCTCCTGGCCGCCGGTGTCGGTGACGTCGACCCGTACCCCCTCCGGGTCCTGGGTCAGCGCGGTGACCTCGGCGCCACCGCGCAGGGTGACCGTCGGGTACCGGCGGAGGTTGTCCCGCAGGATGGCCTCCAGCTCCGGCTGGTGGAACATGCTGCCCTGCGGGTAGCCGTGTCGGCCGGGCGCGGTGTCCCGGGCGAACTCGGCCAGCACCCGCAGGTCCCGGTCGAGCAGGCGCAGGCCGCGGTGCGGCCGGGAGATCGCGGCGAAGGCGTCGCGCAGCCCGAGCCGGGCCAGGATCCGGTGCACCTCGTCGTCCAGGGCCACGGCCCGGGGGCGCGGATAGATTGTCGCCCAGCGGTCGAGGACGAGGCACTCGACGCCGTACTGGCCGAGCAGGGTGGCGACGGTGAGCCCGGTAGGGCCCGCGCCGACGACCACCACGGGCACCGTCCGCACCGGACCGGCCCCGGGCGGGCCGGCGGGTGCCGAGTGGACGGTCATCCCGATCACCCCACCCCGTTCGCCGGCGAAGAACCACCGCCGGCGATTCTTCCCGACCGGGGACCGGTCGTCGAACCGCGTCGGGGTCCTCGCCCGGCGACGGGCGTGGTCAGCGGGGTGGGCGCCGGTCGTGCCAGGGTCGGGCCCGCTCGAACTGCGCGGCCACGTTCAGCACCAGCGCGTCGGCGTGCAGGCCGCCGCCGATCTGTAGCCCGACCGGCAGGCCGGCCGCGGTGAACCCGGCGGGCACGGTGATCGCGGGGGTCGCCAGCATGTTGTACGGGTAGGTCAGCAGCCAGCCCAGCACCCGCCGCTGCAACGACTCGCCGAGCAGGTCGTCCGGGCACAGCTGACCGACCGGGTACGGCGACCGGGCCAGCGTGGGGCTGACCAGCACGTCGAAGCGGCCCATGAAGGCGGCGAACTGGTCCCACATCCGGCCGCGCGCGGCGTCGGCGCGCCCGTACCGGGCGACCGACAGCTCGCCGGCCTGCCGCATCAGCTCGATGAAGCCGTCGTCCACCTGGCCGGGCAGCGACTCCCAGTCGGCCAGGTCCACCTCGCAGGCGAAGCCGGGCACCCAGATGCTCTCCCACATCGCCTGCTCGGGGTCGTCCCAGCCGGGGTCGGCCCGCTCCACGGTCGCGCCGAGGTCGGTGAACGCCTGCACCGCCCGCTCGCAGACCTCGACGATCTCCGGGTCCACGTCGGCGTAGCCCAGGTCGGGCGACCAGGCGACCCGCAGCCCCTGGATCGGCCGGTCGAGGACGTCGACGAACCGGCCGGCCGGGTCGGGCAGCGAGAGCGGGTCACTGACGTCCTCGCCGGAGATCACATCCAGCATCAGCGCGGCGTCCGCCACGGTGCGGGCGATCGGCCCGTGGAAGCACCAGGTGGCGTACCGGGACGGCAGCAGCGTCTGCGGGGCCCGGCCGAGCGACGGCTTGAAGCCGACCACCCCGTTGCACGCCGACGGGATCCGTACCGACCCGGCCCCGTCCGCGCCCTCGGCGATCGGGGTCAGCCCGGACGCCACCGCCGCCGCCGAGCCGCCGCTGGACCCGCCCGGCGAGAGGCCCTGCCGCCAGGCGTTGTGGGTGGGCCCGTAGAGGTGGTTGTCGGTGCCGCCGTAGTAGCCGCCCTCGGGGGCGTTGGTCTTGCCGAGGAAGAGCCCGCCCGCCGCGCGCATCCGGGCCGGCACCGCCGCGTCGACCTCACCCATCCGGTCGCGGAACGGCGGCATCCCGGAGTTGTAGGGCAACCCCTTCATCGAGGTCAACAGCTTGATCGCGTACGGGACGCCGGCCAGCGGGCCGAGCTCGTCGCCCCGGGCGACCGCCTCGGTGAGCCGCCGCGCGTCCGCCCGGACCTGCTCCGGGTCGTGGTGCACGAACGCGTTCAGGTCGGGGTCGACCCGGTCGATCCGGTCGAGGAACGCCTCGGCGAGCTCGCTCGGTGAGACGTCGCGGGCCCGTACCAGGGCGGCCAGCTCCGCCGCCGGCTTCCAGCACAGTTCCTCGGCGCCGCCGTCGTTGGTCACCGGGAACCTCCTACGATCGCTTCGGTCGCTCGTGGGGAGCACCGGAGCACCGAGGGGGCGGCATCCCGGCGTGTCCTCGGCGGACACCGCACCACCCTACGAGCGCGACGGCCTCGCCGGTGGCGGGAGCGCGGGCCGGTCACCCGTACGCGCCGTGCCTTCGGCGGCGACGGCGTCGGCGCAGCGCGCCGAGCGTTCAGCAGGCGAAGCGGCCGTACCGGCCACGGAGGAACAGCAGGGGCTCAACGCCCGTCCCGTCGTGCAGGTGGTGCACCCGCAGCACCACGATGACGTGGTCGCCGGCCTCGTGTTCGGCGTCCACGGAGCCCTCGATCCAGGCCACCACCCCGGCCAGCACCGGCGCACCACCGGGGGACAACTGCCAGTCGAGGCCGTGGAAGCGGTCCACTCCCGAGGTGGCCATCCGGCGGCAGACGCCCCGCTGCTCGACGCCGAGAATGTTGACGCAGAGCCGGTCGGCGGCGCGCATGAGCGGCCAACTCCCGCTGTCTCGGCTGACGCAGAAGGAGACCAGCGGAGGACGGAGCGAGACCGACACGAACGAGTTCACGGTCAGCCCGACCGGTCGGTTCGATGCCGGATCGAGGGCGGTCACGGTGGTGATGCCCGTGGCGAAGTGGCCCAGGACGCGGCGGAACTGGTCGGGTTCCACCGTTGAGGCGGGTAGCTGCACGAGCCTGTCCTCCCGTTCGCAGCCGGCTCACGGTCGCCAGGCGGTGGGTTCGCGGCGATCGGCCGGCTGGCCTGAGAAAGTGACGCAACCGCAGGTGAAGTCCGCATTCGTCCGGGATGATGCCGGCCACAGCGAACAATTCGAGGATGAGTTGGGTAACTGTCGGAGGCTGGCGGCGCCTGGTGAAAGAAGCTGGCGGTGATGATAACCCGATTTCGGGGTCGAGTGCGCGCCGTGGATGCGGTGAAGCGCGGTTGGCTGTCCGATCGGCCCGATACCGCCGGTAGTCTAAACATTGGTAATAAGACGCGAACTTCTGCCTCAGCCATCGACGTGCGGCAACGCCCGGCCGAGCCGGCAGATCCCCCGAGGCCCAGTGCGACGAGGCTGATTCGGCCCTGGGCGGCTGGTCGGCAAGGTGTGGCGTGCATCACAATCACGCCTCGTGGTCGCCTGGTAGCGTGCTGACATCGGCCGGTGGGCGGCGCATTCCTGACTGTGCCCCCATTCGCCGTAGTCGACGCCTCCAAGGGGAAATGCAGTGCCACCAGCACGTTCGCAATCTGTTCCGGCGCTCGTGGAGCGCTGGGTCGACAGTCGGCCGCAGAGCACCGCCGTTCTCGATCCGATCGGCGGAGAAGCGCTCAGTTACGCGCAATTGTGGCAGTCGTCCGGAATGCTGGCCGCCCGCCTCCGCGAGCAGGGTGTCGCCCGCCGTGCGGTGGTCGCCCTCTCGCTGCCGCGCGGCCGGTCGCTGGTCGTGGCGATGCTCGCGGTGGCGCGTGCCGGCGCGGCGTACCTGCCGGTCGACCCGGCCGCGCCGGCGCACCGGGTGCGACAGGCGCTGGACGCCGCCGACGTGTCCGTCGTGATCGCCGATCACGATGAGCCGTGGCTCGGCGACGCCCGTCGGGTCGCCCCGGCCGGCCCCGGCGTCCCGGCCGGCCCCGGCGTCCCGGCCGGCCCCGGCGTCCCGGCCACCGGCCTGATCGGCCCGGACGACCCGGTCTACCTCATGTTCACGTCCGGCTCGACCGGCCTGCCGAAGGGGGTCGTGGTCCCGCACCGGGCGGTGGCCCGCCTCGTGGTCGAGCCGCGCTTCTGCACCGTCAACCCCGGTGACCGGGTGGCGCACACCTCGAATCCGGCGTTCGACGCCAGCACGTTCGAGGTCTGGGGCGCGCTCGCCGCCGGGGGCTGCGTGGTGCCCCTGCCCGCGGTCACCGACCAGCCGCTGGACGAGTGGACGGCCCGGTTGGAGGAACTGTCGATCGACGCGCTGTTCCTGACCACGTCGCTGTTTCACCTGATCGCCCGGGAACGTCCGACCGCGCTGCGGACGGTCGGTACCGTCATCGTCGGCGGCGAGCAGCTCGATCTCGCCGCCGTGCGGCGGGTCCTCGCCGGCTCTCCGCCGGCACGGCTGGTCAACGGGTACGGCCCGACCGAGACCACCACCTTCGCCGCGTACCACGACTGCACGCCGGAGAGCCTCGCCGACCGGGACCGGGTACCGATCGGCGTTCCCCTGCAGCGCACCAGCCTTCGGGTGCTCGGCCCCGATCTTGCCGAGGTCGCTTCCGGCGAGGTGGGCGAGCTGTGCATCGGCGGTCCCGGCGTCGCCCTGGGCTACCTGGGCCGCCCCGACCTGACCGCCGAGCGGTTCGTCACCACCCCGGACGGCGAGGACCGGTTCTACCGCTCCGGCGACCTGGCCCGCCGACTTCCCGACGGACTCTTCGAGGTGCTGGGCCGGCGGGACCGCCAGGTGAAGATCCGGGGCTTCCGGATCGAGCTCGACGAGATCGAACTCGCCCTCACCGCTACCGGCCTGGCGGAGGCGGCGTACGCGGAGAAGCTCGGCGAGGGACCGCAGGCGCTGCTCGCCGCGGCTGTCGTACCGGCGGGCGGGTCGCTGGATCCGACCGAGCTGACCCGCCGGCTGGCCGAGCGGCTCCCCGACTACATGCTGCCCTCGCGGTGGATCACGCTTACCCGGCCCCCGATCGGACCGACCGGCAAGGTGGACCGGGCCGCGATCGCCCGGCTCCTGGCCGAGGCGGGCGCGGGCGCCGCGGCCCCCGACCCGGTCGGGCCCGAGGACGGGCCCGGGTCGCAGAGCGATCCGGTGACCGCCGCCCTGCGGGTGATCTGGCGGGACGTGGTCGGCAGCGACCCCACCCCGACCCGCAACTTCCTGGAGATGGGCGGCAACTCCATCATGGCGGTCCAGCTCGCCGGGCGGCTCCAGGACCGCCTCGGCGTCCGGGCCGAGCCCCACGACGTGCTGCTGTCCGAGTCGTTCGCCCAGCTCGCCGACCAACTCAGGCTCGCGCTCGCGCACCCCCGGTGACCAACCAGCCGGCTCACGCGGCCGTCCATCGGGGCGACCTCGGCGGCCACAGGTGACGACGAGAGGAACCCGAGTGGACACCCGTACGGCCCGGCTCGCCCCGGAGACCGACACCCCGGCGTGCGGCCCGCTGTCGTTCGCGCAGGAGCGGTTGTGGCTCATCGACGCCGCCGCCCCCGGCGCGGCCACCTACCTCGTACCCGTGCTGCTGCGCTGGCAGGGCCGGGTCGACCCGGACGTGCTGGGCGCGGCGCTGACCGCGGTGGTGGCCCGGCACGAACCGCTGCGGACCGGTTTCCGGTTGCGGGGCGACGAACCGGAGCAGTTCGTCACACCGGCGGCCACGGTGCCGGTCCGGGTGGTCCGCGCTCCCGGCGGGTCCTGGGCCTCGGTCGAGGACGAGGTACGCCACCTCTGCACCGCGCCGCTCGACCTGTCCACCGGCGACGTGCTGCGATGTGCCGCGTTCGTCGGCCTCAGCGGCGGGGACGCGGTGCTGCTGGTCCTGCACCACATCGCCTTCGACGGCTGGTCCATGGGCCGGCTCTGCGCCGACCTCGCGGTGGCCTACGCGGACTGCGCCGCCGGTCGGCCGCCCAACCTGCCCGCCGTCCCGACCCGCTTCGTCGACCTGGCGCGGCGCGACCGGGAGGCGGGGTGTCGACCGGACGCGCGCGCCGCGGTGGCGGCGCGGGCGGACGAACTGCTCGCCGTCGGGCCCGGTCTCACCCTGGCCGGGGCGTTGCCTCCTGCGCCGGGTCGCGCGGTGCGGCGAGACGGCGGCGAGGTGGTCACCCCCCTGCCCGCCGGGCTCTGGTCCGACCTCACCGGCCTGGCCGCGGCCCACCGGCTCACCCCCTTCGTGCTGTTCGGCGCCGCGTTCCAGGTGGTGCTGAGCCTGTGGTCCGGTCGCGACAGCTTCCGTTACGGGGTGATCGCCGCCAACCGGCCCGGTCCGGCGGCCAACGACGTGGTGGGCTTCTTCGTCAACACGGTGCCGCTGCGCGCCCGGGTGACCGGGGCCGGCACGTTCGCGACGTTGTGCGCCTCGGCCCGGGACGAGGCGTTCCGTTCCCTGCTCTACCAGCGCCTGCCGTACCACCGGCTCACCGCCGCGGCGCGCACCGAACTGGTCGAGGTCGCCTTCGCCCTGCAGAACTTCCCGGTGCCCGGTCCGGACGTACCGGTGCGCTGGGCGCTGCCCGAGGTGCTGCCCAACGGGACCGCCAAGTTCGACCTGATGCTCACCGTCGAGGAACGCGCCGACGGGTGGTACGCCCGCTGGGAGTACGACCTGGCCCGCTATCCCCGGACGGTGGTGGCGGGGTTGGCCGAGGCGTACCTCGGACTGCTGGGGACCGTGCGGGAGCGGTTCACCGTACCGCTGGCGGAGTTGGCCCGCTTCGGCCCGGACCGGACGGTGGTCGGCCCGGCCGCGACGCCACCGGTGCCCGTGACGGGCGCGGCGGCGCCCGTGCCACCCGACGCGGCGGTGCGCCGCGCCGCCGGGCACTTCGCCGCGGCGCTGACCGACCTTCTCGACGAGCCGCCGGACGGGTTCGCAGCGAGACTGACCCCGGCCACCGACTTCTTCGCCTGCGGCGGACATTCTCTGCTGGTCCTCACCATGCTGCGCCGGATCGAACGCGAGGACGCGGTCGTCCTGGCCGCCCGGGAGTTCCTGGCCGACCCGACGGTGGCCGGGCTGGCCCGGCTGCTGGCGGATCCACCGGCGACGACCGCGCCGCCGCCCGCGGACGGCGACGGCAGGCAGGTCACCAGCCCGGCACAGCAACGCTTCTGGTCCGTCGACCGGCTGCCCTGGCTGCGACCGGCGTACCTGGTCCCCACCGTGGTGGACGTCGCCGGCCAGGTCGACGTGCCGCGGCTGCGCGCCGCCGTGCGGACCGTGCTGTCCCGGCATCCGGCGCTACGGGCCCGGTTCCAGCTCGACCGCCGGCAGCGGCGGGTCCACTACCGGACGGACGGCCCGGCCGGTGACGTCACCCTGGTGGACGCCGCCGACTGGACCGACGAGCAGGTGTCCGAGGCCGTACGGGAGTTCAGCTGGGCCGGCTTCGACCTGGCGCGGGAGGCCCCCGCCCGGGCCCACCTGCTGGACCGTGGTCGGCGCGGCGTCACCCTGGTGGTCGTCGTGCACCACATCGTCTTCGACGGCTGGTCGCGGCAGCTGCTGATGCGGCAGATCGGTGCGGCGTACCGGGGTGAGCGGCTCGCCGAGCCGGTCGCGGCGGCCGCCCACACCGATCCCGACGACGTCGCGCGAGCCGACACACGGGCGGTGGTGCAGGCGCTCGCCGGCGCGCCGGTGGACGTCGTCCTGCCGCACGACCGAGGGCGCGGCGACACCCAGGACACCCTGGCGGGCCGGCTGGTGGGTGGCCTCGATCCGGCCCGCGCGGACCAGCTACGCAAGGTCGCCGCCGACACCGGCTGCACCATGTTCATGGTCTCCGCCGCGCTGCTGGCGGTGGCGTTGGCCCGGATCGGCGGCCAGCGGGACTTTCTGTACGCCTTTCCCTGGTCGCAGCGAACAGGGGAGCGCAGCGCCGACGCCGTGGGCCTGTTCATCGAAACGCTCGTGTTGCGCGCCGACGCCACCGGCGAGCCGACCTGGCAGGAGCTGCTGGCACGGGTACGGGACGCCGCCCACCTCAGCTTCCGGCACTCCACGGCGCCGTTCGACGCGGTCGCCGCCGCGCTGCACCCCGACCGCGACCTGGGTCGACCGCCGGTGACACCGGTCTACCTGAGCGCTGAGGACGGTGAACTGAACCCTCCCGACCTCGGGCCGGACGTCGTTGCCGCGCTCCGCCCCCTCGAACCGCTGCACCTCAAGTACGAACTTGAGCTCACCGTGGTCGACCGGCGGCAGGACCTGCGGTGGGAGCTCGTGTACTCCGCCGCCCTGTTCGACCCCGCCACCGCACGCAGGGTCCTGTACGCGATCACCACCGCGGCGGACGACCTCATCCGGCAGCCCACCGCTCGACCACTGGAGGGACATTGACCACCCTGACGGAGGACCAACTGCTCGACCGGGTCAGGGCCGCCTGGGCCGAGGTGCTCGATGTCGATGATCAGGACGGTCTCGACCCGGACCAGAACTTCCTCGAGGCCGGCGGCAGCTCGCTGCTGCTCATCATGCTCTGGGAGGACCTGCAACCGCTCACCGAGCGGTCGTTGCGGGTGTCCGACCTGTTCCAGCACGCCACGATCCGGGCCCAGGCCAGGCTGCTGGCCGGTGTCGAAGAGCAGTCGCGGCAGGCGGTGACCGGCGCCAGCCAGCGCCGGGCCCTGCTCGGCCGGGCTCGCACCACGGAGGTGCCTCGCCCGTCATGACCGAGATCTCCGACACCGACATCGCCGTCGTGGGGGTGGCCTGCCGCTTCCCCGACGCCTGGAACCCCGAGCAGTACTGGCGCAACATCGACACCGGCGTGGTGTCCATCCGTGAGTTGACCGACGAGCAGCTTCGCGCGGCCGGTCACACCGAGCAGGAGACCCGGCAGCCGGGCTTCGTGCGGGTCGGCGCGACCCTGCCGGGGGTGGCCGACTTCGCAGCCGACTTCTTCGGCTACACCCCCCGGGAGGTCGACGCGATCGACCCGCAGCAGCGCATCTTCCTGGAGTCCTGCTGGGAGGCGCTGGAGTCGGCGGGCCTGGCACCCGGTGCCGACCGCCTGGTGACCGGCGTCTTCGCCAGCAGCGCCGCCGGCAACTACTCCGCGGCCGTCTTCGCCGCCAAGGTCCGCGACCACGGCCTGGCCGCCGCGGTCGGGGACCTCGACCTCACCGTCGGCGGGCAGGCCGACTTCATGACCTCGCGGACGGCCTACAAGCTCGGTCTGCGTGGGCCGTCGGTCAGCGTCCAGACCGGCTGCTCCTCCTCGCTCTACGCGGTGCACTACGGGATGCTGAGCCTGCTGTCCGGCGAGTGCGACGTGGTGCTCGCCGGCGGCGCGACCGTCGTGGAGCCGCTGCTCGGTTACCAGCCGATCCCCGGGGCCTGGGTCTCCGAGGACGGCTACGTCCGGTCCTTCGACGCGAGCAGCAGCGGCACCACGTACAGCTCCGGGGTCGGGGTGGTGGCCCTGCGTCGGCTGGCCGACGCGCTCGCCGACGGCAACCCGGTGCTGGCCGTGCTGCGCGGGTCGGCGGTGGGCAACGACGGCGGCGCCCGCCTCGGTTACGCCGCCCCGAACCTCGACGGGGTGGCGGACGTGATCTCCGCGGCGCTGTCGGTCGCCGGGGTCTCCGCCGACCAGGTCCGGTACGTCGAAGCCCACGGCACCGGCACGCCGTTGGGGGACCACATCGAACTGCTGGCTCTGACCGAGGCGTTCCGGCGCAGCACCGACGAGGTCGGCTACTGCGGTCTCGGCTCGGTGATGTCCAACGTCGGGCACCTCGGCCCGGCCGCCGGCATCGCCGGGCTGATCAAGGCCGTGCACGTCGCCCGCACCGGCACGCTGCCGCCGCATCCGACCTTCGAACAGGCTCGCGATCCGGATGAGCTGGAGAAGAGCCCGTTCCGCGTCGGCACCGCCCGGCGCGAGTGCCCCGAGCCGGACCGGTTGGTGCTGGTCAACTCCATGGGTGTGGGCGGTACCAACGCCACGATGGTGCTGGCCGCGCCGCCTGCGCCGAGTCGGCCGGCCGCCCCGGCGGCGCCGGTGGTCCGGTTGACCGTCTCCGCCCGCAACCGGGTGGAGCTGGATCACCTGTGCCGAGCGTTGGCCGACCGGCTGGACGCCGATCCCGGGCAGGCGTCTGACGTCGCGTACACCCTCCGGGTGGGGCGGGCGGACTTCGAGGAGCGGCGGGTGGTGACCGCCCCGGCCGACCGGCTCGCGGCGGCGCTGCGGCTGCCCCGCCCGCCGGCCGTCCGTACCGTCCGGGCCGCTCACCGCACCGCGGTCCTGGTGGCGGGCGGGCAGGTGGCGCCCGGCAGGCTGGAGGCGGCGCGCGCGGCGCTGCCCGGGGCGGCCGTGGTCGACCGGCTCGACCTCGCCGGCGACCGGTACGCGGTGGTGCTGGAGGGGACCGGTGGGGACGTGAGCCCGGCCGACTCGCGGGGCGTCCTGGTGCGCGCCGGGGAGGACGGCTGGGACGAGGCCCTGAGCACGGCCTGGCTGCACGGCGTGCAGGTGGACTGGGAGTCGGTCGCCGGCGACCGGGGGCGGCGGCTGCGTCTGCCGACGTACCCGTTCCAGCGCAAGCGGTACTGGCCGCTGGACCACCTCGACGTCTTCCGCCGGCAACCCGCGCCCGTCGCGGTGGCGACGGCGACGGCGACGGCGACGGCGGGGGACTCGATCGAGGAGAGCGTCGCCGGCATCTGGCGGGAGCTGTTCGACCGGGGGGACGTCCGGCCGGACGACGAGTTCGGCGTGCTGGGCGGTACCTCGCTGCTGTCGGTGCAGATGGCGCTGCGGATCCAGCAGCAGTACGGCGTCCTGATCAACCTGCACCGGGCCGGCGGCAGCCGGGCCACGGTACGCCGTCTCGCCGAGATCGTCCGGGCCGGCGTGAGCACCGACCGCGAGGCCGCCGCCGACCGGGACGGCGCCCTGATCGACGCCGACCTGGCCTTGCCGATCGGGCCGATGGCCGAGCGGCGCGCGCCGGGCCGGGACGTGCTGCTCACCGGAGCGGCGGGCTACCTGGGCGCCTTCCTGTTGCACGAGTTGCAGCGGGCCGGGCGGAGCCGCGTGCACTGCGTGGTGCGGGCGCCGGACGCACAGGCGGGCATGCGGCGGTTGCGGGAGGCCGCGGCCCGGCTGGCCCTGCCCGCCCCGGATCCGGACCTGGTCCGGGTGGTCCCGGCGGACCTGCGGGACTTCGCCGGCGCGGGTGCCGTCGAGCTGGGCGGCGAGCTCGCCGAGCAGGTCGGGCACGTGCTGCACTGCGCGGCCCGGGTGGTCTTCACCGAGCCGTACCGGACGCTGCGGGAGGACAACGTCCTGCCGATGACCGACCTGCTGAACTGGATGTGCCGGCACGGCATCCGCGACTTCAGCTACGTGTCGACCCTGGCCGCCACCGGGGCCGGCTCGGGCACCGCCGGGACCCGCTTGGAGACCCGCAAGCAGCCGTTGCACGCCGACCTCGGCGGCTACGGGGTCAGCAAGTGGGTCGGCGAGCGGCTGCTGGAGAAGGCCGAGGAGGTCGGCGTACGCGGCCGGGTGTTCCGGCCCGGCCTGATCATGGCGGCCCGGGACACCGGCGCCTGCAACCACAAGGATCTTGTCTGGCGGATGCTGGCCAGCGGCCTCGCCGTCGGCGCCCACCCCACCGACGAGCGGGCCGAGCCGGTCTCGCCGGTCGACGTGGTCGCCCGGGCGATCGTCTCGTTGGCGCTGTCGCCGTCCTCGGCCGGCCGGGTCTACCACCTGGCCGACGAGCGCTCCGTCAGCACCCGGGAGCTGTTCGACATGCTCGGCCGGGCCGGTCTGCCGACCGAGCCGATGCCGTTGCCGCAGTGGCAGCGGCGGGTCGCCGAGCGGGCGTTGGACACCGGCAGCGAGGTGATGTCGGCCGTGGCGCTCTACGAACTGGAGGGTCACGAGCTGGCCGAGGACGACGTGCAGGTCCGCGGCTGGCAGTCCTGGCTGCGCCGGCAGGGCGTCTCCGCCGCCGTCACCCCCGAGCAACTGCGCCGAGGCCTGGCCTTCCTGGCCGAACGCCACCCGGAGTTCGCCGCGCTCCTGCCCCAACTGGCCGGAACGCCCGGTGACGACGTCACCCCGATCGAGGAGCGGGTATGAAACAGCGACAGGTCGCCGTACTGGGGGCCGGAGTGATGGGCAGCGCGATCGCCGCGCTCGCCCTCGGTCACGGTCTGCCGGTCACCCTGGTCGACCTCGACCAGGCCGTGCTGGAGCGGGCCCGTGCCGAGGTCAACCGCCATCTGCGGCTGGCCCGGCTGATGGGGGCGCAGACCGGCACGGACCCGGGTGAGCTGCGCACCACCGTGGAGCTCGCCGACGTCGGCGGGGCCGATGTGGTCGTCGAGGCCGTCACCGAGCTCCCCGACGTCAAGGCGAAGGTGCTCGCCGAGGTCTCCACCCTGATCGGCCCCGAGGTGCTGGTGCTCACCAACACCTCCGCCATCCCGGTGGACGAGCTGGCCGGGGCGGTCGTCCACCCGGAACGCACCGTCGGCGCCCACTTCATGAACCCGCCGTACCTGATCAGAACCGTCGAGGTGATCCGCGGGCCGCGCAGCTCAGCCGCCGCGCTGGCCGTCACCCGGGACTTCCTGGCCGCCCTCGGCCGGGAGGCCGTGGTGGTCGGGGACGGGCCGGGTTTCGTGATCAACCGGGTGCTGCAACGGATGATCAACGAGGTTGCCCGTATCGCGGACGAGGGGCTGGCCACGCCGGAGGAGATCGACGCGCTGTTCACCGGCTGCCTCGGGCACCGCACCGGGCCGTTGGCCACCGCCGACCTCATCGGTCTGGACAACGTCGTCGACTCGCTGCGGGTCCTCCGGGACCGCACCGGTGACCAGGGATACGAACCGTCCGCGCTGCTGGTGGCCAAGGTCGCCAACGGCGACCTCGGCCGCAAGACCGGGCGGGGCTTCTACGAGCACAGGGGGACCAAGTGACGTCATCGATCACCGGCCGGCACGTCCTCGGCCCGGCATCCGTCCGCGAGCAGCTCACCGGGTTCCTGGAGCGGCAGACCAAACGCGAGGTCGCGCCGGATCTGGACATCTTCGCCGCCGGTCTGGTCTCGTCGCTGTTCGCGCTGGAGCTGGTGGTGCACATCGAGTCGACCTTCGACGTCACGGTCGGGGGTCCCGATCTCCGGCTCGACAACTTCCGGACGGTCGACCGGATGACCGAGCTGGTACTGCGGCTGCGTGACGATTCCGATGACTGAGCCGTGGGCCGAGGCGACGGCGCTGGTCGCCGAGGCCGTCGGTGACCGCGCGGAGACCTGGGACCGGACCGGCCTGCTGCCGACGGAGACCCTGCGGGAGCTGGGCGGCAAGGGGGTGCTCTGCGCGCAGGTCCCGCAGCGGTACGGCGGGCTCGGCCTGTCCAGCCTGGACAACGGCGAGCTGACCGCCCGCACCGGGGCCCGGTGCAGCTCGCTGCGCAGCGTCCTCACCTCCCAGGGCATGGCGGCGTGGACCGTCCTGCGGCTGGGGTCGGCCGACCAGCGGCGTACCCAGCTGGCAGCGCTGACCGGCGGCAGCCTGGCCGGCGTGGCATTCAGCGAGCCCGACGCGGGCAGCGACCTGTCCGCGATGAGCACCCGCATCAGCGAGGACGGCGACGGCCTTCGGGTCGACGGGCGGAAGGTGTGGATCACCGTCGGCAGCTACGCCGACCTGCTGGTGGTGTTCGGCCGGTTCGGCGACGAGGCGGCCGCGGTGCTGGTGCCGACGGATGCGCCGGGCGTACGCGTCGAGCGGGTGCCCGACCCGCTGGGCTGCCGCGCGGCCGGCCACGCCGACGTGCGCCTCGACGGCGTACGCCTGCCGAGGGAGGCGTTGCTCGGTGGGGCGGCCATGCCGCTCGGGTTGATCGCCGCCACGGCGCTGACCTACGGCCGGGTCTCGGTGGCCTGGGGATGCGTGGGAATCCTGCGGAGCTGCCTGTCCGAGGCGGCCCGGCACGCCGCCACCCGGACCCAGGGCGGCGTCCCCCTCTCGTCCCACCAGCTCGTCCGGCGTCACCTGGCGGAGTTGACGGTCGCCGAGCAGGCCGCGACCCGACTGTGCGAGCACGCCAGCAGGTGCTGGGACGCCCGCTCACCCGACCTGGTCACCGCCGCCGTGCTGGCCAAACATTTCGCCGCCACCCGAGCCGCGACCGGGGCCAGCGCGGCGGTGCAGGTCCTCGCGTCCGCCGGCAGCCGCGACGGGCACCCGGTGGCCCGCGCGTACCGGGACGCCAAGCTCATGGAACTCATCGAGGGGAGCAACGAGGTGTCCCAGCTGATGCTGGCCGACCACGCGCTGGCGGTCTGGTCATGACCGTGGGCATCGGCGCCGTCCGCTGCGTCCTGCCGGAGGATTCCACTCCCGTCGCCCAGCTGCCCGAGGTGGACTCGCTGCGGACGGAGGAACGCGAGTTCCTGGAGACCTGCGGGATCGACCGGGTCGGCGTGTTCCCGGACGCGCCCACCACCGACTTCGCCGTCCAGGCCTGTCAGGAGTTGGGCAAGGCGACGCCGCTGGACCCGGACGTGCTGATCATGGTGGGGTCGCGTGCGCCGGACGTTTTGCTCGGCTCCGACTCGGCACGGCTGCAGTCCGACGGCGGCTTCGCCCGCGCGTTCGCGTTCACCCTGGACGGCCTGGGTTGTACCGGCTCCAGCGCCGCCTGGGCGCTGGCCCGGGACCTCCTGGTCGCCGACCCGGCCCGGGAGAGTGTGCTGATCGCGCACGCCAGTCGCCCCACCGCGCTGGACCGGGTGCGCTACCCGGTGACGGTGATCGGCGACGGCGGGTACGCGATGACCATGGTCCGGGGCGGTCGACCGGCCCTGGTGGCGCACCGGCAGGAGAGCGACGGCGCGTTCCACGACCTGTTCGGGGTGGACTACAAGCAGTCCCCCTGGTACGAGTGGCGCGAGGAGTGCCGGTCTCCCGACCGGTACCGGTTCGAGTTGGCGCTGCACAGCCGGCAACGGCTCGGCCGGATGGTCGACGCCGTCCTCGCCGACGCCGGGATCGGCAAGGCCGACGTCGCGGCGACCCTGATGCAGAACGTCACGGCGAGCGCATACGGCTTCTACCAGTCCCTGCTCGGGCTGCCCATCCACCCGGTCTGTCGGCGCCAGCTCGTCGAGCACGGCCATCTCGGCGCCATGGACGTCGTGCTCAACCTGGATCGGCTTCTCGCCGGCGGCGACGTCGCCGCCGGCGACCACGTCCTGGTTCTCAACAACAGCCCCGTGGCCGCCTGGGCCGCCACGGTCTGGCACATCTGACGGAGGGAACGACAGTGAGCCGGACACCGACGACCGTGAAGTGTCTCGTCTGGGACCTGGACAACACCCTGTGGCGCGGCACGCTGCTGGAGGACGGCACGGTGACCGTGCCGGACGTGGTGCGGGAAACCATCGTCACCCTGGACGCCCGAGGGATCCTGCAGTCGGTCGCCAGCCGCAACGACCACGACCACGCGTGGGCCCGGCTGGAGGAGCTCGGCCTGGCCGAGTACTTCGTGGTCCCGCAGATCGGCTGGGGACGCAAGCCCGACTCGATCCAGGCGATCGCCGACGAGCTGCAGTTCGCCCTGGGCACGATCGCCTTCATCGACGACCAGCCGACCGAGCTGGCCGAGATCGCCCACCGGTTACCCGAGGTGCGGTGCTACCGGGCCGACCAGGCCGATGCGCTGACCGGCCTGGCCGAGTTCAGCCCCGCGGCCGTCACGGTTGACTCCCGCCGACGCCGGCAGATGTACCAGGCCAAGTTCCGCCGGGACACCGCCCGGCAGGGCTTCCAGGGCCCGGACGAGGACTTCCTGCGCAGCCTGGAGCTGGAGATGGTGATCGATCGGGCTCGGGACGAGGACATCTCCCGGCTGGAGGAACTCACGCTGCGGACCAGCCAGATGAACGCCACCGGGGTGCACTACTCCGACGCCACCCTGCGCGGTCTGCTCGACGACTCGGGGCACGAGGTATTGGTGGTGAGCATGACCGACCGGTTCGGCCCGCACGGCGCGGTCGGCGTGGTGCTGTTGGCCCGGCGTCCCGAGGTCTGGCATCTGAAGTTGCTCGCCACCTCCTGCCGGGTGGTGTCCTTCGGCGCCGGCGGGATAGTTCTGCGTTGGATCGGCGACCAGGCCGCCCGGGCCGGGGTCCACCTGGCGGCGGACTTCCGGCCGACGAGCCGCAACCGGATCATGGAGGTCGCCTACCGGTTCGCCGGCTACACCGACGAGGACTGCGCCTGCCTGACCGACCTGGACCTCCCGACGGAGGACCGGGCGCAGCTGCTGCACCTGCGCCCCGACCGGGCCTGCGGACCCACCTCGCTGCGGTTGCGCGCCCCGGCGCTGACCGACGCGGACACCCGGCTGCGGAACTGGTCGGAGGTGGTGCCGGCGTGACGGGCGCGACCCTCTACGAGCTGTTCGCGGCTTCCGCCGAGCGTGACCCGAGCGCGGTCGCGGTGGAGGTCGAGAGCGGCCCGCTCTCCTACGCGGACCTGCACCGCCTCGCCCTCGGGCTCGCCGAAACCATCGTCGCCCGGCACGGCGGCGTACCGGCGCGGGTGGCGCTGCTCGCCAAGCACACCGTCACCGCCTTCGCCGGGTACCTCGCCGCGCAGCGCCTCGGCGCGGCGGTCACCCCGCTGAATCCGGGCTATCCGGTGTTGCGCAACCGGCGGGTGTGCGAGCTCGCCCGTCCCGACGTGCTGATCGCCGACGAGTCCGGCGCCGCGCAGCTCGACGACGGCCTCGGGGACTCCGTCCCGACGGTGCTTCCGCTCGACGACGATCGGGTGCGCGCGCTCGCCGGCAGCGGCGCCAGCCTCGCCGCCCACCGCGGCGGCCCGGACGACGTGGCGTACGTGCTGTTCACCTCCGGGTCGACCGGGCGCCCCAAGGGCGTGCCGATTCCGCAGCGCGCCGCGGTGGCGTACGTCCGGCACAACGTCGACCGGTTCGCGGTCGGTCCGGGGGCGCGGGTGTCGCACACCTTCGACCTGACCTTCGACCCGTCGGTGTTCGACCTCTTCGTGACCTGGGCCGGCGGCGCGACCCTGGCGGTCCCCCGCGGCACGGAGCTGCTCAGCCCGGTGGACTACCTGCGGGACCGACGGATCACGCACTGGTTCTCCGTGCCGTCGGTGGTGTCGGTCGGCGACGAGCTGGGCACGCTGCCCGTCGGGCAGGTCACCGAGTTGCGGTACAGCATCTTCATCGGTGAGCCGCTCACCTACCGGCAGGCCGAGCGGTGGCAGGAGGTTGCCCCCGACGCGGTGGTGACGAACGTCTACGGTCCGACCGAGCTGACCGTGGCCTGCACCGAGTTCCGGCTGGACCTCGACCCGTTGCGGTGGCCCGCGACGTCCAACGACAGCGTGCCGATCGGACCGGTGTACGACTTCCTCGACCACGTGATCGTCGGTCCGGACGGCCGGGCCGCCGACGAGGGCGAGCTGTGCGTACGCGGGGTGCAGCGGTTCACCGGCTATCTGGACGCCGGTGACGACATAGGTCGATTCCTGACGTATGGTCCGGACGGCGCCGATCCATACCAGGGCGGCGGCCTCACCGATGAGCACTACTACCGGACCGGAGACCGGGTCCGGGTCGAGGACGGCAATCTCGTCCACCTCGGCCGGTTGGACAACCAGGTGAAGGTTCGGGGGTATCGCGTGGAACTCGGTGAGATCGAGGCAGCGCTGCGTCGGCACGACGGCGTGACCCAGGCCGTCGTCGTCGCGGTCAACCGAACAGGAGAGACGGAATTGATCGGCTTCTACACCGGCGACGAGGTGCCGCAGCTGCGGCGCTGGCTGCGCCGCCAGGTGCCGCTGCACATGGTGCCGCGGGTACTGAACCGGCTGCCCGCCATGCCGTTGAACGCCAACGGCAAGATCGACCGCGGGGTGCTGCGGGATTCGGTGGCGCAGTTGGCGACGGCGGGACCGGCGTGACGGCGGCAGCCCGGTTGCGTACGGCCACCGCGGACCTCGTGCCACCGGCCGGCGTGGTGCGCGTCGTGTCGGTCAGCAACCTCGCCAAGACCGCCGCGCACGGCATCATCATGTCGGTCAGCGTGCTGTACTTCACCACGTCGATCGGCATCTCGGCGAGCAGGGTCGGGTTGGCGCTGACCATCGGCGCGGCGGTCGGCATGCTGGTCGCGGTTCCGGCCGGTCACGCGGCCGACATCTTCGGGCCACGCAACGCCACGGTGCTGGCGATGCTCGCCCTCGGGCTGGTGACCTGCGGCTACGCCTTCGTCACCAGCTTCTGGTGGCTGACCGCCGTCGCCTGCCTGGTGCTGGCCGGGGAGTCCGCCACCGACGCCTCCCGCGGAGCGCTGGTCGCCGGGGTGGTGCCTCCCGAGGAACGGGTCCGCGCCTGGTCGTACTTCCGGGCCGTGGCCAACCTGGGGGTCACCCTCGGCGCGGTGATCGGCGGCGTCGGGCTCTACCTCGACTCGCAGCAGGGCTACCGGGTGCTGCTGCTGCTGGCGGGTCTGCTGTTCGCGGTCGCCGGGCTGGCCTACCTGCGGGTTCCCTCCGTGCCACCGACCCGCAACACCGAGGCGCGGCCCAGCCTCGTCGTGCTGCGGGACCGGCCGTACGCGGCATTCGTGGTGCTCAACGCCCTGCTGGTGATGAACGGGCCGTTGCTGACCGTGGCGCTGCCCATCTGGATCGCCCAACGCACCGACGCGCCCACCGCCGTCTATCCCGCCATCCTCGTGGTCAACACGCTCTGCGTGGTGCTGTTGCAGGTGCGGATCAGTCGAGGGTCGGAGCGGTTGGCCGGCGGGGCCCGGGCCTGGCAGCGGGCCGGCCTGGTGCTCGCCGCCTGCTGCGTGCTGTTCGCCGTCGCCGGCGGCCTGCCCGGATGGGCGGCGATCGCAGCCCTGCTCGCCGGCGCTTTCGTGCACGTGCTCGGCGAGATGCTGCACAGCTCCGGCGCCTGGTCGTTGGCGTACGGCCTCGCGCCCGAGGGCAGCCACGGCCAGTACCAGGGGTTGTTCGGTATGTCGACGCAGCTCGGCTCCACCATCACCCCGTTCGCCGCCACCGTGCTCATCATCGGCGTCGGCTGGCCCGGCTGGCTCGTCTTCGGGGCGGTGATGGGCGCGGCCGGCCTGCTCGCGCCCGCTGTGGTGCGCGCGGCGCGACACGACCCGGCCCGCAGCGGTGTGCCCGCGGTCGACGACCCGACGGCCGCGCCCGACGCCGAAACGGCCGACAGTCCGCTCTCGACCGACAGGAGTTGAACCGATGGACTTCAGCCTGTTCTACTTCGCCAACGACAGCCGGGCCGGGCAGAACGACCGGTACCGCGTGCTGCTCGACGGCGCCCGGTTCGCCGACGCCAACGACTTCGCCGCGGTCTGGACCCCCGAGCGTCACTTCCATCCGTTCGGTGGCCTGTACCCGAACCCGTCCGTCACCAGCGCGGCGGTGGCGGCGGTGACCAGCAGGGTGGCGATCCGGGCGGGAAGCGTGGTCGCGCCGCTGCACCACCCGCTGCGGATCGCCGAGGAGTGGGCGATGGTGGACAACCTCTCCAACGGGCGGGTCGGCGTGTCCTTCGCCTCGGGCTGGCACGCGGCCGACTTCGTGCTCCGGCCGGAGACGTACGCCGACCGCCGCGCTCTCCTGGCGGAGTACGCCGAACAGGTCCGGGCGCTCTGGCGGGGCGAGTCGATCAGCGCCGTAGACGGGGTGGGGGAGAGCCGGCAGGTGCGGGTCTTCCCGCCGCCGGTGCAGGCGGAACTGCCGATCTGGCTGACCAGCGGCGGCGCGGTCGACACCTTCCGCACCGCCGGTCAGCTCGGCGCCGGCCTGCTCACCCACCTGCTCGGCCAGGACCTCGACGACCTGGCCGGGAAGATCGCCGTGTACCGCGAGGCGGTGGCGGACCGGCCGGGCGACTGGCCCGGCCATGTCGCGCTGATGGTGCACACCCACCTGGGCGACGACGAGGAGCAGACGCGGGAGTTGGTACGCCCCGCGCTGAGCGACTACATCCGCAGCTCGTTGCACCTGGTCCTCGGCTCTCGGATGGACGGCAGGCGCGGCATCGACCCGGCCACGCTGCCCCCCGCCGAGCTGGACTTCCTGGTCGAGCGGTCGTTTCAGCGGTACTTCGACGAGGGTGGCCTGCTGGGCACCGTGGACAAGGCGTACGCCGTGGCGAGCCGGCTGCGCGGGATCGGGGTGGACGAGGTGGCCTGCCTGATCGACTTCGGGCTGCCGGACAAGATGGTGCTGGCCGGCCTGGACCAGCTCAACGAGCTGCGGCTGCGGTTCACCGCCGACGCCGGCTGACCGGCGTGACCTCCCGGGGGCGGCCGAAGGCCGAGCTGGCCCTCGCCGAGGCTGAGCGCCGGACGCTGGAGGACTGGGCCGGCCGGGCGGTCGGCGAGCGCCTCGCCCTGCGTGCGCGGATCGTGCTGGCCAGCGCCGAGGGCCTGTCCAACCAGGATGTCGCCACGAAGTTCGGGGTGGGCTTGCATACCGTGGGCAAGTGGCGGGCCCGCTTCGTCGCCGGCCGGCTCGCCGGTCTGTTCGACGGGCCGCGGCCGGGGGCCGGCCGACGGATCACCGACGCCCAGATCGACGCGGTGCTGATCCGGACGCTGCAGACGGCACCGCCGGCGGGCGCCGAGCTGTGGTCCACCCGGGCCATGGCGGCGGTGGCGGGACTCAACCAGACGGCCGTCTCCCGGCTCTGGCGGGCTGCGGGGTTGCGGCCCCACCAGGTGGCCACCTGGCGCCTCTTCCAGGATCCACGGTTCGCGCAGCTGGTCCGGGCGGTCGCCGGGCTGCGGATCACCTCCGCTGACCGGATTCTGGCGCTGGCGGCGGAGCGGGGTCGGCCGTCGCCGACCCCCGGTCGCCGTACGTCCGCCGTCCGGGCCGCGGACGACCCCGGGCGCCGGCATCTGCTCGACCCGGTTCGGGCGCTACCGCTGGCGCCGGCAGGGCTGACCGACAACTCTGGCCAGGGGACGGTCTGCGACTTCCTCGACGCGCTCAACGCGCGGGTACCGCCGGAATGGGACGTGCACGTCGCCTGCGCCGGGCCGGCCGCCCGCGAACAGCGGGTCGTTCGGGCCTGGTTGAGCGCTCATCGTCGCTTCCACCTGCACCCGGTGCCGGTGCCGCAGACGTGGCAGCGGCTGCTGGAACGGTGGGCCGGGCGGCTCGGACGGTCGCCGGACCTCGTCGGCCTGGCGGCCGCGCTGGGCGCGTGGTCCGGTGAGCCGCTGGTCTGGTTTCCGCCGTCCCTTACGGCCGGCCGGCCGGCCGCCGGCGGTGATCGGGTGGGGACCCGGTTCAGCAGCGGCGCAGCGCGCTGATCCCCCAGGAGAAGCCCATTCCGCTGCTCGCCACCAGCACCACGTCACCGGGCGAGAGCCGTCCCTCGTCCCGGAGTTGGCCGAGCGCGATGAACGGGTCCGAGCCGCCCATGTGCCCGTAGCGGTGATAGTTGAACACCGAGCGTTGGGCGGGGATGCCCAACGCCGCCAGCACCCGTTCGTGCATGTTCCGGTCGCCCTGGTTGATGAGGAACCAGCGCACGTCGGCGGGGGCGAGTTCCAGCGTGGAGAGCGTGTCGTTGGCCAGCTCCACGAAGTTGCGCAGGTACGCGTCACCGAGCCCCCGGCGGTGACCGCGGCGACGCATGACGATCCGGTCGTCCTCGATGTCACCGGAGTAGTAGTCGGCCCACTCCGGGTCGGTGCGCATCTGTGCGTGGAGCACCTCGAACGGGCCGTCGGGACCGAGCAGGACGGCGGCGGGAGCGTCGCCGAAGTTGAACAACACCTTGGACTCGGGATCGTGGTAGTCGACCAGCTGGCTCAGCCGGTCCCCGATGACGACCAGGGCGTACCTGGCTCGACCAAGGATGATCTTGTCGGCCGCGAGCTGCACCGCCGTCATCGCGGCGTTGCAGAAGTTCGACACCTCGAAGCAGTGTGCCCGTTCGATGCCGAGTTCTCCGGCGATCTTCGCCGCCGGTGACCAGAACGGCCGGTCCCACTCGCCGGAACCGGCGCAGAGCACCAGGTCGATGTCGGACGGGGACACGCCGCTGCGCTTGAGCACCGCGCCGGCGGCCTCGGCGGCGAGCTCCCAGGCGCTCTCGTACTCGTCGAGCACGGGGAACCGCTCGGCGTGGGTGATCTCCAGGATCTCGGGCAGGGCCAGCCCGGAGGCCCGGTGCATGTCCTGCACGTCGGCACGCCCGGAAGGCAGCCGGACCTCGAAGTCGACGATTGCCGCCACAGCACACTCCCTGCGTTCATCCCGCCTGACGGGTGGGCCCTTCGGCGAGGCTCCGGATGATGGCGCTCAGGTCCTCGTCGCCCAGGCCGGCGTCACGCCCTTCGGCCAGCGCTCGCCGGGCCGCGGCGATCACACCGTCGGGCCGGGCGCCGGCCTCCACGGCCAGGCGCAGGTCCTTCTCGGCGAGCCCCAGCGCGAAGAGCGTCGGCTGCCGGGCGGCGCCCACCCGGGGGCGCATCACCCCGATCAACGGGGCCAGCGTGGTCCGGCCGAGCGCGTCGAAGGCGGCCTCCCGGGCGATGCCCAGTCGGCCGGCCAGCCCCAGCGCCTCGCCGAGGAGCACCGCCGAGTTGATGGTGGCGACGTTGACCACCAGCTTGACGGCGGCCCCGTCGCCCAGCGCGCCGACGTGCTCCACCGTGCCCAGCACGGACAGCGCCGGCGCGCAGCGGGCCACGTCCTCTGCCGACCCACCGACGAAGATGTGCAACGCGCCGTTCTCGGCCTGCGGAACGCTGCCCAGCACCGGGGCGTCGATCAGGGACACCTCCGCCGGCAGCCGCTTACGCAGCTCGGCCACCACCTCCGGCCCGACGGTGGACATCTCGACCAGGGTGGCGCCCGGCTCGAGGATGAGCCCGTCGACGACGCCGATGACCGCGTCCGGGTCGCTCAGCATCGTGATGACGAGCTGTCGACCGGCGACCGCCTCCTGCGCGCCTGCGGCACCGTGCGCGCCGGCGGCGACGGCTTCCCGGGCCCGCTCCGGGGTGCGGTTCCAGACCGCGACGTCGTGACCCGCCCGGGCCAGGCGGATCGCCATGGGCAGGCCCATCCGGCCGAGCCCGAGGAATGCGATTCGCAGCTGCATTGCGGAAGGATAACCCATCGACACGACAACGACGTGACCGCTCTTTTCGTGCAACTACTTGTGACTCAACCACCCCGCGCGGGAAATGGCGGCCATCGCTGAAGGTGGTAACGTCTCCGGTGCCCGTCGGCGTGCCACGGGCGCTTCCCCCAGTTCGCGGCGTGAGGTGGCAGGAAATGCAGATGAGACTGGTGAACCCGGCCGGCGCACCCACCCCGGCGGGGCCCTACTCCCAGGTCGCCGAGGTGCGCCTCGGTGACACCACGCTGCTGGTGCTCTCCGGCCAGGTCGCTCTCGACGACGACAACCGGGAGATCGTCGGGGTGGGTGACATGGCGGCCCAGGCCGAGCGCACCCTGGAGGTCATCGGCCAGCTGCTCGCCGCGCACGGCGCAGGCTTCGCCGACGTGATCAATATCCGGACCTACCTCACCGACATGGCCCACCGCGCCGAGTACGCGGCCGTGCGCGGGAAGTACTTCACCGGTGACCTTCCGACCAGCACCACGGTCGAGGTGTCCAAGCTGTTCCGGGACGACGCGCTGATCGAGATCGAGGTCACCGCCGTCGTCGCCGCCGACTGAGCGGCGGCGGCCCGAATGCGCGTGGACCGCACCGCGACCCCGGAGTTCCAGCGGGCCGTCGCCGAGCTCAGAGTGCCGGAGATGGGCACCGACGTGGTCGCCCCGCTGCTGGTCAACCTGATTCACCTGCTGCGGCCGGCCCGGGTGCTCGAGGTGGGCATGGGATACACCACCCCGTTCCTGGTCGCGGCGTTGACCGACGTGCGGGAGCAGGTCGACGCCGAGGCCGGTGCGCTCGCCGCGAAGACCGAGCGGCACCTCGCCGGTGGCCTGCGCGACGAGTGGCTCAACGAGGAACCGGCACTCGCCGCGCCGGCCTTTCACCTGGATCCCTACCGGCCTCGCCTGGTCGCCGTCGACGACCTGTCCAACCCGTTCTCCTCGGCCGGTCGGGTGCTCAAGGTGCTTCGGGAGTTGTCGGTCGACGAATTGGTCACGGTGGTGAACTCCGACGTACGGGAGTGCGCGGCGAAACTGCCGGCCGGATACGACGTCATCGACTTCGCCTGGGTCGACGCCTGGGAGTGCCTCTACTTCTTCGAGAACTTCTGGGAACGTATCAACCCCGACGGCGGGGTGCTGTTGATGCACTATCTGATGACCTATCCCGAAGGCGAGGCCATCCTGCGCTACCTGCGCGGCTTCCAGCAGGCGAATCCCGGTGAACTGGAGATGGTCAATCTGCTGGAGTCGCACAAACTGACCCAGAACAGCGTCACGTTGCTCCGGCGGACGAGCGGCGCGCGTCGCCGCGACTACGGGGCTACCGGCGGCACCGTCAAGTACTCCGCGGCGCTGCGGGAGGCCGCCGAGGCGCAGGCCCGGCGCGGCTGACCGCTGCCGGGGAGTGCCGGACGCCACCTACTGCCGGTCGTCATGACCCGGGAGTGATCGCGCGGCGTGCGTGACACGACCGTGGGCGACTGTCCGGTCGAGATCAGGTTGCGTCGGAGCGCCGGCGCCGGTGACGACACGCCCGCGCCGGGGTCTTAACTTGATTTGCTCCAAAAGAGCGGACTATGGTCGGGGCATGACGGCCGACCTCGAGGCGCAGCTGCGGGCGGTCTCGTTGCGGGTGACCCGGCCCCGGTTGGCCGTGCTCGCCGCGCTGCGCGACCACCCGCACGTCGACACCGACACGGTGATCGCGCTGGTCCGGGCGGACCTGCCCACCGTGTCCCACCAGGCGGTCTACGACGTGCTCCGGGTGCTCACCGAGGCGGGTCTGGTGCGGCGCATCCAGCCCGCCCGGGCGACCGCCCGCTACGAGTCCCGGGTGGGGGACAACCACCACCACGTCGTGTGCCGCTCCTGCGGCGCGATCGCCGACGTCGAGTGCGCCGTCGGCCACGCCCCCTGTCTCACCGCCTCCGACGACCACGGGTTCGTGGTCGACGAGGCGGAGGTCGTCTACTGGGGCACCTGCCCCGACTGCGCGACCGACGGCACCTCCCAGCGATCCGCCAGTTCGGAAGGAACCAGATGAGCGACATCCAGGACAACGGCCCCGCCAGCGCCCAGGGCGTGGATCGGACGGAGGCGTCCGGCTGCCCGGTCGCGCACGACTCCGTGACCGCGCAGGGCAGCGAGAGCGAGAACCCGGCGATCGACTCGCCGACCCCGAAGACCGGCGGCCGTCCGCGCACCAACCGGGACTGGTGGCCCAACCAGCTCGACCTGTCGGTGCTGCACGCCCACTCGCACAAGGGCAACCCGCTCGGGCCGGACTTCAGCTACGCCCGGGAGTTCGCCAAGCTCGACGTCGAGGCGATCAAGCGGGACATCACCCAGGTCCTCACCACCTCGCAGGACTGGTGGCCGGCCGACTTCGGCCACTACGGCGGCCTGATGATCCGGATGAGCTGGCACGCCGCCGGGACGTACCGGATCGAGGACGGCCGGGGTGGCGCCGGCGACGGCGGGCAGCGGTTCGCCCCGCTGAACAGCTGGCCGGACAACGCCAACCTGGACAAGGCCCGCCGGCTGCTCTGGCCGGTCAAGCAGAAGTACGGCCAGCAGATCTCCTGGGCCGACCTGCTGGTGCTCGCCGGCAACGTGGCGCTGGAGTCGATGGGCTTCAAGACCTTCGGCTTCGGCTTCGGCCGGGAGGACGTCTGGGAGCCGGAGGAGATCTTCTGGGGCCCCGAGGACACCTGGCTCGGCGACGAGCGCTACGCCTCCGAGAAGGAGATGGCGGCCGGCGTTGGCGCCACCGAGATGGGGCTGATCTACGTCAACCCGGAGGGCCCGCGCGGCAACGCGGACCCGGCCGCCGCGGCGCACTTCATCCGCGAGACGTTCCGCCGGATGGCGATGAACGACGAGGAGACCGTCGCGCTGATCGCCGGCGGCCACACCTTCGGCAAGACCCACGGCGCCGGCCCCGCCGACGACCACGTGGGCCCGGCGCCCGAGGGCGCCCCGCTGGAGAACCAGGGCCTGGGCTGGCTGAGCACGTACGGCACCGGCAAGGGCGGTGACACCATCACCAGCGGCCTCGAGGTGACCTGGACCGACGTGCCGACGCAGTGGAGCAACCGGTACTTCGAGATCCTGTTCGGCCACGAGTGGGAGCTGACCACCAGCCCGGCCGGCGCGAAGCAGTGGGTCGCCAAGGACGCCGAGGAGATCATCCCGGACGCGCACGACCCGGCCAAGAAGCACCGCCCGACAATGCTCACCACCGACCTGTCGCTGCGGGTCGACCCGGCGTACGAGAAGATCTCCCGCCGCTTCCTGGAGCACCCCGACGAGTTCGCGCTGGCCTTCGCCAAGGCCTGGTACAAGCTGCTGCACCGCGACATGGGCCCGGTCAGCCGCTTCCTCGGCCCGTGGGTGCCCGAGGCCCAGCTGTGGCAGGACCCGGTGCCGGCCGTCGAGGGCGCGCTGGTCTCCGACGCCGACATCGCCGCCCTCAAGGCGAAGGTGCTGGACTCCGGCCTCACCACCGCGCAGCTGGTCTCCACCGCCTGGGCGTCGGCCGCCAGCTTCCGGCACACCGACAAGCGCGGCGGCGCCAACGGCGCGCGGATCCGGCTGGAGCCGCAGCGCAACTGGGAGGTCAACCAGCCCGAGCAGCTCGCCACGGTGCTGGAGACCCTGGAGGGCGTCCAGCGGGAGTTCAACGCCGCCGGCGACGCGCAGATCTCGCTGGCCGACCTGATCGTGCTGGCCGGCTCGGCCGCCGTCGAGAAGGCCGCCCGGGACGCCGGCGTCGAGGTCACCGTGCCGTTCCACCCGGGCCGTACCGACGCCACCCAGGAGCAGACGGACGTCGAGTCGTTCCGGGTGATGGAGCCGCGCGCCGACGGGTTCCGCAACTACCTGCGGGCGGGCGAGAAGACCCAGCCCGAGGTGCTGCTCGTCGACCGGGCGTACCTGCTGAACCTGACCGCGCCGGAGATGACCGTCCTGGTCGGCGGCCTGCGGGCGCTGGGCAACAACGTCGGTGGCGCGGCGCACGGCGTGCTCACCGACCGCCCGGGCGTGCTGACCAACGACTTCTTCGTCAACCTGCTCTCCCCGGGCACCCGGTGGAAGGCGTCGGAGTCCGACGAGCACGTGTACGAGATCCGCGACCTGGCCACCGACCAGGTGAAGTGGACCGCCACCGCGGTCGACCTGGTCTTCGGCTCCAACTCGCAGCTGCGGGCCCTCGCCGAGGTGTACGCCGGCGACGACGCGCGCGGCAAGTTCGTCACCGACTTCGTCGCGGCCTGGACCAAGGTCATGGAGCTGGACCGGTTCGACCTGTCCTGATCCCGCACCACCCGCGGAGCCCCGGCCGATCCGTTCCTGGACCGGCCGGGGCTCCGCCGTCTCCGCGGCCCGGCGCGCCGGCGAGCCGATCAGGAATCGAGAAGCACCCGGGCATCGGCCGGGCCTAGCCTTTTCGCAGGTGGCCGGCGCGATGCCGGGCCGCGAACGGCGAGAGGGAGCCCCAGGATGTCCGCGAAGAACTCCACCACCACCACCGGGCCCGACGGCTTCACCGCCGAGGAGCGGGCCGCGATGAAGGAGCGCGCCGCCGAGCTGCGCGCCGAGGGGAAAAAGGGCGCCAAGCGAGCCGACGGGCTGCAGGCGGTCCTCGACCGGATCGCGCAGATGGCCCCGGAGGACCGCGCGCTCGCCGAGCGGGTGCACGTGACGATCACCGCCGCCGCCCCGCAGCTGGCCGCGAAGACCTGGTACGGGATGCCGGCGTACGCCAACGCCGACGACAAGATCGTGGTCTTCTTCCAGGACTCCGGCAAGTTCAACTACCGGTACTCCACCCTGGGCTTCCAGGACGCGGCCAACCTCGACGACGGCGACCTGTGGCCGGTGGCGTACGCGCTGCGCGCCTGGAGCCCCGCGGTCGAGAAGCGGGTCACCGAGCTGGTGCGGGCCGCGGTCTCCTGACCCGCCGTACCCGGCCCCGCGGGGACCGCGACGGGGACAGCGGGCGGCCGGCGGGATGCCCTAGCCTGTTGCCGCTGTTCGGTCCGACGAAGCGGGGGCACACCAGTGGAAGACGAGCGACGACCGTGGACGGCCACTGTGGATGGTGACGTCCGGCCGCCCACCGCGCCGCCACCGCCGGCACCACCCGGCGCCGGGCAGGTCATCGACCCGGCCGAGAAGAAGCTCACGGAGGAGGTGTCGAACTGGTGGCTCGGGGCGCTGCCGGCCGCGCTCGCGGTGGTCGTCGGGTTCTTCATGGTGATCTGCACCGGTGGCGAGGCCGGCCCCGGGCAGTCCGGCCTGGGATTCCTGCTTCTGGTGCTCGGGATCGCGGTCGTCGTGGTCGCCCTCCTGACGGGCGTCCGCCCGAAGGGCCCACGCGGCGTGGTGGCCCGCCTCCTCGCGGGCGCCGGCACGCTGGTCATCTTCGCCTCGATCGTGGTCGCGCTCGCGGCGGTCGCCGGTCAACTGGTCCGCTGGACGGACCCGGCCGACTACGCCGGCCGCTACGGCACGAGGGTCACCGCCACCCTGCCGAAGCGGTGCGTGGGGACGGAGGTGCGCCGGCCCAGCGGGCTGAAGTACGAGGACGCCGACGTCACCTGCGAGCACTCGACCTGGCAGCTCGATGGGGTGTCGCAGCAGGGCACGCTGGTGATCAGCCCCGAGGACGAGTTGTCCGGCGGGACCATCCCGGAGAGCGTCGAGGCGTACGTGCTCGACGGCGAGGGCTACAGCGTCGCGCGCGTCGGCGAGGCCGAGAACGTCGGGCTCTGGGGTGGCGTACCGCTGTGGTGGCTGCCGGTCGGCGTGCTGGGTGCCGTGCTGGGCGTCGTCATGCTCATGGGCGGCTGGAGCCGACCGAAGCGGGATCCCGCGGCGGGCCCGACGGGCGCGGATCCGGCCGCCGGTGACCGTCCGCACGAGGCCGCTTCGGCCTGACCGGGGTGGGCCGCGGCGTTCCGGTCGGCACGCCGTCGCGGTGATCTTCCCCGTTGTCCCCCGGCCGGCGGTCAGAGCCGGCCGTCGGCCCGGGCGGTGCCGGCCGCCCGGCTCAGCCGGGGAGGCCGGCGGTCGCGCCGGACAGCCGCCGCAGCGCATCCTCGCGGCTGTCGAAGGCGGGGAAGACCCCGTCCAGCCGCATGGTGTGCATGCCCGTCCGGCACCACGGTCACGGTCTTCCCTCCCGCGCCGCGAGGAGCGGGCCGGTGGCCGCGGCCGGCTCGCCGGCCGGTGCGGGCGCCGTGCCGATCATCGGCAGCAGGTGGTCCACCCGGGCCGCCCGCAGGATGCGCCGGATCCGCGGGTTCGGATCGCGTACGGACAGCACGGCTCCGCGTCGGGCCAACCGGCGGTGCACGTCCAGGAGCAGGCCGATGCCGGCGGCGTCGACGTGCGGGCAGGCCGACAGGTCGACCACCAGGTGCACCGGTCGCAGGGACAGCAACCGGTCGAAGACGGCGGCGGCCTCCGGCAGGTACGCCAGGTCCAGCTCCTCGGTGACGCAGACCTCGACCACCGGCGGCCCAGCCGGTGCGTCCGGCTGCGGTGCGGTCATCCTCGATGCCTCCTTCGCGCCTGGGTGTGCTGCGGTGACCAGCCTGACCGAGGCGATCGGCGATGGCCGCGCGGTCGCGTGACAGTTGCATGACAAATCCCATGACCGGCCGACCGGGTTGGGCGTCGGCGCGCCGGGCGGGAAGAATTCGGCCCATGAGCGGCGTACTGGTGATCGAGGACGACGACCGTATCCGGCTGGCGCTGCTGCTCGCACTCGAGGACGAGGGCTACCCCGCGCACGGCGCGGCGACCGCCGAGGAGGGGCTGCGGCTGCACCGCCGCGAGCCGGCCGACAACATCCTGGTCGACCTGATGCTGCCCGGTCTGGACGGCTTCGAGTGCATCCGGCAGCTGCGCCACGACGACGACGTCCCGATCGTGGTGGTCAGCGCCCGCGACGACACCCACGACATCGTGGCCGCGCTGGAGGCCGGCGCGGACGACTACCTGGTCAAGCCGGTGGCGATCAAGGAGCTGACCGCCCGGCTGCGCGCCCTGCGCCGACGCTCCCGGTTGGCCCCCGGGCCGGTGCCCGTGCTCGCCTTCGGCGAGCTGGAGGTCAGCCCCGAGGCGGGGGAGGTGCGCCAGGCCGGGCGGCCGGTGGCGCTGACCCGCACCGAGTTCCGGCTGCTGTGCGAGCTGGCCGAGCACGCCGGGCGGGTGCTCTCCCGCCAGCAGCTGCTGCGTCAGGTCTGGGGCTACGAGACCGGCGACGAGCGCCTGGTCGACGTGCACGTCGGCCGGCTGCGACAGAAGATCGAGCCGGATCCCGCCGACCCGCGACACCTGGTCACCCTGCGCGGGCTCGGCTACAAGCTGCAGCGATGAGGCGCCTCGGCCTGCGCGCCCGGGTCACCGCCGGCTTCGCCGTCGGGGCGTTGCTGCTGTCGGCGGTGATGGCGCTGGTCTCGTACGACCTCACCCGGCGCTCGCTGCTGGAGGAGCGGGAACGGACCGCGCTGCGCGCCGCGTACTTCGACGCGGCCGTGGTGCGCGGCGGGTTGGACGCCGACTCGCCCGACGTGGTGGACGTGCTCGGCTCGCTGGACACCGGCGCCGCCCGGCGCGCCCTGCTGCGCATCGACGGCCGGTGGTACGCCCGGGCCGCGGACACCGGCGACACCGCGGCCGTCCCCGCCGACCTGCAACGAATGGTCCGCTCCGGCCAGCCCGCGGTGCAGCGGGTCCGGGTGGACGGGCAGGCCACCCTGCTGGTCGGCGTGCCGCTGGGCGCGGACACCGAGCACTATGAGCTCACCTCGCTGCGGGAGCTGGAGCAGACCCTCCAGGTGCTGGCGATCGCGCTCACCGCGGTCGCCGTCATGGTGGCCGGGTCGGGCGCCGCCTTCGGCTGGTACGCCACCCGGCACAGCCTGCGACCGCTCACCGCGGTCGCCGACGCGGCGGAGGAGATCGCCGCCGGCAACGTCGATGCCCGGCTCGACCCGGCCACCGATCCGGACCTCACCCGGCTGTCGACCTCGTTCAACGGCATGGTCGAGCAGCTCGCCCGACGCACCGAACGGGACCGGCGGTTCGCCGCCGACGTCAGCCACGAGCTGCGCTCCCCGCTGCAGACCCTGGCGGCGGCGGCCAGCGTGCTGGAGCGCCGACGGGACCGGCTGGACGCCCGCACCGCCACCGCCGCCGGGCTGGTCAGCGAGGAGATCACCCGGTTCCAGCAGCTGGTCGACGACTTGATCCAGCTGGCCCGCAGCGACCAGCCCGCCGACCGGGAGCCGGTGGACGTGGCGGCGCTGGCTCGGCACGCCTGCCGGGCCCGGGAGCTGCCGGCGGACCTGGTCGTCCGGGAGCCCGACGTGCCGTCCCGCTGGCTGGTCGACCGGCGCCGGGTCGAGCAGCTGCTGGCTAACCTGCTCGACAACGCGGTCAGCTACGGCGGCGGCCCGGTGGCCGTACGGCTGGCCCGAAGCGGTCCGACCGGGGTCGTCGAGGTGGACGACGAGGGGCCCGGCGTACGGGTGGAGGACCGGGAGAGCATCTTCGACCGGTTCGTCCGCGGCCGGCTCGCGCACGCCCGGGCCGACGGCGACGGCACCGGGCTGGGGCTGGCCCTGGTCGCCCAGCACGCGGCCGCCCACGGCGGTACGGCCAGCGTGGGGGACCGCCCCGGCGGCGGCGCCCGGTTCCGGGTCGAGCTGCCCGGGAGCCTGCCGTGATCCGTCGCCGCCTGCTCGCCGCGCTCGCCGTGCTCGTCCTGCTGCCCGCCGGCTGCGGCGTACCCGTCGACGACGAACCGCGGGCGGTGTCCGCGCCGCCCGGCCCGTTCCCCACCCCGGCCGGCGGCGCCGGTACGCCGTCGGCCGGCCGGGTGCGGGAGGTGCTCTACTTCGTGCGCGACGATCGGCTGACCCCCGTCGTGCGGTGGGTCGACGCGACCCCGACCGTCGACGCCCACCTGCAGCAGCTGCTCGCCGGCCCGAGCGCGCAGGAGCGGGACGCCGGGCTGACCAACGCGCTGCCCGGGGCGATGACCGTGGCGGTGGCCGGGCTGTCGGGCACCCGGGCCACCGTCGACGTGCGGGAGGCCGGCCAGGAGGTGGGCCGCAGCGACGGGGTGTACGCGTTCGGGCAGATCGTCCGTACCCTGGTCGCCCGGGACGACGTGGACAGCGTGGCGTTCGTCCGCCGCGGCCGGCCGCTGGGCGTGCCCCGGGCGGACGGTTCGCTCTCCACCCAGCCGCTCACCGCCGACGACTACGCCACCCTGGCCGCGCCCGGCTGATCGCGGGAGCGGGTCAGGAGAAGTGGGTGCGCGGCCGGTCCAGCCGCCGGCCGTCCACCACCAGGTCGACCTTCTCGTTGTAGAACGCGACCAACCCGGCGACCGGCAGCAGCGCCGCGGTCGGGAACGAGTACGACCACGCCAGGTCCTGGTGCAGCGCGCCGCCGACCCGCACCGACCAGTAGTCGCTGGTGCGACCCTTGTACGGGCAGGACGTCCGGGTGCCCGACGGCTCCAGATGCCGGAAGTCCACCTCGGTCCGGTTGAGGTAGTAGCGGGTGGGCAGGCCGGTCTCGAAGACCAGCACCGGCGAGGCCGACTCGGCCAGCGGCACGCCGTCCAGCTCCACCCGCACCGACCGGGTCGACCGCAGCGCGTCCACCCGGGCGTACGGGTTGCGCGGGTGGACGAAGACCTCCTCGTCCTCCTCGAACCAGCCGTCCAGCGCGGACCAGTCGAACCGGACGGTGTCGGCCAGCCCGGCCGCGGCGTCCGCGCCGTACACCCGGGCGCAGGACGGGCGGTCGGTCGGGCCGACACGCAGCCCGTGCAGGCGGGCGGTGCCCCGGTCGGAGGGCTCGGTGCGTCCCTCGTCGACCAGCAGCTCCCGGCGGACGTCGGCCAGCGGGACGTAGTACTGCGGATAGTAGGGCCACTCCCACACGTACCGCGCGTCGGTGGTGTCCAGCACCGGCTCGCCGGCGAGCACGGCGCGGACCCGTCGGGGCACCGGTTCGACGTGGCCGACCCGGGTGATCGCCTTCGGATAGTCGGCCACCGTCTCCTCCTCCTCGCCGCGCCGCCGGTCGGCGCCCCACGTCTCAACGAGCCGACCGGGCGATCCGCGCCGCCGGGGCCGCGCGGGTCAGGGTTCGACCAGCGGGGTACGCGGACAGCCGTTGCCCGCCCGCCAGGCGGTCACCTCCGCGACCGGGGAGCGGTCCCGCTCCCGACGCCACGAGTCCAGGTACGGCCAGGGCCAGACCACCCCGCGACGGATCCACCAGTCCCCGGTGCGGTCGCAGGGCGGCGAGATGCCGAAGTGCAGGTGGCACGCCGCCGCGTCGCCGGTGCGGCCCACGTCGCCCAGCCGGTCCCCGGCGCGTACCCGGGTGCCGGGCCGGACCGACGCGACGATCGACGAGAAGTGCGAGCCGTAGTAGCGCACCCCGTCGTCGCCGAGCAGGGAGACCGAGAGACCGCCGCGGGTGGCCCCGGCATTGCGCCGCGCGTCGTACCGGTCGGTCCGTTCCACCTCGAGGACCACCCCGCCGGCCGCGGCCACCACCGGCGTGCCGCAGGGGGCGAGGATGTCGGTCGCGGGATAACCGTGGTGCGTCCGCGCGTAGGAGAACCGGCCGCGTACGGGAAAGACGCGTGCCGCGGTCGGGGCGGGTGGGGTCGCGACGGGCGGGACGGCCGACGGTGGGTGGGCCGGCGGCCGGGTCCGGGCTGTCGCCGGCGCGGTGCCGGACGGGGTCGCGGCCCGCACCGCCGGTTCCGTCGGCGCGGTCGGCTCCGCACCGCCGGTGAGGTGGACGCCGACCAGCGTCGCGCCGACGGCCGCCGTGGCCAGCGCGGCCGTGGTGGCCAGCCCGCGCCTCCAGGGCCGGGTCGGCCCGTCCCGCCGCGATCGATGCGTCACGCTGCTGTCCGCTCTGTCGGCGCCCCTGACCGGCCCATTCAACCGCCGGGACCGCCGTGGGGGAAAGAGCCGCTCCGCTCCTCGTCCGCGCCGGGCGCCCGGACGCCGCTGCGGACGCGGGTGATCGCGACACGTTCCGACCCGGACGGCGACTGCTCGGACACCCACCGTCGCCGATAGTGGGATGCGTCCTAACGCGACGGTGCCTAGGCTCGGCGGTATCCCGTTCCGTGACCGGTCGAGGCAGGTGGCCCGTGCACTGCGCGAACTGCGGCGCCGACAACGACGAGAGCCAGCCGACCTGTGCGCGGTGCGGGACGCGGCTCGCCGCGGCGCTCGAGAGCGCTCCGCCCGTCCGGCCACCCTTCGCCCCGGTCGCGCAGCCCGTCGTCCCGCAACCCCGGGACGTCCCGCCGGTGTGGACGGCACCGTCGAACCCGGCCCCGTCCGCCCCGTCGTCCGACTGGGACGACGATCCGGACGGCGGCCCGCCCGGTCCCGCCCGACTCGTGCTCGACCTGGTGCTGTGCCTGATCGTGCTGGCCGCCGGCCTCGCCGTCGTGCTGGCCGTCGCGGCGGCCCGCGGGGCTCAGCCGTGGTCCTCGACCGTCGACCGTCTCACCCGGCTGCACCTCGGCCTCGGCGTGCTGGTCGTGGTGGTCTACCTGATCACCGCCGTCCTGGTGGCGCGGGAGAGCCCGGGCGGGCTGCTGTTCCGTGCCCTGGCCCGGGAGGGACGCGACGGAGACTGGCTGCGGGGGGCCCGGGCGCTGGGTCCCGCCCTGCTGGCCACCGCGTTGGCGGGGGTGCTGGTCGGCGCCACCGTCCCGGTGCTGCCGGTCGTCCCGCCCGCGGCGGCCTCCTCGCCGGCGACCGACATTCCCGCCACCGAGCCCGCCGCCACCGACCCGACGGCGGGGGATCCCCCCACCGCAGGGGCGTCCACTCCGAGCGGCACCGAGGACTCGGAGACCCGCGCGCGCGAGCAGGCCGGGGCGGTCGACGCCGTGCTCGCCGAGTCGGCCGCCTCCCGGGTGCACCTCGGTGGCGCCATCGCCGACGTGGGGGAGTGCCGCAACCTGACCGCCTCGATCGCCGCGCTGCACCGCGTCGCCCGCGAGCGTGGCGCGCAGCGGGACCGGGCGGCCGGGCTGACCGTCGACGCCCTGCCCGACGGCGCGGCGATGCGCAGCCAGCTGGTGGCCGCCCTTGACCGGTCGGGGGCGGCCGACGAGGCGTACGCCGACTGGGCGCAGCGGTCCCTCGACCGGGCCTGCGTCCAGGACGCGAACTGGACCCGTGGCAACGACCTCTCCGTGCAGGCCCAGGCCGCCAAGACCCAGTTCCTGGCCCGCTGGAACCCGACGGCGGCCCGTTACGGGCTGCCCGCCCGCACCGTCCGGGAGATCTGACCATGGAGGATGGCGCCGCCGTGACCACCGCGAGTCAGCGCGAGGACGACCACTTCAGCTTCCCCGCGTACCAGGCGCCGGCCCGGTTCACCGACCTGACCCGGTACCTGTGCGGGGCGGCCTACTTCGACGGGTCCTTCGCCGACACGGTGATCCGGGAGGTCGTCGAGGACGAGCGCCGGGCGGTCGCGCTGTCCTTCGGGTTCGACCTGAACCCGGTCGTCCGGCACTGCTTCCGGGCGCGGCGGCTGTCGCTGATCCGGGAGGCCGTGCTGTTCGGCCTGGTCCTGGTCGGCCTGGTCGTCTCGCCGCCGGCCACGCTCGCCTGGCTGCTGGTCGGCGCCACCGTGCTGGCCTGGCGCACCCCGGAGTTCCGCCGGCTGAGCCTCGCCGTCCGGGTCGGCATCGTCGCCGTCCTCGGCGCCGTGGTGTTGTGCTGCCTTGGTGGCGCGCTCGCCCCCGTGCTGAACGCCGTGGGCGCGGCGCTACGGCCGGCGGAGAGCGGCTACTCGGACGCCGGCACCGGGCGGGACGTCCTGGGCAGCCTTCCCAACTCGTCCGACGCGGCGCTGGTCAGCTTTCTGTGGGCGATGACCGTGGCCCCGGTCGTCCTGGCCGTCGCCACGCTCTCCGTGCTGGTGCTGTTCCGGCACCGCGGCTACCGGATCGTGACCGAGGAGCTGGCCCGGGGCGCCGAGCCGTCGCTGCCGCCACTGCCCAACCCGCGGGTGGCCCGCCGCGTGGCCGCCGTCTCCCGGGCCCAGTACGGCGACATCACCGTGCAGGAGAAGGAGGCGTTCCTGGGCTGCGGAAAGCCCGAGCACGGGTGGTCGTACGCGATCCCGCTGCGCCGGGTCCGGCGCCCGGGAGACCCGGCCGGGGCGACCGGGACGGACCCGGCTCTCGACCAGGAGTCGATGGGCCCGGACCTGACCGGGTACGTCCGGGCGGCGGTCAGGCGCATGCGCGAGGACCCGCTACCCAAGGGGGTACGGGTGCCGGGGCTGTCACTGGTGCCGCACATCGTCGCCGACGGGGTGCGCCGCCAGGGCGATCCGCTGCTCGACCCGGAGACCGGGATTCCGCGCAGCAAGGCCTCCGCGGCGGTGGTGGAGGCGGTGATCCGCCATCCGCAGGGCGGGCTGCGCTACTACGACCGGATCGTGATCAGCGGCGCCGGAAAGCCGATCCACACCCCGGACGGACGGGAGGTGCTGCCCGAGCAGAGCCTGGGCATCGACATCTCGGCCTTCTTCCACGTGGCGGTGGAGGGCGGCATGCTCTACGTCGAGTTCGTCAGCGCGGTGCTGCCCCCGGTGCGGCCGCGCTACGCCCTGGCGGATCTGGTCCGCCCGCGTACGGTCACCCGACGGGCGCTGCGCGAGGCGCTGCCCGAGCTGTTCACCGCGTCGCTACTGAGCGGCTGGCGGCTGGCCCGGGGGCTCTGGCGCGCCGGCACGATGAGCTGGCGGATGAACGAGGCGGCCGAGGCCAGCACCGAGTTCCGCAGCCACAACTACGGCGCCCGGGTCAGCGTCCGGGAACTCGTCGCGGAGCCGGTGTCGGTGAAGCACCTGCAGCTGCTCGACGAGTGGAAGTACACCAAGCTGCTGGAGCGGGCCGTGCTGGAGGCCGTCGCCGCCTTCCTGACCGAGCGCGGCCTGGAGGCCGCGGACCTGGTGCGCCGCGCCGAGCAGGTGCAGAACATCTTCGGCAACGTGACCACGGTCTTCGGCGGCCAGCAGGCGTTCGGCAGCAGCAACGTCTCGTTCCACCAGCAGAACACCTAGGGGAGGCAGTCGTGTCGGAGCCGGAGCAGCGGATCCAGCAGACGTTCCACACCACCACCCACGGCGGCCAGCAGGCGATCGGCAGCCACCACGTCACCTTCCACCAGCAGAACACCGCCGCCCCGGCGGAGGAGTTCGCCCGGCTGCTGGCGGTGGTGAAGGCGCACCTCGGCGACTTCGACGACCCGTCGCGGGCGGCCCAGCAGGTCCGGGTCATCGAGGCGGCGGCGCTCGAGCGGGTCGCCGACCGCCGGCCGGTGCTGACCGCGCTCACCAGCCTGGCTGCGCTGATCACCGCCGGGGCCACCGCGAGCACGGCGATCACCGAGGCGGTCGACCAGGCCCGCGATCTGGTCGTCCGGGTCTGGCCGCTCTGACCCGCGGGCGGTCGACCGGCTCGTAGACTCGCCGGCATGCCGGAGATCGTCCAGTTGCTGGCCTCGCCGGTGCACCGGTACGTGGGCCGCCCGGCCGACGGCCCGACCCCGGCCCCGCCCGGCGAGCTGGTCGAGGAGATCCGGCTGCGGGCCGGCCTCGGCATCGTCGGCGACCGGTACTTCGGCCGCCCGGCGCACCGCGCCGCGAGCGTCACCCTGATCGCCCGCGAGTCGCTGCCACCCGGCGCCGATCTGGCGCAGGTCCGGCGGAACGTGCTCACCGCCGGCATCGCGGTGGACGAGCTGGTCGGGGCGGTGCTGGTGCTCGACTCCGGTCAGGGGCCGGTGCGGCTGCGGGTCAACCGGCCCGCCAACCCCTGCGCCTGGATGGACGTCGCGGTCGGCCCCGGCGCGTTCCGCGCCCTGCGCGGGCGGGGCGGGGTGCGCTGCGCGCCGCTCACCGACGGGCTGCTGCGGATCGGCCCGGTCACCGTCGAGGTGGAGCGCTGACCCGGAACACCCGACGGGCCAGGTAGAGCAGCCCGCTGGCGGCGAAGAGCGCCGCGCTGACCGCCAGCCACCGCCCCAGCATCGGCTCCGGCGACAGCCCGGTCGCCGCCGCGTACGTGCCGTCGCCCAGGCCCAGTACGGTCGGCAGGTAGACCAGGAACAGCAGCCCGGAGGCGAGCGCCGGCACCCGGACGTGGTTCAGCGCCGTCCGCCCGCCGACCCGGCCCGCGCCGGCGCGCAGCGCCCGGTCGACCGACGCGTACACCGGGAACAGGATCAGGTCGTGGGCGATCACCGCGCCGAGGAACCACAGCAGCATCCGACCCGCCGTTGGCTCGCCGGCCAGCCGCAGCGCGATCCAGCCGGTCACCGCGAAGCAGCCCAGCAGCAGCGCCAGGTGCCAGGACGCCGCGCCGTACGCCCGCCGGAACTCAGCCACCGGAGCCCTCCCCGAAGCTGATCTCGGCGACCCACTTGGTGCAGTGCACGCCGGGCAGCGCCGGCACGATCACCCGGGCCGGGTAACCGTGGTCGGGGGTGAGGTCGACGCCGTTGACCCGCAGGGCGAGCAGCGCGTCGGCGTCGGTCACCTGGTTGCCCTGGAGGGTGGCCTGGTTGAACAGCCCGGAGCGTTCCAGCGAGCTCACCCGCGCCGAGCCAGGGTCGGTGGCGCCGACCAGGGCGGCCAGGTCGCGCAGCCGCACCCCCGTCCAGGTCTGCGACGTCGACCAGCCCTCCACGCAGGAGATCGGCAGGGTGGCGGTGTGCTGCGGCAGGGCGAGCAGCCGGTCCCGGGACAGCCGCTCCGTGCGGTCGCCGGCCCGCAGGGTGAGTCGCCAGTCGGTCCCGGTCTGCTCGGCCGTCACCCCGGCGGCGGCGACGGTGCGGTTGATCGGGAAGCCGGTCGGCCCGTCGTCGATCCGCCGGCCCCGGGGCAGCAGCAGCGCGGTGCGGCGCAGCGCGTCCACGCTCTGACCGATGGTCAGCGCGGCCAGCAGCAGCGAGCCGCCGCCGACCAGCGTGAGCACCCCGCGCCGGCTCATCGTGGCCGGCCCGGGCCGCCGGGCCACCAGGCCGTCCGGGTCCGCCGGCTCCGGCCGGGTCAGCTCCACCGGGGTACGCCCGAAGCCCGGCCCGCGCAGCGCGGTGACCATCCGGGGCAGCTTGATCGCCACGTGGGTGACCAGGGCGAGAGTGAAGACCCAGGCGCCGAACCAGTGCGCGGTGTAGAAGTCGAACCCGAACAGGTACGCGTACTGGACGTTGAGCAGGCCGGTCACGGTCTGGAACAGGATCCCGCCGACCAGCAGCAGCAACGACAGCCGTTCCAGCACCTGCGCGACCGACCGGGCGGGCGGCCAGTCGAAAAGCTTCGGCACCACCGACCAGAGCTTGCCCAGCACCACCGGCACCAGCACGATGCCCAGCGTCACGTGCAGCCCCTGGGTGACCCGGAACAGCCACGCCGGCCGGGTCGGCCAGGCGAAGACCGGCGGGTGCAGCCAGCCGACGTCGCGCGGGAACGCCTGGTCGAAGCGGGGACCGTAGGCGATCCAGTCGAGCAGCCCGGTCACGATCACCAGTGGCAGCGCGACCAGCAGCACCAGGCCGAGCACCGAGGTCAGCCACGGCCCCCGGACCGGACTGCGCCAGGCCCGCTCCACGGTTCCCACCCCCGGCGGCGGATGCTCGGCCAACCCGCGCCAGAGCCGGGCCGGGAACGCGTACCCACCGGTGGCCCCGACCGCGGCGGGCCGCGCCGGCCGGGGCGCGGGTGGCGGCGGCTCGGCCGGGCCGGGTGGCGGCGGGCTGGTCGGCACGGGTCCTCCTGGCGGTCGCGGTGTCCTCGTGCAGCGACGCTAGACGCCGCCGCCCGCCCACGGCGGGGTTTGCGGCATTACCGAAGGCTTACCGCGCGGTCTCTTACGAACCGCTGACGTCCGACCCGAACCCGCCCGCCGCCCGCCCCGGGTGCCCTACCGTGAGCCGGATGCGGGTACTCGTCACCGGCGCGGCCGGTTTCATCGGATCGCAGCTCGCCGACCTGCTCGTCGCCGAGGGGCACGAGGCGGTCTGCCTGGACGCGCTGCTGCCCCAGGCGCACGGCGGCGAGCTGCCGCAGTGGTCGCGGTGGCACGATCCGGTGATCGGCGACGTCCGGGACGCCGCGCTGCTGGACCGGCTGCTGCCCGGGGTGGACGCGGTCTGCCACCAGGCGGCGATGGTGGGTCACGGGCTCGACCCGTCGGACGCCCCCGACTACGCCAGTCACAACGACCACGGCACCGCGGTGCTGCTCGCCGCGATGCACCGCGCCGGGGTGTCCCGCCTGGTGCTGGCCAGCTCCATGGTGGTCTACGGCGAGGGCCGCTACGCCTGCGCCCGGCACGGGGTGGTCCGTCCCGCCCCGCGCCGCCCCGCCGACCTGGCCGCCGGCCGGTACGACCCGACCTGCCCGGACTGCGGCGGCACCCTCGACTGCGCGCTGGTGCCCGAGGACGCGCCGCTGGAGCCGCGCAGCACGTACGCGGCCAGCAAGCTGGCGCAGGAGCACTACGCCGCCGCCTGGGCCGCCCAGACCGGGGGCGGCGTGTGGGCGCTGCGATACCACAACGTGTACGGCCCCCGGATGCCCCGCGACACCCCGTACGCCGGGGTCGCCTCGATCTTCCGCTCCGCGCTGGCCGCCGGCCGGGCCCCCCGGGTGTACGAGGACGGCCGGCAACGCCGGGACTTCGTGCACGTCACCGACGTGGCCCGGGCCAACCTGCTGGCGCTGACCGCGCCCACCCCGGACGGCCTGGTCCCGGTGAACGTGTGCTCCGGTGAGCCGCACACCGTCGGGGAGTTGGCGGCGGCGCTCGCCACCGCGATGGGCGGGCCCGTGCCGGAGGTGGTCGGCGGCGCGCGGGCGGCCGACGTGCGGCACGTGGTGGCCGACCCGAGCCGGGCCCGGGAACTGCTCGGCTTCGCCGCCCGGGTCGGCTTCGTGGACGGGGTCACCGCCTTCGCCACCGACCCGCTGCGCGAGCCCGCCGCCGTCGCCGCCTGACAGTGAGGATGTGCGAGAGGGTCCTCCCGGTCCGGTCTGACCCGCCCCCTAACTGACTTCGGGTCTTGAACGGGATCTGTCGACCGTGGCCGGG
>NZ_JBIAZT010000013.1:0-155314 GCF_042899365.1 Micromonospora sp. NPDC000089
AACGCCTCGAAGAACCTCACCTTCAAGCCCTCAAAACCCACGATCCCCGCAACTCCCTGAAATACAGGGTGTTGCGGGGATCGCTAGAACCCGCGGTCGCCGGGGGCCTTCGTCATGCCAACTGCCCAACTGCCTAGCGGTACGACCCGAAGTCGAAGTCGTCCAGCGGCACGGCCTGCCCGCTGGCCGGCCCGAAGCCGTAGTCGCTCTCCGGGTAGCCGGTCATCGAGTAGACCTTGGCCTTCGCCTCCTCGGTCGGCTCCACCCGGACGTTGCGGTACTTGCTGATGCCCGTACCGGCCGGGATGAGCTTACCGATGATCACGTTCTCCTTGAGGCCGACGAGCGAGTCGCTGCGCGAGTTGATCGCCGCGTCGGTCAGCACCCGGGTGGTCTCCTGGAAGGAGGCCGCCGAGAGCCAGGAGTCGGTGGCGAGCGAGGCCTTGGTGATACCCATCAGCACCGGACGACCGGCGGCGGGCTCGCCACCCTCACCGACGAGCCGACGGTTCTCCGACTCGAACAGTGCCCGGTCGACCAGCACGCCCGGCAGGAACTCGGTCGAGCCGGAGTCGATGACCGTCACCCGCTTGAGCATCTGGCGGATGATGATCTCGATGTGCTTGTCGTGGATGAGCACACCCTGCGAGCGGTAGACCTCCTGGACCTCCTGGGTCAGGTGGACCTGGACCGCGCGCGGGCCGAGGATGCGCAGCAGCTCGTGCGGGTCGATGGGACCCTCGGTGAGCTTCTCGCCGACCTCGACGTGGCCGCCGTCGTGGGTCCGCAGCCGGACCCGCTTGGAGATCTTGTCGTAGACGATCTCCTCGCTGCCGTCGTCCGGCACCACGATGATCTTCCGGGACCGCTCGCCGTCCTCGATCCGGATCCGGCCCGGGGTGTCGGCGATGGGCGCCTTGCCCTTCGGGATCCGGGCCTCGAAAATCTCCTGGACCCGGGGCAGACCCTGGGTGATGTCCTCACCCGCAGCACCACCGGTGTGGAAGGTACGCATCGTCAGCTGCGTGCCCGGCTCACCGATCGACTGGGCGGCGATGATGCCGACCGCCTCGCCGACGTCCACGGTCTTGCCGGTCGGCAGCGAACGGCCGTAGCAGGCCGCGCAGACACCCAGCTTGGACTCGCAGGTGAGCACGCTGCGCACCCGCACCGTCTCCACCCCGGCCGCGACGATCTTGTCGACCCCGATGGAGTTGATGTCCTGACCCCGCTCGGCCACCACGGTGCCGTCCGGCCCCTTGATGTCGTCGGCCAGGGTCCGGGCGTGCACGCTGGTCTCGGCGTGCGTGTGCACGACCAGCTTGCCGTCGAGCCGCTCGCCGATCTGCATCGGGATCGCCCGATCGGTGCCGCAGTCCTCCTCGCGGATGATCACGTCCTGCGAGACGTCCACCAGACGACGGGTCAGGTAACCCGAGTCGGCGGTCCGCAGGGCGGTGTCCGCGAGACCCTTACGGGCACCGTGCGTGGAGATGAAGTACTCCAGCACGGACAGACCCTCCCGGTATGAGGCCTTGATCGGCCGCGGGATGATCTCGCCCTTCGGGTTGGCCACCAGACCACGGATCGCCGCGATCTGCCGGAGCTGGAGCAGGTTACCGCGGGCCCCCGAGTTGATCATCTTCCACAGCGGGTTCTCCTGCGGCAGCGCGGTGTCCATCTCCTTGGCGACCTCGTTGGTCGCCTTGGTCCAGATCTCGATGAGCTCGCCGCGACGCTCCTCGGCGGTCATCAGACCACGCTGGTACTGCTTGTCGATCCGGTCGGCTTCCTTCTCGTACCGCTCCAGGATCTCCCGCTTGCGCGGCGGAGCGATGACGTCCTCCATGCCGATGGTGACGCCGGACCAGGTGGCCCAGTGGAAGCCGGCCTCCTTGAGACCGTCCAGGGTGGCGGCCAGGGCCACCTTCGGGAAGCGCTCGGCGAGGTCGTTGACGATCGCGGAGAGCTGGCCCTTGCGGATCTCGTAGTTCACGAAGCGGTAGCCCTGCGGCAGCGTCTCGTTGAACAGGACCCGGCCCAGCGTGGTCTCCACGGTCACCGTGTCGCCCTCGGTCCAGCCCTCCGGCGCGACCCACGGCTCGGCGCCGGCGCCGTTGTCCACGCCGACGATGCCCTGCAGCCGGACCTTGACCGTCGCGCCCAGGCTCAGCTCACCGTTGTCGAAGGCCATCCGCGCCTCGGCGTCCGAGCTGAACGCCCGGCCCTCGCCCTTCTCACCGGGGGTGAGGTGGGTGAGGTGGTAGAGGCCGATGACCATGTCCTGGGTGGGCATGGTGACCGGCTTACCGTCGGCCGGCTTGAGGATGTTGTTCGACGAGAGCATCAGGATCCGCGCCTCGGCCTGGGCCTCGGCGGACAGCGGCACGTGCACCGCCATCTGGTCACCGTCGAAGTCCGCGTTGAACGCGGTGCAGACCAGCGGGTGGATCTGGATCGCCTTGCCCTCGACCAGCTGCGGCTCGAAGGCCTGGATGCCCAGGCGGTGCAGGGTCGGCGCCCGGTTGAGCAGCACCGGGTGCTCGCCGATGACCTCTTCCAGCACGTCCCACACGACCGGGCGCTGCCGCTCGACCATCCGCTTGGCGGACTTGATGTTCTGCGCGTGGTTGAGGTCGACCAGCCGCTTCATCACGAACGGCTTGAACAGCTCCAGCGCCATCTGCTTGGGCAGGCCGCACTGGTGCAGCTTCAGCTTCGGGCCGACCACGATGACCGAACGGCCGGAGTAGTCGACGCGCTTGCCGAGCAGGTTCTGGCGGAACCGACCCTGCTTGCCCTTGAGCATGTCCGACAGCGACTTCAGCGGGCGGTTACCCGGGCCGGTGACCGGCCGGCCGCGGCGGCCGTTGTCGAACAGCGCGTCGACGGCCTCCTGCAGCATCCGCTTCTCGTTGTTGACGATGATCTCGGGCGCGCCCAGGTCGATCAGCCGCTTGAGCCGGTTGTTCCGGTTGATCACGCGGCGGTACAGGTCGTTCAGGTCGGAGGTCGCGAAGCGGCCACCGTCGAGCTGCACCATCGGGCGCAGGTCCGGCGGGATGACCGGGACGCAGTCCAGCACCATGCCGAGCGGCGAGTTGCGGGTGTTGAGGAACGCCGCGACAACCTTCAGCCGCTTGAGCGCGCGGATCTTCCGCTGGCCCTTGCCGGAGCGGATGGTCTCGCGCAGGCTCTCGGCCTCGGCGTCGAGGTCCATGTTCTGGACCAGCGCCTTGATGGCCTCGGCGCCCATTCCGCCGGTGAAGTACTCACCGAAGCGGTCGCGCAGCTCGCGGTAGAGCAGCTCGTCGGTGACCAACTGCTTGGAGTCCAGCTTGCGGAAGGTGTCGAGCACCTCGTCCAGGCGGTCGATCTCGCGCTGGGCCCGGTCGCGGATCTGGCGCATCTCGCGCTCTCCGCCCTCCTTGACCTTGCGCCGGACGTCCGCCTTGGCACCCTCGGCCTCCAGCTCGGCCAGGTCGGCCTCGAGCTTGGCGGCCCGCTTCTCGATCTCCGAGTCGCGGCTGTTCTCGGACTGCCGCTTCTCGGCGAGGATCTCGTTCTCGATGGTCGAGAGGTCACGGTGGCGCGACTCGGCGTCCACGCTCGTCACGACGTACGAGGCGAAGTAGATGATCTTTTCGAGGTCCTTGGGAGCGAGGTCCAGCAGGTAGCCCAGCCGGCTCGGCACGCCCTTGAAGTACCAGATGTGGGTCACCGGAGCGGCGAGCTCGATGTGCCCCATCCGCTCACGACGAACCTTGGAACGGGTCACCTCGACGCCGCAGCGCTCGCAGATGATGCCCTTGAAGCGGACCCGCTTGTACTTACCGCAGTAGCACTCCCAGTCCCGCTGCGGACCGAAGATCTTCTCGCAGAAGAGCCCGTCCTTTTCCGGCTTCAGGGTGCGGTAGTTGATCGTTTCAGGCTTCTTGACCTCACCGTGGGACCACTGACGGATGTCGTCGGCGGTGGCGAGGCCAATGCGCAGCTCGTCGAAGAAGTTGACGTCGAGCACTATGTCCCCTATGTCGTCGTCTGTACTGCTAGCTAGTGGGTGCGGTCGGGAGCCGGTGAACCGGCTCCCGACCGATCACCTCAGACCTCTTCGACCGAGCTCGGCTCGCGCCGGGACAGGTCGATGCCCAGCTCTTCCGCCGCCCGGAACACCTCGTCGTCGGTCTCGCGCATCTCCAGGGCCACACCGTCGCTGGAGAGCACCTCGACGTTGAGGCACAGCGACTGCAGCTCCTTGAGCAGCACCTTGAACGACTCCGGGATGCCCGGCTCGGGGATGTTCTCGCCCTTGACGATTGCCTCGTAGACCTTGACCCGGCCCAGGACGTCGTCGGACTTGATCGTCAACAGCTCCTGCAGGGCGTAGGCGGCGCCGTACGCCTGCATGGCCCAGCACTCCATCTCACCGAAGCGCTGGCCACCGAACTGCGCCTTACCACCCAGCGGCTGCTGCGTGATCATCGAGTACGGGCCGGTCGAACGGGCGTGGATCTTGTCGTCGACCAGGTGGTTGAGCTTCAGGATGTAGATGTAGCCGACCGCGATCGGGTCCGGCAGCGGCTCACCGGAACGACCGTCGAACAGCTGTGCCTTGCCGGTGGAACCGATCAGCTGCTTGCCGTCCCGGTTGGGCAGGGTCGACGCGAGCAGACCGGAGATCTCCTCCTCGCGGGCACCGTCGAAGACCGGGGTGGCCACGTTCGTGTCGCCCTCGGACTCATGCGCCTCGATCGAGCGGAGCTGGCGCTTCCAGTCGGCGTCGTCGCCCTCGACCTTCCAGCCGGTCTTGGCCACCCAGCCGAGGTGGGTCTCCAGCACCTGCCCGATGTTCATCCGGGACGGCACACCCAGCGGGTTGAGCACGATGTCGACGGGCGTGCCGTCCTCCAGGAACGGCATGTCCTCGATCGGCAGGATCTTGGAGATGACGCCCTTGTTGCCGTGCCGGCCGGCGAGCTTGTCGCCGTCCTGGATCTTGCGCTTCTGGGCGACGTAGACCCGAACCAGCTCGTTGACGCCCGGCGGCAGCTCGTCGCCGTCCTCGCGGGAGAAGGTACGCACACCGATGACCGTGCCGGTCTCGCCGTGCGGCACCTTCAGCGAGGTGTCCCGGACCTCGCGCGCCTTCTCGCCGAAGATCGCGCGAAGCAGCCGCTCCTCCGGGGTCAGCTCGGTCTCGCCCTTCGGCGTGACCTTGCCGACCAGGATGTCGCCGGGGACGACCTCGGCGCCGATCCGGATGATGCCGCGCTCGTCGAGGTCGGCGAGCATCTCCTCGCTGACGTTCGGGATGTCGCGGGTGATCTCCTCCGGACCGAGCTTGGTGTCCCGGGCGTCGACCTCGTGCTCCTCGATGTGGATCGAGGTGAGCACGTCCTGCTGCACGAGGCGCTGCGACAGGATGATCGCGTCCTCGTAGTTGTGGCCCTCCCAGCACATGAACGCCACGAGCAGGTTACGCCCGAGCGCCATCTCGCCCTCGTCGGTGCACGGCCCGTCGGCGATGACCTGGCCGGCCTCGACGCGGTCACCCTCGAAGACCACCGGCTTCTGGTTGACACAGGAGCCGGAGTTGGAGCGGCGGAACTTGTGCAGCAGGTACGTCCGACGGTGGCCGTCGTCCTGGTGGATGGTGACGTAGTCGGCGCAGAGGTCCTCGACCACACCGCCGACCTCGGCGACGACCACGTCACCGGCGTCCACGGCCGCGCGGTACTCCATGCCCGTACCGACCAGCGGGGCCTCGGCCTTGACCAGCGGCACCGCCTGACGCTGCATGTTGGCGCCCATGAGCGCGCGGTTGGCGTCGTCGTGCTCGAGGAACGGAATCATCGCGGTACCGACGGAGACCGTCTGCCGCGGCGAGATGTCCATGTAGTCCACGGCAGCCGGCGGCACGTCCTCGGTCTCACCGCCCTTGCGGCGGCACAGCACCCGCTCCTCCGCGAACGAGCCGTCCGCGGTCAGTGGCGCATTGGCCTGCGCCTTGACGAACCGGTCCTCATCGTCCGCGGTCAGGTAGTCGACCTGGTCGGTGACCCGACCGTTGACGACCTTGCGGTATGGCGTCTCGATGAAGCCGAACGGGTTGACCCGGGCGAACGTCGACAGGTTGCCGATCAGACCGATGTTCGGGCCTTCGGGCGTCTCGATCGGGCACATCCGGCCGTAGTGGGACGGGTGTACGTCCCGGACCTCGAAGCCGGCTCGCTCCCGGGACAGACCACCCGGGCCGAGCGCGTTCAGCCGCCGCCGGTGGGTCAGGCCCGCCAGCGGGTTGGTCTGGTCCATGAACTGGGACAGCTGAGACGTGCCGAAGAACTCCTTGATCGCCGCCACCACCGGGCGGATGTTGATCAGGGTCTGCGGCGTGATCGCCTCGACGTCCTGCGTCGTCATCCGCTCCCGGACGACCCGCTCCATCCGGGACAGGCCCACCCGGACCTGGTTCTGGATGAGCTCGCCCACGGTACGGATCCGACGGTTGCCGAAGTGGTCGATGTCGTCGGCCTCGTAGCCCTCCTCACCGGCGTGCAGCCGGCAGAGGTACTCGACGGTGGAGACGATGTCGTCTTCGGTGAGCGTGCCGGTGGTGATCGGCACCTCCAGCCCGAGCTTCTTGTTGAACTTGTACCGACCGACCTTGGCGACGTCGTACCGCTTCGGGTTGAAGAAGAGGTTGTCGAGCAGGGTCTGGGCGTTCTCACGGGTCGGCGGCTCGCCAGGGCGGAGCTTCCGGTAGATGTCAAGCAGGGCCTCGTCCTGGCCCGCGATGTGGTCCTTCTCGAGCGTGGTCATCATCAGCTCGGACCAGCCGAACCTCTCGCGGATCCGCTCAGCCGACCAACCAATGGCCTTGAGCACGACCGTGACGGCCTGACGGCGCTTGCGGTCGATACGGACGCCGACGGTGTCACGCTTGTCGATGTCGAACTCCAGCCAGGCACCCCGACTCGGGATGACCTTGACGCTGGTGATGTCGCGGTCGGACGTCTTGTCCGGCTGCTTGTCGAAGTACACGCCCGACGAGCGGACGAGCTGGCTGGTCACGACGCGCTCGGTGCCGTTGATGACGAAGGTGCCCTTCGGCGTCATCATCGGGAAGTCACCCATGAACACCGTCTGGCTCTTGATCTCGCCGGTGGTGTTGTTGGTGAACTCCGCGGTCACGAACAGCGGCGCGCAGTAGGTCAGGTCCTTCTCCTTGCACTCCTCGATCGAGGCCTTGACCTCGTCGAAGCGCGGAGCGGAGAAGGAGAGCGACATGGTGCCGGAGAAGTCCTCAATGGGACTGATCTCGTCGAGGATTTCCGCGAGACCCGAGCGTGCATACGGGTCGTCCGCCGACCGGCCCTGCCAAGCCTCGTTGCCGACGAGCCAGTCGAAGGACTCGTTCTGGATGGCGAGGAGGTTGGGGACCTCGAGGTGTTCGGTGATCCTGCCGAAAGAAACTCGGCGGGGAGCGAAAGCGCTCGACGTACGACTGGTCTTCGCAGGGCGGGAAGCTGCCAAGATGCGTCCTTCCGAGGACCGGTGCTGCAGAACGGCTGGTACGCGTGCACTCCAATGACCCCACCAGAATTATCCACAATCGGACATTTCCGAGCAGGGGTCAAGTCGGAAGGCAGCGCAAACTAGCAGTGTAGCCGAGAGGCTAACCGCTGTCCAGCCCACCCCGCAGATCGTCGCGGAACGCGCCTCGAGACCCTGGAAAACGGGTCTCACCGGGCCGCTCGGAACGCGTCGTCCTGCCGGGCCGCTCGGGTGTCACGGCGACGGTGCTGCCGCTGCCATTACCCGAGAGGTGGCCGTCGCAAGCGCGGAAGGTCTTGCTGATGTCAGCGTGCCTGGGAGTCGGTGCCGCGTCAAGGGCTCGTCACTCCTCGCTCGGACTCTTTCCCCCGGGAACACCCCGTCGCCACGCCGGCCAGGGCGCAGCCCGCCCTGGTCACGCCGCTGTCACCAACGCACTGCGGGCGGTGACCCGTTGCCGGATCACCGCCCGCGGCGGTGCGGTGTGCCACGGCTCACGAGAGCCGGGCGCGCGCCTGGTCGTACCTCAATTACTTGAGGGTGACCTTGGCGCCCTCGCCCTCGAGCTTGGCCTTCGCCTTCTCGGCGGTCTCCTTGTTGACCTTCTCCAGGATGGCCTTCGGCGCGGACTCGACCGCGTCCTTGGCCTCCTTGAGGCCCAGGCCGGTCAGCTCACGCACGACCTTGATGACCTGGATCTTCTTGCCACCGTCGGCGTCGAGGATGACGTCGAACTCGTCCTTCTCCTCCTCGGCCGGAGCGGCGGCGCCGCCGGCGCCACCACCGGCCGCGGCGACCGCGACCGGAGCGGCGGCGGTGACCTCGAAGGTCTCCTCGAACTGCTTCACGAACTCGGAGAGCTCGATCAGCGTCATCTCCTTGAACGCGTCGAGCAGCTCGTCGGTGCTGAGCTTCGCCATGTTAGGCGTCCTTTCTGAAAAAGTTGACTAAGAACGTGGGTGCGCCGCGGGGCCTCAGGCCGCCTCGGCGCCCTCCTGCTCGCGCTTCTTGTCCGCCAGGGCGGCCGCCGCACGGGCGGCCTTGGAGAGCGGAGCCTGGAACAGGGCCGCGGCCTTGCTCAGGTTGCCCTTCATCGCGCCGGCCAGCTTGGCCAGCAGCACCTCGCGGGACTCAAGGTCGGCGAGCTTCGTGACCTCGGCCGCGGTGATGGCCCGGCCCTCGAAGACACCGCCCTTGATGACGAGCTTCGGGTTGGCCTTCGCGAAGTCGCGAAGACCCTTCGCCGCCTCGACGACGTCGCCCGAAACGAAAGTCAGCGCGGTAGGACCGGTGAACAGCTCGTCGAGGCCGGAGATGCCCGCCTCGGACGCGGCACGCTTGGCCAGCGTGTTCTTCGCGACCGTGTAGGTGGTTTCCTTGCCCAGCGAGCGTCGCAGCTGGGTGAGCTGGGAAACCGTCAGACCGCGGTACTCGGTCAGCACCGCGGCTCCCGCGGTGCGGAAGTTCTCGGTCAGCTCCGCGACGGCCGTGGCCTTGTCGGCCCGGATCGGCTTGTCCGCCATGTCCCTCCTCTCTCGTTGCTCGAGGCTGGCCACCGTCGGCGAGCGGGATGCTCCCGGCGGCGACGAAGGGCCTGCGACAACGAGAAAGCCCCGGCGCAGGGCGCGCGGGGCGAGGGCCGGCGAATCGACGTGGTCGGGAAGACCACGGGACGAGCCGAGTTACGCTTGCCGCCCTGCGCGGGTCGCCCGTCGTAGCGGAACCTTCGACCGTGCCCAGGCACGGTGACCAGCGGTCTCTGGGTGGAACTACCGCATCAGGTTACGGGACGTGACCCCGCATCGCCAAATCGCCCCGGCAGTGCTCCCGGTCACCCCTCTCAGGGGCGGGCCGCCCGCCGCCAGGCGTACCCGGCCAGCGCCACCACCGCCCAGGCCAGCGCCCAACCGGTGAACCGCAGACCGGCCGCCGGGTCCAGCGAGCCGGCGAGCGCCCGGGCGGTGGCCATCGCGGGCGGCGCGAGCCAGGGCGCTACCGAGCCGCTGAGCCCGAGCACCAGGGTGCCGACCGCGCCGACGGTCAGCACGGCCACGCCGTACCCGGCGGAGCGGGTGACCGCCCGGCTGGCCAGCGCGCCGAGCGCCACCGCTGGCGGCAGCACGAGCAGGTGGGCCCAGAGCCCCAGCAGGACCGCCGCCGGCACCGACCGCTGGCCGGCCGCCACGGTGGCGGTCACCCCGCCGACCAGCCAGGGGAAGACCAGCGCCACGGCGACCGTGGCCAGCCCGGCCAGCACCGCCGCGAGCAGCCCGGCCGCCCGCTCCCGGGCCGGGCCGACCAGCACCAGGGCCAACCGGCGCTGCACGTCCGGCTCCACGTCCAGCAGGATCTTGCTCTGCCAGGCCAGCACCGGGAGGAGCACCACCGCGGAGACGCCGTACGCCTCGGCCGGGCGGGCCTGGCCGCCGCCGTACAGCACGCCGAGGGCGAGCAGGCCGGCCAGGACCGGCGCCAGCGCCCGGCCGGTACGCAGGAACCCGGCCAGCCGCATCCGCACCAGCGCGCTCACGGGACCGACCTTTCGTTCGCGACTGCGGGGCTCGCAAGCTCACTCCTCGCGCTCACGGGACCGACCTTTCGTTCGCGACTGCGGGGCTCGCAAGCTCACTCCTCGCGCTCACCGGACCGGCCTTTCGTTCGCGACTGCGGGGCTCGCAAGCTCACTCCTCGCGCTCACGGGACCGACCTTTCGTTCGGGGAGGCCGGCAGGGCCGGGGCGGCCGATGAGTCCGCCACCGGGGGCGGGACGGGTGGACGCGGCGCAGCCGCCGCCGGGGGTGGGACGGGGTGTTCGCGTACCCCCAGGACGTGATGGCCCTCGGCGCGCAAGCGGGCGACGGTGCCGGCCACCCGCGCGGCCGGAACCGCGACCTCGACCACGGCGACGGGCTCCGGGTCGGCGGCGGCCTCCTCGGTGACCAATTCGTCGGCGACCGCCCAGCGCCGGGCGCCCGGCAGCCGGACCGTCTCGCCGCGGTGGTCACTGACCAGGACCGCTCCCCCGCCGGCCAGCACCTCGTCGACCAGCTCCGGGACCAGCTCGCGGGCGGCCGAGTCCAGCCCCTCCCACGGCTCGTCGAGCACCAGCAGCCCGGGGGTACGCAGCATCGCCTGGGCCAGGCCGACCTTCTGCGCGGTGCCCTTGGACAGCTCCGGCAGGCGGACCGAGTGGAACGGGGTCAGGCCGAGGCGGCCCGTCCAGCGGTGGACCGCCCGGTCGGCGTCCGCCCGGTCCAGCCCGGCGGCACGCCCCATCGCGGTCAGGTAGCGGGCGACCGTGAACGGCTGGTCGGCCGGGAAGCGCTCGGGCACCCAACCGACGTGCCGCGGCCGGTCGACCACCCGGCCGCGGACCGGCCGGAGCACCCCGGCGCACAGCTGCAGCAGGGTGGACTTGCCGGCGCCGTTGCGGCCGAGCACCACGGCCACCTCGCCCGGATCGAGCCGGACGCTCGCGCCGCGCAGCACCCACGGGTCGCCTCGGTGGTACCGGAACCAGGCGTCCTCCAGTCGCATGGGAGGAGCCTGCCACATCCGGACAGACGGCAGGGGCCCCGCCACGGTGCGTGGCGGGGCCCCTGCGCGGGAGTCGGGGCTCAGCCCTCGGCGCCGGACTCCTGGAGGTTCTTGACGATCTTCGGGTCGATCGGCACGCCCGGGCCCATCGTCGTGGTCAGGGTGACCTTCTTGACGTACGTGCCCTTGGCCGCGGACGGCTTGGCGCGCAGCACCTCGTCCAGCACGGCGGCGTAGTTGTCGATCAGCTGGGTCTCGGAGAACGAGGCCTTGCCGATGATCAGGTGCAGGTTGGAGTGCTTGTCCACCCGGAAGGTGATCTTGCCGCCCTTGATGTCCGAGACGGCCTTGGTGACGTCCATGGTGACCGTGCCCGTCTTCGGGTTCGGCATCAGGCCGCGCGGGCCCAGGATCCGCGCGATCCGGCCGATCTTGGCCATCTGGTCCGGCGTGGCGATCGCCGCGTCGAAGTCCAGCCAGCCGCCCTGGATCCGGGCGACGAGCTCGTCCGTGCCCACCTCGTCCGCACCCGCCGCGGCGGCCTCCTCGGCCTTCGCGCCGGCGGCGAAGACGATCACGCGGGCGGTCTTACCGGTGCCGTGCGGCAGGTTGACCGTGCCGCGGACCATCTGGTCCGCCTTGCGGGGGTCGACGCCGAGGCGCATCGCGACCTCGACCGTGGCGTCGAACTTGGTGCTGGTGGTGTCCTTGGCCAGCTTCACGGCCTCGGCGGGGGTGTAGAGCTTCGACCGGTCGATGACGTCGGCGGCCTTGCGGTACGTCTTGCTGCGCTGCATGTCTGACTACTCCTGTGGTTGCTGGCGGGCCGCGGTGCTCGCGTGCCCTCCCACGAACTGATCGGGTGGCTGACCGACGTCAGTCGTTGACGATGATGCCCATCGACCGGGCGGTGCCGGCGATGATCTTCGCGGCCTGGTCGATGTCGTTGGCGTTGAGGTCGGACATCTTCTTCTCGGCGATCTCGCGCACCTGGGCCTGGCTCACCGAGCCGACCTTCGTGCTCTGCGGCACGCCGGAGCCCTTCTCCACGCCGGCGGCCTTGAGCAGCAGCCGGGCGGCGGGCGGGGTCTTCAGCACGAAGGTGAAGGACCGGTCCTCGTACACGCTGATCTCGGCGGGGACGATGTCGCCCCGCTGGGACTCGGTCTGCGCGTTGTAGGACTTGCAGAACTCCATGATGTTCACGCCGTGCTGACCGAGCGCGGGGCCGACCGGCGGCGCCGGCGTGGCCTGGCCCGCCTTCAGCTGAAGCGTGAACGTCTTGACGAGCTTCTTCTTCGGAGGCATGTCACTTCCTGGGGCTTGGAACTGGGATATGCGCCGGCCGCGGGCGCGCACGGTCAGCGCGATGCGACGACGGCGACGTTCAAGAGTAGCGCAGCGTTCCGCGAACCCCACCGCCGAGGTCCGGCGGGCGGCGGAACGAGTACGCCGGCGGCGGGCCGAGGCCCACCGCCGGCGACCGGAAACCGGGTCAGATCTTGGCGACCTGGTTGAAGTTCAGCTCGACCGGAGTCTCCCGGCCGAAGATCGACACCAGCACCTTGAGCTTCTGCTGGTCGGCGTTGATCTCGCTGATCGTGGCCGGCAGCGAGGCGAACGCGCCGTCGGTGACCGTGACCGAGTCGCCGACCTCGAAGTCGAGGACCTTGATCTCGGGCTTGGCCTTCTTCTGCTCGGTCTCGACCGCCGGGGCCAGCCACTTCAGCACCTCGTCGAGGCTCAGCGGCGCCGGACGGTCGGCCCGGTCGGTCGCGCCGACGAAGCCGGTCACGCCCGGGGTGTTGCGGACGCAGGAGTAGGACTCGGCGGTCAGCTCCATCCGGACCAGGATGTAGCCCGGGAAGACCTTCGCCTGGACCTGCGACCGCTTGCCGTTCTTGACCTCGACCTCTTCCCGGGTCGGCACCTCGACCTGGTAGATGAAGTCCTCCATGTCGAGGGAGGTGATCCGGGTCTCGAGGTTGGTCTTGACCTTGTTCTCGTAGCCGGCGTACGAGTGCACCACGTACCAGTCGCCCGGGGCGTAGCGCAGCTTCTGGCGCAGCTCGGCGACCGGGTCGTAGTCCTCCTCCGGCGCCGGCTCGGTGGTCGGGAACTCCGGCTCGCTGGCGGCCTCGACCGACTCGTCACCAGCCGCCGTCGCCACCGTGGACTGGTCGTCCGTGGTCTCGGCGGTCTCGTCGTACTCAGGCACGCTCGCTCACTTCCGTCACTATCGGCTCAGTCGGCCGGTCAGCTGGGGTTGCCGAAGACCCACAGCACACCCTTCGCGAACGCGAAGTCGAGAAGGCCCACGATCGTCAGCATCACCGCGACGAAGGTGACCACCACGGCCGTGTAGGTCAGCAGTTCCTTGCGGGTCGGCCAGATGACCTTACGCAGTTCGGCGACCACCTCGCGGAAGAAACGCGCGATGCGGGCGAACAGCCCCACCCGGCCGGTCTCCGACCGGGTCTTCGGCCTGCTGTCGGCCGCGCCGGCGCGGGCCCGCGACCGGGTCGCCGTGCCGCCCCGGGAGACCGGCTCGTCCGCGTCGGCGGCGTCGTCGTCGGCGGTCACCTCGTCGTCGACGATCTCGTCGCGCAGATCGTCGTCGCCGGCGTCCTCGCCGCGCCGCTTACTCTCGGCCACTTCGCCCTCCGTCGCGGGATGTCGGGTCGTACGCCGGGTGGCGCACGCGGCGTTTGGTCACGCCGGCCGGACCAACCGTCCCGCGACGGGCCGCGGCCGGCGGACCGGACGGGAGCCCCGATGCCTCGGAACCACCCCGCCGGTGCCACCACCACGGGCCGGACGCCGCCGGTTCGGCGGCGCGACCCACGGGAACGGTCAGGCCTGAGGCGCAGGGGTGACAGGACTTGAACCTGCAGCCTGCGGTTTTGGAGACCGCTGCTCTGCCAATTGAGCTACACCCCTGTGCGGGAATGCTCGCCCCACTCGACCCACGAGGGTCGGGCAGGGTTCACTTACCCCACGGCGGACCAGTGTACGGGTAGCGCCCCGACTTTCCCAACCGGTCCCGCCCCCGGGGTCTCAGCCGGTCGTCCGCACCGTCGCGCGGGCCTGCGAGAGGACCTTCACCCCCTGGCAGGTCGCGGTCAGCTCGAGCCTGGTCAGGCCGTCCTCGGTGACCTCCTTGACCACTGCGGAGATCTCGAGCTCGGTGCCCTGCTCGTCGTCCGGGACGACCACCGGCCGGGTGAACCGGACCCCGAAGTCGACCACCGCGTCCGGCCCGCCGGCCCAGGTGGTGACCGCCCGGCCGACCAGCGCCATGGTGAACATGCCGTGCGCGATCACCCCCGGCAGCCCGACCCTGGTCGCCGTCCGGTCGTTCCAGTGGATCGGGTTGAAGTCGCCCGAGGCGCCCGCGTAGCGGACCAGGTCCGCCCGGGTGATCCGGTACGTCTGCGTCGGCAGTTCCACGGCTCAGGCCTCCCCGCGTACGACGATCTTGGACCAGACGGAGACCACCGGCTCGCCGGCCACCGTGCGCACGTCGGTGCGGGTGGTCAGGAAGCCGTGCCCGCCCCGGGTGGTGACGTCCTCGATGGTGTTCACGCAGACCAGCTCGTCGCCGGCCACCACCGGGCGGGTGTACGCGAAGCGCTGGTCGCCGTGCACCACCCGGCTGTAGTCGACGCCCAGCGCCGGGTCCTCGACGATCTGCCGGCTGGCGGCCATGGTGACCACCACGGGAAAGGTCGGCGGAGCGACCACGTCGGGGTGGCCCAGGGCGCGCGCCGCCTCCGGGTCGTGGTGCGCCGGGTCGGTCAGGCCGACGGCGGTGGCGAACTCGCGGATCTTTTCTCGGCCCACCTGGTAGGGGGCGGTCGGCGGGTAGCTCCGGCCGACGAAGGACGGGTCCAGGGACATGCCGCCGAACCTACACGGAAAGCACGAACGCCGATCCGTACGGGACGGGCGGCGGAAAGCCGCGCCATCCGTACGGATCGGCGTTCGGGTGTCGCTCGGGGACCGGGCCGGCGCTGCCGGCCGCAGGTCAGCGGGTCTCGCGGTGCGTGGTGTGCTTGCCGTCCCGGGGGCAGAACTTCTTCAGCTCGATGCGGTCCGGGTCGTTACGGCGGTTCTTGCGCGTGATGTAGTTGCGCTCCTTGCACTCCACACACGCCAAAGTGATCTTCGGCCGGACATCGGTCGCCTTCGCCACGGCGGAGTGCCTTCCTCGCTACGGATAACAACTACGACGCATCAGCCTACGCGGACGATGCGCGGACATGCAAAGTGGGCGCCTGTGGCGCCCGTCCCACCGACCCAACGGGACGAAGCCCGGAGGACGAGAGTAGCGGTGGCCGGACTTGAACCGGCGACACAGCGATTATGAGCCGCTTGCTCTGCCATCTGAGCTACACCGCCGCAGGCGGGTCCAGCCGGACCCTCTGAGCCCCCTTACGGAATCGAACCGTAGACCTTCTCCTTACCATGGAGACGCTCTGCCGACTGAGCTAAGGGGGCCTACCCGATCACCCCGGAGGGCGTCGCGCAGGGGATACATTACACGGCCCCACGCAGGGGACGAAATCGGATCCCCCTACCCGGCGTTCGACCTGATCACGGCACGACGCGCAGCCGGGGCGGCTCCCCCACCGAGATCATCTCCGGGTCGAGCCGGGCGCCGTACCAGGCCTCCAACCGCTCGTACGGCAGCGGCCGGCTGAACAGGAAGCCCTGGCCGATCTCGCAGCCGATGTCCTGCAGCAGCTCGAGGGTCAGCTCGCTCTCCACGCCCTCGGCCACCACCGCCAGGCCGAACTGCTGGGAGAGCGTCACCACCGCGTTCACGATGGCGAGGTCGCCCGGGTCGGTCGCCATGCCCTGCACGAACGAGCGGTCGACCTTGACCTCGTGCACCGGCAGCCGGCGCAGGTGGGCCAGCGACGAGTCGCCGGTGCCGAAGTCGTCCACCGAGAGCCGCACCCCGAGGTCGCGCAGCCGGCGCAGGGTCGGGATCGGCCGCTCGGTGCCGTCCAGCACCCCGGCCTCCTTGATCTCCAGCGTGAGCCGCTGCGGCGGCACGCCGTACTCCTCCAGCAGCTCTCGCACGTGCACCGGGAAGTGCTGGTCGGTGAGGCTGCGGGCGGAGACGTTGACCGCGATGGCCAGCTGCTGGTCGCCGTGGCTCCAGTCCCGGCTGCGACGCAGCCCCTCGCGGAGCACGAACTCGGTGAGCCGGGCGAGCTGACCGGTGTGCTCGGCGACCGCGACGAAGTCCTCCGGCGCCACCGTGCCGTGCGCCGGGTGCTCCCAGCGGGCCAGGCACTCCACCCCCACCAGGCTGCGGTCCCGCAGGGTCACCTTCGGCTGGAAGTAGACCTCCAGGCCGCCCTCGTCGAGCGCCCGCCGCAGGTCGCCGGCGAGACCGAGCCGGCGCAGCGACCGGGATTCCAACGCCGAGTTGAACAGCTGCACGCTGCCGGGCACCGCCTTGGCCGCGGTGGCGGCCAGGTCCACCCGTTGCAGCAGGGCCGCGGCGTCGCTGCCATGATCCGGGTGTACGGCCACCCCCACCGCGGTGTCGACGTCCAGGGTGAGCGCGTCGAAGACCATCTCGTCGCGGATCTGCTCGCGCAACTGCTCGGCCAGCCCCACCGCCGCCTCGGCGCTCTCCAGCCGCAGGGTCACCAGGAACTCGTCGCCACCGACCCGGCCGACCAGGGCCGAGGAGGGGGCGCAGGCACGCAGCCGGTCGGCCACCTCGCGCAGCACCTTGTCACCGGCGGCGTGGCCGAGCGACTCGTTGACCTGGCGCAGCCGGTCGACGTCGAACAGCAGCAGCGCGACGACCTCGCCCGGCGCGCGGATCTTGACCGCCTCGGTCAGCGCGTCGCTCACCCGGCGCCGGTTGGCCAGCCTGGTCAGCGTGTCGTGGTACGCGTCGTGCTGTAGCCGGTCGACCAGCCGCGAGTTCTCCAGGGCGACCGCGGCGTGCGCGGCGACCGTCTCCAGGACCGCGACGTCCGGCGGGCTGAACTGGAGGGAGCCGCCGAGCCGGTTCGTGATCTCCAGGGTGCCGATCACCACCGGGCCCGACCGCAGCGGGACCGCCACCGTGTCCTTGACTCCCCGCTGGTCCAGCAGGGGACGGAACTCGGCGTCGACGGCGAAGTTCCGGCCGACCGTCACCGGCCGACCGGCGTCGATCACCTTCTGCCGCACCTCGGACGGGGTGACCACGGTGTCGAGCAGGCCCGGGTCGTCCACCCGGGCGGTCAGCAGGATCTCCGGGTGCCGGCCCTGGGCGGGCAGCCAGAGGGTGGCGTACTCCGCCTGCATCAGCGACCGCAACCGGCCCAGCAGCGCGTCGGCGAGGGCGCCGTTCTGGCCGCTGGCGACGATCGCCCGGCTCAGCTCGTACATGCCGGTGAGGGTGCGGTGCTGCTGGAAGAACTCGGCGTAGGACCGGTAGACCACCACGAGGCCGGTCGCCAGGGCCGCCAACGGCACCAGCGACCACCAGGTCTCCTGGATGAGGATCAGCACGATCAGACCGGCGGAGAGGTTGATCCCCGCGGTCAGCAGCACGGAGGGCACCGCGCGGATCGTCTCCCGACCGGCCTTCCAGCCCTGCAGGAGAGTGTGCACCGCGGCGACCGAGGTGATGCTGACCAGGATCACCATGCCGACGGCGAGGCTGATGCCGAGCCACGCCACCGGCCCGAGGCCATGACGTGGCAGCACGATGGTCAGCACCAGGGTGCCCAGCGACGTGCCCGCCGCGGCGCGAGCGACGTTGAACCACAGCTTCGGCGCCACCATCCGATGGCGCAGATGGGTGATCAGCGAGGCCAACGTGTAGATGACCACGACCGTCAGCGGTGGCAGGAAGTGCAATGCCAACACCAACGGAACCTCGGTCAGCGTGATGCCGAGCGACTGCCGGCGAACCACCACGCCCACCAGGGGGGATCCGGCCACCACCATGACGACCAGCAGCAGGCCGGCCGGAAGCCACTCTCCCAGGGAGGGACGGGCAACGAGCCCGGTGAGGGTGGCGCACCCGATGGCGAGCAGCACCAGGGGAGCGGTGATGATCCAGGCGTCCTCAGAGGACCTACGCTTCATTCAGTCGCGCTCGCTCATTCCGCTCCTGCCCGGATGGTCACTTCCGGTGACCCGGGTGCATCGCGTCGCGAGCGGACGACTCACGACGCGGCGACCGGTCAGAACCAGACCACGTCCACAAGGTGGACATCGCCGGCGGTGGCGCCGACGAAGGCGCTGATGGCGACGGAGAGCATGAGGAATGAGCCAAACAGTCGGCCCAACCTACGACCAGACATGATTGCTCCTGTCAGATGAAAGCGCCGGGGGTGTGGAGACTCCACGATCGTGCCACATCGCCCCTGGCCCGGGAAGCAGCGAACGGCCGCTCGGAGCCGAGCGGTGGGGAGGTTCCGCCGTTCGGTCCACCGCCTCCGGCACCCCCGGCCAGATCAGCGCCGCTGGCCCCCACGAGCCGCTCCATCCACTGCGGATTCCGACCTTCGCGGCAAACCAGCCCGCCGTGGACAAGGGCGAGCGTCGACCACACCAACCATTGGCCACCATACATGTCACGTCTTCCCGCCCCCCAGGGGCGACGGCCGGCAGTTTTCCGACAGGCGCGTCCTGCCGCCGCGCGGGCCAGTCGCCACCTACCCCTCCGACGCCTCTCGGCGGTCCCAGTGGACCACGTGTCGGTCGATGACCTCTCGTACCTGACGACGAAGGTTCGGATGGTTCAGGTCGGCCACCCCTTCGGCCACAGAGACCGCTTCAAGGAAGTCGTCCCGACGGATCTCCTCCGGCGGCAGGCAGAAACCCAGCTTGGTGCACGGCTCGTACAGGGGTCGTCGAACCTCTGAGCTCTGGTCAGCGCGTCGGCTCACCAGGGCATCGGGCCGGCGTACGCCCGGAGTCGACAATCCCGACGCCACGTCACGCCACGCCACGCCGCTCCCGCCCCGCCCGTCATCCGTGATCAACAAGTCGGCGAAGAGCCCAGCGATCACGCCGAGGTTCTCAGCGAGACTCCGACCCCTTGAACAGGAGTAACTACTGTCTGCACCTGTGGATAACTCGGGTTATCCACAGATTTGCTCGCCGCCCACCGGATCCGCCTGATGCTCCCCCATGCTTCTTCAACACATGAGGCCGCAGGGGAGAGACAGAGCATGAACGATCAGCAGGAGACACAGGTTGCGAGTCAGGGCAGGATCCGCACCGTACGCGAGGTGGTCCATGACATGGCGGGGTTGATCACGGCCCTGGCGGGACTGGTCGCAGCCATCACGAGCATGATCGTCGCCTTGACTGCTCACCGATAGGGCACACCTACCAGCCATCCGGTTTGCCTGGCTTCCGCCGATCCACGCGACCGCATCGACAAGCACGCACCGCTTCTCACGGCTGGACCGACAGCCGCGGTCTCTTCGGCTCGGTCGTCCATGGTCCGGCGGTCCACTCGAGCAACGCGCGTCCACCACAGGAGGTGCCTGCAACCCGGCGCTGGCCGATCGGCCGGGCGGCGACGGGAAGCGGCGGCGACGGCAGCAGACATGACGAAGGCCCTTGACAGGCGTTTCCGCTTGTCAAGGGCCTTGTCGCTGCCTGGTGGCGGGTAGAGGATTCGAACCTCTGTAGCTTTCGCGACGGATTTACAGTCCGCTCCCATTGGCCGCTCGGGCAACCCGCCAGGGCGTTGCCATCGCGCTCTCACGCGGCGGCGGAAGCAAGAATAGCGGTTGCCCCCGGGCCGGCCGCAAGCGGGTACCGTCAGGAGGTCGTGCGCTGGTCAGCGCGCGACGGCACAGCTTTGACCGCCGGACAGCAGGAGCATGATCATGGCAGCGAACCCGTCGTTCGACATCGTGAGCAAGGTCGACCGTCAGGAGGTCGACAACGCCCTCCGCCAGGCGGAGAAGGAGCTCTCGCAGCGGTTCGACTTCCGCGGCACGGGCGCCGAGATCTCCTGGTCGGGCGAGGAGGCGATCAGCGTCCAGGCGGAGACCGAGGAGCGGGTCAGCGCCGCGCTGGACGTCTTCAAGGAGAAGCTGATCAAGCGGAACATCTCGCTGAAGTCCCTGGACGCCGGCGACCCGCGCTCGTCGGGCAAGGTCTTCAAGATCGACGCCAAGGTGATCCAGGGCATCGACCAGGAGAAGGCCAAGGCGATCAGCAAGAAGATCCGCGACGAGGGCCCGAAGGGCGTCCAGGCGCAGATCCAGGGCGACCAGCTGCGGGTCACCGGCAAGAAGAAGGACGACCTGCAGGCCGTCATCGCCCTGCTCAAGGGCGAGGACTTCGGCATCGCCCTGCAGTTCGACAACTACCGGTAGGGGCAGCCCGCCGCGTCCTCGCGGCCCGGGCATGCATCCGGTACCTGGGTACGGGCCTGCCGTCGGAGTATGAGTGACCGACATGCCACGACGGATGGCTCCTGGGTACCGGATGCGTGCACCCTGCCGACGGCCGAGCTGCCGCCGCGACTCGCCGGCCGTGAGTCGTCCTGCTGGTCGTTCCTCAGCGCGAAAAGATGAACAGCAGTACCACGGTCAGGATCGCGCTGATCAGCAGTGATCCGAGGCAGCCGGTCCGGTTGGAGAAGAAGAGAAACACCATCGGGTTGTACCCAGCCGTCGACGCCTGATACGCCGCGGATCGGAGCAACCCGGTCACCTCGTCGAGTGGTCGGGGTCGGCATCTCGATGTTTCCGGCCCGCGATGTAACCCCCCTGGGCCGCACGGGGTGTCCTGCTGTGGAGAGTCCCGCAGGAGGAGATGCCCATGGACGGGTCCGACGACTTCGACGCTTTCTACGCGGCTACGGCGCGCCGCACGGTGCTGCATGTCTACGCGCTCTGCGGCGATCTCGGTGAGGCACAGGACGCGGCGCAGGAGGCGTACGCCCGGGCCTGGCAGCGGTGGTCGAGGCTGCGCGGGTACGACGATCCCGCGGCCTGGGTGCGCACGGTGGCCTGGCGCCTGTCGGTGAACCGGTGGCGCGGCCTGCGCCGCTGGGCGGCGGCCCGGGTCCGGCTGGGGCCGGCTCCCCCGGTGCCCGGGCCCACCCCCGACCGGGTGGCTGTGCTGGACGCGTTGGCGGCGCTGCCCGAGGCGCAACGGCGGGTCGTGGTGCTGCATCACCTGCACGGCATGTCGGTGGCGGCGATTGCCGCCAGCACCGGCATGCCGGCCGGGACCGTCAAGGTCTACCTCTCCCGGGGGCGCGCCGCGCTCGCGGTGCTGCTGTGCGACGAAGATCTGGAGGACGCCGATGTCGTCACGAATCGTTGAGGAACTTGCCGGGCTGGAACAGGACGTGGCCGCGCTGCGCCTGGCCCCGGCGGCGGCGGTCCGGGCCCGTGGGCGAGCCCGGAGCCGGCGCCGGACCGCGACCCTGACCGGGGCGGCGGCCGCGATGGCCGTCGCCGGAACCGCCCTGCCGGGGATGATCGGCAATGGGATGCCGGCCGAGCCGCCCAGCCAGGTGGCCGCCGCGCCCTCCCCCGCCTGCACCCGGGAGCCGACGCCGCTGAAGGCTCGGCGGCCCCCTGTCCCCGCGCCGGCTGTGCCCTCGGCCGGGGCGTCGAGCAGCAGTGTCGGCGGCCAGCGCCCGGCCGGGAAGCAGATCACGGCGCACGTCAACCTGACCGCGCAGGCCACCGACGAGCAGCGGATCCGGATCGAGGCGACGCTGCGCGAGTCGGGGGTGAAGGACCTGCTGGTCGCGGTCAACCACGCTGGGGTGTGCGACGACGCGGACCTGACGGCGATCCCTCCAGAGCGACTGCCGCAGGTTCTCGTGGCCTACCTCGACGACCCGGGCGACTTCGCCCGGGTCGACCGCGCGGTGCGGGACCTGCCGGGGGTGGACGAGGTGCTGCTCATCCAGGGCTGAGCACCGGGCCGACGCGGCTGACCCGGTCCGCCGGGCCGGCCGCGGCTCAGACGGCGACGAGGCGCTCGGCGCGTACCGCCGTCGCCTCGGCGCGGGCGATGGGCCCGGCGGGCAGCGCCGCGACCCCGGCCCCGACGGCCACCGCCGCCCCGGCGAAGAGGAACGCCCAGGGCACCCCGCCGTGGTCGACGATCAGGCCGGCGATCGCGCCGCCGGCCGCGCTCGCGCCGACCGAGGTGGTGACCACCCAGGTGTACGCCTCGTTCAGCATGCCGGTCGGGGCGATCCGGCCGACCAGGGTGTTCTCCAGGGTGAGCGCGGGCGCGATGGTGGCCCCGCCGACGACCAGCGCGACGCCCAGGGCCAGCGGGTGCGGCATCACCGCGAACACGGCGAAGCTGCCGGCCACGCCGCCGAGCAGCCAGGCGAACTGGCGGGTCATGGTGGGCGACGGCCGGCGTACCCCGAACCAGAACCCGCCGGCGGCGCTGCCGATCCCCCAGACGGCCAGCAGCAGCCCGGCCATGCTCTCCGGGTCGTCGGTGGGCTGGCCGCCGGCGTACGCCGGCACGATCACCCCGGCCGCGCCGAACGCGACGCCGAGCCCGCCGACGCAGACCAGCAGGGCCGGGAAGCCGCCCACCCGCAGCGGGCCGAGGCCCTTCGCGTGGTGTTCGCGGGGGTGTGGCCGCCAGCCGCGCATCACCGGGCCGAGCGCCACCGTGGCGGTGCCGACCAGGGTGACCACGGCGGCGCCGACCAGGGCGGTGGTGGCGTCGGCCAGCAGCACGAAGGCGGCGACCAGCAGCGGGCCGAGCACGAAGACGATCTCGAAGAGCGAGGTCTCCGCGGCCAGCGCGGTGTTGCGCAGGTGCTGCCGGCCGGACGCGGGGGCGGTGAGGTCGTTCCAGGCGCCGCGGATGGCCGCGGTCATCGGCGGGTACGTGCCGCCGGCGATCCCGGCGGCCAGGTAGATCAGCCCGAGGCTGGGCTCGTCGGCGCGGCTGGCCAGCAGCAGCCCGACCAGCGCCAGCGGGTGCGCGACGGCCGTCGCCAGCAGCACCGGCGCCGGCCCGACCCGGTCGGCGACCCGGCCGGAGACCGGGCTGAGCACCGCGCCGACCAGGGCGTAGATGCCGCCGGCCACGGCGGCGAGGGCGTACCGGCCGGTCACCTGCTCCACCACCAGCAGCAGCGCCAGCGGGGTCATGCCGATCCCGAGCCGGCCGATGATGCCGAAGACCAGCAGCATCGGCGCGCCGGGGATCCGCCAGACGCCCAGGTACTGGCGCAGTGCGGCCACGGTGAACCTCCGGGATGTAACGGGTCAGGGATGTTTCGACCCTAACGCCGCCCTCGGCACGACGGAACGGATTGTGCCCGCGCACACCACTCCGCCCGCGTCCGGTCCGGACGCGGGCGGAGGTGTCGCAGGGATCAGCGCTGGAACTGCACCGGGCCGGCGCTGCCGGCCATCTGCTCCAGCCGCGCGACCCGCTCCTCCATCTGCGGGTGGGTGGAGAACAGCGCCGCGATGCCGCCGCCCCGCTTGAACGGGTTGTCGATCATCAGGTGGGCGGTGCTGGTCAGGTTGCCCTGGGCCGGCAGCGGGCGCATCTGGGTGCCCATGTGGATCTTCCGCAGGGCGCTGGCCAGGGCCAGCGGGTCCCGGGTGAGCTGGGCGCCGGAGGCGTCCGCCTGGAACTCCCGGCTCCGGCTGATCGCCAGCTGGATCAGCGTGGCGGCGATCGGGCCGAGGATCAGGGTGAGCAGCAGCACGGCCGGGTTCGGGGCGTCCTCGTCGTCGCTGCCGCCCAGCGGGATGAACCAGGCCAGGTTCGCCAGCATGGTGATGATGCCGGCCAGGCCGGCCGCCACGCTGGAGATCAGGATGTCCCGGTTGTAGACGTGCGACAGCTCGTGCCCGATCACCCCGCGCAGCTCGCGGTAGTCGAGGATCTCGGTGATGCCCTGCGTGACGCAGACCGCCGCGTTCGCCGGGTTACGCCCGGTCGCGAACGCGTTGGGCTGCGAGGTCGGGCTGACGTACAGCCGGGGCATCGGTTGCCGCGCCTCGGTGGCCAGCTCGCGGACCATCCGGTACAGCTCGGGGAACTGTGCTTCGCTGACCGGTTGCGCCCGCATCGAGCGCAGCGCGAGCTTGTCGGAGAAGAAGTAGGACACACCGTTCATCAGCAACGAGATGACGACGGCGATGACGAGCCCGCCGCTGCCCCCGAACCAGTAGCCGACCGCGAGGATCAGCGAGGTCAGCAGGCCCAGCAGAGCGGCGGTCTTCAGACGGTTGTGATGCACGATCGCTCCTTCGGTGCGCGGGTCGCGCGGGACCCGCTGACCGGTCCAACGTCACCGGTACCCGTCAACCATCCTGCTCATGGCTGGGAGTTGACTGAAGAATCCTGTGCGTCGGCTGTGCCGACCGGACGCCCGGTGCGCGACGGGCACGATCACCGCAACGGGGTCGATCACCTCAGCGGGCGGCCAGGTCCAGCACCAGCTGCGGGGCGAAACCCACCAGCACGGCCAGCGCCGTCGCCACGCCCAGCGCCGCGGCCACCGACCACGCCGGTCGGGTCGCGGTCGGCAGCTCCGCGGCCGCCGGGTCCGGCGCGTACAGGGTGGCGGCCAGGCGCAGGTAGTAGGCCAGGCCGATCACCGCGTTAACCGCCACCACCAGCGCCAGCCAGCCCGACCCGCCGTCGACCAGCGCCCGCACCACGGTCACCTTGGCGAACAGGCCGGCCAGGCCGGGCGGCAACCCGGCCAGCCCGATCAGCGCCAGTGCGAAGGCGGCGCCCACCCAGCGGTGCCGGCGGGCCGCCCCGCGCAGCTCGTCCACCGTGCCGCCGTCCGCGCCGGCCGGCCGCAGCGCGACCAGCGCCGCGAAGGCGGCCAGCTCCAACAGCACGAAGAAGACCGCGTACGCCACGGCGGCGGCGACCGCGCCGGTCGCCGCCTCCCCGGTGCGCCCGGCGGCCAGCGCCAGCGCGCCCAGCGGGGCGAGGATGTAGCCGGCCTGCGCCACCGACGACCAGGCCAGCAGCCGGACCGTCCGCCGCTGCCGCAGCGCCACCAGGTTGCCGACCGTCATCGTGGCCACCGCCAGCGCGGCGAGCACCGGTCCGGTGGTGTCGGCCGGCAGCGCCCGCTGCACCACCGCGAGCAGCGCCACCACCCCGCCGAGCTTGGAGGCGGTGGACAGGTACGCGGCCACCGGCAGCGGCGCGCCGTCGTAGGTGACCGGCGCCCAGGCGTGGAACGGCACCGCGGCCACCTTGAAGGCCAGCCCCAGCACCACCAGCGCCACGGCGGCGGTGATCAACGGAAGCTCGGGCGCGGCGCCGAGCAGCTCGGGCAACCGGGCCAGGTGCAGGCCACCCGTCGCGGCGTAGAGCAGCGCGGCGCCGAGCAGGGTCACCGTGGTGGCAACCACGCTGACCACGAAGAAGGTCACCGCCGCCTCGGCGCTCGCCACGCTGCCCCGGCGCAGCCCGACCAGCACGTACAGCGGCAGGGTGAGGGTCTCCAGGGCGACGATCAGGGTGATCAGGTCACCGGCCGCGCCGAGCACCACGCCGCCGGTCATCGAGCAGGCGAGCAGGAAGCAGTACTCCCCGACCGGCGTCTCCCCGGCCCGCAGCAGTGGCCCGGAGATCGCCAGCACGCCGAGGGTGAGCAGCGCGAACACCGCAGCAACCAGGGCCGCCCGGCCGTCGAACACCCAGGAACAGTCCGCGCCGACGCAGAACGTACGCCGGGTCTCCCCGGCCCCGACCAGCGCCGAGCCCGCCGCCGTGGCGGCGGCGCCCAGGGCCGCGGTGGCGATGGTCGCGCCGGCGCGGGCCACCAGCAGGTCGGCGAGCAGCACCAGGACGGCGGTGCCGGCCGCCAGGTACGCCGGCAGCAGCGCCACGCTGTCCACGCTCTGCACCACACTCACGCCGTCACCCCGCCCCACTCGTGCCGGCCGCCTGCCACGCTCACCGGAGCACCCCCACGAGTGCCTCCACCGGCCCGTTCGCCCAGCCCAGCACCAACGCGGGGGCGAGGCCCACCGCGAGCGCGAGCAGCACCAGGGGCACCCAGGCGGTCAGCTCGACGCCGGCCACGCCGGGGGCGAGCCGGCCCACCACCGGGCTGGGCCGGCCGTGGGTGACCTGGCGCAGCAGCCGCAGGAAGTACGCGGCGGTGAGCGCCCCGCCGACCGCGGCCAGCACCGCCAGCGTGGTCCAGAGCGGCCCGCCCCGCCGGACGGCGGCGATCACCGCGAACGCCTCGCCCCAGAAGCCGGCCAGCCCGGGCAGCCCGAGCGAGGCGACCGCGGCGAAGCCGAGCAGCCCGGCGAGCCGGGGCGCGGTCTCCCGCAGCCCGGACAGCTCGGCGAGCGTCCCGGTGCCGGTGCGGTCCTTGACCGCCCCGGCCAGGAAGAACAGCAGGCCGGTGATCACCCCGTGGGCGATGTTGCCGATCAGCGCCGCCTGGATCCCGGTGGCGGTCAGCGTGGCCACCCCGAGCAGCACGAAGCCCATGTGCCCCACGCTGGAGTACGCGATCAGCCGCTTCAGCTCGGCCTGCGCCAGACACACCAGCGAGCCGATCAGGATCGCCGCGACGGCGAGCACCCCGAGCACCGGGGCGGCCCAGCGGGCACCCTCCGGCGCCACCCCGACCGCGACCCGGATCAGCCCGTACGTGCCCATCTTGAGCAGCACCCCGGCGAGGATCACGCTGCCCACGGTGGGCGCCTGGGTGTGCGCGTCGGGCAGCCAGGAGTGCAGCGGCCAGAGCGGCGCCTTCACCGCGAACGCCAGCGCCAGCAGGGTGAACGCGGCCAGCTGGGTGCCCCGGGACAGCCCCGCCCCGCCGGTCAGCGCGACCAGGTCGGCGGTGCCCGCGGCGGCCACCACCACGAAGACGCCGACCAGCAGCAGCACCGAGCCGAGCAGCGTGTAGAGGGCGAACTTGCGGGCCGCCCGGCGCCGGTCGTCGCCGCCCCAGCCGGCGATGATCGCATACATCGGCAGCAGGACGACCTCGAAGAAGGCGAAGAAGAGCACCAGGTCCAGGGCGAGGAAGGTGCCGAGGATGCCCACCTCCACCACCAGCAGCAGGGCGACCAGCGCGCGCCCGCTGCCGCCGGCCGGCGCCTTCCACACCGTGTAGCCGCAGCAGAGCAGGGTCAGCAGCGCGGTCAGCGCCACCAGCGGCCAGGAGATGCCGTCCACCCCGAGGTGCAACCGCAGGTCCAGGCCGGGCACCCAGGGCAGGTCGAGCGCGTGCCAGGGCTGCACCGCGGGCGCCGGGCCGTACCCGAACCAGCCGTGGTCGCCGAGCGCCAGCAGCGCCGCCGCCACCAGGGTCAGCGCGGCCACCGCCGTGCCGGCCAGCCGGGCCGCCCGGTCGCCGGGCAGCACCGCCACCACGGCCGCGCCGAGCGCCGGCAACGCCAGCACCGCCACCAGCAGGAACTGTCCGTACGTCACCACGCCGCTCCGATCAGCACGGCGGCCAGCCCGATCAGCACCGCGCCGGCCAGCACCGCGCCGGCCGCCCTGGGCAGCGCCGCCCGGTGCAGGGCGGCCAGCCCACCCCCGAGCCCGTACGCGCCCCGGCCGGCCGCCTCGACCAGGCCGTCCACCCCGACCTCGTCCCCGGTACGGGTGGCCTTGGCGAGTGCGGTGACGGGGCGTACCACCAGGGTTTGCTGGACGTCGTCGAGCCGGAACGCGCGGGCGAACACCGGCCGCAGCGGGCCCAGCGCGTCGGCCGGGTCGGCGGCCGGGTCCCGGCGCCAGCCGGCCCAGGCCAGCCCGGCCCCGGCCAGCAGCAGCACGATCGGCAGCAGCAGCGCCGACCCGAGGTGCACCAGCTCGGCGTCGGTCGTGCCGCGGACCCGGTCGGCGAACGGCGGCCAGAACGCGGCCAGCCCCACCCACGCGGCCGGCACCGCGAGCAGCAGCACCGGCCAGCGCATCAGCGCGGGCGGGTCGTGCGGCTGCCCGAGCGGCATCCGGGCGACGCCGAGGAAGGTGCGCAGCAGCAGCCGGGTGGCGTACCAGGCGGTGACCGCCACGCCGAGCAGCCCGGCCAGCCAGACCAGCCAGCCCACCCAGGCGGACGCCGGGCCGGTGCCGTCCAGCGCGGCGGACTCGGCGACGGCGAGCACGCCGTCCTTGCTCCAGAAGCCGGACAGCGGCGGAACCCCGGCCAGCGCGCCGAGCCCGACCACCGTGCACCAGAAGGTGACCGGCATGTCGCGGCGCAGCCCGCCCATCCGGGACATCAGGGTGGTGCCCACGGCGTGGATCACCGCGCCGGCGGCGAGGAAGAGCAGCGCCTTGAAGGCGGCGTGGGTGAGCAGGTGGAACAGCGCCGCGGCGGGCGCGCCGACCGCCAGCGCGCCGGTCATGTAGCCGATCTGGGAGACCGTCGACCAGGCCAGCACCCGCTTCAGGTCGTCCTGGGCGGTCGCCGCGAACGCGCCCAGCAGCAGGGTGATCGACGCCAGCACCCCGAGCACGGCCAGCGCGGTCGGGGCGGCGGTGAACAGCGGGTAGAGCCGGATCACCGCGTACACGCCGGCGGCGACCATGGTGGCCGCGTGGATCAGCGCGGAGATCGGCGTCGGGCCGGCCATCGCGTCCGGCAGCCAGGTGTGCAGCGGGAACTGGGCGCTCTTGCCGGCCACCCCGGCCAGCAGCAGCAGGCAGGCGGCGGTCAGCGTGCCGGCGGAGTACGGGTGGGCCAGCACGTCGGCGATCCGGAAGCTGCCCGCCGACACGCCGAGCAGCGCGATGCCGAGCAGGAAGCCGACGTCACCCACCCGGGTGACCAGAAACGCCTTCATCGCCGCGGCGGGCGCCTCGGGCAGCCGCCGGTCGTGCGCGATCAGCAGGTAGGAGCAGAGCCCCATCACCTCCCAACCGACCAGCAGCATGATCAGGTCACCGGCGACCACCACGGTGAGCATCGCGGCGGTGAAGAGGCTGATCTGCGCCGCGTACGGCGGGTAGCGGTGGTCGACCTCGACGTCGTCGTGGGGCCCCCGCCGCAGGTACGCCACCGAGTAGACCTGCACGGCCAGCGCCACCGCGGCGACCGCCACCGCGACCAGGGCGGCGGCGCCGTCCAGGCGTACCCCGAGGGTGACCCGCAGGCCGCCCAGGTCGACCCAGCTGGTGGAGGTCTCCACCGGGGCGCCGACCCGGGCCAGCAGCAGCACCGCGACCAGCAGCGCGCCGGCCGCGCCGGTGATCCCGAGCCCGATCGCCACCCGCCGGGCCCGCTCCTCGCCCGGCGACCCCGGCCCGCCGGCCCGGGCCGGCGACGGGGGCAGCAGCAGGCCGAGCAGGCCGGCGATCAGCGGTACGGCCGGCAGCGCGGCCCCGAGCAGCCCGGTCACCGACCCTCCTCCGTTCGGTGAACGTCCCGGGACGTCTCGACGGTGCCCTCGCCCGACGACGGCCCGACGGCCCCGAGCGGCTTCGTCGGGCCGGACGGTGCGGTGGCGCCGACCGGCGTCGTCGGGCCGGATCGTCCGGCGGCGCCGGCGGACGCCGGCTCGGTCAGCGGGACTTCGTCCACGGCGACGCTGGCCCGCAGCCGGTAGAGCTGGAGCACGATGGCCAGCCCGACGCCGATCTCGGCGGCGGCCAGCACGATCACGAAGAGCGCGAAGACCTGCCCGGAGTGCGGCAGCTGGGCGCGGACCGTGGTGTCCGCGGTGACCAGGATCAGGTTGACCGCGTTGAGCATCAGCTCCACGGCCATCAGCACCAGCACCGCGTTGCGGCGGCGCAGCACGCCGAAGGCTCCGAGCCCGAACAGCAGCGCGGCGGTGACGTAGGGAATGACCGGCCTCACCCGCGACCGTCCCGCTGTGTCGCGTCGGGGCGGCCGATGTCGGGGCGGGACAGGATGATCGCGCCGACCAGCGCGGCCAGCAGCAGCACCGAGAGCACCTCGAACGGCAGCACCCAGGAGCGGAACACCTGCTCGCCGAGGCGCTCGGCGGTGCCCGCCGCCGGCAGCTCCACCCGGGACCAGCGGAACGCGTCGACCAGCAGCGCGGCCAGGCCCAGCCCGGCCCCGCCGCCGATCAGCGCGGCCGGCCAGCCCGGCCGATCCAGGTCGTCGGAGGCGCCGATCGGGGCGCGGGTCAGCATCACCGCGAACAGCAGCAGCACCACCACCGCGCCCACGTAGATCAGCACCTGCACCCAGGCCACCAGCTCGGCGGTGAGCACCAGGTAGTCGCCGGCCAGCGCGCCCAGGCAGACCACCAGGTAGAGACCCGCCCGCACCAGGTGCTTCGTGGTCACCACCAGCACCCCCGACCCGACCGCCACCGCGCCCAGGGCGAGCAGCAGCACGTCCGCACCGGTCATGAAGGCGTACCCCCGTCGGGGGCGGGGTCGGGGCGTACCACGGTGGGGCGGGCGGCGGAGCTGGTCGGGGCCGCGGCCTTGCGCGCGGCGGTGGTCTCCTCCTTGGCGGGCTCGCCGTTCGGGTCGTGCGCGGGCGGCGGCGGCACGGTGGCCATCCACTCGCCCAGGTGGTCCTTGTCGTGCAGCAGATCCTTGATGTCGTACTCGGCGTACTCGAACTCGGGCGACCAGTAGAGCGCGTCGAACGGGCAGACCTCGATGCAGATGCCGCAGTACATGCAGAGCGAGAAGTCGATGTCGAACCGGTCGAGCACGTTGCGCTGGCGGGGGCGGGCGGCGCCGGGCACCGCCACCTCCTCCTTGTGCGAGTCGATGTAGATGCACCAGTCCGGGCACTCGCGCGCGCAGAGCATGCAGACCGTGCAGTTCTCCTCGGACAGCGCGATCACGCCGCGCGAGCGGGGCGGCAGCTCGGGGGCGACATCCGGGTACTGCTGAGTGGTGGTGCGCTTCGTCATCGTCTTGAGCGTGACGGCGAGCCCCTTCACCAGACCCTCACCGGGCAGACCGCTGCGCTCGCTCACGACGTCGCCTCGCTTCGCTCACCGACGCCGTGCGGCTCGGTCGCACTGAGCTGGCTGATTCGCTCGCTGCGCTCGCTCATGCCGCTCATCCTGCCCTGTGGCCCCGGCGCGCGCGACCACCACCCGTCAGTTGCCGGCGGTATCGTGAGCGTGGGGAGAACGACACACCGGGAAGGGCTCACCGATGACCGCCGCGCTGGAGAGCGACCACCCGCAGGAGCGCGAGTGGACGACCGACGATCTGGACGCGCTGCCGGATGACGGTCGCCGCCGCGAACTGCTCGATGGAGTGCTGCTCATGTCCCCCTCTCCCACCCGGATGCACCAGAGCATCGCCGGCCTGCTCATGGTCGCGCTCGACGATGACTGCCCCGACGGGTACGACGTGACCCAGGCGGTCGGGGTGCGGATCAACCGCACCCGCTCCTTCATCCCGGACGTGCTGGTGACTACCGCGGCCGCCGCCGCGCGCGAGCCGTCCCGGTACGAGCCGCACGAGGTGGTGCTCGCGGTGGAGATCGCCTCGCCCAGCACCCGGTCGATCGACCGGGTGCTCAAGCCGGCGCTCTACGCCCAGGCCGGCATCCCGTTCTACTGGCGGATCGAGATCGAGGACGAGGGCATCGTCGTCTACACCTACAAGATCGACCCCGTGCACGAGGTGTACACGGAGACCGGCCGGTGGACGAAGTACGTCGACACCGGCGAGCCGTTCCCGGTGAACCTGCCGATCAGCCGGATCACGCCCCGGGCGGTGTGAGCGGGGGCAGCATCTCCACCCCCAACTGCTGGAGCAGCTGGAACAGCTCGTTGACGCTCCACGCGTCGACGATCCGCCCGTCGGCGTCGAAGCGCAGGAACGTCGCCCCCGAGTAGCTGACCACCTGGCCGGTGGCCGGCACCGGCCCGAACCGCCCGGCCTGGGTGCCGGCGGCCCGCCAGCGCAGCGCCACCCGGTCGCCGGTGGCCACCACGTCGACCAGCTTGTAGCGCAGGTCGGGGAAGGCGGCACGCCGCTCCCGGTGCCAGGCGAGCATCGCCTCCGGGCCGGTTCCGCCCAGCCCCGGGCAGTCCGCGCCGACCAGCTCGTACGCGGTCTCCTCCCGGCCGCCGTTCCACACGTCCGCCACGAACCGCCGGGCCACCGCCTCCACGTCGATCACGCCGGCAGCCTAGCCAGCCGGGCGGCACCGGTCATCGCGGCGGCACCGGTCGTCGCGGCGGCACCGGTCGTCGCGGCGGCACCGGCCGGCCGGGAGCCCGGCGGGGTGGCGGCGGATCGGTCAGGATGGGGGCGGAGACGACGGACGAGCGGGAGGCGCGACGTGGCCGACGAAACGGGCACCAGCAGCGGCGGGAAGTACGTCGAGCCGGGTGGCGAGTTCACCCGGGACCAGCGCTACATCGCCACCCGAATCACCGCGGACGCCCGCGACGGCTGGCCGGTCGAGCCGGGGCGGTACCGGTTGGCGGTCAGCCGGGCCTGCCCGTGGGCCAACCGGTTGATCATCGTACGCCGGTTGCTCGGGCTGGAGGACGTCATCTCGATGGCGGTGGCCGGCCCCACCCACGACGCCCGGAGCTGGACGTTCGACCTCGACCCGGACGGCCGCGACCCGGTGCTCGGGATCGAGCGGCTGCAGGAGGCGTACTTCACGCGGTTTCCTGGCTACGAGCGCGGTATCACCGTGCCGGCCATGGTGGACGTGCCGACCGGGCAGGTGGTCACCAACGACTACGCCCAGATGAGCCTGGACCTGTCCACCGAGTGGACGCCGTACCACCGGGCGGGCGCGCCGCAGCTGTACCCCGAGGCGCTGCGGGCGGAGATCGACGAGGTCAACGACGTGGTGTTCCGGGACGTCAACAACGGCGTCTACCGGTGCGGCTTCGCCGGCAGCCAGGAGGCGTACGAGAAGGCGTACCACCGGCTGTTCGACCGGCTGGACTGGCTGAGCGAGCGGCTGGCCGGAAAGCGGTACCTGGTCGGGGACGCGATCACCGAGGCGGACGTGCGGCTGTTCACCACGCTGGTCCGTTTCGACCCGGTCTACCACGGTCACTTCAAGTGCAACCGGCAGAAGTTGAGCGAGATGCCGGTGCTGTGGGCGTACGCCCGGGACCTGTTCCAGACCCCGGGCTTCGGCGACACGATCGACTTCGACCACATCAAGCGGCACTACTACGAGGTGCACCGGGACATCAACCCCACCGGCGTCGTCCCCCTCGGCCCCGACCTGTCCACCTGGCTGGAGCCGCACGGCCGCGCGTCCCTCCCCGGCCTCCCCTTCGGCACCGGCACCCCGCCGGAGCCGCCGACGGAGCGCGTCGATCCCACCCACACCCCGCTGCGCTGAGCGGGGCTCAGAGGGCGAGGCGGACGGCGGCGGTCAGGACCAGCTGGGCGAGGGAGAGGGGGACGAGGATGAGCCAGCAGAGGCGTTGCAGCTGGTCCTCGCGGAGGCGGGGGTAGCTGACCCGGAACCAGATGATCACGAAGGCGACGGCGAAGATCTTGACCAGGGTCCACAGCCAGCCGAGCTGGTCGTCGGCGAACGGCCCCTGCCAGCCGCCGAGGAACAGCACCGTGGTCAGCGCGGCGATCACCACGATGCCGACGTACTCGGCGAGCAGGAAGAACGCGAACCGCAGCCCGGTGTACTCGGTCATGTACCCGAACACCAGCTCCGAGTCGGCCACCGGCATGTCGAACGGCGGCCGGCGGATCTCCGCCAGCCCGGCCAGGAAGAACACGATCATCGCGGGCGCCTGCCAGAGCAGCCACCACGGCCGCCACGCCTCCACGATGCCGGAGAGGCTGAGCGTGCCGGCCGCCATCGCCACCGAGGCGGCGGCGAGCACCAGCGGAAGCTCGTACCCGAGCAGCTGGGCCGCGCCGCGCAGGCCGCCGAGCAGGCTGTACTTGTTGGCCGACGCCCAGGCCGACATGAGCACCGCGACCACGCCGACCCCGACCACGGCCAGCACGAAGAACAGCCCGATGTCCAGCGGCTGCCCGACCAGGTCACCCGGCCCGAGCGGGATGACCAGCAGCACCAGCAGGTAGGGCAACAGCGCCACCACCGGCGCCAGCCGGAACACCGCCCGGTCCGCCTCGCGCGGGGTGATGTCCTCCTTCTGCACGAACTTCACCCCGTCGGCGATCAGCTGCGCCCAACCGTGGAAGCCGCCCGCGTACATCGGGCCGAGCCGGCCCTGCATGTGCGCCATCACCTTGTGCTCGGCCTGGCCGACGATCAGCGGCAGGGTGAGGAAGGCGACCAGCACGCCACCGACCCGGATCACCAGCTCCAACCAGGTCGGCATCAGGCCGTACCCCCCTCGTCGCCGTCGCGGTCGTCGCGCGCCGGCCGGTCGCCGCCCGGACCCGCGCCGGGCGCCGGGCGGTCGGGTGTCGCCGGGACGGGACCCGCGTCGGACGCCGGCCGATCAGCCGCCGCCGGGCCGTCGTCGGTGCCGGCAGCCCGGGGGGTACGCCCCGGACGTGCCCCCGGGGCCGGTCGGGCGGGTCGCTCCCGGGCCGGTCGGGCCGGGGTGCCGCCGCGCGGTCCCTCGCCCACGCCCGCCGCGCCGGCCGGGGTGGGCACGGTGCCCCACTCCCCCGGCGCGGGCACCCCCGGCGGGCGGATCGGGCGACGCCCGCCGCCCGCCTCCGACTCGCCCGGTTCCTTCGCCCCCGGCCACGGCTTGGCGACCCGGGAGGCCAGCACGAACTCCTTGCGCAGCGGGTGCCCCTCGAACTCCGGCGGCAGCAGCAGCGGCAGCAGGCCATCGTGGCCGGCGAAGTCGATGCCGAACATCTCGTGGGTCTCCCGCTCGTGCCACGCCGCGCCGGGGAAGACGTCGACCACCGACGCCACGGTCGGCGACTCGCGGGGCACCCGGGTGCGCAGCAGCACCCCGTGCCGGTGCCGGGTCGACCAGAGGTGGACCACCACGTCGAAGCCGCCGGCCAGCTCATCGACGGCGGAGAGCCAGTCGAAGAAGTCGCACCTCAGCTCGGCGTCGTCGCGCACCGCGCGCAGCGCGTCCGCCCAGCTCGCCAGGGGTACGTCGACGGTGGCGCGGGCGTACGACTGACCGCCGGACACCGACGCGGTGGTCTCGGTCGGCGCGAGCAGCGCGACCACCCGCTCGCCGATCTGATCCGGAGTCATGCCGCTGATCCTATGGCCGTCGCCCCCGGCCCGTGCCGGCCCGCCCGGCCCCGGCGTCCCGGGATCTGCCCGCTTACCCGGCGGACGGGGCCCCGGCGGGGAAAGATGAGGACCGTGCGCGCTGTCACCGTGAACCCCGGAGTGCCCGATTCGCTGCGACTGACCGAGGACTGGCCGGAACCGGCCGCCGAGGAGGGCGCGATCCTGGTCGAGGCGCTGGCCGTCGGCATCTGCGGCACCGACCAGGAGATCATCTCCGGCCAGTACGGCGAGGCGCCGCCCGGCCAGGAGCGGCTGGTGCTCGGGCACGAGTCGCTGGGCCGGGTGCTGGAGGACCCGACCGGCACCCTGCAGCCGGGCGACCTGGTGGCCGGGGTGGTCCGCCGCCCCGACCCGGTGCCCTGCCCGAACTGCGCGGTGGGCGAGTGGGACATGTGCCGCAACGGGCAGTACACCGAGCACGGCATCAAGGGGCTGTCCGGCTTCGCCCGGGACCGGTGGCGGGTGCAGCCGAAGTTCGCCGTCGGGCTGGACCCGGTGCTCGCCCCGGTCGGCATGCTGCTGGAGCCGACCAGCGTGGTGGCCAAGGCGTGGGACCACATCGAGCGGATCGGCTCCCGCGCCGAGTGGCAGCCGCAGACCGTGCTGATCACCGGTGCCGGGCCGATCGGCCTGCTCGCCGCGCTGCTGGCCACCCAGCGGGAGTTCTCCGTGCACGTGCTCGACCGGGCCACCAGCGGGCCCAAGCCGGGCCTGGTCAAGGCGCTCGGCGCGACGTACCACACGGTGCCGGTGAACGAGCTGGACCTCGCGCCGGACGTGGTGGTGGAGTGCACCGGCGCGCCGACGGTGGTGCTCGACGTGATGTGCAAGGCCGCGCCGACCGGCATCGTCTGCCTCACCGGGGTGTCCAGCGGCGGTCGGACGCTGAACTTCGACGCCGGAGCGCTCAACCGCGAACTGGTGCTGGAGAACAACGTGGTGTTCGGCTCGGTGAACGCCGGCCGCCAGCACTGGGACCAGGCCGCGGCGGCGCTCGCCCGGGCCGACCAGTCCTGGCTGAACTCGCTGATCACCCGCCGGGTGCCGGTGTCGGAGTACGCCGCCGCGTACACCCCGAGCGGCGAGGACATCAAGGTGGTGCTGGAGTTCGCCTCCTGAGCCGGCCCGTGGGCCGGCTCAGATGCCGGGCAGCCGGCCGTTGCGGAACAGGTCCACGAAGAGCTGGTGGTCCTCCCGGGCCCGGACGCCGTACGCGTGGGCGAACGCCACCAGGTACGCCCGGAAGCCGTCCCCGTCGTCGCCGATCGCCGCCACTATCGACTCCTCGGTGGAGTAGTCGACCAGGTCGTGGCTGGACTCGTCGTCGGCCACCGAGTGCATCCGGGCGACCGCCCGACCCAGGTCGGTGAGCACCCCGGCGAGGTCCTCCGGCTCGTTGACGTCGGCCCAGTCCAGGTCGGCGGCGTACGGGGAGACCTCGGCGACCAGCTGGCCCACCCCGTCCAGCTCGGTGAAGCCCAGCCACGGGTCCGCGTACGCCTGGAGGGCCCGCTGGGACTCGGCCGTGCGGTGCCCCTGGTGGCGGAAGTAGCCGCGGACCCGCTCGTCGTCGACGTGCCGGGCGACGGCCGGCACCTGGGCCTGCTTCATGTAGAGCAGCACGTCGTTCTCCAGCGCCTGGGTGTGCCCCTCCAGCAGGAGGTTGTACGACGGCAGGCCGGCCGAGCCGATGCCCACGCCCTTGCGCAGCACCACGTCCTTGATGGTCGACGCCACCGAGCGGCGCCTGCCGGCCGAGTCGGGCAGCGTCTCCAGGTACGCCTGGTACGCCGCGCAGACCCGCTCCCGGGTCTGGTCGTCGATCTCGAAGACGCCGTCGCCGAGCGAGAACCGGCGGTCGTAGTTGTCGACGGTGGTCTGGTTGGCCAGCAGCTCCACCCGGGTGTTCAGCCGGGCCTCCTGGAGCACCCGGCGCAGCACCCCGTCCGCGTTGTCCAGGGTGATCGAGCCGATCGCGTCGTCCCCGCCGGCCGCGATGGCCCGCAGCTCGGTCAGGTACGACCCGGCGAACCGGCCGACCAGGTCGCTGATCACCTCGTCGGAGAGCGCCTTGGCGTAGCCGAGCAGGGCCACGCTGGCGGCGAACCGCTTCAGGTCCCAGGAGAACGGCCCGACGTACGCCTCGTCGAAGTCGTTGACGTTGAACACCAGCTGGCCGGAGGCGTTCATGTAGGTGCCGAAGTTCTCCGCGTGCAGGTCGCCGTGGATCCACACCCGGCTGGTCCGCTCGTCGAGGAAGGTGTCGTCGGCGAAGTCGCCGCGCAGGTCGGCGTAGAACAGCGCCGCGCTGCCCCGGTAGAAGGCGAACGGGGTGGCGGCCATCTTGCGGAACTTGCGGCGGAACGCCGCCGGGTCGAGCGCCATCGACTCGCCGAACTCCGTGGTCAGCACGTCGACGATGAAGGCGGAACGCTGGTCGGCGAAGTCGGTCATGGACCGCAGGCTAGCGCCCGGCCGCCAGCGGGGAACTCAGCCGACCGGCGGACGCACCGGCGGGGCGGTCAGCGACTCCACCGGGCGGGGCGGGGCGTCGGCGGGCGAGGCCAGCTGATCCGTCCGGTCGACCCCGCCGATGCCGGACTGCTCGGCGGCGATCTTCTCCTGGAGGCGGAGGATGCCGTGCAGCAGAGCCTCGGGCCGGGGCGGGCAGCCGGGCACGTAGACGTCGACCGGGATGAGCTGGTCGACGCCCTTGGTGACCGAGTAGGAGTCCCAGTACGGGCCGCCGCAGTTGGAGCAGGCGCCGAAGGAGATGACGTACTTCGGCTCGGGCATCTGGTCGTACAGCCGCTTGATCGCCGGAGCCATCTTGTCGGTGACCGTGCCGGAGACGACCATCAGGTCGGCCTGGCGCGGCCCGTGCGCGAAGGGGATCACGCCCAACCTGATGAAGTCGTGCCGGCCCATGCTGGTCGCGATGAACTCGATGGCGCAGCAGGCCAGACCGAAGTTGAAGACCCAGAGCGAGTAGCGGCGCCCCCAGTTCAGCACGAACCGGATCGGCTCGCCGAGCACACCCGGCAGCTGCACGACCGCCCCCTTCCCGTCCCCCGTCCGACAGTCAACCACAGCGCCGGGCGCGGCCCGCCGGGGTGGCGGCGCCCGACCGGGCACCGGACTGTCACCGGTACGACATCGGTTGGCCGCCGAAACGACGCAACCTTCATGGCTGTCGAATTGTGTTTCGGGTCGAGGCGGGTGGCCGCCGGCCGTAACGGGGAGGACATGTGAGCGTGGCGCGAGAGGTGAGGGTCGGCGGTCCACCGCCGGACCCGGTTACGGTCGGCGGTTCGGACTCGCGGGAACTGGTCTTCGACGACTTCTACCATGCCCACTTCCGTGGCCTGGTCGTACAGATCGCCGCCTACACCGGTGACCGGGGGCAGGCGCAGGACCTGGTCCAGGACGCCTTCTGCCAGGCCTTCACCCGTTGGGACCGGGTGGCCGGTTACGACGACCCGGTCGCCTGGGTGCGCCGGGTGGCCTGGAACCTCGCCCACAACCGCTGGCGGCGGTTGCGCACCGCGCAGGCGTACCTGCGGCGGCAGCGGGAGACCCACGTGGCCGGGCCGACGCCCGACCGGGTGGCACTGGACGTCGCCCTGGCCACGCTGCCGCCGAAGCAGCGCCGGGCGGTGATCCTGCACTACCTCGCCGATCTCTCGATCGCCGAGATCGCCGACCAGGAACAGGTCGCCGAGGGCACGGTCAAGTCCTGGTTGCACCGGGGCCGGGCCGCGCTGGCCGCGCAGCTGCGCGAGAGCACGCAGGAGGTGCGCGATGTCTGACCAGGAGAACCACGTCCTGCTCACCGAGGAGTTCGGCCGGTACCGGCCGACCGCGATCATGCAGGTCGAGGTGCCCGGACCGGCCGCGGTCCGGCGCAGCGTGCGGGCGCGTCGACGGCGGACGGTCAGCGGCGGAATCGTCGCCGCGATCGCCCTGCTGACCGGCCCCGCCGTGGGCTACGCGGTGGCCGGCCACAATCCGGCGCCCCCGCCCGGGCCGGTGCAGCCGACCGGATCGGCGACGCCGACGCCCACGCCGAGCCTGTCGGCCAGCCCGACCCCGACGGCCCCGGCCACCAGCGCGGCCGCCGCGCCACCCCCGCCGGACGGCTACCTCACCCGGTCGCAGCTCATGGCCGGGCCGCTGACGGTGCCTTCCTTCCGCTCGTCCTCGCCGAAGTGCCCGTCCGGACGGATCCGCCTCGACACGAGCGGCACGGGACTGAACGTGTTCCCGGTGTCGGTCGACCACGCCGACGTCGACCGGGACGGCGCCGCCGAGACGGTGGTCCGGCTGCGCTGCCTGGTCGAAGGGGCCGGTCCCGAGCAGGTGGTCGTCTACGACCGGGACGCCGCAGGGGGGATCGTCGCCCTCGGCCAGGTGATCGCGGTGCCGGGCACCACCGAGGCGGGGTCCCTGGAGACGCTCGAGGTGCGGTCGGACGGACAGATCCGGCTGCAGCTGACCGACCTGGCCAGCGACACGGGTTGGCCACCGCAGTGGGCGCAGCACCAGTGGCGTACGTTCCGGTGGAACGGCAGCGGCTTCGAGCAGGTCGCCGGAGAGTCGTCCTTCCCCACCAACCCGTACTCGGTGGATCTGTCGGTCACCACCACCCCGGTGCACATGACGAAGAACACCGACGGTAGCGGTACCTACTCCGGCTCGATCGACGTGCGGATCCGGCACCTGGGTGGCCGGGACGCCACCGGGGTCGAGCTCCGGTTGAACCTGCAGATGGGGCTGTTCCCGGTGGACAACAGCTGGACCTCGTGCCGGCCCGGCTACCGCACCTCGCGGGACCCGACGGTGTGCCGGCTCGGGGCGTTGCGCTCCGGCGACGAGATCACGCTGCGACTGCCCCTGCAGGTGCCGCAGGGCACCCCGTACCGCGGCGAGAAGGGGTTGGTCGCGGTCACCGCCCTCGGACCGCAGGACCAGGCGCTCATCGAGCGCGACCAGGACAACAACCAGGTCAACACCTGGTTCGGCTGAACACCGCCGGCGCGGCCCGGCCGGGATCCGTCCCGGCCGGGCCGTCGTCATGACCCGGCGAGCGCGGTCGAGAGGTGGTCAGGCCGGCTCGTCCGGCCACCAACTGGCCGCCGCCATGTCCACCCCGTCCCCGCGCAGCGGGCAGCCCTCGGCGCGCAGCCGGGCCCGCGCCTCGATCTCGTGCCCGGGCGGCAGTCGGCCGGCCGAGTTCACCACCCGGTGCCACGGCACGCCGCCGCCGTGCCGGGCCATGATCGAGCCGACCAGCCGGGCCGAGGCCCGCCCCGAGCGGTCGGCGAGCGCGTCGGCGATCGCCCCGTACGACATCACCCGGCCCGGCGGGATTCGCTCGACCAGGGCGAGCACCGCCTCGACGTACTCCTCGGGCGTCATGACAGGCCACGATATGGGAACGCGGACGGCCGTCGTGGGACCGGGCGCGCAGAATGAGCGGGTGCGCGAAGCAGTCACCTCGGCCCGGCGGATCGTCGTCAAGATCGGTTCGTCCTCGCTGACCACCGCGACCGGTGGGCTGCACGACGCCCGGGTCGACGCGCTGGTCGACACGCTGGCCGCGCTGGCCGGCGCGGGCCACGAGGTGGTGCTGGTCTCCTCCGGCGCGATCGCCGCCGGGCTGGCCCCGCTCGGGCTGGCCCGCCGCCCCCGCGACCTGGCCACCCAGCAGGCCGCGGCGAGCGTCGGGCAGGGCCTGCTGATCGGCCGGTACGCGGCCGGCTTCGCCCGGCACCGGCTCACCGTCGGGCAGGTGCTGCTGACCGTCGACGACGTGACCCGACGGGCGCACTACCGCAACGCGTACCGGACCCTGCGCAAGCTGCTCGACCTGCGGGCCGTGCCGATCGTCAACGAGAACGACACGGTGGCCACCGAGGAGATCCGGTTCGGCGACAACGACCGGCTGGCCGCGCTGGTCGCCGCGCTGGTCGACGCCGACCTGCTGCTGCTGCTGTCCGACGTGGACGCGCTCTGGACGGGCGATCCGGCCCAGCCGGGCAGCGCCCGGATCACCGAGGTACGCGACGAGTCCGACCTGGCCGGGGTGGACATCGGTGGCGCCGGCCGGGCCGGAGTCGGCACCGGCGGGATGGTCACCAAGGTCGAGGCGGCCCGGATCGCCACCGGCTTCGGCATCCCGGTGGTGCTCACCGCCGCGCCGCTGGCCGCCCCGGCACTGGCCGGCGAGCCGGTCGGGACGTACTTCCACCCGGCGCAGCGGCGGCCGGCCGCCCGGCTGTTCTGGCTGGCGCACGCCACCGCCCCCCGGGGTCGGCTGCACCTCGACCCGGGCGCGGTGCAGGCCGTGGTGGGCCGGCGCAAGTCGCTGCTGCCCGCCGGCATCACCGCCGTGGACGGCACCTTCACCGCCGGGGACCCGGTGGACCTGGTGGACGGCGCGGGCGCCCCGGTGGCCCGTGGGCTGGTCAACTACGACGCGGTGGAGCTGCCCGGGCTGCTGGGCCGCTCCACCGGTGAGCTCGCCGCGGCGCTCGGCCCGGCGTACGAACGGGAGGTCGTCCACCGCGACGACCTCGTCCTGCTGTGAGGAGCCGATCCATGAGCGAGCGTCAGCGAGTGAATCATCAGCTCAGCGTCGAGGTGCCTCATGGCGGCACGGAGCGCAGCGGAGTGCCGGCATGAGCGTGGTGGAGCAGGCGCGGCGGGCGCGGGACGCGGCGGAGGCGCTGGCGGCGGCCACCCGTACCGCCAAGGACGCCGCGCTGCACGCGATGGCCGACGCGCTGGTGGCCCGTACCCCCGAGATCCTGGCCGCGAACGAGGCGGACCTGGCGGCCGGGCGGGAGGCCGGGCTGAGCGCGGCCGTGCGGGACCGGCTGGCCCTCGACGCGGGCCGGGTGACGGCCATCGCGGACGCGTTGCGGCAGATGGCCGCGCTGCCCGACCCGGTGGGCGAGGTGGTCCGCGGCTCGACCCTGCCCAACGGGCTGGAGCTGCGGCAGGTCCGGGTGCCGTTCGGGGTGGTCGGGATCATCTACGAGGCGCGGCCGAACGTGACCGTGGACGCCGCCGGGATCTGCCTGAAGTCCGGCAACGCGGCGCTGCTGCGTGGCTCGTCGTCGGCGGCGCGCTCCAACGCGGCGCTGGTGGCGGTGCTGCGGGACGCGGTGGCCGGGGTGGGCCTGCCGGCGGACGCGGTGCAGCTGCTCGACGCCGGCTCGCGCGACTCGGTCAAGGAGCTGATGCGCGCCCGCGGCCTGGTCGACGTGCTGATCCCGCGCGGTGGCGCGTCGTTGATCCGGACGGTTGTCGAGGAGTCGACCGTGCCGGTGATCGAAACCGGGGTGGGCAACTGCCACGTCTACGTGGACGCCGCCGCCGACCTGGGCCGGGCGGTGGCGATCACGCTGAACTCGAAGACCCAGCGGCTGAGCACCTGCAACACCGCCGAGTCGCTGCTGGTGCACGCGGCGGTGGCCGACGAGTTCCTGCCCGCCGTGCTGGCCGCGTTCGCCGAGGCCGGGGTGACCGTGCACGGCTCCCCCGAGGTCGCCGCGCACTCCCCCGCCGTGCTGCCGGCCACCGACGAGGACTTCGCCACCGAGTACCTCTCGGCGGACATCTCGGTCGCCGTGGTCGACTCGCTGGACGCGGCGGTCGCGCACATCCGCCGGTACGGCACCGGGCACACCGAGGCGATCGTCACCGACTCGCAGGCCGCCGCCCGGGAGTTCGTGGCCCGGGTCGACGCGGCGGCGGTGATGGTGAACGCCTCCACCCGGTTCACCGACGGCGGCGAGTTCGGTTTCGGCGCGGAGATCGGTATCTCCACCCAGAAGCTGCACGCCCGCGGCCCGATGGGGCTGCCCGAGCTGACCAGCACCAAGTACGTGGTGACCGGCGACGGTCACCTCCGCTGACGGTCGCGGCCGCCCGGGTCAGCCGATGGCCGGGCGGCCCTGCCCGGCGGTACGCGGGGACGGGGGCGTCCAGGCCGGATCGCCAGGCGCCGGGCGGCAGGCCCGGATCGCGGTCAGCGTGGTGTGCACGTCGAACTGGTGGCCGTCGTCGCTGTCCCAGCCGCCGTCGCTGCGCTGCGTCTCGGTGAGCCGCCGACGGGCCGACACCAGCAGCCACTGCTCGTCGCCCACCTCCACCCGGCGCAGCGTCCCGGCCAGCCAGGCCACGTCGGCCGGCGACATGCCCGGGATGCGGTCGGCGAGCACCGCCTGGATCCGCGCGGACTCGTAGTACATCTCCTGTCGGTGCAGCACCGCCGCGCCCAGCCAGCCGGCCGCCAGGAAGGACGGCCAACTGCCGTCCTGGGCGAGCTGCCCGGCGATGGCCTGGGCCGCCGCCTGCACCACCCCGGCGTACGCCCCACCGACCCGGTGGTCCAGCGGGCCGGCCGCGCGGGCGTCCCGCCCGCCGACGGTCAACCAGAAGGCGGCGTTGGCGGTGAGGTAGAGGCGGGCCTCCGGGTCGCCCGGGCGGGCCCACTCCGGGGCACTGCCGGCGAGCCGGGGGTCCTCGTCCCAGCCGCCGTCGCGCAGTTGCCGGGCGGCCAGCCAGTCGAGCGCGTGCCGGGCCGCCGGTCGGCCGAGCGCGCCGAGGTCGTCCAGCTCGGCCAGGCGGAAGCAGGTCGCGTCGACGGACGGCACGTCGGCGCCCAGGGTGGCCGGCCAGCCGCCGTCGGCCGTCTGCCCCACCTCGGCGGCGTCCAGCACCGGCGGCGGCACGGGCGCGCCGGTGCGCAACCGCGAGAGCCGGGCGCGGTCCACCGCGTCACCGTGAGCCACGACGAATCCGATCGCGGCGTCGATATCGACCACGGCGGACACGGTACCCGGGCCGAACGGGATCACGCCTCGGCGGATCGGCCGAGGTCGGGGCGGGCGGCCGGCGGGCCACCCGCCCCGGTCGGCCGTCAGTACGCGGGCAGCGAGGGATCGACCTGCTTGATCCAGGACAGCACACCGCCCTGGACGTGCACGGCGTCGCGGAAGCCGGCCGCCTTGAGCGCGGCGAGCGCCTCGGCCGACCGGACACCGGACTTGCAGTGCAGCACGATCTGCCTGTCCTGCGGGAGCTTCGCCAGCGCCTCGCCGGAGATGATCTCGCCCTTGGGGATCAGCGTCGAGCCGGGGATCCGGACGATCTCGTACTCGGCCGGCTCGCGGACGTCGACCAGGAAGATGTCCTTGCCGGCGTCCTGCCACTCCTTGAGCTCACCGGCGGTGATGGTCGCGTCGACGACCGCCTCCTGGGCCTCGGTGGAGACCGCGCCGCAGAAGTCCTCGTAGTCCTCCAGCAGGTCGGTGACCGTCGGGTTCTCCCCGCAGAGCACGCAGGCCGGGTCCTTCCGGACCTTGATCTTGCGATACTCCATCTCCAGGGCGTCGTAGACCATCAGCCGGCCGACCAGCGGCTCGCCGATGCCGGTGAGCAGCTTGATCGCCTCGTTGACCTGGATCGACCCGATGGAGGCGCAGAGCACGCCGAGCACGCCGCCCTCGGCGCAGGAGGGGACCATGCCGGGCGGCGGGGGCTCCGGGTAGAGGCAGCGGTAGCACGGGCCGTGCTCGGCCCAGAAGACCGATGCCTGGCCGTCGAAGCGGTAGATCGAACCCCAGACGTACGGCTTGCCGAGCAGCACCGCGGCGTCGTTGACCAGGTACCGGGTGGCGAAATTGTCGGTGCCGTCGACGATCAGGTCGTACCGGGAGAAGATGTCCCGGACGTTGTCCCGGTCCAGCGCGGTGTTGTGGATCTCCACATTGACCAGCGGATTGATCTCGCGGATCGACGCGGCGGCCGACTCGGCCTTGGACCGGCCCACGTCGGAGACGCCGTGAATGATCTGGCGCTGGAGGTTCGACTCGTCGACGGTGTCGAAGTCGATGATGCCCAGCGTGCCCACGCCGGCGGCGGCGAGGTACATCAGCGCCGGCGAGCCGAGGCCACCGGCGCCCACGCAGAGCACCCGGGCGTTCTTCAGCCGCTTCTGCCCCTCCACCCCCACGTCGGGGATGATCAGGTGGCGCGAGTAGCGGCGGATCTCGTCGACGGTCAGCTCGGCGGCGGGTTCGACGAGCGGGGGCAGCGACACGGTGGACTCCCCGGGATCGGCTGTGGTGAACCGCGCCATTGTCGCTCGTACCCGGGTCGGTCGGCCATGAGCAGCGCCACGTAGCCCGGCATCCGGGACCGGGAATATCTCAGATCCCGTCGACCGGCTCGCCCTCGTACCGGACCCCCGCCAGGTACGGCCAGGCGTTGGCCACGCAGCCGGCCAGGCCGTACGTCTGCTGCTGCATCACCGGCGCCGGCTCGCCCGGCCCCGGGCAGGCCTGGTGCAGCTCGCCCAGCTCGTGACCGACCTCGTGGTTGATCACGTACGTCCGGTACGTGGCCACCGGCGCGCCGTAGTCCGGCACCGCCTCCATCCACCGGGCCAGATTGATGATCACCTGGCCGGGCAGCCGGCACGAGGTGTAGCCGTCGGTGCTCAGCCCGCCCTGCGCGCACATCCGTTCCGAGGTGGCCGGGGTGGCCAGGTAGACGGTGAAGTCGGCGGCCGCCGCCTCGGCCACCCGCTGCAGCCGCAGCCGCCCGGAGGCGATCCAGCTGCGCTCGTCGCCCATCGTCTCGTCGACGGCGGCGGCGAAGGCGTCCGCGTCCTGCCCGGTGCCCTGCTCCACCGCCACCCGGTAGCGGCGCAACGGGCCGTCCGCACCCTGGACCGGAGACTCGCCGGCCGCGGCGGTGAATCGTCCAGGGCCGCTCGACGGGTACGTCGCGACGCGGTGACCGGCACCGCCGCCGCCCGGCGCGGTGACCGAGGCGGGCGGCGGGCGCTCGGGCGTGCCGACCAGTACGACGGTGGCCGTCCCGGCGAGTAGGACCAGCCCGATCAGGGCGGCGCGTCGTCGGCGTCGGCGCAGCCGGACCCGGACGGGACGGCGGGCGTCGGTACGCGGGGCGGCGGAATCGGCGGCGCCTCCCGGAGGGACGAAACGGTCCGGATCGGGGACGGCGGGGTCGACGGGGTCCACGAATCCAGCATCGCAGACCTTTCGGGCATTACGCCGTCAAAGCCGCAGGAAGCGCGAACATGTTTCACGCTTGATCGGCGAGCCGAATCGCCGGCTCAGATGGCCGGGCCGACGTACCGCTTCCCGGCGACGTACGGCCAGGGGTTGGGTCGGCAACCGTCCAGGAACAGCGTCTGCTGCTGCATCACCGGCGCCGGCCGCCCGGCGCCCGGGCAGGCCTCGTGATGGTGGCCCAGCTGATGCCCCACCTCGTGGTTCACCACGTACGTCCGGTAGAGCGACAGCGGCACCCCGGCCTGGACGAAGTGCGGCACCGAGGCACGCCACCGGTCGAGGTTGATGATCACCTGGCCGGGCGCCCGGCAGGACGTGTAGGGCCGGCCGGCCATCCGGATGTCCACGCCGCCGGCCAGGCACATCCGCCCGGCCGTGGTCGCGGTGGCCAGGTAGACGGTGAACTCGGCCGGTGCGTTGCCCGGCACCCGGCGCAGCCGCAACCGGCCGCTGTCCACCCAGCTGCCCGGCCCGGCCAGCGCCGTCTGCACCTGGTCGGAGAAGGACCGCACGTCCTCACCCGAGCCCTGCTCCACCGCCACCCGGTACCGCTGCACCGTCCCGGCCCGGCCGAGCGTGGCGCCGGCCCGGACGTCGTACCCGAAGCGGCCCGACCCGACGGCAGGCACCACGCCGGGCAGCTGCAGGACCGGCGGCGCCGAGCTGGACGGGGACGGGCTCGGGGTGTCGGCCGGGGCCACGAACGGCGACGGGGTGACCGCCGCCGCGAGCGGCGAGGCGGCCGGATCGGCGGCCAGCGCCTCACCGCCGGGCCGCGACCGGTCGACGCTGGCCCCGACCGCGGCCAGGGCGGCCGACAGCAGCACCGCCAGCACCAGGGCCGGACGGAGTCGCCCGCCCGCGCGGCCGGGGCGTCGCCGGGAATCGGCGGGGCACGGCGCCGAGCCGGCGGGGCTCTGCGACCGGGGCGTGACGGGGCTCAGCGACCGCGGCGAGGCGCGGCGAGGGAACGCGGGCATCGCCGTCAGCCTGCCATGTTCCGCGGAGCCGCGGCGTCCTCCCCCTCGGCGAGCAGGCCCACCACCGCTCGGGCGACCGTGCGCGGCACCTCCATCTGGGCGACGTGGCCGACCCCGTGCAGCATCAGCAGTCGACTGTCGGGGATCACCCGGGCGGTCTGCGGCGCGACCCGCACGTCCACCAGCCGGTCCTGCATGCCCCCCACCACCAGGGTCGGGGCGGTGATCGAGGCGGCGATCCGCCACATCGAACCCGAGCCGGGCAGGTAGGACCGCAGGAAGCTGGAGACCAGCCCGCGGAAGGTCCGCACGTACGCGGCGGCGTAGTGGGTGGCCTCGTAGCGGATCCGGATCTCCTCCAACGCCTCCCGGCGGCGCTGCTCGCTGATCCGGCTGAGATCCGCGACGCACGCCTCCATCGCCTGCTGGGCCATCACCTCCGGCGCCACCTGGGCCAGCCGCCAGGCGGCCAGCCGCTCGCCGCGCGGGATGGCCAGCAGCGGCAGCATCCGTCCCTGCACCGACCGGTGGAAGGCCAGGAACGGCAGCGCCGGGGAGATCAGGGTGAGGGTGCGGACCAGGTCCGGCCGCAGGCCGGCCACCTGCACCGAGATCGCCCCGCCCAGCGAGTTGCCGAACAGGTGCACCGGCCCCCGGTCGGAGTGCTCGATCCACCGGATCACCCGCTGCGCGAAGGACGGGATGGTGTACCGCAGCCCCGGTTCGCTGCGACCAAAGCCGGGCAGGTCGATGGCCTGACCGTCCAGCCGGTCGGCGAGCAGGCCGGCGAGGTCCGTCCAGTTCTGCGACGAGCCACCCAGCCCGTGGACGTAGAGGGCCGGCTCGGCGTCCGGGGAGGTGGCCGGGGTCTCCCGGACGTAGGTGATGGTGCCGTCGAGGCGTACCGGCCGGCCGGGCCAGGGCGGGGGGAGGTCGGGGGCGGGCAGCAGATGGTCGGGCCAGAGGGCGGCGCGCTTCATTCCCCCAGTCTTCCCGCCGCGGCCACCTTCGACACCGGGTCCACCTCAGGCCAGCAGGGCCTCCAGCCGGCGGTTCACCGCGGCCAGGGTGGCGCGTACCACGGCCTGACGCGGATCGCCGGCTACCAGCGCCGAACCGGCCAACTGCTCCACCCACCCGTCGCAGACCAGCAGCACCACCACGGTCGCCACCTCACAGTTGCCGAACGGCACCACCGCGGCGTGCTCGACGAAGCACCGGCCCTTGTCGACGGCCCGGTCGGGGCCGCGCAACAGTCGGTCGACGGCGGCCGCGGCGGCCACCGCGCAGAGCCGCAGCACGTAACCGTCGACGGCCGGCCCGGTGGCGTGCCCGGCCGAGGTCTCCTCGTCGGCGATCAGGCGTACCTCGACGTTCGCGTCCAACCCGAACGTGCTCACCTGCACGTGGTCGATCACCACCCGCGGCCCCGGCACGCCGCCGGTGTCCAGCGGGCGCGACGGCGCGGTCTCCGTCGTGGTCATCTGCCCACCGGAGTACGACGTACCGGCCGTGACCGGGCTGCCGGTCGGCGGGGCGGAGGTGAGGACGGCGTCCTCGACACTGGCCCGCCCGCGGTGCACCGGGGCCTGGCGTCGGCGGCGCGGCACACCGGCGACCGTCTCGATCGGCTCGTCGCCCCGGGCGGAGCCGGCGTACCGCGGGCCGGCGGCCGGCGCGGCGCCATCCGCCGGGTCAGCGGGCTCCGCCGGCCACCGGCCGTCGGGCCGGGGCTCCCCGGTCACCACCGCGCGGGCAGCCGGCTCGGCCTGCGACCGGCGGGCCGGCGGGGTGGACCCGGCGCGGAGAGCCGGATCGACAGGGTCCTCGTCACCGGCCACCGGAGGCGGGTCGGCCGGGGCCAGGAGGCCCGGGCCGGAGGTCGGCGCCGTCGGCGCCGTCGGCGTGGTCTCGGCGACGCGGCGACGCGGCGGCGGTGGCGGCGCGACCGGCGCGCCGGGCAGATTCTGCGGAGCCGCGGCCAGGCCCATCCGCTCCTGGAGCAGACGGGCCACCATCCGGCTCACCTCGGCCGGGTCGGCCCCGTCGGACAGGTCCAGCCGCAGGCTGTGCGCGCCGGCCGGGGTGCGGCGCAGCGCGGCGTCGCGTACACCGGCCACCTCCCGTACGGCGTCCAGGATCGCGTTCACGTCGAAGCCCTCGGGCCGCTCCCGCAGCGGCGCGGGCTCGTCGTCGCGCCGCAGGTGGGTGGCGATCCGGGCAAGTTCCGGGGTCTCGGCGGGGGGCTCCACGGCTGGCGGCTCCGGCACGACGGGCACGTCCGGTTCGGCGGGGACGCGCTGCGGCAGCACCGCCGCGCCGGTGCCCGCTCCCGCGTCGTCCCCGGCCGTCCCGGTCGGGGGCTGGGGATCGGGCTCGGGCGCGGATCGGCGGCCCGTGTAGGTGGGTGCGGTTCTCGGGGCGGGCGCGGCCGGCGACCGGTCGAGTCGGCGCGGCCCGGTCCCCGCACCGGTCCCGACGCCGGCACCGGTGCCGGTCGACGGACGGTCCCCGGCACTCTCGTCGGACACCGACCGGAGTCGGAACGGCCGATCGACGTCACGAGGGCCGGACGCCGTCGTGGTGCGGTCCCCGGCCGACCCGGCGGCGCGGTCGCTGGTCCGGTGATCCGCCGACGCCGGCGGGCGATCGGTGGTCGGTCGTTCTGCCGCCACCAGTGGGCGGTCGGTGCTCCGGTGAGCCGTGGCGCCCACGACCGGATCGACGGTGCGGTGCTCGGTCGAAGCGACGACACGATCGGTGGTGCCGTGATCGGCCGGCCCTGCGGCGCGGGCATCGTTCGATGCGGCGTCCAGGTCGGCGAGGGGGTCGGCGGCTGAACCCGTGGCGGGCGGCCCACTTGTCGGCCCGGCACCGGTCGGCGGCGCACTCGGCGACGCGGTGCCGGTGGGTGGCGTACCCGTCGATGCGGCGCCGGTCGGCGGCCCGGCCGGCGATGCGGCGCCGGTGGGCGCCGCGCTGGTCGGTCGGCCGGCCCAGGCCGGCGGCGACGGGGGCGGCAGCTCGTCGGGGCGCTGGGCGGGCGGCGGCACGAAACCGGCCCGATCACCACCGGCCAGCCCCACCGGGCCGCCGGATCCGGGCCGGTCGAAGCGCGACCGCTCGATCCCCGCCCGTTGGTCACCCGAGCGGTCGACATTCGCCCGCTGGTCCCCGGAGCGCTCGACACTCGCCCACTGGTCACCCGAGCGGTCGACACTCGCTCGCTGGTCGCCCGAGTCGTCCCAGCCGGACTGCCGCGTCCGGGCCGGTCGGTCACCGTCCGGTTGCTGGTGGCCGGGCCGGTCACCGCGCTCGGGCCGGCCGGCGTCCAGCGGATCGGCGGCCCCGGATCGGTCGGCGGGGTCGGGCGCCGACCTATCGAGGCGCGACCGGCGATCGGCGGCGGGTCGGCTCGGTGCGGCCGGGCCGCTCGGGGCGGCCCAACGGTCGGCGATCGGGTCGTCCGCCGGACCGTCGGGCGTCGGCGGAAGCGGCCGGGTGGCCGGCTCCGGCACGACCGGCTCCGGGCGGGTCAGCTCGTACGGGCGCGACCGCGCCGAGCGCACCGGCTCGTACGGGCGGGCCGGCTCGGCACGTACCGGCTCGTACGGCCGGCCGGGCTCGGCGCGCAGCGGCTCGTACGGCCGGTTCGGTTCCGCGGCCCACTCGGTGCCCCGGTCGGCCCGGGCCCGGCGACCGGTCGGCCGCTCCTCGCCCGACCAGGGTGTCGCCCAGCCCCCGCCCCAGCTGGGGCGGTTCCAGTTCGGCCCGGACCAGTCCGGCTCGTCGGCCGTCGGGCCGGCCCCGCCCTCCGCGCCACGCCGGTCGGCGTCGCTGTCGGCGGACGCCTCGTCGCGGCTCGGCACCCCGCCCCCGACCGCCGCTGCACCTTCGGCCGGCGTACCGCTCCCGGGCGGCTGCTCCGCGTCGAACCGGTCGGCCCAGGACGGCGCGTCGGTCCGGGCCGCCGACCCGCGGTCGGCCGGCTCGCCCGGCCGGTCGGCCCAGGACGGCGCTCCGGCCACCGCGGACGCGCGCTCGCTGGGGGCCTCGACCCGGTCGCCACGTCCCCGGGGGAACACGTCCGACGGGTCGTCGCCGTCCGGGGCCCGGAGCGGGTAGTCGCCCGCGGCCCGGAACGGGCGGTCGCCCTGCGGGGCGTGGAAACCGGGCGGGACCTCGAAGCCGGAGGGGGCCGTGCCGACCGGCGGAACCTGGACGGCGGGTGGCCCGGACGCCGGGAACATCCCCTCGGCCCAAGGGCTCACCCGCCCGGCGGACGGGTCCGGGCCGGCCTGCTGCTCGGCCGCGGGCGCCGGCCGTTGGGCCGGCACGACGAGCCGGTCGCCACCGGCGTCGCGGCGCACCTCCGGCGGGTAGCGGCCCGGCTCCCCGGGAGGCCCGCTGACCGGCGTCGAGCGAGCCTGCTCCTCCGGGTGGGCGAAACCGTTGCGCCGGGCCCACCCGTTGCGCGGCGCGCGATCCTCGTCGGCCGGCTCGGGCAGGGGTGCCGGCAGGTCGCCGTGCCGGGGCGATGCGGCGGCCCAGCCGGCCGCCGGCTCGGGGTCGCGCCAGGGGTCGGTCTCCCGCTGGTCGGGCCCGCCGGACCAGCCGGCCGCCGGAGGCGCCCACCCGCTCCGGGAACGGGCCTGGCCGTCCTGCCGGCTCGTCCCGTCGCCGTGCTCTCCCGGGGTGGCGGCTCCGGGTTGCCCTGTTTCAGTCACCGCGCGCTCCTTGGTCGCCCTCGCTGAGGCTACCGTGTGGTGACAGTGGCGATAGGTTACGGCGGCGGGCCAATTCCGGGACCGGGGTGGACGCCCGACCGGTACGGGGTAAAAGTTCCGGCTCGTACGAAGAAACTCGGAGGTTCCCATGACCGCTGCGGGGAACGGTGCCCAGACCGCCGGCCGGCCCACCCGGCTGCCCCGTTCGGCGCGCCGGAAGCAGCTGCTCGCGGCGGCTCAGCAGGTGTTCGTCGCGCAGGGCTACCACGCCGCCGCGATGGACGACATCGCCGAGCGGGCGGGTGTCTCCAAGCCGGTGCTTTACCAGCACTTCCCCGGCAAGATGGAGCTGTACCTGGCCCTGCTGGACACGCACTGTGACGCCATCGTCGCCAAGGTGCACGACGCCATGCGCGGGACGACCGACAACAAGGAGCGGGTCGGCGCCTCGGTGCGCGCGTACTTCGACTTCGTGGACCACGAGAGCGAGGCGTTCCGGCTCGTCTTCGAGTCGGACCTGCGCAACGACCCGGCGGTCCGGCAGCGGGTGGAACGGGTCGAACAGGGCTGCATCGCGGCGATAACGGACACCATCATCTCGGACACCGGCGTCAGCCGGGCGCACGCCGAGCTGCTGGCATCCGGCCTGGTGGGCGCCGCCGAGACGGCCGCCCAGTTCTGGCTGGCCGGTGGCCGGCAGATGCCGAAGGCCGAGGCGGAGGCGCTGGTCGGCGCGTTGTCCTGGCGGGGCATCGCGAGCTTCCCGCTGCAAGGTGAGTCAGCCGGACCATCCGATCCTGAGATCGGATAGCCTTCCCAACGGCGGCTCTTTCGCCCACCTGGAGGAGGCACAGTGGAGGTCAAGATCGGCGTGCAGTACGCGCCGCGTGAGCTGGTTCTGGAGAGCGCGCAGTCGCCGGCCGAGATCGAGCAGCTCGTGACCGACGCCTTCGGCAAGTCCGAGGGGACGCTGTCCCTGACCGACGAGAAGGGCCGGCGGGTCATCGTGCCGGTCAGCAAGGTCGCCTACGTGGAGATCGCCGAGGCGTCGCCGCGGTCGGTCGGCTTCACCGTTCGCTGAACCACACCGACTGGTGCCGACGGGCCGGTCTCCGCGGTGGTCCGACCGCCGCGGTGGCCGGTCCGTCCGGTTTCCCGCATCGTCCCCACCGTCACCTTTCCACCCTTTCTGGGTGATGCAGGTCACAGTTGCCGGCCCCGCCGAACGGCCGGTCCACGCGCCTGGGGACGTCCCGCCGCCCGCTCAGGTATTATGGAGCAGTTGCCGCGGGCGCCGATCTGATCGAAGTCCTGCCTGCGGAGCGCGTGCGGCCCGGTCCGGCTCGGCGATCTTCCGCCGCCGACCGCGTGGCCCGCGCCAAACCGATCGCGCCCTGAGGACAAGACGGGGCGCACCACGAGAGGGCACCCCCAGATCCAGATGAGCGAACAGATTCTCGAAGAGCTGGACGGCCACGAGCTGGCCCCCACCGCCCCGGTCCGTCCGGAGGCTCCCACCTTCGCCGCGCTCGGCGCGCGGCCCGAGACCGTCGAGGCCCTGGCCGCGGCGGGCATCACCCGCGCCTTCGCGATCCAGGAGTACGCGATCCCGATCGCGATGCGCGGCACCGACATGATCGGCCAGGCGCCGACCGGCACCGGCAAGACCCTCGGCTTCGGCGTACCGCTGCTGGAGCGGGTCTTCGCCCCGGGTGAGGGCAGCGACGGCGTGCCGCAGGCCCTGGTCGTCGTGCCCACCCGCGAGCTGGGCATCCAGGTCGCCAAGGACCTCGCCGCCGCGGGCCGCACCCGGGGCGTCCGGGTGCTGCCGATCTACGGCGGCGTGGCGTACGAGCCGCAGATCGACGCGCTGCGCAAGGGCGTGGAGATCCTGGTCGGCACGCCCGGCCGGCTGATGGACCTGCAGAAGCAGAAGCACCTGCGCCTCGACCGGGTGCGCGCGCTGGTCCTCGACGAGGCCGACCGGATGCTCGACCTGGGCTTCCTCGACGACGTCGAGAAGATTCTCGCGATGCTGCCGGAGGACCGGCAGACCATGCTCTTCTCGGCCACCATGCCGGACCCGATCGTCACGCTGTCCCGGCGGTTCCTGCGCCGGCCGATGACGATCCACGCCGGGCACACCGCCGAAACCGGCCCGTCGCCGCAGACCAAGCAGCTGGCGTACCGCACCCACTCGATGAACAAGATCGAGATCGTGGCGCGAATCCTGCAGGCCGAGGGTCGCGGGCTGACCATGATCTTCACCCGGACCAAGCGGGCCGCCGACCGGGTCGCCGAGGACCTCGACTTCCGCGGCTTCGCGGTCGCCGCCGTCCACGGCGATCTGGGCCAGGGCGCCCGGGAGCGGGCGCTGCGCGCGTTCCGCGCCGGCAAGATCGACACCCTGGTCGCGACCGACGTGGCCGCCCGCGGCATCGACGTCACCGGCGTCACCCACGTGATCAACTACGACTGCCCCGAGGACCAGGACACCTACACCCACCGGATCGGCCGCACCGGCCGGGCCGGGGCGACCGGTGTCGCGGTGACCTTCGTCGACTGGGACGACATGCCCCGCTGGCGGATCATCGACAAGACCCTCGGGCTGGACATGCCCGAGCCGCCGGAGACGTACCACACCTCCCCGCACCTCTACACCGACCTGGACATCTCCCGCGAGATCAGCGGCACCCTGCCGACCGCCGAGCGGACCCGGGCGGGGCTCTCCGCCGAGGTCGAGGAGGATCTGGGCGGCCGGCCGCCGCGCGGTGAGGGCGGCGGACGCGGGTCCCGGCGCGGCGAGAGCCGCGGTCGGGGCGAGGGTCGCGGTCGCGGCGAGCGCCGCGGCGGCCGCTCCGACGCGGGCACCCCGGCCGAGGCGCCGACGACCGAGATGGCCTCCACCGAGGAGGGCACCCGCACCCCGCGCCGCCGGCGTCGCCGCCGGGCGGGCGAGCCGGTCGCGGGCGAGACGGCCGCGGTGATCACCGCCGACGCCGGCCCCGACGAGCCGGCCGCCCCGGCCGCCGAGGGCGACCCGACCAAGCCGCGCCGCCGCCGGCGCCGTCGTGGTGGCGGTTCCGCCGCCGGTACGCCGGCCGAGGCGACCGCCGACTGACGAGGCACCACCCGACGTCCCCCGCACCGCCGCCCGCGGTCCGGGGGACGTCCCCTTTTGCGCCCGCCGCCCGCGGACGTCTGCCCGCGACCCAGGGACGCCCCCTTCGCGCCCGCCGCCTCACGAGGATGATGGAACGATGCCCGAACCGCTCGACGCCGCCCTGACCGAGGTCCGGGCGCTGCTGCTCGACCCCGCGCTGACCCGGGCGGTGGCCGCCGGCCGACGCAAGGGGCAGCGCCCCTCGATGGTCCGCGCGGAGCTCCGCCCGGTGGCCCTCAAGGCCGGCCCCCGCCTGCAGATCCAGACCTCCGACGGCGCCCGGCCGTACACCCGGAACGTGGCGCCCGGCGCGGAGGCCGGCGCGGCGGTCGACGCGCTGCTGGCCGAGCCCTTCGGCAACTGGCACGTGGAGACCGCCGAGGCGACCCTGCAGCTGCGGGTGACCAAGTCCGGCGAGGCGCAGGTGCACCGGGCCGCGGCCGCCCGACCGCCGGCCCCCGCCGAGACCCACGACCGGGCCAAGGATTACCTGCTGGACCCGGGCGACCCGATCTTCGCGGAGATCGGCGGGTCGGCGGCCAAGCGCCGCCAGGTCGACGCGTTCCTGCGGGCGCTGGCCGCCACCCTGCCGGACGACCTCACCGGTCCGCTGCGCGTGGTGGACCTGGGCTGCGGCAACGCGTATCTGACCTTCGCCGCGTACCGCTACCTCGCCCAGCGTGGGCTCGCGGTGGAGTTGGTCGGCGTGGACGTCCGCGAGGACCAGCGGCGGCGCAACACCGAGCTGGCCCAGCGGCTGGGCTGGGGCGACCGGGTCTCGTTCGTGGCCGGCACGATCGCCGAGGCGGTCGTCGAGCCGGCCCCGGACCTGGTGCTGGCGCTGCACGCCTGCGACACCGCGACCGACGAGGCGCTCGCCCGGGCGGTGCGCTGGGGCGCCCGCTGGGTGCTCGCCGCGCCGTGCTGCCACCACGACCTCGCCGCTCAGCTGCGCGCCCGGCCGGCCCCCGGCCCGTACGAGCTGCTGACCCGGCAGGGCATCCTGCGGGAGCGCTTCGCCGACGTGCTGACCGACGCGCTGCGCGCCGGGCTGCTCCGGTTGCACGGCTACCGGGCCGAGGTGGTGGAGTTCGTCGACTCCCAGCACACCCCGCGCAACCTGCTGATCCGGGCCCGGCGCACCGGCTCGGCCCCCACCGGGCAGCAGCGCACCGACTATCGCGAGCTGGTCGAGCAGTGGCAGGTCACGCCCCGGCTGGAGACCCTGCTGGCCGAGGAGACGCCGGCCTGAGCGGGGTCAACGGCGGCGCTCCGACGGGGCCCCGCCGCGCTCCCGGCCCGGCCGCTCGGCGCCGCGCTCGAAGAGGCTGACCCGCTCGCCGTGCTCCCGGTGCGGCGCCCGCTCGTCGTTCAGCGGCATGGTCGGGAACGGCACGACCGTGCCGGGCGTCTCGGCGTTGCCGGCGGCGGTGAACGCGTTCCAGGAGATGTCCACCAGCAGCCGCTTGAGCTCGGCGTGCCGGGCGGCCGCGCTGCGCTGGAGGGCGAGCCGGACGCCGAGCACCACCCCGACCAGGGTGGTGGTGACCGCCCCGGCGGCGGCCAACACGTGCGCCCCGCCGGCCTCGTCGCCGGTGAGCACCAGCACCAGCAGCCACACCCAGAAGGCCAGCGCGAACACCCCGGCCTTGACCACGAAGAAGAGGCTGACCGCACCCGGTCGGTGCGGCGCCGGACGGACGCTGTCGGCCATGCTGCTCCTCATCGATCTGGTGCGGACCCGCGGCGGCGTGCACCGGCCGACGCGGGGCCTCCGAGCTTAGTTGATGCCGGGCAATCGTCGCAGGCCACGGACCCGGGCGCAGACCGGGGACATCGGGTCCCGTCAACGGGACGTACGGGCGATTCTTTCCACGATCCGTCGTACTACCCTCAAAGGGCGCACGGACACCGCGCCTGGTTCAAGAAAGGGACCAACCCATCGGCATGGGCTACGCAGAGGGATCACCGCAGATGGCCTTCGCCCGCTTCGTGCGGCGGGCCATCGACGACGCCCGTGAGGAGCGCGGCTGGACGGTGAGCGACCTGGCGGGCCACACCGGCGTCGGCCGGTCCACCGTCTTCCGCTGGCTCGCCGGCGACTGGCAGGACTACCCCGAACTGGCCAAGGTGCGCGGCTTCTGCGCCGCCCTCGACCTGCCGGTGGCCGCCGCGTTCCGCGCCCTCGGGCTGCCCGACGCCGGCCAGGCGCCCCGCCGCCGCGGCGACGACGCACCGGTCGAGGCCGACATCCGGGTGATCCTGGACAGGCTGGCCGACCCGACGGTGCCGGCCGAGGAGAAGCACCACATCCGCGACCTGCTGCGCTACCTGGCCCGCCGCCCGGTCCGCCGCGCCGGCTGACCCGGCCGGGTGTGCTCAGGGCACGTCGAGGGTGAACTCGGCGGTCCGCACCTCGCCCGCCACCTGGAAGTCCAGGTACATCCGGTAGCGGCCCGGGCCCGGCACGGTCGCCCAGAACGTCACCGTGTCGCCGGCCGGCGCCGGCTCGGGGTGCACGTGCAGGTAGGCCAGGTCACCCTCACGCAGCGCCACCAGGTGACCGTACGCGCCGAGGTAGCGCTCCAGCGCGGCCGGAGCGTCGCCGGAGCGGATCCGGAACCGCAGCGGGACCGACGTGCCGACCTGCGGGGTGCCCTCGTACCCGACGTCGAACCCGCCGACGGTGGCGCCGGTGGCGGGCGCGGGCAGCGGCGTCGGCTGGTAGGCGCCGGGCGCCACCAGGTCGGTGCCGAGGGTGACCGCCGTCTGGGTGCCGTCCGCGGCCAGCGCGGTGAAGTCGGCGTACGCCCGCCAGACGCCCGGCCGGGGCAGGGTGAGCGGCACCGACCAGGTGCCGTCGGGCGCCATCGTCGGGTGCAGGTGCTGGTAGCCGGTGAGGTCGCGGCGCACCACGATCAGGTGCATCGGCTTGTCGTGCACCACCGCGAACCGGGTCACCGGGCGGCGCTGCGCGTCGCGTACCTGGAAGCGCAGCTCGCCGGCCCGACCCGCGGTGAACTCCCGACCGGTCGGGGCGAGGGTGTAGCCGGCGGCGGTGACCGACAGCCCGCCGGCGTCACCCGCCGCCTGGTCGGTCGCGGCGCCGTGGACGTGCGCGCCGGTGCCGGGCGCGTGCGTGTGGTCGGTGCTGGCCCCCGCCTCCACGCCCGCCGAGCCCGGGGCGGCCAGCGGCGGATTCGCCCGACCGAGTCCGAAACCGAGCAGTACGGCCAGCACCAGGCCGCCGACGGTCAGCGCCAGCCGCAGCGTGGCCCGGTCCGGCCCGACCGGAATGCCGGGGTCGGTCGGCAGGGAGCCCAGGGCGGCCGGCCCAGCGCCGGAACCGTCGGCCGGGAAGCCGGTGTCGGCTGGGAAGCCGGGACCGTCGGCCGGGGGGCCGGTGTCGACCGGTGGGAGGCCGGTATCCGTCCTGGTGACGGGTCGCTGGTCGGCCATGTCGACCACGGTACCGCCGGACGGGGCGGGGGCCGGCCGACGGCTCGGTACCGTGGCGACGGTCCCATTCCGGCCGGCCCGGGAACTTTCCGGCGCCGGCCGGATCAGCGGGCGGCCGCCCAGTGCGCCTCGACGGCCGCGACCTGCCCGGCGACCGTCAGCCCGTCGGCGGGCAGGTGGTGGTCCGCGTCCGGCGGGTCGTCGCCGTTCCGGTCGTGCAGCAGCTCGAACTCCTCCGGCGTCAGCCAGACCCGCCGGGTGGCCGCCCGCCGGTGCGCCTCGGCCCGACCGACGTGCAGCCGGACGATGAGGCAGCCCGCAAGTCGCGCGCGGTAGACCGCCGCCGTGGCCGGGGTGAGCACGTCCGCGATCACCACGTCGAAGCCGGCCGACCGGAACCGGACGGCCAGGTCGCAGGCGTTGTGTGCGCCGAGCAGAGCCTGCGCTTCACCCTCCGCCCCCTGCCAGGGGGACGCGCCGCCGGCCACCACCAGCTGGCGTACGTCGTCCACGTCGACGAACGCGGCGCGGGCCCGGGCGGTGGCCAGGGCTCGGGCGGTGGCCAGGGCTCGGGCGGTGGTGCTCTTGCCGACGGCGGGGCCGCCGGTGAGCACCAGCACGGGCCGGGTCACCGGTCAGCCCGCGACGGCCAGGGCGAGCGGCAACACGTCCGGCGCGCCGGCCCGGCGCAACAGCCGGGCCACCATGGTCATCGTCCAGCCGGAGTCGACCAGGTCGTCGACCAGCAGCACCGGCCCGTCCAGCGCGGCCAGGGCGTCGGCCAGCTCGGCGGGGACGGTGAAGGCGTCGTGCAGGGCGCGTACCCGTTGGGCGCTGTTGCCGCGCGGGCCGGCGGCGCCGGACGGGCCGACAGGGTCGACCCGGCCGAGCAGCGGCAGCCGGCCGACCGTGGCGATCCGCTCGGCGAGCGAGCCCACCAGCGCCGGGTGGGTCCGGGAGCCGACCGCGACCACGCCGGCCGGTCGACGCGGCCACGGGTCGTCGCCGTGCGCCCACGCCTTGAGCACCTCGACCACGGCCGCGACCACGTCGTCGGGGACCGGCCCGTCGGGCGCGTCCGGCCCGACCAGGCCGCGCAGCCGGCCGCCCCAGCCGAGATCGGACAGCCGGCCCACCGCGCGCCCCGGCAGCGCCTGCTCCGCGGGGGCGATCTTGCCCTTCACCGGTACGCCCACCGCCTCCAACCCGGTCGGCCAGAGCTTCTTCGGCGGGATCTGCACGCCGGGCCGGCCGAGGAAGGTCTGCGCGGCGCTCAGCGCGGGGGCGGAAACGTCTGCCGAAAAGAGCGGGCCGGCGCAGCGGTCGCACCGGCCACAGTCGGCGGCCTCCGTGTCGTCCAGGCATTCCCGCAGGTAGCGCAGTCGGCACTCGGTCGTGGTCGCGTACTCGCGCATGGCCTGCTGCTCGGCGGTGCGCGCCTCGGCGACGCGGCGCAACCGGGCCTCGTCGTAGTCCCAGGGCTCGCCGGTGGCGAGCCACCCGCCCCGGACCCGGCGGACCGCGCCGTCCACGTCGAGGACCTTCAGCATCAGCTCCAGCCGGGCCCGGCGCAGGTCGACCAGCGGCTCCAGCGCCTGGGTGGAGAGCGGCCGGTCGGTGTGCAGGGCGGCGAGCACCGCCCGGACCTGCTGCTCGGGCGGGAAGGCCAGCGAGGCGAAGTACCGCCAGATGGCGGCGTCCTCGACGCCGGGCAGCAGCAGCACCTCGGCGTGCTCGACGGCGCGACCGGCGCGACCGACCTGCTGGTAGTACGCGATCGGGGACGGCGGGGCGCCGAGGTGCACCACGAAGCCGAGATCTGGCTTGTCGAAGCCCATGCCCAGCGCGCTGGTGGCGACCAGCGCCTTGATCTTGTTGTCGAGCAGGTCCTGCTCGGCGGCGCGGCGGTCGGCGTCCTCGGCCTGACCGGTGTACGAGGCGACCGACCAGCCCCGGGCGCGGAGGAACTCGGCGGTTTCCCCCGCCGCGGCGACGGTCAACGTGTAGATGATCCCGGAGCCGGGCAGCCGGTCGAGGTGGTCGGCGAGCCAGCCCAGCCGGTGCGCGGGATCGGGCAGGTCGACCACGCCGAGTCGCAGCGACTCGCGGTCCAGCGTGCCGCGCAGCACCAGGGCGTCACCCAGCTGCTCGGCCACGTCCTGCGTCACCCGGGCGTTCGCCGTGGCGGTGGTGGCCAGCACCGGAGTGCGCTCGGGCAGATCGCCGAGGAAGGTACGCAGCCGGCGGTAGTCGGGCCGGAAGTCGTGCCCCCAGTCGGAGACGCAGTGCGCCTCGTCCACCACCAGCAGGCCGGTGGTGGCGGCCAGCTTCGGCAGCACAGTGTCCCGGAAGTCGGGGTTGTTGAGCCGCTCGGGGCTGATCAGCAGCACGTCCACCGCGCCGGAGTGGATCTCGGCGGTGATCACGTCCCACTCGTCGAGGTTGGCCGAGTTGATCGTGCGGGCCCGGATGCCGGCCCGGGCCGCCGCCTCGACCTGGTTGCGCATCAACGCCAGCAGCGGCGAGACGATCACCGTCGGCCCGGCGGCGTCGGGGCGCTCGCGCAGCAGCGCGGTGGCGACGAAGTAGACCGCCGACTTGCCCCAGCCGGTGCGCTGCACGCAGAGCACCCGACGCCGGTCCACCACCAGCGCCTCGATCGCCCGCCACTGGTCCTCGCGCAGCCGGGCGTGCTCGCCGGCCAACCGGCGCAGCACCGCCTCGGCCCTCTCCCGTACCGCCACCCGATCCTGACTCACCCGCCATGTCTACCAGCCCGGGCCGACGTCTCCGTCGATCATGAGGTTGCCGGTGAAGTCGATCCGGATCCGGCCGGCAACCTCATGATCGACGGGCGGTGAGGAGGTCAGCGGCCGAGGACTCGGGCTGCCCTCTGTTGATCAAGGAGTTTGCGTCGCCCAGCGGCCCGATTCGCGCGCAAACTCCTTGATCAACGCGCCGGGCGGTCGGGGTCGGGCGGGGCGGCCGGGCGGGACGGGCGGGCGGGGCGGAGGGCGCGGGTCAGGGGGGTCAGGCGAGACTTGAGGCTGGTCAGGCCGCCGGGGAAGAAGTAGACGGCGAGGATGAAGATGGCGCCTAGGACGAAGAGGGGTTGGCTCAGGGGGCGGGCCAGGACGGCGGGCAGGGCGTTCACCGCGTCGCTGGTGCCGAAGGCGGTCAGGCGGTGGTCCAGGTACATGTAGAGGATGCCGCCGAGCACCGGGCCCCACCGGGTGCCGGGGCCGCCGAGCACCACCATGACCAGCAGCGACAGGGTCAGCTCGCTGGAGGTGACGTGCGGGCTGGCGCCGCCGGCGATCAGGCAGTAGACCACCCCGCCGGCCGCGGCCAGGCCGCCGGCCAGCACGAACGCGACCAGCTTGAACCGGTACGGGTCGAGCCCGAGCACCCCGATCCGCCGCTCGTCGTCGCGCAGCCCGGCGAGCACCCGCCCGGTGGGCGAGCCGGAGACCCGGTGCACCACCAGCACGACCAGCGCCAGGTATGCCAGCGCCAGCCAGTACAGGTTGACCGTGTTCGCGACCCCGACCAGGGCCGACGGCAGACCGGAGACGTCCAGCGGCAGCCCCTCCTCGCCCCCGGTGACACGCCAGAAGTCCCGAGTCACCAGGATCGCCCCGACCTGGGCGAAGGCGAGCGTCACCATGGCGAACGCGATCCCCACCGTGCGCAGCGCGATCGCGCCGAGCAGCCCGGCGAGGATCACCGCCCCGGCGACGGTGAGCAGCGCCGCCTGCCACAGCGGCAGCCCGGCCCGGGTGACCAGCACGTCGGTGCCGTACACCCCGGCGGCGAAGTAGAGCGCGTGCCCGAAGGAGAGCATCCCGGTCCGCCCGAAGAGCAGGTCGTACCCGGCGGCCAACCCGCCGAAGACCAGACAGATGGCGAGCAGCTGCAGGGTGCCGGGCGAGTTCAGCGGCCCCTCGAAGACGCCCGGCAGGTTCACCGTCGAGTACGGCAGCACCGCCGCCACCGCCAGCGCCACCAGCGGCAGGAACGGCCGCAGCCGGTGCCAGCGCGGGCGGTCCGGCGTCAGCTCGTCGGGCACCGCTGCCGGCGGTATGTCCACCATGGAGTCGGTCATGCCGTTTGAACCTTCCCGGCCAGGCCCTGCGGGCGCAGCAGGAGCACCACGGCGAGCAGCCCGACCACGCAGATGTCGCCCAGCCCGGAGGTGCCGTAGTAGTTGACGAACTGTTGCACCAGCCCCACCGCCACGGCCGCGTACGCGGACCCGACCACCGAGCCCATTCCGCCGATCACCACCACGATGAACGCGAAGATCAGCAACGAGCCGCCCTGCCCCGGCGAGACGGTGCCGAAGTAGACCCCGCCCAGCGCGCCGGCGAGCGCGGCGGCCGCCCCGCCGATCGCGAAGACGAGCGTGAACGCCTTGCGCACGTCGATGCCGAGCGCGGTGACCATCTCCCGGTTCTCCACCCCGGCCCGGATGATCAGGCCGTACCGGGTCCAGCGCAGGAACGCCAGCAGGCCGCCGAGCACCAGCAGCGCGGTGACGATCAGTAGCAGACCGCCGTTGGGCACGTTGGCGCCGAGGATCGCCGTGGTGTCCCGGGTCCAGTCGGGGCGCGGGAACGGCCGGGCGTCGGCGCCCCAGGTGGCCTGCAGCAGCGCCACTCCGGCCAGCGACAGGCCGACCGTGACCAGCACCTGCTCGATGGTCCGCGAGTAGAGCGGCCGGATCAGCACCAGCTCCACCAGCACCGCGACCAGCACCCCGGCGGCCACCCCGAAGGCCACCGCCAGCACGAAGCCGAGGCCGCCCGCGCCGGCGCCGGGCAGGTGCCCGGCGGCCCACCAGGTGGCGTACGCGCCGACGCCGAGGAACAGCCCGTGCGCGAAGTTCAGCACGTCGGCCAGGCCGAACACCAGCGACAGCCCGGACGCGACCAGGAAGTAGAGCGCGGCCAGCCCCAGCCCGGTCAGCGTCAACAGCACGATCCCACTCATGAACTGACCTCCGCCGCGCCGACGCCCAGCAGCGACCTCGTCAGGCCGGTCTCCCGCAGTAGGTCCCGCGCGTCGCCGGCCCAGGCCACCTTGCCGGCGGCGAGCACCACCGCGTCGTTCGCCAGCCGTCGGACCACCGCCAGGTTCTGCTCCACCAGCAGCACCGGCACCGACTCGGCCACCCGCTCCAGCACCTCGGCCACCTCGGTCACCACCTTCGGCGCCAACCCCTTGGTCGGCTCGTCGACCAGCAGCAGCCGGTTGTCGTTGAGCAGCACCCGCCCGATCGCGAGCATCTGCTGCTGCCCGCCGGAGAGCGAGCCGGCCCGTTGCCGTCCGCGCCGGTCCAGCTCCGGAAAGAGCGCGAACACCCGGTCGTACGCCGGGACCACGCCGCGCCGTTCGGCGAGCCGCAGGTTCTCCGCGACGGTGAGCCCGGCGAACACGCACCGGTCCTCGGGCACGTAGCCGAGCCCACCGCGGACCAGCCGGTGGGTGGGGCGGGCGAGCAGGCTCCGCGCGCCCATCCGGATCGCGCCGCGCACCTCGCCGCCGCGCGGGGTCAGGCCGACGATCGCGCGCAGCGTGGTGGTCTTGCCGACGCCGTTGCGGCCGAGCAGCACGGTCACCCCGGTCGGCGCGACGTCGAACGACACCCCCTGCAGGATGTGCAGCCCGGCGATCCGCACCGACAGGTCCACCACGCTCAGGACAGGTTCCGTCATTAGAGGGACTCCCCCAGGTAGGCCTCCTGGACGGTGGCGTTGGCCATCACCGTGTCCGGGGTGTCGCAGGCCAGCAGCGCGCCGTGGTGCATCACGGCGATCCGGTCGGCCAGCTCCAGGATCACGTCCATGTGGTGCTCCACCATCAGCACCGACCGGCCGCCGTCGGCGGTCAGCGACCTGATCACGTCGACCAGCTCGGGCACGTCCTCGGCGCTCACCCCGGCCATCGGCTCGTCCAGCAGCATCACCCGGGGCTCCCCGGCGAGCAGCAGGGCGATCTCCAGCTTGCGCTTCTCGCCGTGGGCGAGGGTGCCGGCCAGCGCCGTACCCCGGTGGTGCAGGCCGACCCGGTCGAGCGCCGCGTCGGCGGCGGCGGCCACCTCCCGGTCGGCCGCCGCCCGCCGCCACAGCTTCATCGAGCCACCCCGGTGCGCCTGTACGGCCAACCGCACGTTCTCCCGCACGGTGAGCGACCCGAAGACCGAGGACGCCTGGAAGGTACGCCCCAGCCCGAGCCGAGCCCGCCGGTGCGGCGGAAGGGCGGTGACGTCCGTCCCGTCCAGCGTGATCCGACCCTCGGTGGGCCGGCGCAGGCCGGTGATCAGGTTGAACAGCGAGGTCTTGCCGGCGCCGTTGGGCCCGATCACGCCGAGAAACTCCCCCGGCGCCAGGTCCAGGTGGACGGAGTCGACGATCGGGACCTCGCCGATCCGCCAGGTCAGGCCGCGGGTGGCGAGCATGCTCAGCCCTTCATCTGGGCGACCGGCGGCGCGGTCTCGTCACCGGTCAGGCTCTTCTGCGCGGTGGCGGTGAAGGCGGTGCCGCTGCCGGAGAGCTTGGCCTGGTACATCGGCTGGAGCAGCGCGTGGTCCTCGGCGCGGATGGTCATCGGGCCCTTGACCGACTCGAACGACCAGCCCTCCAGGGCCTTGACCATCTTGTCGACGTCGTCGCCGCCCTCCTGCGCGGCGCGGACCACCATCTGCGCGGCGGCGAAGCCGTCCGGGTGGAACAGGTCGATGGTGTTCACCTTGGCCTTCAACGCCTTGCTGGCCTCGGTGTCGCTGGCCCCGTCGAAGTAGTGCGACAGGAACGAGATCTTCGCGCCGGCCGCGCCGAAGGTCGGCCAGGAGGCCCGGATGTCCAGGCCGGTGACGACGGTGGTGGAGGCGAGGACGCCCTGCTGGTCGAGGGTCTGCCACATGGCCGGGGCGGTGGTGCCGGCCCAGGCGACGAAGAGCAGGTCCGGCTTGGCGGCCTTGATCTGGCTGGCGAACGGGGTGAACTCGCTGGCGCTGGCCGGGGCGCGGACGCTGCTCACCGCGGCGCCGGCCCCGCCGATCACCTTCTTGACGGCCGCCTCGTTGGCGTCGCCGAACGCGCCGTCCTGGGCGAAGACCACCACCTTCTTGCCGGCCGGGTCGCCGATGAACGACTTCGCGGTCACCACGTCCTGCCAGGACTGCCGGCCGGAGCGGAAGGTGTACCGGTTGGCGCCGGTGACCGCGTCGGTGGCGGCCGGGCCGGAGATGAACAGCGCCTTGTTCTGGGCGGCGATCGGGGCGACCTGCAACGCCACCCCGGACGCCGTCGACCCAGCGATGATCTTCGTGCCCTTGCCGATCAGGTCCTTCGCCGCGGAGACCGCCTTGGCCGGGTCGCCCGCGTCGTCGACCTCGGTGACCTCGATGGCCCGGTCGCCGACCTTGTTGCTGCCCTTGGTGGCGTAGTCGAGGCCGGCCTTGAACCCCTCGATGTACTGCTTTCCGTAGCTGGCCAGCGGGCCGGACTGGGAGTACACCAGGCCGACCTTCACCGGGGCGGAGCTGTCGCCGCCACCGCTGGCGGTGTCCTGCGGGCTGCCGCAGGCCGTGGCGGCGAGCGCCGCGGCCATCATCGTGGCGGCGGAGAGGAGAACCCGCCGCGTGTGCCGGACCGTCATCGCGACTCCAGGTGAGGACAGGATGCTGTGTTGTCGGCTCACGCTAGAAGTGACGTCACGCACGGGCTATGTGGCGGCAACACACAAGTAACCCGGGTGGGGTGGCCGGCCGTACCAAGCCGTGGGTCGGGTGACGGCCCGCCGGGTCGCGCGATGGGCGCGGCAACCACCGCGCCGACCGGCGCTGTGTCGCGCCCCGCCACGACGACGGCCCGGCGGGGCCGGGGGTCGGGGAGCTTCCGCTCCGCCGGCCCCCGGCGTCCGCCGGGCCGTGCCTACCTCAGGTGTCGGATCAGCCGATCAGCGCCGTCCGGCGCCGCCAGGTGACCACCAGCAGCATCGCCCCGACCAGCACGGCCAGCGCGCCGCCGCCGATGATCCCGGTCAGCTTGAGACCGGTGACCGGCAGCTTGCCCTTCCGCTTGTTGGTGAAGGTGCAGGTGATGTCCTGGCCCCGCTCGGGGGTGACCACCCGGTCGACCACCGGCACGGTGGTCTGCGTACCGGTCAGCACGCAGGTCGGCGGGCCGGCCTCCACGTACCCCTTCGGGCCGCCCGACTCGGTGAGCCGGTAACCCACGCCGACCTGGACCCGGACGTTGGTGACCGCCGGGCTGCCGGTCCGGCCGCTGATCGGGGTCGCGGCGTTGAGCGGGGTCGCGGTGAGGATCCAGTCGGTGGGCTTGGCCTTGCCACCCCAGTCGCCCTCTCCGCCACCGCCGCCGCCGAACCAGCCGCCACCGGGCCAGCCGCCGCCACCGGGCCAGCCGTCCTTACCGCCGTCGACCAGCTTCTTGACCAGGGTCAGGTGTGCCGCGCCCGGGTCGAGCTGACCGTTGCGCCAGGTGCAGGTGTAGCTGATCCCCGGCAGTGGCGTGAAGACGTTGTCCGGCGTCGGGATCGGCGCCTGCGTCTCGTTGTTGACGCAGCTCACCGGGCCCAGCTGTTCGTACCCGGCCGGGCCGCCGGTCTCGGTCAGCGTGTAGCCGACGCCCGGCGTGGCCGCCGCGTCGGTGACCGCGGCCTGGCCGCTGCGACCGCTGATCGGCGTCGCGCCGGAGCCCGGCGGCGGGGTCGCGTTCAGCAACCAGTCCTGCGGCTTGGCGGTGCCGCCGAAGTCGTTCGTCACCTGCTTGACCAGCGTCAGCTTGGCCGGCGTGGGCGGCGGGACGGGCTGGTTGCGGAACGTGCAGGTGATGTCCTGCCCGAACGTCGGGGTGAGCCGGTTGTTCGGCGTCGGGATCACCTCTGAGGTGCCGGTCAACACGCACTGTGGTGTGCCGACCTGCTGGTAGTCGGCCGGGCCGTCCCGCTCCGCGAGCGCGTACGTGACGTTCGGGAACGCCTCGGCGCCGGTCACCGCGGGGGTGCCGCTGCGTCCGCTGATCGGCACCGGCACCGGCACGTCGTTGCGGGCCACCGGCAACGCCTCCAGGATCCAGTCCTGGGGCTGTGCGGTGCCGCCGTCGACCTGCTTGACCAGGGTCAGTTTGGCCGCCTGCGCGGTGTTGATGGTGGTGCAGACCGCCGTCTCGCCGAGCGGCACGCTGGCCACCCCGTTGGCGCCGGTGTAGACCGGGCCGAGCGAGCCGTCCGCCAGGCGCAGCGAGCAGTTCCAGCTGCCCGTGGCGGGCGGGGTGATCATCGCGCCGGTCGTCACGAACTGCGTGAAGCCCGGCACGTCGGTCTCGTTCAGCGAGTAGAACACGCCGGGATTGACGTCACCGGTCACCCCGTTGGTGCCCTCGATGACCGTGGAGCCGCCGAGGATCGCCCGCAGTGTCCAGGCGTTCAGCGACGGTTCCGGTGCGCCGTACGGGTTGTCCAGCTGCTTGGCCAGGGTCAGGTGGGTGGTGCAGTTGACCGTGTTGGTCACCCGGAACGCGTTCAGGCCGGGCTGGGTCAGCACGACCGGGCCGAGGTCACCGCTGGCCACCACGGGGCCGCAGTTGGTCGGCAGCAGGTCCTGGTTGATCGTCTCGCCGATGGTCACCGTGGTGCCGGTGGCGAAGCTGTCGTACGGGGTGTTCCACGCCGGGTCCGGGATGCCGCTGATGGACAGGTCGGACTGGAACTCGGTGGGCTGGTCCGGGTTCTCGAACGGCACGCCGTTGATCACCCAGGTCTTGTGCACCACGATGGAGGACCGCTGCTGCTCCGCCTCCCGGTTCAGGATGGTGCAGCTGACGATGGCGGTGGCCTGGGCGTCCACGGTGAAGCCGTTGGGGCCGCTGTTGGTGACCGGCGCCGCCGTGCCGTTCGCGGTGCAGGCGGCGTTGTTGCCGGCCTGCTGCTCGAGGGTGAAGCCGGCCTGTGGGGTTTCGGCGAGGGTGACCGGCTTGCTGGTCACCCCGGTCAGGTCGACGTCGAAGTTGACCGAGCCGGTGTTGGTGTCGGTGACCGCGCTGCCCGGCGTGACACCGGGGGTGCTGGTCGAGATCGTCCAACCGCCGGCGGGTATCGCGTCCGCCGCGGTGCCGCCCGGTGGGATCACCTTCTTGACCACGCTGATCGTGCCGGCGCACGCCTCCAGGGCGAGCTGCCGGAAGACCGCGGCCAGTTCGGCGTACCCGGTCTGGATGTAGTCGGAGCCGGCGACCGGGCCGGAGATGGCGGCCAGGTTGTTCGCCGAGCCGCTGACCCCGGCGCCGACGCCGACGGCGACGACGCGGGTGCCCTCGGCCTTGACGGCGTTGGCGGAGAAGACCCCGTTCTCCACCTCCTTGAACCGGGTGAAGTTGCCCGGCCCCTGCACCGGCGGCGGCCCGTACACGGTGGGGTTGCCGTCGGTCAGGATGATCACGGCGTCGTACGTGTTGGGCGCGGCGGCGACCTGGAACAGGCCGGCGTCCCAGTTGGTGTTGCCACCGGCGGTGAGTCCGTTGATCGCGGTCTTCACGGTGTTGGCGCCGGCCGTGTCGGAGACCGGGACGGGGTTGAGCACGGTCGCCGCGTTGGTGGCGAACGTGTAGAGCCCGATCTCGGACGGGGTGCCGGTCAGCGCGTCGACGAAGCCATTCGCGGCGGCCTTGACGTCGTTGAGGTTGGGCGCGATCGAGCCGGAGACGTCGATCAGCAGCGCGATGCTGAGGCCGCACTGGGCGGGCAGCGGCGGGTTGGCCCGGGCGTCGGCCCAGATGCCGCCGCGCGCCTGACGGTTGGTGTTGCCGGTGGTGTTGACCGGGAACGTGTAGGACACGTTGTTGGAGACCGCACCGGTGAACACGCCGTTGTAGACGGTCGGCGTGGTGGTGCCGCCGCCGGTGTCCAGGGTCTGGAGCAGCTGCCAGCCCGTCGGCGCGCTGCGCTCGATGATCCAGTAGCCCTCGTTGGTGCCGGTGCGCCCGGGAACGTCCACGCTGCACGTGCCGTCGGCGCCGGTGGTGCAGGACGCGTCCGGCGTGTCACCGGGCCCGGGTCGGGTGCCGGAGAGGCCGGCGTAGAAGTCGAATACCGCACCGGGCAGCGGACCGACGATGTCCTCGGACTGCCGGTCACCGCCCTTGGTGATGGTGAGTGTGGCGGTGGTCGGACTCGCCGCGTGCGCGGGCTGGGCCGCGTGCGGCCCCACCAGCGGCAACAGGCCGACGACCAGCGCCAACGCGGCGGTGGCACTCCAGCGCCGCCGCGCCCGTGTCGTTCTCAGCATGGACATTCACAAACCCCCGTGACGCCGTACGGGACGGCGCGACCCTGGCCTGTCCCCTGTACGCAGGCCACGACGGTGAGTATTGAGGCAATTGTCCGTCTTTGCTGTGAGTTTCCTGATGAAGAGGATCTCTCGCCTACCGATGCGGCGCCGTCGACCCGCACGGTCCGTCATGGTCGGCCGGTCGCGGGCACCGCCGACCCGCGCCGCACAACCGGTCACAGAACACCCAGTGGCGTACGGACTGCGCGTCCTCCGCCGACACCGTGGTGCCGGCGCGGTCCACATCGGCCAGGAAGGCCAGCGACCGGGTGACTGCCCGGGCAAACCGCAGCGCCGCCGGCAGGTCGGTGGCCACCACCGGCAGGTGTACGACGAACCGCTGCCGATCCGTCACCGCGCGCCCGACGACTGGCGGGACTGCCAGGCGCGCAGCGCCCGCTTGATCCGCAGGTTCTCCTCGGCGGTGATCGCCACCTCCCGCCGGGCCAGGGCCAGCTCGCCGGCCACGCGATACAGGAACCCGTGCACCTCGATCGGGTCGAGCCCCCGCTTGACCTGGCGGAACCGCCGGTCTCGCACCTGCCCGGCGGAGAGTGGCCGGCACGATTCAGAGCGGTACCAGCCGACGTTCGGCGGACGCTCCGGCCGACGCCGGACACCCCGACGGAACAGCGAGAACACGTTGCGCATCTGCCACCCCTCCGCACCACTCCTGGGCGCCCCGCCGCCCGGGCGGGCGCTCACCCCTGGAGGGCGGCCCGACCCGCCGATAGGGGACGCGGACCGGACCGCCCGGCCACGCGACCGCAGCCCGATCGGCGGTACGGCCCCGCAGCCAACCTTGGTGTCCGCCCCCGAGGGTTTGCCGAACCAACCGGAGCCGGACTCTCAGCAACATACCCAAAATGCTTGTGTAGGTCGACCCCTTGTCGCGACGACACGACGGCTTGTTGCAGATATTGGTGCAGGGCCGGCATGATCGGAGACGCCGAACCAACCGGAGTCTCCCCATGCCCACCGCTGAAGCCCCGTACCGCCAGATCGCCAACGAGTTCGCCGCGAAGATCAAGAGCGGCGAGCTCAAGCCCGGCGACAAGCTGCCGTCCACCCGTGAGATCGCCGAGACGTACCGGGTGCACATGAACACCGCGTCCCGGGCGCTCTCCCTGCTACACGACCGCGAACTGATCACCGGCCAGCCAGGACGCGGCACCTACGTCGCCGAGCGATCGGAGTAGGCCTCCAGACGCTATGGACCTGATGACGTACACGCATCAGCCATGGCCGGTCAGGGCGCCCGCCGAGCCGACCCACTGGAGTTCCCGCATGCCCACCGCACAGCCCGAATTCCGCCGCATCATCGACGACATCGTCGCGAAGATCAAGAGCGGTGAGCTAAAGCCCGGCGACAAGCTGCCGTCGACCAGCCAGCTCGCCAACGCCTACGGGGTCAGCAACAACACGGCCTACCGGGCGCTCGCCATCCTGCACGACCGGGAACTCATCATCGGCATACAGGGACGCGGCACCTACGTCGCTGAGCGCCCCCGGTAACTCCTCCAGACGCTACGAACTTGATGGCGTAGCCGGATCAGGCGCCCCGAACGGCGATCGAGTAGTGCGACCAGGCGGCGGGGTTGAGCACCGCCGCGGCGCCCTCGTCGGCCGCCTCGTGCAGTCAGCCGGGTAGCTCACCGCCCGAGTCCGGCCAGGCCAGCCGCCGTGATTCGTTTACGTCATCAGGTCCACAGCGAGCCGACATGGCACCCGGCCTCCGGCCTCCGGCCGAGACACCGGGCTCGCCGTCGCCACGGCACCGACGGGCCCCGCGATTTGTTCACGCCATCAAGTTCGTAGCGACCGCACCCGGCGTCCGGCCCCTGCTCGCGGCCGGCGGCACCGCCCGGCACGACCGGCCCGCCCAGCACGACCGGCACGACCGGCACGACCGGCACGACCGGCACGACCGGGCAAAGCCTGAACGGTCCCAGCGGACGAACTCAAGGGATGCGGGGAGACCGCGAGGCCGGCACGGGCACCGAGCCCGTGCCGGCCGACGGGGACAACCGACGTCAGTGGCGGGGCAGGCCGGCGCGGGCGGCGACGGCGGTGTCCGGCTGGTCGGCGAAGACGCCGTCCAGGCCGAGGCCGAGGAACAGCTCGTACTCGGCGGTGATGTCGCCGCGGGCGTTCGGGTCCGCGCCGATCCGGAAGTCGACCGGGAGGAACTGGTTCTCGGCGCGGAACGTCCAGGCGTGCACCAGCAGCTTCTCGCGGTGCGCGTCCCGGATCACCGTGGTCGGGGCGAGCAGCTTGCCGGCCGCGTCCCGGGGCACGATCAGGTTCTTGTTGAGGCCGACGCCGTCGGCGTACTCCGCCACCTCGGCCAGGCCGGCCGGGGTGACCAGGTCGGCGTAGGTACGGGTGTCACCGGCGGCGGTGAAGTCGTACGGGCGGCCGGTGGCCTCGATCAGCTGCACCAGCGGTACGTCGATCATCCGGTCCAGCTTGCGCAGGTTGGCCGTCTCGAAGGACTGGATGAAGACCGCGTCGCCCCGGTGGGTCAGCCGGTTCTTCCGCAGCGTCGCCACCAGCGGCTCCTCCAGCGCCAGCCCGATCGAGGCGAAGTAGCTGGGGTGCTTGGTCTCCGGGTAGATGCCGATCGTCCGGCCACGCGCCTTCGACTCGCGTCGGGCCAGGTCGATGACCTCCTGGAAGGTGGGCACCTCGAGCCTGCCGTCGAACGCCGTGTTCGCCGGCCGCACCTGCGGCAGTCGCTCCTTGGCCCGCAGCGTCTTCAGCTCGGCGAGCGTGAAGTCCTCGGTGAACCAGCCGGTCACCGCCACGCCGTCGATGGTCTTCGTCGCCTTGCGGGCGGCGAACTCCGCGTGGGCGGCCACGTCGGTCGTACCGGAGATCTCGTTCTCGTGCCGGGCGACCAGCACACCGTCCCTGGTCGACACCAGGTCCGGCTCGATGTAGTCGGCGCCCAGCCGGATCGCCAACCGGTACGACTCCAGGGTGTGCTCGGGGCGGTAACCGCTCGCGCCCCGGTGACCGATCACCACGATCCGCTGGCCGGCCCGGTCCGCGTGGCCGGCCCGGTCCGCGTCGTCGTCCCGGGCGGACGCCGAGCCGGGGACGGCGACCGCCACCGCGAGCAGGGCGCCGGCCACGCCGAGGACAGAAAGGGTACGTCGCAACGCCGTCTCCTTCATCGATGGGTGTGACCTCAGCAGATCGGCTCCGCCTGGCCGGCAGTTGGTCGGGGGCTGACGGTCAGGTGAACCTCCGGGATGGTGGATTCGGCCACCCGCCCGCGCCCGGAACCGGAAGATTGTCTGGTGCGCCGATTCCTCCGGCACCCCGTCCGCCTGGTGCCGATCGGCTTCCTGGTGGCGATCGCGCTCGGCACCGGCGTACTCATGCTGCCCTGGGCGACCAGCGAGCACCGCTACACGCCGCTGGTCACCGCGGCCTTCACCGCCACCTCCGCGGTGTCGGTCACCGGCATGGCGGTGAACGACACGCCGAACTACTGGAACACCTTCGGCCTGGTCACGATCACCGTGCTGACCCAGGTCGGTGGGCTGGGCATCCTCACCGGCGCCGCGCTGGTCAGCCTCGCGGTGACCCGCCAGCTCGGCCTGAGCAACCGGCTGCTGGTGCAGGCCGAGACCGCCGAGTACGGCATCGGCGACGTCCGCCGGCTGCTGATGCGGATCGCCACCACGGTGCTCGTCTCCGAGGCGCTGATCACCCTGATCATCGGCGGCCGGCTCTGGTTCGGCTACGGCTACCCGCCCGGGCGAGCCCTCTGGTACGCCCTCTTCCACGCGGTGCAGGCCTTCAACAACGGCGGCTTCGCCCTCTACACCGACGGCCTGCTGGCCTTCTCCCGTGACCCGTGGGTGGCGCTGCCGCTCGCCTTCGGCGCGATCGTCGGCGGGCTCGGCTTTCCCGCGCTGTTCGAGGCGGTCCGGCGCTGGCGGCGGCCGGTGCGCTGGGCGATCGCCACCAAGCTCACCATCTGGGGCAGCGTGCTGCTGCTGACCGGCGGCTTCATCCTGCTGCTGGCGGCGGAGTGGGCCAACCCGGCCACCATCGGCACCTACGACGTGCCCGGCAAGGTGCTCGCCTCGTTCACCCAGATCGCGCTGAGCCGCACCGGCGGCTTTGACGTGATCCGGGTCGGCTCGTTGAGCGAGGAGAGCTATCCGCTGCTGATCGTGCTGATGTTCATCGGCGGCGGCGCGGCCAGCACCGCCGGTGGCATCAAGGTCTCCACCTTCTTCCTGCTCGCCTTCGCGATCCGGGCCGAGCTGCGCGGCGACCCGGACGTCACGGTGGGCCGCCGCCGGGTCGCCGTGGAGAGCATGCGCCAGGCGCTGACCGTGGCCCTGCTCAGCGTGGCCCTGGTGACGGTGGGGACCATCGGGCTGACCGTGCTGACCAACGGCGTCCAGTACTACGAGTCGCTGTTCGAGGTGACCTCGGCGTTCAGCACCACCGGGCTGTCGGTGGACCTGGCCCAGCGGCTGCCCGAGGCCGGCCAGTGGGTGCTGACCGCGCTGATGTACATCGGCCGGGTCGGCCCGCTCACCCTCGGCTCGGCGATCGCGTTGAACACCCGACGCCGGCTCTACCGATACCCGAAGGAGCAACCCATTGTCGGCTAGACGCGACGGCGACGACGACGTCACGGTGATCGGCCTCGGCCGATTCGGCTGCCACCTGGCCAGCTCGCTCGCCCGGCTGGGCCACCACGTGCTCGCCGTCGACCGGGACCTGGGTCAGGTGCAACGCTGGTCGGGCACGCTGGACCGGGTGGTGCAGGCGGACTCCACCGAGGAGGCCGCCCTGCGCCAGCTCGGGGTGGGCGACTTCCGCCGGGTGGTGGTCGCCATCGGCGCCTCGGTGGAGGCCAGCGTGCTCACCGTGCTGGCGCTGACCGAGGTCGGCGTGCCGCAGATCTGGGCCCGCGCCACCTCGGAGAAGCACGCGAAGATCCTGAGCTCCGTCGGCGCCCACCATGTGGTGTTCCCGGAGGCGGAGACCGGCGAGCGGGTCGCCCACCTGATCGTCAGCCGGATGCTCGACTTCATCGAGTTCGACGACGACTTCGCCATCGCGAAGGTGCCGGTGCCGCCGGAGCTGGTCGGCCGGCGGCTGCGGGAGCTGTCGGTCACCGAACGGCACGGCGTCCGGGTGATCGGCGCCAAGCTGCCCGGGGAACGCTTCCGCTACGCGGAGCCGGAGACCGTGCTCGCCGCCGACGGGGTGCTGATCGTGGAGGGCGCCATCGGCCAGGTGCAGCGGTTCGCCGCCGCGCGCTGAGCCGTCAGTGCTTGCCCTTGCTCTTGCCCTTGCCCTTGCCGCCTCCCTTCCCCGCTACTTCCCGCCTTTTCCCTTGTCCTCGCCCTTGCCCTTCTTGCCCTTGTCGGCGGCTTTCGGCTTCGGCTTCGGCTTCGGCTGGGCCTTGGCCGGCGCCGACCGGTTGGTGCTCGACCCGCCCGCCCCGGAGGCCGGCCTGGCCGGCGCCTTCACCGCGGGTGCCTTGGCCACCGGCGCCTTGGCCACCGGCGCCTTCGGCGTCGTGCCGGCCACCCCGGAGACCCGTACCCCGCAGTCGGCGTCGCCGACGCTGAACTCCACCGGCAGCGGGTTGCTCCCGGTGTACCGGCCGGTCAGGTCGACCTTCTCCGAGGCGCCCGGCGCCAGCGCGCCGCGACCGGTGGCCGGGCCGACCTGGACGGTGCGACCGCTCTGCCGGACCGTCGGGGTGGCCCGGGTGACCGCCTGCTGCCCGGGGAAGGTGAAGTGCATCGTCCAGTCCCGCAGCTCCCGGGTGCTGGTGTTGGTCAGGGTGAGCTGGGCGGCGAACTCCTTGCCGGAGTCGCTGCGCAACGCGTACTCGACCTCGCACGGCGTCGGTCCGGGCGGCCCCATCCGGGCCTCGGTGGTCTCCACCCCGCCGCTGGCCGAGCTGCCCGAGGTCAACCCCCACACCGTCGCGGTCACCGCGATCAGGCCGGCCGCCGCCACCCCGGCCTCCACCTTGCGTCGGCGGGAGGCGGCCCGGCGCTCGCGGGTACGGCCCGAGAAGGGCAGCGCGTCGGTGTCGGCGGACCAGGGCAGGAACGTGGTGCCGGCATTGGCCAGCAGCGCCGGGTCGAGCGTGCCCGGTGCCGGCGACACCGGCACGGCCGAAATCATCCCGGCCGCCTCGGCGAGGGTACGGGCCAGCTCGGCGGTGTCCGGCCGGTCCTGCGGGCGCTTCGCCAGGCACCGGGAGACCAGCTCGGCCACCTCGTCGGGCAGGCCGGGCACCTCCGCCATCGGCTCGGGATCGCTGTACATGTGCGCGCGCAGCATCTCGGTGGTGGTGCTCGCCCGCCAGGGCAGCCGGCCGGTGAGCATCCGGTAGAGCAGCAGGCCGACCGCGTACACGTCGGTGGCCGGGGAGACCTGGCCGTTGTCCAGCCGCTCCGGGGCGAGGTAGGCGGGGGTGCCGAGCAGGTGGCCGTCCGACCCCTTCTCGCTCTCGCCGACCAGGGCCGAGATGCCGAAGTCGACGACCTTCACCCCGGTCGCGGTGAGCATCACGTTGCCCGGGGTGACGTCCCGGTGCACCACGCCGCGGGCGTGCGCGGTGGCCAGCGCCGAGGTGACCTCCGCGCCGATCGTCACCGCCTCCCGCCAGGGCAGCCGCCCGTCCCGGCCGAGCCGCGCGGTCAGCGGGCCGCCGTCCACCAGCTCCATCACCACGTACGGCACGGTCAGCCCGACCTGCACGGACTCGCCGTAGTCGTACACGTTGGTGATGTTGGGGTGGCAGAGCCGGGCGGCGGCCTGGGCCTCGACCCGGATCCGGTGCCGGAACGCCTTGTCGGCGGCCAGCCGGGACGCCAGGACCTTGATCGCGACCTGTCGGCCGAGCACCTCGTCGTAGCCGCGCCAGACCACGGACATCCCGCCGGCCCCGAGCTGTTCGACCAGTCGGTAGCGGTCGCCGAGGAGTTGCGCGCCGTTACGTACGACTACACCCATGGTCAGAGATGTTGCCCGACTCGGGCCGCGCTACACCTAAGCGATGGTGATCGGGTGGTTAAGTCACCCGATCAGGCGGTCGCCAGCAGCTGGTCCACGGGGGCGTAGTCGTCGGTCAGCACCAGCGCGTCGTCCACGAAGCTGGGTAGCCGGTCGCCCAGCAGCAGGTCCGGCGGGGCCTTCAGGGCGCTCAGCCGGTCCAGCAGCGGCTCCGACGGCAGCGGCGCGTCCGAGGCGACGATGAGGAAGTTCGAGCCCACCTCGGCGGCCACGGCGTCCGGCGGAGCGATCAGCGCGACGTTGCGGAACTCGGTGGCCACCGTCGCCAGCTCGGCCCGGATGAACCGGTCCGGCGGGTAGTCGATCACGTTCTGCACGTAGATGCCGCCCGGCCGCAGCACCCGGTTCACCTCGGCCGCCATCTCCCGGGTGGCCAGGTGCCAGGGCACCACCAGGTGCCCGAACGCGTCCCCGACGACGAGGTCCCGGCTGTCCGCCGGTTCGCCGCCGACCAGCATCCGCGCGTCGCCCACCTCCGCGCGCAGCTGCGGGCCGGTGCGTACGCCCAGCTCCCGCCGGTCCAGATCGACCAGTTCCCCGTCGATCTCGAAGACCAGGTTGTCGGTGCCGGGCCGGGTGGCGGCCAGGTAGCGCGGGATGGTGAAACCGCCGCCGCCCAGGTGCAGCGCGTCCAGCCGCCGCCCCTTCGGCGCCAGCACGTCCACCACCGCCCCGATCCACTGGCTGTACTCGTACTCCAGGTGGGTGGGGTCGTTCAGGTCGACGTACGAGTGCCGGGCCGAGTTGAGATAGAGCGTCCGCCCCGACGGCCGACTCGGGTCGGCGGCCACCCGGGCGCAGTGGTACGCCGTCTCCACGTCGCACGGGTTCGGGGCGACCGCGCTCAGCCCCGCCGCGACCAGCCCGAGCACGGCCAGGGTGGCCTTCGTCCGCGCCGGCCCGGGCAGCCCCGCCCCCGCCCGACGGCGCAACCACGCGGCGAGCGCCAGCCCGGTCACCCCGAGGGTCACCGCCAGCGCGATCAGGATGACCGTGGTGGGCAGCGCGGCCACCAGCACGAAGCCGGTGACCAGGGTGGCGGTGATGCCGCCCAGCGTGCCGATGCCGGACAGCCGCCCGACCACCTGACCGGTCCGGCGCAGGTCGGCCAGCTGCAGCTTCACCACCAGCGGGGTGACCGCGGCGAGCAGCGCCGCCGGCACGAACACGGCCAGCGCGGTGAGCAGCAGGATCGCGCCGGCCGCGCCACCGCGCAACACCTCACCGGCGTACCGGACCACCGGCAGGGTGATCGCGGTGGTGATGCCGGCCAGCACCAGCGCCGGGGCCAGCAGCCCGCGCGGGTCCCGCCGGTCGGCCAGCCAGCCGCCCGTCCAGGCGCCGTACGCGATCGCGGCCAGCGCGATGCCGATCACCGAGCTGGTCACCTGGAGGGTCACCCCGACGTACGGGCCGACCAGCCGGAGCGAGACCGTCTCCAGCACCAGCACCGCGCCGCTGGAGAGGAAGACCAGGAACGCGGCGAGCCCGTTGGGCAGCGCGCGGGACGGGGCGGGCGTGACGGCCGGCGGAGCGGCGACGTCGGAGGATGAGCTGCTCACCGTCGCGATGCTACGTCCCGTACCCGGCCGCCCGGGTCAATAGATCGAAACATGAACATGGTTTGTGTGGTCGGCGGCCGGGCTGCCACCGCCGCTGTACGACCGCCAGCCGGTGTTCGGCATCCAGATCTGCCGGTACCAGATCACGTACATCACCCCGAGCCGCCCAGCGTTGTTCTTGAACCAGCTCGCCAGGCTGTCCCCGTACGCCTTGTCGCCGCCGGTCGCCGAGCGGTCCTCGAAGCCGCCGGTGGCGGCGGCGAAGTCGCAGGCCCGGCCCTTCGGGTGCTCGCCGTCGCCGCCGTTGCGGTGACAGGACACGTACCGCTTGTAGCCGGCCGCCTGGGCCTGCTGCAGGGCGTGCAGGGTGCGTGGGGTGATGCAGCTGTCCGTGGTCGGGTCGTTGATCGAGCACGACTCGGACGGCCAGGACCCGTCGGAGTTGCGCGGCGCCGGGCTGGCCGAGCGGGAGCCGCCACTGAAGCCGGTGCTGACACCGGAGCTGACCGTGGCCAGCGCCCGCTCGGCGTCCTTCTTCTTGCGGGCCAGCACGGCCAGCTGCTTCTGCTGCTCGCCGACCTCGACGTCGATGGCCGCCTTGGCCTTCACCGCCGCCTGCCGGGTCTCGCTGAGCGAGCGGAGCCGGGCGCTGTCCCGCTGGGCCATCACGTCGAGCACGGCGGCGCGCTGGAGCAGGCTCTCCGGGTCGGAGCTCTTGAGCAGCATGGCCGTCGGGGTCATCCTCCCCAGCCGGTACGACTGGGCGGCCACCTCGCCCACCTGGGCGGTCAGCTCGCCGAGCCGCCCCTCGACCGTGCGCAGCTGGGCCGACAGAGCGGTCTGCCGGCGCTTGGAGTTGTCCAGCTTGGCCTTGGCCTCGATGTGGCCGCGGGCGGCCGCGTCCAGCGCCTCGCGCAGCTGCTTCGTACCGCCCTCGCCGGGCTCGGCGGCGGCCGGACCGACCCCGGCGCCGAGCACCAGCGCCGTCGCGACGAGCAGCACGGTCAACGACCGGCGGGCGCGGCTGAAGCGGATCCTGGGCACGACGGCATCCTCCCTCTGCGGCCGGCCCCCGGCGGCGGCCGTCCCGGGGGCCCCGGGCGGCGACCTCGGAGGCGGAGACCGCCGGTCACGATAACCGGACCCCGCGGCGGTTGACCAGCACGGCGACTGCTTAGGCATCGATCGTCGACGCAGCGTCGCGGCAGCGTCGCACAGCGCTCAGCGGCGGGAGTCGCGCAGCGCTCAGCGGCGGTCGCCCAGCAGGGCCTGCCGGGCCTCGGCCCAGGTGTCCTCGTCGGCGGCGACGAGCAGGCCGGTCCCCTCGTCCGCCGGATGGTACTCGGCGCCGTCGAACCGACGGGCCACCCCGCCGGCCTCCCGGACCAACAGCACCCCGGGGACGTGGTCCCAGGGCAGGGTGTGCCAGAACAGCACGAACTGCTGGTCGCCGGTGAGCAGGTCAAGGTACTCCCGGCCGGCGCAGTGCTGCCCGGGCAGCAGCTCGCCGATCCGGTCCGCGCCCGCCTCGGCGCTGCGCCGGGCGTCCGGCGGCAGGAACTTCGTCACCGCCGTGCCGCGCAGCGAGCCCACCGCCGGCACCCGCTCGGCGGTACGCACCGGACGGCCGTCCAGCTCGGTGCCCTCGCCGGCAACGCTCGTGGCGAGCATGTCGGCCAGCGGGTCGAGCACCCAGGCGGCTGCCGGCTCACCGTCGGTGAGCAGCGCGGCCATCAGCGCGAACGGCCGCCGGCCGGCGGCGAAGTTCGAGGTGCCGTCGACCGGGTCGACCAGCCAGACGTCCCCGGCGTCGCGCAGGTGGCGCAGCAGCCCCGGGTCGTCCGCGACGGCCTCCTCGCCCACCACCACCGAGCCGGGACGCAGCCGGAGCAGCCCCTCGGTGATCCGCTCCTCGGCCCGCCGATCGGCGACGGTGACCAGGTCGCCGGGGGCCTTCTCGGCGACCTGGGAGTCGTCCAGCCGGCGGAACAGCGGGAGCACGACCTCCGCCGCGGTCTCCCGCAGCAGCTCGCCGACCTGCTCCCGCAACTGCTCAGCCACGCGGCGGCAGCTTGACCACGCTGACGAAGAACTCGTCGATCTGGCGGACCACCGAGATGAAGCGCTCGAAGTCCACCGGCTTGGTCACGTAGGCGTTGGCGTGCAGCTGGTAGCTGCGCAGGATGTCCTCGTCGGCCTGGCTGGTGGTGAGCACCACGACCGGGATGCGGCGCAGGTTCTCGTCGTTCTTGATCTCCTCCAGCACCTCCCGGCCGTCCCGGCGGGGCAGGTTCAGGTCGAGCAGGATCAGGTCGGGCACCACCGCGTCCGCGTACGGGTCCTCCCGGCGCAGGTAGGCGAGCGCCTCGGCGCCGTCGGAGACGACGGTGAGCCGGTTGCGGAGCTTGTGCTCCTCGAACGCCTCCTGGGTCATCAGAACGTCGCCCGGGTCGTCCTCGACCAGCAGGACCTCGATCGGGCTCTTGCCGTCCGCCGGCGCGGTCATCCCACCGTCTCCTTCATGCCACCCGTTGTACCGTGCTCCGGCGTACCGCCGGGCGTGGTCTGGTCCGTCCGGTCGTCCCGCTGGGCGCCGACCGCGGCCGGTCGGGCCTCCGCCGGCTCGGTGTCCGCCGGGCCCGGCCCGCCGTCCCGCTCCGCCGGGGTGCCGTCGGTCCGCTCCGCCGCCGTGCCGTCCGCCGGGTCCGCCGCCTCGGCGGCCTTCGCCGCCTCAACGTCCGCCGGAAGCGCCGGCAGGGTGAACCGGATCGCGGTGCCCTCGTCCAGGTCGGTGTCCACCCAGACCCGACCGCCGTGGTACTCGACGATCTTCTTGACGATGGCCAGGCCGATGCCGGTGCCCGGGTACGCGTCCTTGGAGTGCAGCCGCTGGAAGATCACGAAGATCTTGTCGGCGAACTCCGGCTCGATCCCGATGCCGTTGTCCCGGCAGGAGATCTCCCACTCGTCGTCGACCAGCCGGGCCGAGAGGTGCACCTTCGGCGGCACGTCTGGCCGGCGGAACTTGATCGAGTTGCTGACCAGGTTCGCCAGCAGGTTGGTCAGCAACGGCTCCTCGCCGCGGATCACCGGCATGTCGTCCCAGGTGAGTTCCGCGTCGGCGTACTGCCGGGCGGCCTCGGTCTGGCCGGCCACCAGGCCCATCACCTTGTCCAGGTCGACCTCGGTGAAGCCGGTGGTGAGCCGGCCGATCCGGGAGAACGCCAGCAGGTCGTTGATCAGGCGCTGCATCCGCTGCGCGCCGTCCACGGCGAAGGCGATGTACTGGTCGGCCCGCTCGTCGAGCTGCCCGGCGTAGCGGCGCTGCAGCAGCTGGCAGAAGCTCGCCACCTTGCGCAGCGGCTCCTGCAGGTCGTGCGAGGCAACGTACGCGAACTGCTCCAGGTCACGGTTGGAGCGGGTCAGCTCCTCGGCCTGCTTCTGCAGCTGGCTGTTGACCCACTCGATGTTCTCCCGGGCCTTGCGCACCTCGTCGAGGTCCTTGGCGATCTTCTGCCGCATCACGTCGACGTCGTCGGCGAGCCGGACGAACTCCGGCGGCCCGGAGCCGTCGATGTGGTGCTGGTAGTCGCCCTCGGCCACCTCGCGCACCTGCTGGGCCAGCCCGGTGAGCGGCCGGATCACCATCCGGTCCAGCGAGAGCAGCAGCACCACCCCGGCGATCACCACCACCACGGCGGCGACGATCAGCAGCAGCACCAGCACGTTGCCGGTCCGCTCGATCGCGTTCGCGTTCAGCTGCCGCTCGGTCAGGATCTGCGCCTGCAACTCGCCCACGGCCGCCCGGACCTGGTCGAACCGCTGCCGGGAGCCGTTGTTGACCAGGGCCTGGCCGGCCTGCGTGCCGCTGCGCGCGGTGGTGTCGATCACCGGCTGCGCCACCAGCCGTCGCCAGTCGTCCGCCTGCTGCTGCGCGGCGCGCAGGTCGGCCATGATCGCCGGGTAGCCTGCGCCGAGGCTCGCGATCTGCGCGGTGGTCTCCCGCTCCTGCTGCAACCCCTTCTCGTACGGGGCCAGGTCGGCCCGGTTGCCGCTGACCGCGTACCCCCGGACGCCGGTCTCCTGGTCGAGCAGCGCGTTGAGCAGCTCCTGCCCCTGCACCCGCATCGGGCCGGTCCGGGTCAGGACGGCGTTGGTCTCCTGCCGGTTCTTCGCCGCCACCACCGCTTCGGCCACGGCCAGCCCGATCAGCAGCACGCCGACCACGGTGAGCAGCGCCAGCACCCGATGCCGCAGCGTCCACGCCCGCTGATCCACCTTCATCGGGCCGGCTCCGTTCGCGACTGCGGGGCTCGCAAACCCGACTCACTCCTCGCGCTCACCGGGCCACCTTCGTTCGCGACTGCGGGGCTCGCAAACCCGGCTCACTCCTCGCGCTCACCGGCCACCACCTCGGGTGACCAGCAGCATGGCGACGTCGTCGGCGAGCGGGCCGCCGTTGATCTGCTCCGCGCGACCGACCAGCCAGGCCGGCAGCTCGGCCAACGGCACGGCCCGGTTGGCCCGCTCCTCCAGCAGCCCGGTGAGCCCGGAGACGTCCAGCCGCTCGTCGCCGGCGCCCACCCGCCCCTCGATCAGGCCGTCGGTGTACATCAACAGAGACCAGTCATCGGTGTCGAACTCCAGATCGAACGCAATCGGTCGGCGGGGGCGTACGCCGAGCAGCAGGCCACCCGGAGCCGGAACGGGGGCGACCTTACCCCCGCTGAGCAGCAGCGGCGGCGGGTGCCCGGCCAGCCGGACGGTGGCCCGGTTGGCGTCCAGGTCGAGCCGGGCGGTGGCGACGGTCGCGAAGATCTCCTGCAACCGGCGCTCGCTCATCAGCACCTGCTCCAGGGCCGGCAGCACCTCGTCGTCGGGCACACCGGCCAGGATCAGCGCCCGCCAGGCGACCCGCAGCTCCACCCCGAGGGCGGCCTCGTCCACCCCGTGCCCGCAGACATCCCCGACGATCAGGTCGACCCGGTCCGGGCGGGTCTGCACCACGTCGAAGAAGTCCCCGCCGATCAGGGCGGCGTGCCGGCCCGGACGGTAGAAGGTGTGCACCGCCACCTCATCGGTGGTCATCAGCGGCTGCGGCAGCAGGCCGCGCTCCAGGCGGGCCGACTCGGCCTGGCGCAGCTCCACCTCGCGCAGCCGGCGGGCGTTCTCGTCGGCGCGCTTGCGCTCCACCGCGTAGCGCAGGGCCCGGGTCAGCAGCACCCCGTCGACCTGCCCCTTGACCAGGTAGTCCTGGGCGCCCTCGGCGACCGCGACGATGCCCAGGTGCTCATCCGAGCGGCCGGTCAGCACGCAGACCGCGGCGCCGCTGGACATCTCCAGCACCCGCCGCAGGCCGTCCAGGCCCTGGGCGTCGGGCAGGCCCAGATCGAGCAGGACGCAGTCGACGCCGGCCACCCGCTGCCGCGCCTCGCTGAGGCTGGTGGCGACGAGCAGGTCGATCATCGAGTTGGTCTCGGCGAGCAGCTCGCTCACCAGGAAGGCGTCGCCCTCGTCGTCCTCGACCAGCAGGACCCGCAGCCGCTCACCGGGCGGCAGGTTGGGATGGCGCCCGAGGCCGCCGTGCGGGTACGGCTCGCCGGAGGGCCCGGTCATGCCGGACCCCCGGTACGGCCGGGTCACCGCCGCGAGACGCGGAAGATCGCTGGTGATGTCGGGCTCCTTCCGAGTGCCCTGCTGATCCTGTATTAGACAACGGTCGCACACAACACGGCCCCGCCGGCCCGGGCGTAGCGGGCAAGGCCGTCACCAGGTGAGCGTCGCGGCGCCCGCGAGCGTCACGGTTCGGCCCCGGGGCACCCGTGGGCGGCGTTCCCGGTGCAGGATGATGCCCCATCCCCCGTACCTTCGCCGAGGAGTCCGCCGTGGGCGCACCCCCCACCTCCGCCGCCGATCCCGGGCCGGTCGAGCCGGCCGCCGATCCTGTGCCGGTCGAGCCGGCCGCCGATCCTGTGCCGGTTGAGCCGGCCGCCGACCGGGCGCTGGCCCGACCCGGGCGCCGCCTGCCGGCCGCCCTGCTCGCCCTGGTCGCGCTGCTCGCGGTGGGCGCCGCGATGCTGGTGACGCTGGCCACTCCCGCGCCGCTGCCGGCGGACGCCCCGGCGGACGAGTTCAGCGCCGGCCGGGCGTACCGGACGGTACAGACCATCGCCACCCGGCCGCACCCCGCCGGCAGCGCCGCCAACGACCAGGTACGCGAGCAGCTGGTCGGCGCGCTGCGCGGCCTCGGCCTGGAGACCGAGGTGCAGGACACCGTCGCGCCGGAGGCCGGCCAGCTCAGCGGGGCGGCCGGCGGGGCGACGCTGGCCCGGGTCCGCAACGTGGTGGCCCGGCTGCCCGGGTCGGCCTCGACCGGGCGGGTCTTCCTGGTGGCGCACTACGACTCGGTTCAGTCCGGGCCGGGCGGCAACGACGACGCGGCCGGCACCTCCACCATCCTGGAGGTGGCCCGCGCGCTGGCGGCCGGCCCGCGACCGCGCAACGACATCGTCTTCGTGCTCACGGACGCGGAGGAGGCCTGCCTCTGCGGGGCGTCCGGGTTCGCGGCCGACCATCCGCTCGCCAAGGGCGGCGGGGTGGTGCTCAACCTGGAGGCGCGCGGCGCAGGCGGCCCGGTGATCATGTTCGAGACGTCCCGGAACAACGCGAAGCTGGTGGACGTCTTCGGCCGGGCCGCGAAGCACCCGGTGGGCACCTCGTTCGCGGTGGAGATCTACCGGGCGCTGCCCAACGACACCGACTTCACCGCCTTCCTCGACCACGGCTTCGTCGGGCTGAACTCCGCCTACATCGACGGCGGCGCGATCTACCACACCCCGCTGGACACTCCGGCGGCGATGGACCGGGGCAGCCTCCAGATGCACGGCGACAACGCGCTGGGGCTGGCCCGCGAGTTCGGCCGTACCGACCTTGCGGACCTGTCCTCCGGGCACGACGACACGTACTTCCCGGTGCCCGGCGCCCTGGTCCACTACCCGGGCTGGCTGACCTGGCCGCTGGCGGCCGTGGCGCTGCTCGCGGTGCTGGCCCTGGGCTGGCTGCTCCGCCGTGCCGGCCGGGCCACCGCCGGTCGGCTGGCCGCCGGGTTCGGGTTGGCGCTGGTGCCGGTGCTGCTCGCCCCGCTCGCCGCACAGCTGCTCTGGGCCGGGATCACCGCGCTGCGCCCCGGCTACGCCGAGCTGCTCGACCCGTACCGGCCGACCTGGTTCCGGCTCGCCGTGGTGGCGCTCGCCGCCGCGATCCTGCTCGGCTGGTACGCGCTGACCCGCCGCTGGATCGGCCCTGCCGCGCTGGCCTTCGGCGCGCTGGCCTGGCTGGCCGTGTTCGGGGTGGTGCTGGCGGCGCTGGTGCCCGGCGGGGCGTACCTGGCGGTCCTGCCGGCGCTGGTCGGCGCGGTCGCCGGCCTGGTGGCGCTGCGCACCCGGATCGACGGCCCGTGGCCGGTGGTCGCGGTGGCCTTGGCCGGCGCGGTCGCCGTGGTGATCCTGCTGCCCACCGTGGTGCTGCTCTTCCCCGCGCTGGGGATGGCGATGGGCGGGGTCGGCGCACTGTTCACGGTGCTGCTCGGGCTGGCCGTGCTGCCGGTGCTCGACCTGCTGCACCCGGCCGCCGGCGGGCCGCGCCGCCCGGTCCCGGCGCGCGCCCGCCGGCTCGGCGCGCTGCCGACCGTCGCGGCCGCGCTCGCTGCGGTGGCGCTCGCCGGGGTCGGGCTGGTCGTCGACCGCTTCGACGCCGCCCACCCGGTGCCCACCCAGCTGATGTACGCCCTGGACACCGATCCCGGGCCCGACGCCCCGGCCTGGTGGATCACCCGGGAGAAGGACCCGCAGCCCTGGACGCTGCAGTACGTCGACACGCACGATCCCTCGTCGCCCAACTGGTGGTGGCCGGCCCTCGGCGACGAGCCGCTGTTCGTCGGGGACGCGCCGAGGGCGAACCTGCCGGCCCCGGCCGTCCAGGTGCTGGCCGACACCACCTCGGGCGGCGAACGCACCCTGCGGCTCCGGCTCACCCCGCAGCGGACCGTACGCCTCGTCTCGCTGCACGTGGACACCGACACCGCCACGGTGACCCGCGCCGAGGTGGCCGGACGGACGGTGCCGGGGGGCAGCCAGCAGAATTCCGAGGAGACGGGCAACCGGTGGGGCTTCGGGATCGTCTTCCACGCCCCGCCGCCGGAGGGCATCGAGATCACCCTGACCGTGACGCCGAGGAAGCCGAAGGTGGTCGTGCGGGCGATGGACGCCAGCGACGGGCTGGACGGGCTGCCCGGCTTCCGGCCCCGGCCGGCGGACGTGGGCGTGGTCGGCTCGCACACCTCGGAGATGCTCGCGGTAGCCCGGACGTACCCGCTCTGACGTCGCGTACCCGCTCCTCGTCACGCCGGACGGCGACCCGCACGACCGCGGCGGGTCGTCCCGGCAGGCGGAGCGCGCCGCCTCCGTCGGCGCGCGCTCCGCATCCGGTGGGCGCGGTACCCGGCGGCCCGGACGCCGGGGCACGGCGCGCGGCGCGGCGGAGCGCGGGACGCGGCGCGGGACGCGTGGCCCGCGGAGCGCGGGACGCGGCGCCGCCGAGCGGGACGAAGAGGGGTGCGGCGACGCTACGAACTTGATGGCGTTGGCGAATCGGCCCCGGTGCCGGGTCGGGAGCGGCCCCGGCATGGACGCGGCCCAGGGCAGCTGATTCGTTGTCGTCATCAAGTTCGTAGCGTCCGTCGGCCGACCCCGGCCCACCGACCACCGCCGCTCTCGGCGGTCCACCTTCCCGGCCGCCACGCCGACCGGCCAGCCGGCGGCCGCGGTGATCGGAATTGCGTTGCCAGCGGGTGCGGCCGGGTTCCAAGCTCTGCGGGTGGCCATGCACACCGATCAGCTGACCGTGACCGTCGACCTCGTCCGCCGGCTGGTCGCCGAGCAGTTCCCCGAGTGGGCCGGGCTGCCGGTGGTGGCCGGGCCGACCCACGGGACGGTGAACGCGCTGTTCCGGGTTGGCGACGGGCTGGCGGCCCGGTTCCCGCTGCGCGCCGAGGACCCGGACGCGGTCAATCGCTGGCTGACGGCCGAGGCGGACGCCGCCCGCGAGCTGCTCGGGCGTACCCCGTTCCGCACGCCCGAGCCGGTCGCCATGGGCGAGCCGGGGCACGGGTACCCGCTGGCCTGGTCGGTGCAGACCTGGCTGCCCGGGACGGTGGCCACCGACGACGACCCCGGTGGGTCGGTCGCCTTCGCCCGCGACCTGGCCGATTTCGTCCGCGCCGTCCGGGCCATCGACACCCAGGGCCGGACGTTCTCCGGGTCGGGGCGCGGCGGGGAGCTGCGCTCCCAGGACGACTGGATGGAGACCTGCTTCCGGCACACCGCACCGCTGATGGACGTGGCGCCGCTGCGCCAGCTCTGGGCCGCGATGCGGGAGCTGCCGAGGGACGGCGGGGACGTGATGACCCACGGTGACCTCATTCCGGGCAACGTGCTCGTCGCCGACGGTCGCCTGGCCGGGGTGATCGACGTCGGTGGTGCCGGCCCCGCCGACCCCGCGCTGGACCTGATCTGCGCCTGGCACCTGCTGGAGGCCGGCCCCCGCCAGGTGCTGCGGGACGCGCTGGGCTGCGACGACCTGACCTGGGCGCGCGGCCGGGCCTGGGCCTTCGCCCAGTCGATGGGCCTGGTCTGGTACTACGTCGAGACCAACCCGATGATGTATCGGACGGGTCGGCGCACGCTGGAACGGATCCTCGCCGACGAGGAGGCCGGCGTAGCCTGCGACGCATGATCACCTGCGTCGTCGACTACGTCATCGACCCGGCCAAGACGGCCGACTTCGAGCGGTTCGCCCGCCGCTGGATGGAGCTGGTGGACCGGCACGGCGGCACCCACCACGGCTACTTCCTGCCCGCCGAGGGGGCCAGCGACCGGGCCCTGGCGCTGTTCAGCTTCCCCAGCCTGGCGGCGTACGAGCAGTACCGGACGCTGTTCGGCAGCGACCCGGAGTTCGTGGAGGCCGACCGGATCCGCGACGACAGCGGCTGCGTGCTGCGCTACGACCGCACCTTCATGCGCCCCCTCCTGCCGCCCGGCGCACCGCAGTGATCCACGTCGACGGGAACTGACACCGTGCCATCGCGCGGGCCGTGGACCGGCGAGGACGCCCCCGCCTCTCGCTTCGACGGACGGGTCCGCTTCGAGCACGACGGATGCGCCGCCTTCGGTGTACGCGAGGATGGCTCCTTCGGCTGACCCGCCGAGGCCGCGCAGCCGGGGCTTCGCACCGGAGCCGGTGCCGCTCACGCCGGGAGGTCCACTGAGGAGCCGCGCTTCACCGGGCCGCGGTGGCACGCCTGGGTACGTAGGGTGGAGGCACCATCACGGCGGGGGCGACATGGCGAACGCGCAGTTGTACGACACCATCGGGGCCACGTACACCGTGACGCGGCGCACCGAGCCGCGGATCGCGGCGCAGGTCTGGGCCGCGCTCGGTGACGCCCGGACGGTGCTGAACGTCGGCGCGGGCACCGGCTCGTACGAGCCCACCGACCGGGACGTCACCGCGGTGGAACCGTCGGCGCTGATGCGGGCCCAGCGGCCGGCCGGCGCGGCGCCCTGCATCGCGGCGACCGCGGAGAGTCTGCCGTTCGCCGACGAGTCCTTCGACGCGGCGATGGCCTTCGCCACCGTCCACCACTGGCCGGACCCGGTCGCCGGCCTGCGCGAGCTGCGGCGGGTCGCCCGGCGGGTGGTGGTGTTCACGGCGGACACCACCGACGAGGCGTGGCTCCGGCGGTTCTGGCTCACCCGCGACTACCTGCCCGAGGCCGCCCAACTGCTCGTCGGCCGGCCCTCGCTGACCGACCTGGCGGAGGCGATCGGGGCGCGGGCGGAGCCGGTGCCGATCCCGTGGGACTGCGTGGACGGCTTCTTCGAGGCCCACTGGCGGCGGCCCGAGGCGTACCTGGACGAGAGCGTTCGTCGCGGGGTCTCGGTGTGGACGAAGGTCGGGCCGGACGCCGAGCGGCGGGCGGTCCGCGCGCTCCGCGCCGACCTGGCGTCGGGCCGGTGGGCGGAGCGCAACCGGGAGCTGGTCGACCTCGACGCGGCGGAACTCGGCCTGCGCCTACTCGTCGCCTGAGCCCCGGATCGGCGGGGCGAGCACCGGGTCGATCATTGCCTGCATCGACTGGAGCGGGTACGGGACCGCGGGCGTCGTCCGGCGGTAGCTTCCCAGCTTGCCGATGTCGGAGAACGCCCGCTCGACGAGTTCCGCGTAGCCCCTGCGGACGTTGAGCGGGCGACCACGTTCCATCGCCTCGGAAACCCGCCGCTTCGCCGACTCGATCGGCACGTAGGTGAAGACCGTGCAGTTGTTCGGCTTACCGGCCCAGGACACCTGCGCGGTGACGTCCCGGCGCTCGTAGTTGCGTTCCCTGACGTCGAGCAGTGACAGGTCGCTCCCGGTGACCGAGAAGACCGACCCGTTGCACCGCCTGCCGTCCCGCGCCTCGATGCCCAGCACCACGGTCACCCCGTCGTAGACCGTGTCGTCCGCCAGGACGAAGGTCCGTTCCGGGTGGGAGCTCCGATCCGAGCCGACGTTCCACGCCCGTTCCCAGTCGTCCAGAATCGCGTGGCTGAACGTCGAGCGGTCCACCTCGTGGCCGAGGGTCGCCTCGACCGAGCCCGGGCTGACCAGCGAACCGTAGCCGAAGACGTACGGCTGCGGGGTGGTCACTTCCAGCGGAAGTGCACGAAGAGGCGGCCGAAGTTCTTCGAGTCCTTCTCCACCCGGTGGTAGAGCTGCTTGACGTCCTTCTGGTCGAGGAAGCGCAGCACTTTCTTCTTCAGGGCGCCGGATCCCTTGCCGGGAATGATCTCCACCAGGGTGGCCTTCTTGGCGACCGCCTCGTCCATGATCCCGCGCAGCGCCCGGTCGATGTCATGGCCCTTGTTGTAGATGTCGTGGAGATCGAGCTTGAGTTTCACCAGACCATCCTAGGTACGACGAAGGGCAGCCCGGGTGGGCTGCCCTTCGCTCCGTCAGCGACCGCCGACCCGGCTCTCCACCCGGCGCAGCGCGGTCGTGTAGTCCTCGTTGGTGGAGTACATGGCCGCCGCGATGCGCAGGTGCCGCAGCGCGTCGGGGTACCGGTTCATCCGCTCCAGGGTGCGGCCCAGCACGTGGTGCGCGTAGTGGTCGCTCGGGTCCCGGTCGACCAGCTCGCGCAGCTGCTCCTCGGCCCGGTTGAGCTGGGCCGACTGGAAGTAGCAGCGGGCCAGCAGCTGCCGCACGGAGGAGTTGGTGGGCTCGGCCGCGACGATGGGCTCGAGCAGCCGGGCCGCTCCGGCCGGGTCACCCGTCTCGAAGAACATGGTCGCCCGCCGGTAGTCCGCCAGAAGATCCATCTCACCCACCTCCTCGTCTCGTTGCCGGCCACTTCATCCGACGCTGGCACAACATCAGCCGTACCGCGAGTGTTCCCCGGCGGTCAGCCGGAACGGCCGGCGGCGGAGCGGCCGGCGGTCAGCTCCCAGGCGCGGACACCGCCCACGATTCCGGCCGTGTTCGGGACGACCACGACGTCGTCCCCCATCCGGGCCACCTGGTCGGCCCGGATCAGCCGGGAGTTCCCGCCGCCGAGGTAGAGCCGGTCCCAGTGGAAGACCGGCCGCAGCCCCTCCACCACCTGCCGGATCCGCCGGGACCAGAACGCGTCGCCGAGCCGCCGCCGCTCCGGCTCCCCCACGTACGTGTCGTACGTGGTGCCCCAGCGCACCGGAGCGTGCGACAGCTCCAGGTGCGGGGCGAGCACCCCGCCGTCGAAGAGCGCGCTGCCCAGCCCGGTCCCCAGGGTCAGCACCAGCTCGCATCCGGTGCCGGCGACCACCCCGGCGCCGTGCACCTCAGCGTCGTTGAGCACCAGTGCCGGCACCCCGAACGCCTCGGCCAGGGCGCTGCGCGCGTCGTACCCGGACCACTCCGCGACCAGGTCGGGGTCGACCCGGCTGCGCGGCCCGGAGCGGGTGACGTAGTGCGGGGTGGCCACCACCACGCCGTGCCGGATCATGCCGGGCATCCCGACGGTCACCCGGTCGGCCGCCGGCAGCCGGCCGCCGAGCTCCAGCAGGGTCTTCACGAACAGCGCGGGCGGCAGCGGGTACGGCGTGGGCACCCGCAACGGACGGGCCCGCATGGTCCCCGCCTCGTCCAGCACGGACCCCTTGATCCCCCCGCCCCCACAATCGATCGCCAGAGTGGTCACCACCCCCAGCAGTCTGCCCCCTCCGCCCCCCACCGTCTCCGCGATCTTGCACTTTCGGCCCTCGACATGGGCTGCTTGCGGCTTTTGTCGGGGCAGAAACTGCAAGATCGCGGGAGAGTCGGGGCGGTAGGGTCGGGGCTCGTGAGCGCTACGTTGATCGTCAAGGGGTTGGCCGCGGGGCACGGAGAGCGGGTGCTGTTCAGCGACCTCGATCTCGTGGTCGCGCCGGGGGACGTGGTGGGGCTGGTCGGGGTGAACGGGGCCGGCAAGTCGACGCTGCTGCGTACCCTCGCCGGGCTGCAGCCGGTCGAGCTGGGCAGCCTCTCGCTCAGCCCGCCCACGGCGAGCGTAGGTTACCTGCCGCAGGAGCCGGAGCGGCGGCCGGGCGAGACGGTCCGCGACTTCCTGGCCCGGCGTACCGGCGTCACCGCCGCCCAGGCGGCGCTGGACGCCGCGGGCGAGGCGCTCGGCGCGGGCACGGCCGGCGCCGACGACGCGTACGCCGAGGCGTTGGAGCGCTGGCTCGACCTCGGCGGCGCCGACCTGGAGGAGCGCGCCGAGCAGGTCTCCGCCGAGCTGGGGCTGACCGTCGACCTGGACCACCCGATGACCGGGCTCTCCGGCGGCCAGGCGGCCCGCGCCGGGCTCGCCTCGCTGCTGCTCAGCCGGTACGACGTCTTCCTGCTCGACGAGCCCACCAACGACCTGGACCTGGCCGGCCTGGACCGGCTGGAGCGGTTCGTCACCGGGCTGCGCGCCGGCACCGTGCTGGTCAGCCACGACCGCGAGTTCCTCACCCGCACGGTCACCCGGGTGCTGGAGCTGGACCTGGCCCAGCAGCAGGTCAAGCACTACGGCGGCGGCTACGCCGCGTACCTGGAGGAGCGCGAGGTCGCGCGCCGGCACGCCCGCGCCGACTTCGAGGAGTACGCGGACACCCGCGCCGCGCTGGAGGCCCGCGCCCGCACCCAGCGCGCCTGGATGGAGAAGGGCGTGAAGAACGCCCGCCGCAAGGCCACCGACAACGACAAGATCGGCCGCAAGTTCCGCGCCGAGTCGACCGAGAAGCAGGCGGCCAAGGCCAAGCAGACCGAGCGGCTGATCGAACGCCTCGACGTGGTCGAGGAGCCGCGCAAGGAGTGGGAGCTGCGGATGGAGATCGCCGCCGCGCCCCGGGCCGGCGCGATCGTGGCCTCGCTGCGCGGCGCGGTGGTCCGCCGGGGCGGCTTCACCCTCGGCCCGGTGGACCTGCAGATCGACTGGGCCGACCGGGTGGCGATCACCGGGGCGAACGGCTCCGGCAAGACCACCCTGCTCGGCGCGCTGCTCGGTCGGCTTCCCTTGAGCGAGGGGCACGCCGCCCTCGGCCCGGGCGTGGTGGTCGGTGAGGTCGACCAGGCCCGCGGGCTGTTCCTCGGCGACCAGCCGCTGATCGACGCGTTCGGCGCCGCCGTACCCGAGCTGAGCCCGGCGGACGCGCGGACGCTGCTGGCCAAGTTCGGCCTGCGCGCGGCGCACGTGCTGCGGCCGGCCGCGACGCTGTCGCCGGGCGAGCGGACCCGGGCGGCGCTGGCGCTGCTGCAGGGGCGCGGGGTCAACCTGCTGGTGCTGGACGAGCCGACCAACCACCTGGACCTGGCGGCGATCGAGCAGCTGGAGTCGGCCCTGTCGACGTACCCGGGCACCCTGCTGCTGGTCACCCACGACCGGCGGATGCTGGACGCGGTGAGCGTGAAACGGCGGCTGCGGGTCGACGGCGGGCGGATCGCCGAGGATTGATCCGTGCCGGGCCGGCCGCTCGGGGTCAGAATGTTCCCATGCTCAAGTGGGAGTACGCGCTGCTCGTCCGCCGGCGCCAGGCGGCCACCACCGACGTCGGCTGGGAGATCCACTTCAGCTGGTACGGCCCGGACGGCTCGATGGTCGACGTGACGCCGTACGGCGACACCGCGCTGGCGCACCTGAACCGGGCCGGTGACCAGGGCTGGGAGCTGGTGGCGATGAGCGAGGACCCGTCGCTGCCGGGCAACAACGAGCTGCACCGCTACCACCTCAAGCGGCCGAAGGCGGTGACCCCGCAGCCCCGGCAGCGGATCCGCGGCGCCGGCCGACCGAGCCGGCGCACCATCTCCGGCTGACCCGCCCCCGCTCCCCCGGGCCGCGCCGGGCGTGGGGTCGCCCGTGATCCCCGCATACCGGGCGAAAATGCGGGTAACGGGCGGCCGGAGGTGGTCATGGTCGCGCTGGCACAGACGCCGCCCTCGGCCGACCGGCTGCGGGCGATCGACGGGTTCCTCGCCGAGGCCTGGGCGGAGCAGGCCCGGCACGACGAGCGACTGCGTGGGCTCGCCGTACAGGTGCGGTTCGACCGCGGCGTCGCGCACCTGACCGGCGAGGTGGCCGACCCGGGCCAGCTGCGTCTGGTCCGCGACCTGGTCGGGCGGCTCGCCGGGGTGTACGGGGTGTGGAGCCGGGTGCGGGTGGCCGGCCGCGACCCGGTGGTGGTGGACCTGGGCTGCGGCCCGCAGAAGCAGTACCCGACGAACCTGGGGCTGGACATCTACCCGGCGACCGGGGTGGACGCACTGGCCGACCTGTCCGGCTCGCTGCCGCTGGCCGACGACTCGGTCGACGTGCTGTTCGCGGTGCACATCCTGGAGCACCTGCCCGACTTCCTGCCGCTGGTGGACGAGTGCCACCGGGTGCTCCGGCCGGGGGGCGTGCTGCACGTGATGAGCCCCTGGTGGGGGCACGTGAACGCGGTGGCCGACCCGACCCACGTCCGACTGCTCGACGTGCAGACCATCAAGGGCATCTGCCTCGGCCGCCCGCCGACCAAGCCCCGCTGGCACCCCCTGCACGCCGGCTGCGACGGCGCCAGCATCTTCGCCGACCTCACCCCGCAACCCCCCGACGAGCCCCCACCCACCCCCACCCACCTCTCCCGCTTCTTCGACTGACCCAGCCCTGCCCCCAGCGCGTTGATCAAGGAGTTTGCGTCGAGAATCGCGCCGATGCTGACGCAAACTCCTTGATCAACGCGGGCGAGCGGGTGGGGTGGGTGGGGTGGGGGGTGGGGGGTGGGGTCAGCGGGGGTGGGTGGATTCTCGGGGGGTTAGGCGGTAGGGGGCCTGGAGTTCCTGGGGTGGGGGCGCGGGGTCGGCGCTGAGGCGGGCGGCGAGGAGGTCGACCGCGAGGTGGGCTATCCGCTCCTTGTCGGGGGCGATGGTGGTCAGGGTGGGGACGCTGAAGCGGCCGTCCTCGATGTCGTCGAAGCCGGCCACCGCCACGTCGTCAGGCACCCGCAGACCGGCCTCGTGCAGGGCGCGTAGGGCGCCGAGGGCCAGGGTGTCGTTGAAGCAGAAGACGGCGTCGGGGCGTACCCCCGAGGTGAGCAGGTGGCGCATGGCGGCGGCGCCGTCCGCGCGGTGCCAGGCCGGCGCGGGCGCCACCAGGGTCTCGTCGTAGGCCAGGCCGGCGTCGGCGAGCGCGGCGGCGTAGCCGGCGAGCCGGAGCCGGGCGCTGGCCCCCTCGGGGGTGCGCTGGGAACCGATCGCGGCGACCCGGCGTCGACCGAGGCCGATCAGGTGCGCGGTCATCTCCCGGGCGGCGGTCACGTTGTCGATCGCCACGTGGTCGGCCGGGCCGTGGTCCACCCGCTCGCCGAGCAGCACCATCGGCATGCCGTCCAGGCCCGCCAGGTCGTCGGCGGTGAGCGCCAGCGGGCTGAAGATCAGCCCGTCGATCATGTGGTCGCCGATCCCGGCGGCCGCCACCCGCTCCTGCTCGGGGCCGCCGCCGGTCTGATCGATCAGCACCGTCCAGCCGTGCGCGGCGGCGGCGTCGACCACGTGCCGGGCCAGCTCGGCGAAGTACGGGATGTCCAGCTCGGGCACGGCCAGGGCGATCACCCCGGTCCGCCCCTTGCGCAGGTTACGGGCGGAGAGGTTGGGCCGGTAGTTGAGCTCGACGATCGCCTCCTCGACCCGGGCCCTGGTGTCCGGCCGGACGTGCACGTACCCGTTGACCACGTTCGACACCGTCTTGACCGAGACTCCGGCCCGTTCGGCGACGTCCTTCAGCCTGTGCCGCACGCCGTCGTCCCTTCTGCGGGTTACCGCCTCGGACTCTATCGTGTAACGAATGCTTTACAACGTTGCTTACAACGTTGTAGAAACGCTGGTACGGCGTGACCGCAGTCACCCGGGTACGGCAACGAAAGGTGACACACCGTGGTGAGAGCGCAGCTGACGATCGATCCGGCCTTCGCGATCGGGCCCGCCGACCGGCGGCTGTTCGGCTCCTTCGTCGAACACATGGGGCGATGCGTCTACGGCGGCGTCTTCGAGCCCGGGCACCCGAGCGCCGACGCCCGCGGGCTGCGCGGCGACGTGCTCGACCTGACCCGCGAGCTGGGCGTCTCGGTGGTCCGGTATCCCGGCGGCAACTTCGTCTCGAACTACCGCTGGGAGGACGGCGTCGGCCCGGTCGGCGACCGGCCCCGGCGGCTCGACCTCGCCTGGAAGACGATCGAGACCAACGCCTTCGGCCTGGACGAGTTCATGACCTGGGCCGCCGAGGCCGGCGTCGAGCCGATGATGGCGGTCAACCTGGGCAGCCGCGGCGTGCAGGAGGCCTGCGACCTGCTGGAGTACGCCAACCACCCGGGCGGCACCCAGCTGTCCGACCTGCGCCGCAAGAACGGCGCCGAGGACCCGTACGGGGTGAAGCTCTGGTGCCTCGGCAACGAGCTGGACGGCCCGTGGCAGGTCGGCCACAAGACCGCCCACGAGTACGGCCGGCTCGCCGCCGAGACCGCCCGGGCGATGAAGATGATCGACCCCTCGATCAGCCTGGTGGCCTGCGGCAGCTCGAACAGCCGGATGCCCACCTTCGCCTCCTGGGAGGCGACCGTGCTGGAGCACACCTACGAGCACGTCGACTACATCTCCGCGCACACCTACTACGACCCGTCCGACGGCGACCGGGCCAGCATCCTCGCCTCCGCCGTGGACATGGACGCCTTCATCACCGACGTGGTGGCCACCGCCGACCACGTGGCCGCCAAGCTGCGACAGAAGCGCAAGCTCAAGGTCTCCTTCGACGAGTGGAACATCTGGTACGAGTCGCGCCTGCAGGCCGACCTGGACCGGCGCGGCTGGGTCGAGGCGCCGGCGCTGATCGAGGACGACTTCACCGCGGTCGACGCGGTGGTGGTCGGCGACCTGCTGATCACCCTGCTCCGGCACGCCGACCGGGTGGGCGTGGCCGCCCAGGCGCAGCTGGCCAACGTGATCGCCCCGATCCGCACCCGCACCGGCGGGCCGGCCTGGCGGCAGAGCATCTTCCACCCGTTCGCGCTGACCGCCCGGTACGCCCGGGGCACCGTGCTGCGCACCGAGCCGGTCTCGCCGACGTACGAGACGAAGCGCTACGGCGACGTCCCGGTGCTGGACACCGTCGCGCTGCACGACGAGGAGTCCGGCGACCTGACCGTGTTCGCGGTCAACCGCGGGTCGACCGACCTGCCGCTGGAGCTCGACCTGCGCGGGCTGCCCGCCCTGCGCGGAGTGGAACACCTGACCGTCGCCGCCGGGGACGACCCGGAGGCGATCAACACCGAGGCCGACCCCGACCGGGTGACGCCTCGGGAACTGCCCACCCCCACCCCCGACGGCGGCCGGTGCTCGGTGCGCCTGCCGGCGGTCTCCTGGAACGTGCTGCGCTTCACGACCCGGCCCTGACCAGGTAATACTCCACCCGTCCCCCAAGGAGAGACCCCATGATGCAGAACGAAATGAGCCGGCGGCGCCTGCTCGGGCTCGGCGTCGGCCTCGGCGCGGCCGCCTCGCTGACCCTGGCCGGCTGCGGCGGCGGCAGCGCCAGCCAGTCCGGCGGCGCCGCCGCGGGCAACGGTGGCAAGGACTACACCGGCCCCAAGGTCGACCTGAAGCTGTGGAACGGTTTCACCGGCGGTGACGGCGACATCTTCAAGAAGCTCGTCGACCAGTTCAACTCCGAGCACCAGAACATCGCGGTCGGGGTGAACACGTACCGCTGGGAGGACTACTACAGCAAGCTCCCCGGCGCGGCCTCCAGCGGCTCGGGGCCGGACATCGCGGTCATGCACATGGACCAGCTGGCCACCTTCGCCGCCCGCGGCGTGATCACCGAGCTGGACGACGTGGCCAAGACGCTGGAGCTGAACGAGGGCGACTTCGCGCCGACCGTCTGGAAGGGCGGCATCTACAACTCCAAGCGGTACGGCATCCCGCTGGACATGCACCCGCTGGGCTTCTACTACAACAAGGCCGTCATGCAGAAGGCCGGCCTCGACCCGAACAAGCCGCCGACCACCAAGGACGAGTACACCGCGGCGCTGACCGAGCTGAAGAAGTCCGGTGTGCAGGGCTTCTGGATCAGCCCGTTCCAGTTCACCGGCGGGATGACCTTCTACTCGCTGCTGCACCAGTGGGGCGGCACCCTGTTCGACGCCGAGGTGGCCAAGGCGACCTTCAACTCCGACCAGGCCGTCGAGGCGTGCACCTGGCTGGTGGACCTGATCAAGCAGGGTCACTCCCCGGCCAACGTCGGCCAGGACGCCGACTACCTGGCGCTCAAGAGCGGCAAGAACGCGTTCAACTGGAACGGCATCTGGCAGATCAACGACATCGCCAAGGACCCGAACGCGCAGATCGGCGTGGCGCAGCTGCCGCAGATCGGCACCCAGAAGGCCGCCTGGGCGAACTCGCACAACTTCACCATCGTCAAGCAGCGCGCCGCCGACAACAACAAGATCTCCGGCGCCAAGGTGTTCATCAACTGGCTCAGCCAGCACTCGCTGGACTGGGCCAAGGGCGGCCAGATCCCGGCCCGCAAGGAGGTCCGGGAGAGCGCCGAGTTCAAGGGCCTGAAGGACATCTCGACGCTGGCGCCGGAGCTGGAGTACGCCGCCTTCCCGCCCGCCGCGCCGGGGCTCGGTGAGGTGATCACCACCTTCTACACCTCGTTCAACGAGGCGGCGCTGGGCAAGAAGTCGCCGAAGCAGGCCCTCGACGACGGCGTGGCCAAGGCCAACAAGCAGCTCGAGGACAACCGCAAGAAGTACGGGAACTGAGTCCGCCGTGGCGGACGTGATCGAGGCGGGGGCGGCGCGCAAGGACGCGCCGCCCTCGGCGGGCGGGAAGAACCGCCGAGGCGCGACACAGCGGGGCAACCGCGCGACCCCGTACCTCTTCCTCGCGCCGTACCTGGTCCTGTTCCTGGCGTTCGGGCTGCTGCCGATCCTGTTCGGGGTCTGGCTCAGCGTGCACCAGTGGGACCTGCAACTGCCCAACCGGCCCTTCGTCGGGCTGGACAACTACCAGGATCTGTTCGACAGCGAGTCGGCCATCTACGGCGACTGGTGGTCGAGCGTCAAGGCCACCGCGATCTTCACCGTCTTCTCGGTGCCGCTGCTGGTGGTCATCCCGCTCGGGCTGGCGCTGCTGCTGAACAGGTCGTTCCCGGGCCGGACGTTCTTCCGGGCCGTCTACTTCGCCCCGTACGTCCTCGGGGTGGCGGTGATCGGCCTGCTCTGGCGCTTCCTGCTGGACGCCAACCTGGGCCTGGTCAACCGGCTGCTCGGCGCGGTCGGCCTGCCGTCGGACACCCCCTGGGTGACCGACGTGCCGTGGGCCTGGGTGTCCCTGATCGGGGTGACCGTCTGGTGGACGTCGGGATTCAACGCGGTGATCTACCTGGCCGGCCTGCAGGACATCTCGCCGGAGCTGTACGAGGCGGCCCGGATGGACGGCGCGAACGGCTGGCAGCGATTCCGCAACGTGACCCTGCCCGGGCTGCGCCCGGTGATGCTCTTCGTGCTGACCACCACGATCCTCGCCTCGGCGAACGTCTTCGGGCAGTCGTTCCTGATCACCCAGGGGGCGCCCGGCGAGCAGACCCGGACGGTGGTCTGGCGGATCGTCGACGAGGGGCTGCGGGACAACGACGCGGGCCGGGCGGCCGCGATGAGCATCGTCTTCGCGCTGGCGCTGACCGTGATCAGCATCGTCAACTTCCGGTTCTTCCGGTTCCGGGAAGACTGAGGAGACGACCATGACCGCACTCCGCCGATCCGGCCGCTACGCCATCCTGGTGCTGCTGGCCCTGGTGTTCCTCACCCCGCTGGTCTGGATGGTCATCACCTCGGTGAAGACCTACGGCGACGCGCAGAAGATCCCGCCGAGCTTCCTGCCCAACCCGTTATCCACGTACGGCTTCCAGCAGATCCTCGGCAGCACCGCCAACCCGGTGCTGCGCTGGTTCGTCAACAGCATGCTGGCCGCCACGCTGCACGCGCTGCTGGTGCTGACGACCGCCTCGATGGCCGCGTACGCGCTGGCCCGGATGCGGTTCCGCGGCCGGGGGCTGCTGTTCGCGTTGATCGTGGGCACGCTGTTCATCCCGCCCACCTCACTGATCATCCCGAACTTCGTGATCGCCGACCGGCTGAACTGGCTGGACACCATCACGGTGATCATCGTGCCGGGCGCGGCCAGCGCGTTCGGGGTGTTCTTCCTGCGGCAGTTCTTCATCTCCATCCCGCGCGAGCTGGAGGAGGCCGCGGTGCTGGACGGGGCGAACCACTGGCAGATCTTCAGCCGGGTGCTGCTGCCGCTGTCGAAGCCGGCCCTGGCCACCCTGGCGGTGCTGTCGTTCCTGACCAACTGGAACGACTTCCTCTGGCCGATCTACGTGCTGTTCAGCCCCGAGCGGCTGACCCTGCCCGCCGGGCTGGGCCTGCTGCAGGGCGCCTACGTCAGCGACTACCCGGTGATCATGGCCGGCGCGGTGCTGGCGAGCGTACCGGTGCTGATCCTGTTCGTGGCCGCCCAGCGGCACATCATCCAGGGCGTCTCCCGCAGCGGTCTGAAGGGATGACGGCCGGTTCTCCCCGGCGACGCGGTGCGGCGGCGATCCTCGCCGCCGCACTGCTCGTCGCCGGCTGCGCCGACGGCCCGAGCGACACCTTCACGAGTACGGGAGACGAGATGTTCACCAACCCGGTGGTCCGCGCCGACGCACCGGACCCGTTCGCCGTCCGGGTCGGCGACGAGTGGTTCCTGTTCCACACCAACGCCGGCGGCCAGAACGTGCCGGTGCGGCGCTCGGCCGACCTGGTCGACTGGTCGGAGTCGACCGAGGCGCTGCCCGAGCTGCCGAGCTGGGCGGACGCCGGAAAGACCTGGGCGCCGGAGGTGATCCAGCTCGCCGAGGACCGCTTCGGGCTCTACTACACGGTGGCGGGCCGGGCCGCCGGCCGGCAGTGCGTCGGCCGGGCGGTGGCCGCCGCGCCGCAGGGTCCGTACCGGGACGACAGCACCGGCCCGCTGATCTGCCAGGACGAGCTGGGCGGGTCGATCGACGCCAGCCCGTTCCGGGACGCCGACGGCAGCCTCTGGCTGCTGTGGAAGAACGACGGCAACGCGATCGGCGTGGACACCTGGCTCTGGTCGCAGCGGCTCGCCGACGACGGGCTCACCCTGGTCGGCCAGCCGACGAAGCTGCTGAAGCAGACCGAGCCGTGGGAGGGCGCCCTGATCGAGGGCCCGTTCTTCCACCGCCGGGACGGCCGGCTGTACCTGTTCTTCGCCGCGAACGCGTACGACAAGGACACCTACGCGGAGGGCTACGCGGTCTGCGAGAGCCCGACCGGCCCGTGCGTCAAGGCGCCGGAGAACCCGATCCTGAAGACCAACGAGGTGGCCTCCGGCCCCGGCCACGCCTCGATGGTGGAGAAGGACGGCCGCACCTGGCTGGTCTACCACGCCTGGCCACCCGGCCAGGAGGGCAGCACCGACCCCGGCCGCCAGGTCTGGCTCGACGAAGTCACCTGGCCCAACGGCAACCCGGTGGTCAACGGCCCCACGACCACTCCCCACCCCCGCCCCTAACCCCCTCCCACCCCTCGGCGCGCAGTTTCACGGAAAGAGTGGCTATTCCAGCCGGAATAGCCACTCTTTCCGTGAACGAGGGCCGATGGAGGCGTGCGGGGTCAGCTGTCCGTGGACGGGTTGCGGGGGGCGGGGGCGACGGCGGGCTCGTGTTGGGCCAGGCGGTTGCGGCGGTAGCCGTAGCCGAAGTAGATGATCCCGCCGAGCAGCATCCAGATCAGGAACCGGATCCAGGTCTCCACCGACAGGTTGAGCATCAGGTAGAAGCAGGCCAGCGCGGAGACGATCGGCAGCACCGGGGAGAACGGCACCTTGAACGGCCGCTCCAGGTCGGGCCGCCGGCGGCGCAGGATCGGCACCGCGATCGACACGATCACGAAGGCGCAGAGCGCGCCGATGCTGACCAGGTCGGCCAGCGCGGACAGCGGCAGGAAGCCGGCCAGCAGCGCCACCGCGACCGTCATCACGATCGTGATCCGGTACGGGGTGCCCCAGCGCGGGTGCACCTTCGCGACCGCCGGCGGGATCAGCCCGTCCCGGGAGATGGCGAAGCCGATCCGGCCCATGGCCACCAGGTCGACCAGGATGACGCTGGTCAGGCCGGCCACCGCGGCGATGGAGACCAGCACCCCGGCCCAGCCGGCGCCGACGGCGTTGAAGGCGGAGGCGATCGGGGCACCGCGGTCGATCTCGCCGTACGGCACCATGCCGACCACGACCAGCGAGACGCCGATGTAGAGGATGGTGGAGATCAGCAGGGTGCCGAGCAGGCCCAGGGTGAGGTCCCGCTTCGGGCGCTTGGTCTCCTCGCCGAGGTTTGCCACCGCCTCGAAGCCGGTGTACGCGAAGAACACCACCGCGGCGGCGCTGAGCACGCCGGCGAAGCCGAAGACCGACGGCTCCAGCCCGAAGATCGCCTGGGTGACCGGCTGCTTGATGCCGTCGTCGCCGGCGCCCGCGGGCTGGGCCGGCGGGATGAACGGGCTGAGGTTGGCGGCCTTGACGAAGAACAGGCCGGCGATCACCACGAAGGCGCAGATGGCGACCTTGACCAGCACCAGCACATTGGTCACCCGGGCGGACTCGCGGATGCCCACGGTGGCGATGACGCCGAGCAGCAGCACGATCGCGATCGCGCCGATGTTGACGATGCTGCCCTCCTCACCGAACCAGGCGGTGGGCAGGCCGAACAGCTCGGCCAGGTAGCCGGACCAGCCTCGGGCGACCACCGCCGCGCCGAGCGCGAACTCCAGCAGCAGGTCCCAGCCGATGATCCAGGCGACGATCTCGCCCATCGTCGCGTACGCGTAGGTGTAGGCGCTGCCGGCGGTCGGCACGCTGGAGGCCAGCTCCGCGTAGCAGAGCGCGGCGAGCAGGGCGACCACGCCGGCGATGCCGAACGAGATCACCACGCCCGGCCCGGCGGTGTCCCGCGCCTCGATGCCGGTGAGGGTGAAGATGCCGGTACCGATCACGATGCCGATGCCGAAGCCGGTCAGGTCCTTGGCCCCGAGGTGCCGCTTCAGACCGAGCCGCCCGTCGGTGCCGTCGACCTCACCCTGGGCGATCACGTCCTTGATGGGTTTCGTCCGCAACACGGACACCGCGCCCACCTCCTCCCGCCGTGCGGCCGCCCCGTCGGCAGCCGGCGATCGGCGATGCTACCCAGCGGGGACCTTCGTCAACCGCCACTTCTCTCCCCAATCGGGCGCTGACCGGACGTGTGGGTGCGGTCACCCGGTGCGGTGTGACCCGGATCGCCACGACGGCCGCCCGCAGCACGGACCAGACACCCAGTTCAGAACCCTTGCGCCCGATCCGGACGATGTGAAACTTTCCTTCCATCGAAGAATCGCTGTCGACGAATGTTATCGACCTTTGCGCACGATGCGACGGAAGGGACACCACCGCAGATGAGGGCAATCCGACTCGGCGCCGCCGGGCTGGTCGTGGCGCTGCTCGGCGCGCCGGCTCCCGCCGCCGCGCACGCCGCGCCGCAACCGCCCGGCGCCACCTGCGTCACCGACCCGGCCACCCCGAAGCGGCAGTTCCGGGCCATGTGGATCTCGTCGGTGGTCAACATCGACTGGCCGAGCAGGGCCTCGCAGACCGCGCCCGACCGGGTGGCCGCCCAGCAGGCCGAGTACCGCAGCTGGCTGGACCTGGCGCAGCGGCTGCACCACAACGCCGTCGTGGTGCAGGTCCGGCCGACCGCCGACGTGTTCTGGCCGTCGCCGTACGAGCCGTGGTCGGAGTACCTGACCGGGGTGCGCGGGCAGGACCCGGGCTGGGACCCGCTGGCCTTCCTGGTCACCGAGTCGCACCGGCGGAACCTGGAGTTCCATGCATGGTTCAACCCGTACCGCGTCTCCATGCCGGCCCCCGGCGGGGCCGGCGCCGACCTGGCGAAGCTCGCCCCCGACCACCCGGCCCGGGCACACCCGGACTGGGTCTTCGCCTACCCGCCGGCCGGGGTCGCCGGCAGCCGGCTCTACTACGACCCCGGGGTCCCCGAGGTCCGCGAGTTCGTGCAGACCGCGATGCTCGACGCGGTCCGCCGGTACGACATCGACGGTGTGCACTTCGACGACTACTTCTACCCGTACCCGAGCGGCACGTACCAGGTGCCCGACGACGCCACCTTCGCCGCGTACGGCCGGGGCTTCACCGACCGGGCGGACTGGCGACGGGACAACATCGACCTGCTGGTCCGGGAGATGGGCGAGAAGATCAAGGCGGCCAAGCCGTGGGTGAGGTTCGGGGTCAGCCCGTTCGGCATCTGGCGCAACGCCTCCGCCGACCCGAACGGCTCGGACACCACCGGCAGCCAGTCGTACGACACCATCTCCGCCGACACCCGCAAGTGGATCAGGAACGAGTGGATCGACTACGTGGTGCCGCAGCTCTACTGGTACATCGGCCAGTACCCGGCCGCCGACTACGCCCGGCTGGTGCCGTGGTGGGCCGAGCAGGTGCGCGGCACCCACGTCCAGCTCTACGTCGGCCAGGCCGACTACAAGAGCGGCGACCCGGCGTACGGGCCGGACTGGCAGGACCCGGACGAGCTGTCCGACCACCTCACGCTCAACCGGTCGTACCCGGAGGTGCTCGGCAACGTGCACTTCTCGGCCACCCAGGTACGCGCGAACCGGCTCGGCGCCACCGACCGGTACGCCGCCGCGCACTACTCCCGCCCCGCGCTCGTCCCGGCCATGCCGCACCTGCCGGCGAAGCCGCTGCTGCCCCCGGTGGTCACCGGCGGGCGGCGGACCACCGACGGGGTACGCCTGAGCTGGCGGCAGCCCGCCGACGGTCGCGGCCCGTTCGGCGCCGCCACCTCGTACGCGGTCTACCGCTTCGACGGCTCGGGCCCGGTCGACCGGTGCGGCCTCGCCGACGCCGCCCACCTGGTCGGCACGGTGCGCGCCGACGGGAACGGCGGCGTGCGGTCCTGGCGGGACGACACCGCCCGGCCCGGCGCCGCGTACACCTATCTGGTGACGGCGCTGGACCGGACCTGGAACGAGAGCCCGGCCGGGCGGGGGCGGGTGATCCGGTGAGGCCCGGCCGCACTGCGCGGCTGACCCCCCGCCGCCCGTCGCGCGCGGCAGCCACCCCGTGGCGCGCGGCGGGCCGCCCGGGCAGGCACCGAGCGGGTCAGGGCCGGCCGCGGCGGTCCAGCGCCGACCGCCGGGACAGGTCGACCGTGCGCTCCGGGTCGACCGGCTCCGGGGTGCCCGCCGGCTGCCGGGGGGCCGCCGGGACGGCGTCGCCGAACCGGGCCGAGCCGGCGGCCAGATCCGGGTGCTCCACGGCCAGGGCCAGCGCGGCGGCCTCCTCCAGACCCAGCTCGCTCCCCTCGCCGTACGCCCGGTCGAAGGCCGCGTCGCCGAGCACGCCGCGCAGCCGGGCCTGCTGCTCCACCCAGTAGCTGCCGTAGATGCCCGGCGCGGCCCGTAGCTTCGTCCGGGTCGCCTGGGCGGCGCCGAAGAGGCGGGCGGCGGTCACCAGGTCACCGCCGGCCGCGCAGCGCACCGCGACCGCGCTGACCGTGTCGCAGGCCCGGCCGTGGTAGCCGTGGCTCATCCGGGACCGCAGCGCCACCAGCAGGTGCTCGTGCGCCGCCACCAGGTCACCGCGGGCCAGCGCCACCATGCCGAGCAGCATGTCCACTGAGCGGCGCCCGCGCTCGACCGGGCGGGCCGCCTCCACCGGCCGGGACGCGCCGAGCAGCTCGGCCGCCTCGTCCAGCGCCCCACGCCGCCACAGCAGCTCGGCCAGGTTGTAGCCGGCGAACAGCGCGTCCTCGACGACCTGTTGCTCACGCGCCCAGTCGATGACCTCCCGGCAGATCCGTTCCGCCTCGGCGAACTGCCCCATGTCGATCAGCGGCGCGGCCCGGCCGGCGAGCACCCGGGCGAGCAGCCCGGCGTCGCCGGCCTGCCGAGCCGCCGCCTCGGCCCGCTGGGAGAACCGCAGCTCCTCGGCGAACTCGCCGTCCGCGCCGGCGTGCAGCGAGTGCAGGTGGTACGCCGCCGCCCAGTCCGCCTCCGGGATCGACTCACCGCTCTCGGCGATCCGGCCGTACAGCCGGAACAGCCACAGCCGCGCCTCGCGGGACAGGCCGCGCTCCCGCCACCACTGGTCCAGCCCACCGGCCAGCCGCAGCCCGGCCCGGGCGCTGCCCCCGTTGGCGCACCAGCGCAGCGCCGCGCGCAACTCACCGGCGAGCGGGTCCAGTGCGTACAGCGACAGGGTGACCGGGCGCCCGTCCGGGCCCAGGCCCGCCCGCTCCAACGCGTGCGCCGCCCAGGCCACGTGCCGGTCCCGGGCGACCCGCTCCTCGCCCGCCTCGACCAGCCGGCGGGCGGCGTACGCCCGGATCGGGTCGAGCATCCGGTACGTGCTGCCCGACGCGCGCGGCTCGGCCAGCACCATCGACTTGTCCACCAGCACCGACAGCGGGTCGAGCGGGTCGTCGTCGAGCAGCCACTCCACCGTGGCCAGGTCGACCGGGCCGGCGAAGACCGACAGCCAGCGCAGCAGCCGGGCCGCGCGCGGCCCCAACGTGCGGTACGACCAGGTGACGGTGGCCTGGATGGTCAGGTGCCGCTCCACCGCGGAGCGTTGCACCGCCCGGTGCGCCGGGCTGGGCGGGGTCGCCCCGGCGGCCGCCGCGACCAGGTCCACGGTGTCCTGCTGGTTACCGCTCCAGGCCCGGTCGGTGGGCGGCTCCGGCTCGACGCGCCCGGCGTCCAGGGTGCCCAGCACGTCGTCCAGCCGGGCCACGAGCTGCCCGGCGGAGAGCACCCGCAGCCGGGCGGCGGCCAGCTCGATGGCGAGCGGGAGCCCGTCCAGCCGCTGCACCACCCGGCGCAGGTCGACCATCTCCGCCCAGTCCGGCGGCCGGCCGCCCCGGGCCGCCGCCATCCGGTCCATCAGCAGCGCCACCGCGTCGCTCTCCCGGCCGGACCGGGGCTCGACCGACAGCGGCGGAATACGCCAGATCACCTCACCGGCCAGCCCGAGGCTCTCCCGGCTGGTGGCCAGCACCCGCGCCCCGCCACCGCCGGCGAGCAGCCGGGTGGCCACCTCGGCGCAGGCCCCCGGCTGGGCGTCGCAGGTGTCCAGCACGATCAGCGTCCGGCGGGAGGCGGCGTACTCCACCAGGGTGTCCAGCACCGGGCGGCCCGGCTCCGGACGCAGCCCGAGCACCGCGGCCACCGCGAACGCCACCAACCCCGGGTCGGTCACGGTGGCGATGTCGACGAACCACACCCCGTCCGGGTACGCCTCGACCAGGCCGGCGGCCAGCTCCACCGCCAGCCGGGTCTTGCCACCGCCTCCGGCGCCGAGCACGGTGACCAGCCGGTGCTGGCGGACCAGCAGGCCCAACTCGGCCCGCTCGGTTTCCCGGCCGACGAACGAGGTGGCCTGGGTGGGCAGGTTGTGCGCCACCGCGTCGGCGGTACGCGGCCGGGGGAACTCCCGCTCCAGGCCCGGCGCCACCAGCTGGAAGAGCCGCTCCCGGTCGTCGAAGCCGCGCAGCCGGTGCAGCCCGAGGTCCAGCAGGGAGGCCCCGGGCGGCAGCGGCTCGGCGTCCCGCGCGGTGGAGGCGGAGCAGAGCACCTGGCCGCCGTGCGCCGCCGCGGCCACCCGGGCCGCCCGGTGCACCTCCGGGCTGGCGTACTCGCCGTCGCGCGGCTCGGCGTGCCCGGTGTGCAGCCCCATGCGTACCCGCGGAACGGCGTCCGGATTCGGCCAGTCGTGGGTGGACAGTGCCCGCTGCGCGGTCAGGCAGGCGGTCAGCGCGGCGGCGGCGTCGGGAAAGGCCAGGAAGAACGAGTCACCCTCGGTCAGCAGCTCGGCCCCACGGGTGCTGGCCAGCGTGTCGCGCAGCAGCCGCCGGTGCTCGCGCAGCACCGGCCGGTACTCCGGGCCGAGCAGCCGGGCCAACCGGGTCGAGCCCTCGATGTCGGTGAACACGAAGGTCACCCACCCGGTGGGGAGCTGGATCCCTGGCGCCATGCGTGGAACCTCCGCCCCTGACGTGTGGTCCATCCTGCCCTATGGTCGCTCCGTCACGCATCGTGAGAACGGCCCGGGCAACCTCCGACCCACGGTGCCACCCGACCCTCCCGGGGACAAGGTCGGTGTGCGTCGACGGCGCGGTGATGCGCCGCGCGGTGGCAGCTCGGCGGGTCGGCGGTCGCTCAGCAGCCGCAGCCACCGCCGCAGCAGCCGCCCGCCGGGGGCGCGGGGGCGGCAGACGGGCCGGTGCCCCGGCCGGTTACCGCGACGGCGGAGAGCAACTTCACCGTGTCGGCGTGTCCCCGCGGGCAGGACGCCGGCGCGGCCGCCTCGGCCATCGGGCGGTTGACCTCGAACGTGTCGCCGCAGGCGCGGCAACGGAACTCGTAGCGGGGCATGTCGCCAGGGTACGGCCGGGCCTGACCCGGGCACCGGCATGGGTGATACTCGACCCGTGGCGAGCGGCGAGGACAGATCGACGGTGCGGCCCCTGCGTCCGGCGACCCCGCTCGGCGGGCCGCTGGGCAGTTCCGGAGCCGCCCCCGAGCCCGGCGGGACGACCGCGCCCGCCGCGATCCCCCGCCCCCGCCGACCGGTCCCCCCGGCCGACACCCCGACGGCGGTCCCTGCCGGCGGCACCGCCGGGCCGACGGGTGCCGGCGACGAGGTGTCGGCCTCGACCGTCCCGGCCCAGCCCCGCGAGCGGGACGACGACACCGCGACGGCCGCTCCCGAGGACCGGGCCGCACCGCTCGCACCGACGGCCGGCGACACCGCGAAGGCGGAGCCGGACGACACCGCGAAGACCGAGCCGGACGGCGATCCCGCGAGGGTGGAGCCGGACGGTGGTGCTGAGGCGGGTGGGTCCACGCCGCCCACCACCGGTGCGGCGGGCCGGCGGCGACGGGTGCCGTTCGCGCACGCGGTGCGGCTGCCCCCGCCCCGGCGGGCGGTGGTCGGCGCGGCGCGGGCCACCCGGGCCTGGTCGCGGCGGCCCAGCGGACGGGTGACCGTACCCGCGCTGTTCCTGTTCCTGCTGATCGCGACCACCGCGGCGGCCGGCGCGCTGGTGGTGCCCGCGGCCGTGCGGACGGCCGACACAGCCGCGCCGGAGGCCGCCGCGAGCGCCGGGCTCGGGGTGCCGTCGGGGCAGCCGACCGCGGCGCCGGCGGTGCCCGGCGCGCCGGTCGTACCGGGCGCCACCGCGCTGCCCAGCCTGCCGGCCGGCACCGCGCTGCCCGGCGGCGCGCTGCCGACCGGTTCCGCCGCGGGCGGGACGCCCGGCCCGGCCCGGCCCGCCGCCGCCCTCGCCGGCTGGGCCCGGACCACCGGGGCGAAGGTGGGCATCCCCCCGGTGGCCATGCAGGCGTACGGCTACGCCGAGCTGGTGCTCGCCCAGACCAACCGCAGCTGCCAGCTGAGCTGGACCACGCTGGCCGCGATCGGGTACGTCGAGTCCCGGCACGGAACGGCCAACGGCGCCCGACTGAACGCCGACGCGCGGGCCGAGCCGGAGATCATCGGTGACCCGCTGGACGGCCAGGGCGGCCGCTCGCTGATCAGGGACACCGACCGCGGCCTGTTCGACCGGGACACCGTCTACGACCGGGCGATCGGCCCGATGCAGTTCATCCCCACCACCTGGCAGCAGATCGGGGCGGACGCCGACAACGACGGCCGGAAGGACCCGCACGACCTGGACGACGCGGCGCTGGCCGCGGCCCGCTACCTGTGCGCCGGCGGGCGGAACATGACCATCCCCGGCGACTGGTGGGGGGCCATCCTCTCCTACAACGACGTGCGCCGGTACGCCCAGGACGTGTTCGACACCGCGAACCGCTACGGACAGGCCAGCCGCACGTGACGTGATCGGCCGCGTACTTTGCCGGACCGGACACTTCCCCCGGGCGGCCGTTGCCGGCAAGCTGGACAGGTGATGGTGCGCGAGTGGGATCCTCGGACCGCGTCGTCCGACGAGGTCACGTCGCTGCTGGACACGCTGAACGCGGTCCTGGCGGCGGACCTTCCGCAGGATCCCCCCTGGCGGGAGAGCTCGCTGCGGGAGTACCTCTCCGAGGTGATGCCGGGCGAGCGGCGGATCTCCTGGGTGGCGCAGGCCGGCCCGGCCGACGATCCCGGCCCGATCGTCGGCCACGTGCACGTGCTGCTGCTGGGCGACATCGGCGTGCTGGAAGTGCTGGTGCACCCCTCGGCGCGGCGCTCCGGGCTGGGCCGTGACCTGGTCCTGCTGGCCGCCCGCCGGGTCTACCAGGAGGGCTTCCAGTCGATCGGGGTCGAGGTGGTCGGCGACACGCCGGCAGTCGGCTTCTACGAGTCGCTGGGCTTCACCAGGGAGTACGTCGAGACCCGCAGCGTGCTGGACCTGGACGCGGTGGACTGGCCGGCGCTGGCCGTGATGTCCACCGGCGTCGGCGCCGGCTACCACCTGGAGTTCTGCCCGGGCGGCCCGCCGGACGAGCTGATCGAGGCGTACGCGCGGGCCAAGGCCGAGGTGCGCGACGTCGACGACCTGGAGCTGCGGCCCAGCTCGTACGACCCGCAGCGGCTGCGCGACAGCCTGGACACGCTGCACCGGCGGGGCATGAAGCCGTACATCGTGCTGGCCATCCACGAGCACTCCGGCGAGGTGGCCGGGCTGACCGAGGTGGTGGTGCCGGCCCAGCACCCGACCCGGGCCGACCAGTACGACACCATCGTCGCCCAGGACCACCGCGGCTACGGCATCGACCGGGCGATCAAGGCCCGGATGCTGCTGGAGCTGCGCTCGGCCGAGCCGGAGCTGAGCGAGGTGCAGACCTGGAACGCCCAGGCCAACGAGGCGATGCTCAAGGTGAACGCCGAGCTCGGCTACCGCCCCGACCGGGACTGGTGCGAGTACAGCGTGGACGTGGCCGAGCTGGTGCACCGGCTCGACCCCGCGCGCTGATCGGTCGTTAACCCCGCCGCCGTCCGACCGATGGACGGCGGACAGCATCGACGCTTAACGTGCATGGGTTCCCATCCACCCATCGTGGAGGCCCCATGCGCACGCGCCGCAGATTCGCCGCGCTCGCGACCGCCGCCGTCGTCACCATTCCGGTCCTCGGCATCGCTCCCACCGCGGCCATCGCCGCGCCCACCGACCTGTTCATCTCCGAGTACGTCGAAGGCTCGTCGAACAACAAGGCGATCGAGCTGTTCAACGGCACCGGAGCGCCCGTCGACCTGACCGCCGGCGGCTACCAGCTCCAGCTCTACTTCAACGGCGCGACCACGTCGACGAACATCGCGCTCACCGGCACCGTCGCGGCCGGCGACACCTTCGTCTTCGCCGCCAGCTCGGCCGCGCCGGCGATCCTCGCGCAGGCCGACCAGACGTACGGGTCCAGCCTGTTCAACGGCGACGACGCGATCGTGCTGCGCAAGGGCGGCACGGTGCTCGACTCGATCGGCCAGGTCGGCGTCGACCCGGGCACCGAGTGGGGCACCGGCCTCACCAGCACCGCCGACAACACCCTGCGCCGGCTGCCGTCGGTGACCGCCGGCGACACCGACCCGTCGGACGCGTTCGACCCGGCCGCCCAGTGGGCCGGCTTCCCGACCGACACCTTCGACGGCCTCGGCGCCCACGCCGTGGACGGCGGCGGCCCGGTCGACCAGCCGGCCACGCTCAACTGCGGCGGAGCGCTGACCACCGCGGCCGGCACCGCGGCCACCCGCGAGGTGACCGCGACCGACCCCGACGACACGGTCGTGGACCTGGCCGTCACCGGGGTCACCCCGGCGCCGACCGCCGGCGGGATCACCCGTACGGCGTTCACCCCGGCCGACGCGGTCGGCGGCACCGCCCGGGCCACCGTGACGGTGGGCGCCGAGGTGCCCGCCGGCTCGTACACGGTGACGCTGACCGCGACCGACGCCGACGGCGGCACCGCCCGCTGCACGCTGGCGGTCCAGGTGACCCGCGAGCTGACCGTCGGCGAGGTGCAGGGCCCGACCACCGACGCCGAGTCCGGCGACGCCGACCGGTCCCCGCTCGCGCCGGCCTCCGGCACCGGCACCAGCACCGCCCTGTACGACGTACGCGGTGTGGTCACCCAGCTGGCGCTGTCCAAGACGTCCTCGGGCGCCGACCAGCGCGGCTTCTTCCTGCAGAGCCGCAAGGGCGCCACCGACGGCGACCCGACCAGCTCGGACGGCATCTTCGTCTTCATGGGGTCGTTCACCTCGCTGATCGGCGGCTACGTGCCGACCGTCGGCGACGAGGTGGTGATCCGGGCCCGGGTGTCCGAGTACTTCAACCTGACCCAGCTCTCCGGCGCCTCGCTGGTCCGCAAGATCACCTCTGGCCTGGACGTGAACACCGACGTCGAGGTCACCGACGCGGTGCCGCCGGCGGAGCTGACCGACGCGCGTCGCTTCTGGGAGCGGCACGAGGGCGCCCGGCTGCGGGTGCGTGCCGGCAGCGGCGCGGTCAGCGGGCGGGACGTCTTCTCGTCCACCGCCGACTCGGAGATCTGGGTGGTCGACCGGGACGACCCGCTGCTGCACCGCGCCGACCCGTACGCCCGTCGGGTGTTCCGGGACTCGCACCCGCTGGACAACGACCCCCGGCGGTTCGACGACGGCAACGGCCAGCGCGTCATGCTGGGCACGATGGGCGTCAAGGCCACCACCGGGGACAGCACCGCTCTGCTGCCGCCGGCGCACACCTTCGACACCCTGAGCGCCGACGCGTACGGCGCGGTCTACTACTCCTTCTCGAAGTACGGCGTGCAGGTCGAGCAGGCCGAGTTCACCGCCGGGGCCGACCCGTCGAAGAACAACCCCCCGCAGGCCGCCGACCGGGCGCGGGAGGTCGCCGTCGCGACCTACAACGTGGAGAACCTGTACGACTTCCGGGACGACCCGTTCGACGGCTGTGACTTCACCGGCAACTCCGGTTGCCCCGGGGTCAGCCCGCCGTTCGACTACGTGCCGGCGAACGAGGCCGACTACCGCGAGCACCTGAACTCGCTCGCCGACCAGATCACCAAGGACCTGCACGCGCCGGACCTGATCCTGGTGCAGGAGGCCGAGGACCAGGACATCTGCACGGTCTCCGGCAGCGAGCTGGTCTGCGGTGACACCGACAACGCCGACGGCGCGCCGGACACCATCCAGGAGCTGGCGCTGGCCATCGCGGCCGACGGCGGCCCGGCGTACGCGGCCACGTACGACCGGACCGGCGCGGACGCGCGCGGCATCACCGCCGCGTTCCTGTACCGGACGGACCGGCTGTCGCTGGCCCAGGCCACCGCCACGGACCCGCTGCTCGGCACCGCGCCGACGGTGGACTACCGGGCGGCGGGCCTGGCGTCCAACGCGGACGTGCAGAACCCGAAGGCGCTCAACGCGGTGCTGCCCGCCGACACCGACACGTCGACCGGCAAGGACGGCAACAACGTCTTCACCCGGGCGCCGCAGCTGGGCAAGTTCGTGGTGAAGGCGGTGCCGGGTCGCAGCGAGTCCTACACCCTGTACGCGCTGAGCAACCACTACTCATCCGGGCCGGACAGCCGGGTCGGGCAGCGCACCGAGCAGGCCCGGTACGGTGCGGCGATCGTCACCGCGATCGAGAAGTCCGACCCGAACGCCCGGGTGATCTACGGCGGGGACCTGAACGTCTTCCCCCGCCCGGACGACCCGATCGCGACGGCCGCGAACCCGACCCCGTCGGACCAGCTGGCGCCGCTCTACGAGGCCGGACTGCACAACCTCTGGGACGACCTGGTCGCCGACGTGCCGGCGTCCGCCTACTCCTACAGCTTCCAGGGGCAGGCGCAGACGCTGGACAACCTGTTCGTCAACGACCGGCTGCACGACGACCTGGTGCAGGTGCGGGCGGCGCACGTCAACGCCGACTGGCCGGCCGAGTTCACCGGGGACGGGTCGCGCGGTTCCAGCGACCACGACCCGCAGGTGGCCCGGTTCCGCAGCCAGGCGTCGCTGCGGGTGGCCGACGCGTCGGTGGTCGAGGGCGACCGGGGCACCACCCAGCTGACGTTCAACGTCACGGTTTCCCGGCCGCTGTCCGAGCCGGCGCTGATCTGCGCCGCCACTGCGGGGCTGACCGCCCAGGCCGGTTCGGACTTCGACCCGTACCTGGGCTGCCGGACGCTGGCCGCCGGGCAGACCAGCCTGGCCTTCCCGATCACCGTCCGCGGTGACCGGCGGGTCGAGGCGAACGAGAAGCTCACCATCGCGGTCGCCGGGGTGCCCAACCTGCGGCTCGCCGACCCGCTGGCGATCGGCACCATCACGAACGACGACTGACGTTCGGGCGTATTGATGACGGCCCGTCGGCCCGGGGAACCTCCCGGCCGACGGGCCGTCGCTCGTCACGGGTGGTTCGGCCCGTCACCAGGCCGGTCGGGCCTGGGGCGGGGGCGGTTCGGCCCGTCGCCAGGCCGGGCGGACCGAAGGCGGCGGCGGATCGCTGCGGTACTTCGCCACCCGCACCTCCCACTGGCTGCGTCGGCGCATCGCGTCCCGGACGGCCCGGTCGCGGTAGAACGTCTCGGGCGGTCGGGCCAGGCCGTAGACGTCCGCCCACCACTCGCCCGGCTCCGGGTCGAGGATGGTGTCCAGGTGCGAGGGGTAGCGGCGCTCCGCGCCGTCCCGGATGTCCTCCCGGTCGCCCATCGGGATCAGCACCCGCCCGGCCTCATCGACCACCGCCAACCGCTGGCCGGCTACCGCGATGATGCGGCACAGCACCGTAATGCTCGGCGTCAACGAACCGCTCTCGATCCTGCCGATCGTGCCCGGATGCAGCCCCGCCTTCCGGGCGAGCTCCCGCTGGCTGGCGTCGGCCCGGCGGCGGATCGCGCGCACCACGCCCGCGACCGGCCAGGGCGGTTCACCGTCCCGCGCGCCGGACTCCGCGGACTCCCGGGTGGTCGGATCGGCATCATCCATGCCCACACCATGAAGCTCGACGCGTGCCCGCCGCGACCCCGCCCGCTCAGCCTGTGGACAACCAACGCGCCTGTGGAAAACCACCGCTGACCACCAGCCGTGGCGGATCACCCTGGGTGAGGGGCGGCCTGTTGGCGACGGAAATGACCGTGCGTAGTCAAGGAGTGGGGCCTGTCGCGACCCGTCCTTGGCCCTGACCGATGCAGAAGGCGCTGAGCAGGTAATTCTGCCGAGGGCGGGTAGCGGGCCGGCATGGCGGTCGCGACACTTTGCTCTGCTGCCACGGACGCGACACTCACCCACCGTGCCTGTCGCGTCCGTGGCAGCAGAGCAAAGTGTCCGAGACAGGGTGGGCGGCAGCCGCTGGCGCACTACGCACGGTGATCGCACCGTTCATCGCCACACATGCTCTGCCTACGAGCCGGGCACCTTGGCCGATCAGCCTGCGGAGCCTTCATCGGCGAACGGCCGCAAGACGGCGCGGACACCCGGCCGCCGGACCGGACGACCCCGGCCGCCGGACCGCGCGACCCCCGGCCGCCGGACCGGACGACCCCGGCCGCCAGCCGCCGGCCGGCACGCTGGCAGCGGCGCAACCGGCCCGGGACCAGGGGCTGGGGGGATCGGGTCAGTAGCGCTGGCGCAGCAGCTGGGCGGCCTCGACGGCCCAGTAGGTGAGGATGACCTGCGCGCCGGCCCGACGGATCGAGGTGAGCGTCTCCATGATCACCCGCTCGCGGTCGATCCAGCCGTTCGCGGCGGCCGCCTCGACCATCGCGTACTCGCCGGAGACCTGGTAGGCGGCGACCGGGACGTCCACTGCGGCCCGGACCGCCGACACCACGTCGAGGTACGGCAGGGCCGGCTTGACCATCACCAGGTCGGCGCCCTCGGCCACGTCCAGCTCGACCTCGCGCAGCGACTCCCGCAGGTTCGCCGGGTCCTGCTGGTAGGTGCGCCGGTCACCCTCCAGCGCCGACTCCACCGCCTCGCGGAACGGGCCGTAGAACGCGGAGGCGTACTTCACGGCGTACGCCAGCACGGAGACGTCCTGGTGGCCCGCGGCGTCCAGGGCCCGGCGGACCACGCCCACCTGGCCGTCCATCATCCCGGACGGCCCGACCATGTGGACCCCGGCGTTGGCCTGGGCCACCGCCATGTCGGCGTACGCGGTCAGGGTGGCGTCGTTGTCCACGGCGCCGTCCGGGGTGAGCAGGCCGCAGTGCCCGTGCGAGGTGAACTCGTCCAGGCAGAGGTCGCTCATCACCACGGTGGCGTCGCCCACCTCGGAGACCACGTCCCGGATGGCGACGTTGAGGATGCCCGCCGGGTCGATCCCGCCGGAGCCGGTCTCGTCCCGCTCCGCCGGCACCCCGAACAGCATGATCCCGCCCACGCCCGCCTGGACCGCCTCGGCGGCGGCCTTGCGCAGCGAGTCCCGGGAGTGCTGGAGCACCCCCGGGAGCGAGCCGATGGCCCGCGGCTCGGTCAGCCCCTCCTTGACAAACATCGGCACGACCAGCTCGGTCGGGTCGACGCGGGTCTCGGACACCAGCCGCCGCACGGCCGCGTTGCGACGCAGCCGGCGGGGCCGGATCTCGGGGTACGGCATGACGGGCCTCCCGGAACGCTCAGCGGAAGCGGAGGGCGGTCGGCCCCTGCACCTTCGAACCGCGGCGCTGCTTCGCCGGCATGGCGGCGAGCTTCTCGCGCAGCTCGACGGCGTAGGCGGCGAGCGCCTCCACCAGGTCGGGCACCGAGGCGTGCTGAGGCTGGACGTCGACCCGCAGGCCGAACTCCGTCGCGGTCTCGGCCGTCTTGGGCCCGATCACTGCAACCACGGTACGGGCGTGCGGCTTCCCGGCGATACCGACGAGATTGCGCACTGTCGAGGAGGACGTGAAGAGCACCGCGTCGAACCCGCCCGACTTGATCGCGTCGCGGATCTCGGCGGGCGGCGGGGCCGCCCGGACGGTCCGGTACGCGGTCACGTCGTCGACCTCCCAGCCGCGCTCGGTCAGCCCGGCGGCGAGGGTCTCGGTGGCGATGTCGGCGCGCGGCAGCAGCACCCGGCCCACCGGGTCGAGGATCTCGTCGTGCGGCGAGAACTCGGCCAGCAGCCCCTCGGATGACTGCTCGCCCGCGGGGATCAGCTCCGGCTGGATGCCGAAGTCGCGCACCGCGTCGGCGGTCGCCTCGCCGATGCAGGCGATCTTGACGCCGCCGAAGTGCCGGGCGTCCAGGCCGTGCTCGGCGAACTTCTCCCAGACCGCGCGGACCGCGTTCACCGAGGTGAAGATCACCCAGGCGTACCGGCCGTCGACCAGGCCCTTGACCGCCCGCTCCATCTGGGCGGGGGTACGCGGCGGCTCGACCGCGATGGTCGGCACCTCGCACGGGATCGCCCCGTACGCGCGCAGTCGGGCGCTCATCGCCCCGGCCTGCTCCTTGGTGCGGGGCACCAGCACCTTCCAGCCGTACAGCGGGCGGTTCTCCCACCAGCTGAGCTTGTCCCGCTGGCCGACGCCCTCGCCGACGGTGAGCACCACCCGGCCGGTGAAGCCGAGCGCCGCCGCGACGAACGAGTCCACGCTCGACGTGGTGGTGTACTGCGTCTCGCCGGTGCCGTCGCCGGTCACCCCGACGCCGGTCGTACCCTCCACCCCGGCGGCCAGCAGCCCGTCCCGGATCGCGGCCAGGTCACCAGCGTCCACGGCCAGCGCCAACGAGCCCCGGCCGACGGCCGCGGCCAGCGCCTCGAAGTCGAGCGTGGAGACGTCCTCCACGTCCGCGGCGGTGCGTACACCGGGCAGCGGCACACCCGCGTAGGTCGCCACACCCTCGGCCTGCCCGACCCCCGGCACCACCTCGAAGTGCGCGGCGGTACGCGCCACCGCCTGCACCTCCTTGACCACCGAGTCGTGCCCGAACGGGTCGCCGGCGACCAGGTGCACCGCGTTCTGCCCGGCGCGGGCCGCGGAGATCAGCACCTTGGCCACGTCGCCCGGCACGCCCTCGGCCGGGGTGAACTGAGCGTCGGACCTGGCCTGCGCACGGACGGCATCGAGCAGCGACTCGGGGACTCCCCGGTCGTACACCACCTGGTCGGCGTCGACCAGGGCGTCGTGCGCCCGGCGGGTCAGCAGGCCCGGGTCGCCGGGGCCGGCCCCGACGAACGCGATGCGGCCTACGGGCTTACGGGTGCGGGTCATTCTGTGCTCCCAAATTGCTGGGTCCCCGGGCCGGCCTGTCCGTCCTGGCCGAGGATCGAGTCGGCGCCGAGTTCGAGGAGCTCGGCGGCGAGTGCCTTGCCGATCTCCGCCGCGTCGGCGGGCGTTCCGGTGCGGGACAGCCGGAGGTCTCGGGAACCGTCCGGGCTGATCACCGCCCCGCGCAGGTAGATCTCTTGGACAACATCGCCCTCCGCGGCCGAGCCAGCGGGCTCACCTTCGGCGACGATGGCATAGGCGGCCACGGGCGCGCTGCACCCGGCCTCCAGGGTGGCCAGCAGCGCCCGCTCCGCGGTGACCGCGACGCGGGACGGTGCGTGGTCGAGCACCGCGAGCAGCTCGACCAGGTCCTGGTCGTCGACCCGGCACTCCACGGCCAGCGCGCCCTGGGCGGGCGCGGGCAGCATCAGCATCGGGTCGAGCGTTTCGGTGATCACGTCGGCCCGCCCGATCCGGGCCAGCCCGGCCCGGGCCAGGACGACCGCGTCGAGGTCGGCCTCCGGGCCGAGCACCCGCCGCAGGCGGGTGTCGATGTTGCCCCGGATGGGGGTGACCTCCAGCTGCAGCCCGAGAGCGTGCAGCTGGGCGATGCGGCGCAGCGCGCCGGTGCCGACGACGGCGCCCGGCGGCAGCTCGGCGAGGGTACGACCGCCGGTGGCGACCAGCGCGTCGCGCGGATCCTGCCGGGGCGGCACCGCCGCGATGTGCAGCCCGGCCGCCGCGGCGGTGGGCAGGTCCTTGTACGAGTGCACGGCGAAGTCGACCGTGCCGGCGGTCAGCGCGTCGCGCAGCGCGGTGACGAAGACGCCGACCCCGAGCCGCTGCACCGGGGCGGACGAGCGGTCACCGGCGGTGACCACCTCGACCAGCTCCACCTCGCGGCCGGTGGCCGCGGTCAGCGCCTCGGCGATCTGACCGGACTGGGCCATCGCCAGGGTGCTGCCCCGGGTGCCCAGGCGCAGCGGGGCGCTCATCGCTCTCCTCCGGTGGTGGGCGGTTCCTCGGCCACGTCGATCACGTCCGGGACGGTGTCGACCGGGGAGGTCTGCGGCACCTTGAGGTCGAACAGCTCGCGCAGCAGGGCCGCGTACTGGTCGCCGCCGGGCTCGGCGGCGAGCTGGCGGACCCGCACGGTGGGCTGGTGCAGCAGGCGTTGCACCACCCGGTGCACGGTGCGGGCCACCTCGGCGCGCTGCTCGTCGCTGAGGTCCGGCCGGCGCTGGGTGAGCCGGCGCAGCTCGGTGCTGACCACGTCGTCCGCCCGCCCGCGCAGCGCCGCCACGGTGGGTGCCACGTCGCTGCCGCGCAGCCAGGACAGGAACGCCTCGACCTCGGTCGTGACGATCCGGGTCACCTCGGCGGCGTCGGCGGCGGCCGGCCCGTCGGCGAGCAGCGCGGCCATCCGGTCGATGTCGATCACCTCGACGCCGGGCAGCTCAGCCACGCCGGCCTCGACGTCGCGCGGCACGGCCAGGTCCAGCAGCACGAGCGGGCCCCGGTCGGTGCCGCGCCGGGCCAGCGCCCGGGTCACCACGTCGCGGGTGAGGACCGGCTCGGTGGCCGCGGTGGCGGCCACTACGATGTCCACTGTGGAGAGGGTGTCGACCAGCTCGGCCATCGGCACAGCCGTGGCGCCGTACGACTCGGCCAGCCGGAAGGCCCGGTCGGCGCCCCGGTTGGTGACGGCGAGCGGGCGGGCGCCCAGCCGGGACAGCGTCGCCACGCTCAGCGAACCCATCGCGCCCGCGCCGACCACCAGCGTGGGCCGGCCGGCGAGGTCGCCGTCGAGGTGACCGGCGGCCAGGTCCAGCGCGGCGGTCACCACGCTCTGCCCGGCCCGGTCGATGTTGGTCTCGGCGTGCGCGCGCTTGCCGACCCGCAGCGCCTGCTGCATCAGCTCGTGCAGCAGCCGGCCGGCGGTGTCCGCCCCGGTCGCCCAGTGGTAGGCGTCCCGCAGCTGGCCCAGGATCTGCGCCTCACCGACCACCATCGAGTCGAGCCCGGCGGCGACCCGGAAGACGTGGTCCACCGCCGCGGAGTCGAAGTGCACGTACAGGTGGTTGGCGAGGGTGGCGGGCGGCGCGCCGGCCTGCTCGGCCAGTACGGCGCAGATGTCACCGAGGCCGCCGTGGAAACCGGACACCGCGGCGTAGACCTCGACCCGGTTGCAGGTGGAGACCAGCACCGCCTCGGCCACGTACGGCTGGGCGACCAGCCGGTCCAGGGTGCGGGTGAGTTCGGCGGGGGGCACCGCGAGCCGCTCCAGCGTGGCGACCGGGGCGGTGCGGTAGGACGCGCCGACGACGAGCAGTTTCACGTGCCGATCGCCTCCTGGGTGTCGGTGGCCGCGAGCCCGCCGGGCAGGGACGTGAGGGCGGACCCGCCGGCCGGGGCGGGCAGCGCGGTCAGCGACGCCTTGCGGTGCTCGTGGAAGGACAGGATCTGCAGCTCGATGGCGAGGTCGACCTTCCGGACGTCGACCCCCTCCGGCACCGAGAGTACGCACGGCGCGAAGTTGAGGATGCTCGTCACGCCGACGGCGACCAACCGGTCGGCCACCGGCTGGGCGGCCGCGGCGGGGGTGGCGATCACGCCGATCGCGATCCGCTCCTCGGCGGCGACCTCGGGCAGCTCGTCGACGTGCCGCACGACCAGCCCGTTGATCACCTCACCGACCCGGGAGGGGTCGGCGTCCAGCAGCGCGGCGATCCGGAAGCCGCGGCTGGCGAACCCGTCGTAGCCGGCCAGGGCGTGACCGAGATTACCCACGCCGACCAGGGCGACTGCCCGCCGCTGGGTGAGCCCGAGCACGTACTCGATGTGCTCGATCAGCAGCCCGACGTCGTAGCCGACCCCCCGGGTGCCGTACGAGCCCAGCTGGGACAGGTCCTTGCGGAGTTTGGCGGAGTTGACCCCGGCGGCGCCGGCCAGCCCCTCACTGGAGACCGTCTCGTGGCCGGCATCGGCGAGGTTGTGCAGGGCACGGAGGTATTCCGGGAGCCGCGCGACGGTCGCCTCCGGAAGGTCCGGGAGCGCCGGTACGGCACCGGCGCGGCCGGGCGCGCCATGGTGACGGTGCTGACTCATGAGACTCCGTGCGGTGCGATCCTCGGCCAACTCCGCTGGCGGGCCGTTTCGGGACCCCCGCCGTCGACCGGACTGACCGGGCATGCTAGCGGGGCGCGTCGGAACTACAGAGTAGGCGCTTGTGAAGACGTGCACAAATCGCGATCTTGCTGACTCGCGACGCCCCTCCACCAGCTCCTCCATTCCACAAGATCGATCCGGCGGCCTCCGCCGGCGCCGCTCGGCGATTATTGCTCAATCCCGACTTCTCTGACCAATCGCGCGGGCTTCGTCGCGCTGTGTCACCGTGACCGGCGTGACGGACGCCGCTCTCCCCGGCCGGACGCCCGCAGCCCGGGGGCGGGCGGGTAGGGCCAGCACCACCACGCAGAGGCCGGTTCGCCGGATGGGCCCGGACCGCCGGATTTCCTAGCCTCGAACCATGACCGCCACCACTCTCGCCGCTCCGGCCGCCCCGGCCGCACCGGCACCCAACCTGGTCCGCCAGCTCCTGCGCGACTCCACGTACGTCCTGGTCGGTTTTCCGGTGGCCCTGGTCGGCTTCGTGGTGCTGGTGGTCGGCACCGCGCTGAGCGCCGGACTGGCGGTCACGGTGATCGGGCTGCCGATCCTGGCCGCCACCCTCTACACCGCCCGGGGGTTGGCCGACATCGAGCGGCTGCGGCTGCCCCCCGTGCTCCGCCAACCCCGGGTACGCCCCGTCTACCGGGCGCCGGAGCCCGGGGCCGGACTGTGGCGGCGGATCTTCACCCCGATGCGGGACGTGCAGTCCTGGCTCGACCTGGCGCACGGCATCCTCAGCCTGGTCGTGGCGGTGGTCACCTTCGTGGTGACGCTGACCTGGTGGATCGGCGCGCTCACCGGCACCCTCTATCCCGCGTACGACTGGGCCATGCCCTACGGACCGGACGACGTCGGGCTGCCCGAGCTGCTCGGGATGGGTGACTCGGCCGCCGCCCGGATCACCCTGTACACCGCCATCGGACTGTTCTTCCTGCTCACCCTGCCGCTGGTGGCTCGCAGCTGCGCCCTGCTGCGGGGCGGTCTCGCCCGGGTGATGCTCACCGGGGTGGCCGAGATGCGCAACCGGATCATCACCCTGGAGGACCAGAAGCGGGCGGCCGCCTCCGCCGAGGCGACCGCGCTGCGCCGGCTGGAACGGGACATCCACGACGGCCCGCAGCAGCGGCTCGTCCGGCTGGCGATGGACCTCGGCCGGGCCCGCGCCCAGCTCGGCACCGATCCGGCCGCCGCCGCCCGCACCCTGGACGAGGCGGTCACCCAGACCCGGGACACCCTGGCCGAGCTGCGCACCCTGTCCCGGGGGATCTCCCCGCCGATCCTGGTCGACCGGGGCCTGCCGAGCGCCCTGGCCGCGCTCGCCGCGCGGGGACTGGTTCCGATCGAGCTCGCCGTGGACGAGCGGCTGGGCACCCCGGCCGGCCGGCTCGACCCGCAGGTGGAGACCACCGCGTACTTCGCGGTCGCCGAGGCGCTCACCAACGTGGCGAAGCACAGCGGGGCGACCCGGTGCCAGGTCGGCGTGACCCGGGACGTCGACCACCTCGCCATCGTCGTGGGCGACGACGGTCGGGGCGGCGCCCACCTGGCCAAGGGGCACGGCCTGGCCGGCCTGGCCGACCGGGTCCGGGCCGCCGGCGGCACCCTCGACGTGGTCAGCCCGGCCGGCGGCCCGACCGAGGTCCGGGCCACCCTCCCGATCTGACCACGCCACCAGGCCTGCGCCGCCCTACCGCCGGGCCGGGGCGGGGCCGGCGCGCCGGAGCCGGCGGGGGCGCGGACGGCAACGCGCCGCGCCGGGGCGGGACAGGTCACCGACGGCGTGGTAGAAACCGGCACCATGCGGGTGCTGATCGCCGACGACGCCGTACTGCTCCGGGAGGGCCTGGCCCGGCTGGTCACCGAGGGCGGGCACGAGGTGGTGGCGGCCGTCGGCGACGGGGACTCGATGGTCGCCGAACTGGTCCGGCACCGACCGGATGTCTCGGTGGTGGACGTGCGGATGCCACCGTCGCACACCGACGAGGGGCTGCGCGCGGCCGTCCGGGCCCGCCAGCTGGTGCCGCGTACGCCGATCCTGGTGCTGTCCCAGTACGTCGAGGTGGCGTACGCCGAGGACCTGCTCGCCACCCCCGGTGGCGGCGGCATCGGTTACCTGCTCAAGGACCGGGTGGCCGCGATCGACGAGTTCCTCGACGCGCTGGGCCGGGTGGCGGCCGGCGGCACCGTGCTCGACCCGGAGGTGGTCGCGCAGCTGCTGGTCCGCCGCCGCCGGGACGACCCGCTGCGCGAGCTGACCCCGCGCGAGCGCGAGGTGCTGGCCCTGATGGCCGAGGGCCGCTCCAACACGGCGATCGCCCGGGCGCTGGTGGTCAGTGACGGCGCGGTGGAGAAGCACGTGCGCAACATCTTCACCAAGCTCGGCCTGCCCCCCGACACCGACCAGCACCGCCGGGTGCTGGCCGTCCTCACCCACCTGCGCGCCTGACCCCCGGGTCAGGGAAGGGCGCGGGCCAGGGCGACGGCGGCGGTCAGGGTGTCGGCGGTGGGGTGCTCGGTGCGGCGCAGGCGCGCCGGGTCGGAGAGGCCGCCGGTGTAGAGGACGCAGGCGGCGCCGACGCTCCGGGCCGCGTCCGCGTCGTCGGCGGAGTCGCCGATCAGCACCACCTGGTGGCCGGCCAGGCCCAGCTCGGCCAGGTGCTTGGCCAGCCACTCGGCCTTGGGTCCACCGCCGACGGCGGCCCGCAGCCCGTCGATCCGGGTGAAGTGGTCGGTCAGGCCGTAGGTGTGCACGGTCGGCACCAGCTCGTCGTGGAACCACATGGACAGCAACGACTGGCTGCCCGGCCAGGCCGCGATCGCAGTGGTGGCGTCGGCGGCCAACGCGCAGCTGGTCAGCCCGGCCCGGTACGCGTCGTGGAAGATCCGGTCCAGCCGGCCGAACGCCTCGTCGTCGACGGCCCGGCCGAGCATCTCGGCGTAGTAGTCGGCGATCGGCCGGCGGAACCGCACCCGGTGCTCGTCGGCGTCGACGGTCGGCCCGCCGGCGCTGGCGAACGCCACGTTGGTGGCCCGGACCACCAGGTCGAGGTCGTCGAGCAGGGTGCCGTTCCAGTCCCACACCAGGTGGTGGCGCGCAGGGGTCATGGCAGCACGATAGGGCGCGGTCACAGCTGCGGCGTGGTGAGGTCCCGCAGCAGCCGGTCCTCCTCGACCCGCCAGTAGCCGTGCTCCTTGCCGTCCAGCAACACCACCGGCAGCCGGTCGCCGTACTCCCGCTCCAGCTCGACGTCGCCGGTGACGTCCTTCTCCACCCAGCGGTCACCGGTGACCGCGACGACCCGGTCCAGCGCCGCCCTGGCGTCCTCGCAGAGGTGGCAGCCGGGACGGGTGATCAGCGCGAGCCGGGCGTCAGTGGACATCGGGCACCTCCGTGGGGTCGGACCGCGGCGCGGTCGTGCGTACCGTGCGTCGACCGGGACGGCTCGTCGCCGGCCGGGCCCGGAACCCGGACCAGGGTACGCGCGCGGCGGCCGGGCGGCCGGCCGCGACGACCGGCATCGGGTACGCCCGGACAGTCTCGCCGGTCCGGCGGCCCGGCACACCCCGGACGGCCGAGCCGGGCCGCAGCGACCACCGGCGCCGCGACCCCGGCAGGGGCCAGACCTTCACCCGACACGCCGAGCGAGGGGATATTTCCCCATCGATACGGACGTTCCACTCGGGATCAAGCCTCGACGTGAAAGTCAACCGCACACGACGGACAACCGGTCCGCCATCGGTGCGACGGGCGGGGAAATACTTCTGCCCTGTGTAACGGACTTGCCACGCCTGGGTGACGTTGGCCCTATCATCACTCGGGTCAGCTCACCCCATTTGCCGTGAGTCGACACCCCTCAGCCCGAGGAGGCCCCCGTGCCTGTTAGCGCATTGGACCAGCACCTCAAGGGGATCTGCCGTACCCCGGCACCCCCCCGCACGGCCTCGCCCGCCCCGGGCGGACGGGACGCCACGGCGGCCCGTCGCCGCCCGGTCACGGCCCGGACGGGGGAGGCACGGTGACCACCTTCGGTTACGCCGAACGCCCCGCCGGCCTGACCGGCCCGGCTCCCCGCACCCCGGTGAACGAACGGCTGGAGGCGGGCCGCACGGACGGCGGCGGGCACCGGGTCCACCAGCGTCCACACCACAACGAGGCACCGACCCGACCACTGGTGCCGGGCGGGAACGCCGCGCCGGCCGGCCGGGTGGCCGCACCGTCCCGCCCGACCATGCCGGCGCAGAGCCGGCGGCTCGGCGAACCGGCCCCGACCACGGACTCCGCGGGCACCGAGACCGCGATCCTGCCGGCGGTGACCGGCGAGACCGCCGTCCTGCCGGTGATCCCGGCCGGCGACACGGCCGTGCTGCCCGCCGTCCCGACCGCCACCGGGTTCCCCAGCCGGCCCGACCCGTCCGACCCGGCCACCGAGGTCTGGGGGCTGGTGGAGCGGGCGCAGGCCGGCGAGTCCGAGGCGTTCGGGCTGATCTACGACCGGTACGTCGACACCGTCTTCCGCTTCGTCTACTTCCGGGTCGGCAACCGGCAGCTCGCCGAGGACCTCACCTCGGACACCTTCCTGCGCGCGCTCAAGCGGATAGGCAGCTTCACCTGGCAGGGCCGCGACCTGGGCGCCTGGCTGGTCACCATCGCCCGGAACCTGGTCGCCGACCACTTCAAGTCCGGCCGGTACCGGCTGGAGGTGACCACCGGGGACGTGCTGGACGCCGACCGCGAGGACCGCGGGCCGGAGGGCAGCCCGGAGGCGGCGGTGGTCGAGCACATCACCAACGTCGCCCTGCTGACCGCCGTCAAGCAGCTCAATCCGGAGCAGCAGGAGTGCATCGTGCTGCGCTTCCTCCAGGGCTTCTCGGTGGCCGAGACCGCCCGCGCGATGGGCAAGAACGAGGGTGCCATCAAGGCCCTCCAGTACCGCGCGGTGCGCGCCCTGGCCCGGCTGCTCCCGGACGGCTTCCAGCCCTGACCGCCGCGACACGCCGACGCGGGCCGGCAGACTACCGCAGGATTCGCACCGGCGATCACGCTTCGTGATTTCGACCCCGGCCTCCCCGTAACCCGCAGCCGCCGCGGACCGTTTCTCCGGGTGCGACCAGTGGTCGACCCGGCGTTCCCCGGGCCACCCGGTCCGGTCAGCGCGGTCGGTGCGACATGCCGGCCGTCGGTCCACTGCCACCGGTCGCGGGGAAACACCGCGGCCGGACGGTCGCGGCCAGCGAGAGGGGGTGCCCACGGTGGAAAACGACCTCTTCTCCCGTCGGCGGGCCGCACGTTTCGCCCAGCTTCTCGACGAGGCGAACGGCACCCGCCGGCACCACGTCCGGTCCCGGGCCGACCGGGAGCTCACCGCCCTGGTGGCGGTCGGGCGGCAGCTCACCGCCGAACGACCCGAGGCCCCGCTGGTCGCCGAGTTCCGGACCGGCCTGCGGGCGATGCTGGTGGCAACCGCCGAGCGCGAGGGAATGGGCACCCGCGAGGGAATGGGCACCGCCACCGGGGCGTCGAGCCAACCCGCACCCACCGCCCGCCCGGGCATGCTCGGCGGGATCGCCGGGCGCCGGGCCCGGGCGCGGGGCGCGATCCTGGTCGGCATCGCCGCCGGCGCGATCGCCGTCTCCGGCATCTCCGCCGCCAGCGAGAACGCGTTGCCGGGCGACGCGCTGTACGGCATGAAGCGCTCCACCGAGCGCGCCCAGCTCGCCCTGGCCAGCTCGGACATCGGCCGCGGGCAGCTCTTCCTCGACTTCGCCCGGACCCGGCTGGACGAGGCCGCCACGCTCCGCGCGGACGCGGCCGGCTTCAGCGCGGTGCTGGACGACATGGACGCCGACACCCGGCAGGGCGTACGGCTGCTCACCACCACGGCCGTGCAGCGCTCCGACCCGGCGGCGCTGGACGCGGTCAACACCTTCGTCACCGGTCAACGGCGCGCGGTCGGCGGGCTGACCGACGGGGCGGGGCGGGCCGAGCGGGAACGCACCCGGCGCTCGCTCGCCCTGCTGGACGCGATCCGCAAGCGCTCGGACGGGCTGCGCGCCGCCATCGCCTGCGACCTGCCCAGCCCGATCGGCAGCGACGCCCTCGGCCCGGCGCCGGCCACCTGCCCCGCGGCACGCTGAGCCGCTTCCCGCTGCCGGGCACACCACAGTTCTCCGTCGGTCGGCCATGGGCGTCCCGCGCCCCGGCTAGGCTCGGGTGCGGGGAACGCCGCTGACCGTACGGAGGGAGGTGCCATGGCCCGCAAGGTCACCGTCAGCACCGACGTCCACGGGCACACCGCGGGCTGGGCCGACGCCGAGCCGCCCGCCGTGCCGGCCGAGCCGGACCGCAGCGCGGCTGCGTTCTTCGACGTGGACAACACGATGATGCAGGGCGCCTCGATCTACTGGTTCGCCCGGGGGCTGGCCGCCCGCAACCACTTCACCACCGGTGACCTGGCCCGGTTCGCCTGGCAGCAGGCCCGCTTCCGGCTGCTGGCCACCGAGCACGCCGGCGACATGTCGCAGGCCAAGGAGGCCGCGCTGACCTTCATCCGGGGCTGGCGGGTGGACGAGATGGAGCGGCTCGCCGAGGAGATCTTCGACGAGCTGATGGCCCCGCGGATCTGGGCCGGCACCCGTCGGCTCGCCCAGCGACACCTCGACGCGGGCGAGCGGGTCTGGCTGGTCAGCGCCGCGCCGGTGGAGATCGGCCGGGTGATCGCCAGCCGGCTGGGGCTGACCGGGGCGGTCGGCACGGTGGCCGAGGTGGTCGACGGCGCGTACACCGGGCGGTTGGTGGGTGACCTGATGCACGGGCCGGCGAAGGCCGAGGCGGTCACCCAGCTCGCCGCGCTGGAGGGGCTGGAGCTGTCCCGCTGCGCGGCCTACAGCGACTCGGCCAACGACCTGCCGATGCTCTCCGCGGTCGGCCGGGCGGTGGCGATCAACCCGGACGGCACGCTGTTGCGCCGGGCCCGTGAGCGGGGCTGGGAGGTGCGCGACTTCCGCACCGGGCGGCGGGCGGCCCGGATCGCCGTACCGTCGACGGCCGCGGCCGGGCTGCTGGCCGGGGCGGTCACCGCCGGGCTCGCCGCGCACCGCCGCCGCCAGCCGTAGCCACGCCGACCCGCCGGCGGGTCGGTCAGGGGCCGAACGGGTCGGGACGGCGTTCCAGCAGCTGGTGCAGCGTCTGCTGGATGGTCTCCCGGACCTGGTCGGCCAGGTTGAACACCACCAGCGGGTCGTCCGCGGAGTCGGTCAGGTGCGCGGTCGGGATCGGCGGGCAGAACTCGATCAGCCACTTGCTCGGCAGCGGCACCATGCCCAGCGGCCCCAGCCACGGGAACGTCGGCGTGATCGGGAAGTACGGCAGCTTGAGCAGCCGGGCCAGCGGCTTGATGTCGGCGAGCATCGGGTAGATCTCCTCGCCGCCGACGATGGCGACCGGCACGATCGGCGTCCCGGTGCGCAGCGCCGCCGAGACGAACCCGCCCCGGCCGAAGCGCTGCAGCTTGTAGCGGTCGGCGTAGAGCTTGCCGACGCCCTTGAAGCCCTCCGGGAACACGCCGACCAGCTCGCCGTTGCCGAGCAGCCGTTCCGCGTCCGGGTTGCAGGCCACCGTGCCGCCGGTCTTGCGGGCGAGCTCGCTGACCACCGGCATCCGGAACACCAGGTCGGCGCCGAGCAACCGCAGGTAGCGCCGCTGCGGGTGCTGGTCGTGCAGGGCGGCCGAGAGCACCAGCGCGTCCAGCGCGACCGTGCCGGAGTGGTTGCCCACCACCAGCCCGGCACCGTCGGCGGGCACGTGCTCCAGGCCGGTCACCTCGGTGCGGAACCAGTCCCGGTAGAGCACCCGCAGCAGCGGGTGGAAGACCGAGCCGGTGAGGTCCGGGTCGAAGCCGAACTCGTCCACCTCGTAGTCGCCGGACAGCCGGCGGCGCAGGAACGCCAGCCCGGACGCGACCTTGCGGTCCCAGTGGTCGCCAGGTCGGTCCGGCACCGCCGGCCCGTCCAGGCCCGGCTCGTCCGGCGCGTCCAGGTCCGGCTGGTCGACCGGCAGGTCGGGATCGTCGGTGGACAGGCCCGGCGCGTCGACCGGCAGGCCGGGCACGCCGGGCTCGTCGGTGGACAGATCCGGCTCGTCCGGCTCAACGGCCAGCGGATCGGGGGCGGCGGCCGGCGACGTGGGCCGGTGCCCGTTGCGCCGCGCCGGCGCCGCGTCCGGGGCGGGCACGGTCAGCGGTACGTCGTACCGGCCGTCGGCGCCGTCGCGCCGCTCGTCGGCGGCGCTCACGAGCGCTCCCGTACGGCGGAGCGGACCTGCCGGATGCCGTCCAGCACCAACTGCTCCGCCGCGGCCAACTGCTCCCGGTCGAGCACCGAGCCGCCGTGGTGGGCCCGGATGAAGTCGTCGAACGCGGCGGCGGTCGAGCGCGGGGTGAAGCCGTACTCCCGCTCCAGCCGGCTGGTGTCGACCACCCGGCCGTGCACGAAGAGGTCGACCTGGTCGAGGCCGTAGCGGCCGAAGCCCAGGTTGCGGGCGATCGACGCGGCCCCGGACAGCCCCGGCTCCAGCACCGGCAGGGCCACTCGGCCGGCCCGGCGGATCGCCTGGGACAGCGACAGCACCCCGGGCCCGGCGACGTTGTACGTCCCCGGGTGGTCCTCGACGATGCTGCGGTGCAGCACCTCCAGCGCGTCGTCGAAGTGCACGAACTGCAGCCGAGGGTCACGCCCGAAGACGGTGGGCACCACCGGCTGGGAGAAGTAGCGGGTCAGCGTGGTGTCGGCGGTGTAGCCGATGAACGGGGCGAAGCGCAGCACCGTCGCGGTCACGTCGGGACGGCGGCGGCGGAAGCCGCGGACGTACCCCTCCAGGTCGAGGATGTCCCGGCCGAACCCGCCGCGCGGCACCTCGCGCGGCTCGGTCTCCTCGGTGAACACGGCCGGGTCGCGGAACGACGCGCCGTACGCGGCGGTGGACGAGCGCACCACCAGCTTGCGCAGCCGCGGCGCGCGCTGGCAGGCGGCGAGCAGCTGCATGCTGCCGATCACGTTCTGGTCCTTCATCGCCGCCCGCCCGCCGTGCTGCGCGTCGGGGGCGCTGACCAGGGCGAGGTGCACCACCGCGTCGACGTCCAGGTCGGCGAGCAGGCCACCGAGCGAGCCCAGGTCGAGCCGGACCCGCTCCACCCGGTCGAGCAGGTCGGTCACCTCGGGGCCGGGGGTCGCCGGGTCCACCCCGATCACCCGCTCGATCCGCGGGTCGGCGGCGAGCCGGGCGGCGACGTGCGCACCGAGGTAACGGCCGACCCCGGTGACGACGACGACCCCCGGGGCACCTGGGGTGCCACCGAGGGTCATCGCGTACGCCCTGACCGGCAGACGGGATCGAGCCGGAACATCCGCGGCCTGATCACCTGAGCCTCCGAGGGTCGACAGTTGGCAGGTGGTGCCGGTGCCGGGCGCTGGCCCGGCACCGGATCACTTGCCGAGACGGCGACGCTGGACGCGGGTCTTGCGCAGCAGCTTGCGGTGCTTCTTCTTAGCCATGCGCTTGCGGCGCTTCTTGACCACCGAGCCCATACGACAGCCTTTCAATGGAACGTGCGGGGCGGACGGGCGGCGCCACTGAGGTGGCGCCGGTGACCGCTTGCGGACAACGGCCCGGACCAGCCTGGTGGTGTGGGGGCACACCTACGAGCGATCACGGACCGCTCCAGGGTAGCCGGAGAGCGTCAACAGGACCAACGCGCCCCCGTCGGGGCCCGCCCGGTGCGTGGTCGGCGGGCCTCGACGACCGTCAGGCGGTCTCCTGGAAGGCGCCGCGCAGGTAGTCGTGCACCGCGTGCTCGGGCACCCGGAACGACCGGCCGACCCGGACGGCGGTGAGCTCCCCGCTGTGCACCAGGCGGTAGACCGTCATCTTCGACACCCGCATGACCGCTGCCACCTCGGCGACGGTCAGGAACCTGACATCAGACAGTCGCCCGTCGGACTGCGACCCGGCCATGGCTCACCGCCCATCCCATGCCCGGCGCGTGCCGGGCGCCGGAGAGTGCGTCCGGGGCGGCAACGCGCGTGTTACCAGTACGGTAGCGGGGCGGCTGTGACCGGCGCGATCCCTTCGGGCAACTCGATCCTCCCCGACGGGCCGTTCACCCGGTGGTGACCAGGCGTTTCATGCCCGCCCGCGCCGGCCGTCCCATTGCCGGGACCACGCGACAGGGCCTCGACGACGGGCGTCACTCGGCGCGCAGGGCGACCACCGGGTCGAGCCGGCCGGCCCGCTGCGCGGGCACCACGCCGAACACGATGCCGACCGCCGCCGACACCCCGAAGGCGAGCGCCAGCGACCACCAGGTGATCGCCGCCGGGATCGGGGAGAACGCGTCCACCAGCAGCGCGGCGCCCACCCCGAGGGCCATCCCGGCCAGCCCGCCGATCGCGGTGAGCAGCACCGCCTCCAGCAGGAACTGCACGCCGATGTCCCGGGGCCGGGCGCCGACCGCCTTGCGCAGGCCGATCTCCCGGGTCCGCTCGCGCACCGAGACCAGCATGATGTTGGAGACGCCGACCCCGCCGACCAGCAGGGAGATCCCGGCGATGGCGGCCAGCACGCCGGTGAGCACGCCGAGGATGTCGCCGAGCACGCCGAGGATCTGCTCCTGGGTGACCGCGCTGAACTCGGTGTCCGGATGCCGGCGGCCCAGCTCGGCGACGATCCGGTCGCCCAGCTCGCCGATCCGCTCCCGGTCGGGCGCCTTCACCGCGATGCCGTCCACCCGCTGGGTGCCCCACAGCCGCTGGGCGGCGGTGACCGGCACGTGCACCTCCTGGTCCCGGTCCACCCCGAGGCTCTGTCCCAGCGGCGCGAACACCCCGATCACCCGGAACCGGACGCCGGCCAGCGAGACCTGCTGGCCGAGTGGGTCCCGGTCGGGGAAGAGGGCGCGGGCCACCGACGCGCCGAGCACCGCGACCCGCCGGCTGGTGTCCACGTCCGCGCCGGTCAGGTAGCGGCCCCGGGCCAGCGAGCGGGTGAAGACCGCCGGGGTGGTCTCCAGCACCCCCTGCACGGTGGTGAAGTCGGACCGGTTGCCGGCCCGCGCGGTCGCCCCGGACGCCACCGTGACGGCGACCCGGGAGGGGTCGCCGACCACCCGGGACACCGCGTCCACGTCGCGCAGGGTCAGCGGCGACACCACCGGCGCGGTGCCCACCTCGATCTTCCCGGGTACGACCAGCAGGAGGTTGGACCCGAGCCCCTCGACCTGCCGCTCGACCTGCTGCTTGGTGCCGGTGCCGATGGCCACCAGCAGCACCACCGAGGCCACCCCGATGATCACGCCGAGCATGGTCAGCCCGCTGCGCATCCGGTTCGCCCGCAGCGCGTCCAGCGCCACCCGCCACGCCTCGGCCACCCTCACCGGTCACCCCCGCCCGCCGGCCGGTCCCCGTCCGTGCCGCCCGCCGGCCCGGCCAGGTCCGCGCCGCCCGGCGGCCGGTCCGCGTCCGGCGGGAGGTCGGCCGCGCTGTCGGCGACCACCACCCCGTCGCGCATGGTGATCCGGCGCCCGGCCCGGGCGGCCACCCCGGTGTCGTGGGTGACCATCACCAGCGCCACCCCGGACTCGGCGTTCAGCCGCTCCAGCAGGGCCAGCACCGCCTCGCCGGTGGCGCTGTCCAGGTTGCCGGTCGGCTCGTCGGCGAGCAGCACGGTCGGGTCGGTGACCAGCGCTCGGGCGATCGCCACCCGCTGCTGCTCGCCGCCGGACATCTGGTTCGGCCGGTGGCCCAGCCGGTGCCCCAGGCCCACCCGGCCCAGCATCGCCGCGGCCCGCTCCCGGCGCTGCCGGGCGCCCACCCCGCGGTAGACCAGCGGCAGCGCCACGTTCTCCACCGCCGACGTGCGCGGCAGCAGGTGGAACGCCTGGAAGACGAAGCCGATGGTCTCGTTGCGCAGGGTGGCCAGCTCCGGCGGGGTGAGCCGGGCGACGTCCCGGCCGCCGATCACCAGCCGGCCGCCGGTCGGCCGGTCCAGCCCGCCGAGCAGGTGCATCAGGGTGGACTTGCCGGAGCCGGACGGCCCGACCAGCGCCACGTGCTCACCGGCCCGGACGGTCAGCGACACCCCGCGCAGCGCGGCCACCGACACCCCGTCCAGCTGGTACGTCCGGGACACGTCGACCGCCTCGATCGCCGCCGGACCGGCCGGCCCGGTCACCGGACCTCCTGACCGGCGCGCACCTGGTCGGCGCCGCGCACCACCACCCGGTCACCGGCGCGTACCCCGTCGAGGATCTGGACGGCGTCGGCCCCCTGGACGCCGACGGTCACCGCCGCCCGGTCGGCCTTGCCGTCCCGGACCACCCAGACCGAGTCCCGGCCGTCGGCGGAGAAGACCGCGGAGGCGGGCACGGTGACCGCGTCGGCCGCCTCCCGGACCCGCAGGTGCACCACCGCGTTCATGCCCGGACGGGGGGTCGGGGCGCGCTCCCCCTCGCCCAGGGTGCCGGCGCCCAGGGTCAGCCGGACCCGGTAGCTCACCCCGCCCCGGGCCGAGCTGGACGGCAGCACGTCGACCGAGCGGACCCGGGTGGGGTAGCTCGCGCCGGTGACCGCGTCCAGCTCGACGGTGCCGGTCAGCCCGGACCGGACCAGCAGCACGTCGGTCTCGTCGACCTCGGCGAGCAGGCCGAGCGCGCCGGTGTCCACGATGGTCAGCACCGGGGTGCCGGCGGTGACCCGGCCGCCGGCCGGGATCGCGTCGTCCACCCCGGGAGGCGGGCCGGCGCGGGTCGGCCCGAGCGCGGACGGGTCGATCCCCGCCGGCAACTGCCCCCCGGCCGCGCCGAGCAGCCCGGTCAGGTCGGCCCCGCCCGCGGCCGGGGTGCCGCCCGGCTGCACCACGCCGGCGATCGGGGCGCGCAGGGTCAACGCGTCGACGGTCGCCCTGGCCAGGTCGTACGCCTGCCGGGCCTGGAGGCGTTGGGCGGCCGACAGCGCGCCGACGGCCGAGTTCAGCCCGGCCACCCCGCGCTGCACCGACCGGACCGCCTGGTCGGCGGTGCGCGCGGCGGCGGCGTACTGCTGCTGGGCGGTGCCGACCTGGGCCAGCAGGGCGTCCCGTACCGTCGGGTCGGCGATCCTGCCGGCGGCCGTGCGAGCCGCGTCGAACGCCTCGTCGGCGGCCTGGTCGGTGCCCCGCCGGCGGCCGGTCAGCTCGCCGGCGCCGACGCCCCGGCCGGCCCGCTCGGCGGCCCGCAGCGCGTCGCGGGCCTGGCGGAGCCGCTGCTGCGCGGTGGGCGAGGCGACCACGGCGAGCACCTGACCGGCGCGGACCCGCTGGCCGGGCGCGACCCGCAGGCTGGCCAGGGTGCCGTCGGCGGGGGCGGTCAGCGTGGCGGCGGCGCGGGCGGTCACGGTGGCCGGGGCGTCGATCACCTCGGCGACGGACGCCCGGCCCACGGTGGCCGCGGCGACCGGTGACTTCCGGTCACCGCAGGACGCGGCGGTGGTGGCGGTGAGGACGGCGACGGCGATCAGGGCGGTGAGCAGGCGGGGCCGCGGCGCTACCGGCAGCCGCGGCGAGTGGGGGCGGCGCACGCGCTCCATGCTACGAGCCGCGTCGATGTCACCGAGCGGCGGCGCGGACGTACCGGACGCAGTCGTCGTGCAGCGGGCCCCACGGGTCGCCGAAGACCTGCTCGGCGGCCTCCGGCACCGGCCGGCGCTCGTGCACCACCGCCCGGAAGAAGTCCAGCACCCGCTGCCGCCCGTACCGGTCCACCAGGTGCCGGACGGCCAGGTAGCCGACCCCGTACGCGGCACCGGCCCGGTCCGCCGGGTCGGCGCCGGTCGGGGCGAGCGTCTCCAGCCGGCCGTTCCAGCCGGGCAGCAGCGCCCGCACCTCGTCCAGCCCGTCGTAGCGGTTCACCGGCGCGTCGTCGGCGCCCGCGTACTCGGCCAGCCCCTCCACCAGCCACCAGGTCTGGCGCACCGAGTAGCCCCGGTCGGGCAGCGAGGCGGCGTGGGTCAGCTCGTGCCGCAGCAGGCTGCCGGGGCCCGCCGGGGGCAGCGCCTCGGCATTCAGCACCACCTCGTGCTGCCCGCCGCCGACGGTGACCGCGTACCCGGCCGTCCACTTCGGGCGACCGCCGCCGTACCAGCGACGCCACTCGGCCGGCCCGGCGTAGAAGATCCGGTAGTGGTCCGGCGGCGGGCCGGCCAGCGCGAACCGGTCGGCCACCCGGGCGGCCGCCTCCGCCTCGGCCAGCAGCCCGGGCAGCCGGCCGCGCAGGGCCGGCGTGGTGGCCACCATGGTCCGTGGCCCGACGGCGACCGCGAGGTCGCTGACCTCCCACGGTCGGGCGCCGGTCCGGGCCGAGCGGGACTCGTCCACGGCGAGCAGCACCGCGGCGTCACCGGTCACCCGCCAGCGGGTGCCGGCCGACACCGGGCTGGTCGGGCAGTCCGGCACCAGCAGGCAGTAGCGGAAGGTGACCGGCTGCCGCCACTCCCCCGGCCGGCCGGCGACCGGGGTGGCCGGGCCGGCCAGCTCGGCCCGCCAGACGGTGACCCGCAGCGCCCGCAGCGCGGCGTACCGGCGGGCGAGGGTCGGCTGGGCGGACCGGTCGGCGACGGCGAGGAACCCGGCCCGGTCCGCGCGGAGCAGGGCGGCGGCCTGCCGGTCGAGCTGCGCGGCCAGCCGGCCGGCGAGCCCGCCGGCGGGCGGCCCGTTCGCCGCCGGGCCGTCCGGCCCGGGGTCGTCGGTCACCGTCGCCAGGTCACCGGCCCGAAGGGCGACGCCGGCCACCAGCACCGCCGGCAGCGCGCAGCCCACCATCACCACGACCGCCGCGAGCACCAGCCACCGCGGCCAGCGCGGGCGCGATCGCGGTCCGTCCACGTCGGTCACCGGCGAAGGGTACGACCAACCGGGCGATCCCGGCCAGACCCACCCGCGCGTCGCCGGGCGCCGATCGCGTGGCGGCCCGGTCGACCCGGCTGCGCGCCCGCCCCGGTCGGGCGCCGGCCGGGCCGGCTCGTTCGGTGCGGCCGGCCGGGGGTTCAGGCCGGGTGGCCGCCCCGGGTCAGGGCGGCGCGGTCGGCGGCCCAGGCGACCACCAGCGCGACCCCGAGCAGCGGGTGACCGGCCAGCGCGAGCAGCGCACCGGCGAGCAGGAAGCAGCCGGCCTGGACGGCCAGCTTGGCGGCGGGCGCGAGCCGTACCCGGGCCCGGGGCGAGCAGAACACGCCCCAGACCACGGCGATCAGCGACGGCGCGCCGAGCCCGGCGAGCAGCCGGACGGCGAACCCGGCGTCGAGGGTGAACCCCCACCAGCCGGCCGCGGCGAGCATCGCCAGCTCCAGCAGGAAGGCGAGGGTGAGCAGTGCCCCCTTCATCGCGGGCTCCCGGGCGTGCCGGCGGGCTCCGCCGGCGTGGTCGCCGATCCACCCGGCTCGGGCCAGTTCCGCAGGGCGATGTCCAGGGCGGCGACGAGCTGGTCGAAGGACCGGTCGATCAGCCGGGGCATGCCGAAGCCGCCGGTCGCCTCCAGCGTCACGAACCCGTGCACCCCGCTGCGGAAGATCCGGGCCGCGTCGACGGCGTCGTCGCCGTCGAGGCCGTACCCGCGCAGGATCGCGTAGATCGCGTCGAGGGCCTTCCGCCCGGCCGCCACGTGGACCGGGTCGGTCGGGTCGGGCACCTGCTGGGCGGCCGGGTAGCGGCCGGGGTGCCGGCGGGCGTATCCCCGCCAGGCGGCGGCGACCGCGCGCAGCGCGTCCACCCCGGCCCGGCCGGCCGCCGCGGAGGTCATCTCGTCGGCCAGCTCGCCGACGGCCAGCGCGGCGAGCCGCTGGTGGAGCGCGTCCGCGCCCCGGACGTGCTTGTAGAGGCTGGGCAGCGCCACGCCGAGCCGGCTGGCCACCGCGGCCAGGGTCAGCTTGTCGTGGCCGACGTCGTCGGCCAGCCGGGCCGCCTCGCGGACCACGGCGTCGGGGGTGAGGCCGGCCCTAGGCACGGGAGGTCACCGCCAGGAACTCGACCAGCTGGGCGGCGGTCTCCGCCGGCCGGTCGGCGTGCGGATAGTGGCCGGAGTCGTCGATCATCCGGGCCTCGGCGGTGGCGAACTGCCGGCGGGCGGCCCGCGCCTCGGCCCCCGGGTCGGGGAAGTCCGGGTCCTTCGCGCCCATCAGCACCAGCACCGGCTGGTGGACGTCCCGGGCCCGGGCCGTCCAGTGCGGCTCGACCGGCTCGATCACCCCGCGTACGGCGTCCATCCGGCCGCGCAGCCCGCGCACCAGCTCGGCGCGGTACGCCGCGTCGTCGGCCGGCCGCCCGGCGGGGAAGAGGGTCTTGTGGAACATGCCGAACAGCCGGGGGCTGCGCAGCACGGCGGCCTGGGCGACCCGGATCAGCGGGTTCGGCTTCGGCCCGCTGACGAACGGGCCGATCTGCACCACGCCGTTGACCAGCTCGGGGGCGTCGGCGGCGGCGAACACCACCGCCGCCCCGCTGGACGAGCTGCCGACCAGGGTGGCCGGCCCGCCGAGGGTGCGGACCACCGCCAGCAGGTCGGCCCCCACCTCGGCCGGGGCGTACGACGGCCAGCGCGGGCTGGAGTCACCGTGCCCCCGCACGTCCACCGACGCCACCCGGTAGCCCGCCTCGACCAGCAGCGGGATCAGGTGCCGGAAGGCCCGCCGGTTCTCCCCCATGCCGTGGGAGAGGACCACCAGCGGGCCCTCGCCGTGCACCTCGTACGCGATGGCCCCGCCGTCCCGTGCCAGCTCGCTAACTGTCATAGCCCAAAAGCTAATGCCATTAGCCTGGCGGTGTCAAGGGCTACTTCTTCGACACCAGGGCGCGGCCGAAGAACATCAGGTTGGCCGGGCGCTCGGCCAGCCGGCGCATCAGGTAGCCGTACCAGTCCTCGCCGTACGGCAGGTAGGTGCGCACGGTGAAGCCGGCGCCGACCAGCCGGGCCTGCTCCTCGGGGCGGATGCCGTACAGCATCTGGAACTCGAAGCGGTCGGCGGCGCGGTCGAACCAGCGCGCCCGGTCCTCCCCGATCGCGATCAGCCGCGGGTCGTGGGTGGCCAGCATCGGGTAGCCGTCCCCGGCCATCAGCACGTTCAGGCAGCGCACGTACGACTTGTCGACCTCGCGGGCCGACTGGTACGCCACCGACTCCGGCTCCTTGTACGCGCCCTTGCACAGCCGCACCCGGGAACCGGCGGTGGCCAGCTCGCGGCAGTCCGACTCGGTCCGCCGCAGGTACGCCTGGAGCACCGCGCCGGTGGACGGGAAATCCTTGCGGAGCTTGGCCAGCACGTCCAGGGTCGAGTCGGTGGTGGTGTGGTCCTCCATGTCCAGGGTGACCGTGGTGCCCGCCGCGTCGGCCGCCGCGCAGATCGCCCGGGCGTTCTCGTACGCCAGCTGCTCGTCGAACATCTGGCCGAGGGCGGAAAGCTTCACGCTCACCTCGGCCGCCGGGGTCAGCCCGGCGGCGGAGAGCAGCCGCAGCAGTTTGAGGTACTCGTCCCGGACGGCGGTGGCCTGCTCCGGGGCGACGGTGTCCTCGCCGAGGTTGTCGAGGGTGACCTTGAGGCCGTCGGCGACGAGTTCGCGGGTCGCGCGCAACGCGTCGTCGGTGCCGGCGCCGGCGACGAACCGGCGGACGACGTCCCGGGTGTACGGGGCCGTCGAGACGAGCCGCTCGACCTGGGATGACCGGGACGCGGCGAGGATGACGGAACGGAGCATGAGCCGAGCGTAACGCCCGCCGCCGACGCCCCGCCGGGCGGCGGCCGGGTCCGTCGCAGGGGTCACGGAAGCGGTCCCAACCGCATCACGGGCACCGCCGGCAGGGCGACGGAGTTGGCCGCGATCCGCTACAAACGGTGCCGTGGAACGACACCCCCGTCGCCGGCTCCGGTCGGCCTCCGTGCAGCTGGGCACGCTCACCGCCCTGGCGCTCGCCCTCTCCGGCTGCAACCTGACCTCCGACGACGACGATGACGACTGCGCCCTCGGTCCGGTCGGCGGCGGCGGCACGGTCGCGCTGGCCGCGCTCGCGCCGGCCCCCACCGCCGGGCGCGCCGAGCCTGCCCCCGTGGCCGCCGCCCTGCCCGACCGGGGCGGCTTCGGCACCCACCTCGCCTCCTGCGGCGGCTGAGGTGCGCCGGGAGCCGGCCCGGCCGCGGCCGGGCTGGGACGCCACCATCCGCGAGCAGGGGCTGGTGTACGTCGACACCGAGCTGCCCGACGGCGAGATCATGTCGTACTGGGATGAGACCGCGGCCTACGCCTTCGACCTCGAGGAGGTGCTCCGGCTCGAGGAGGCGACCGAGGAGCTGCACCGGATGTCGGTGGCCGCGGCCCGGCACGTGGTGGCCCGCGGCCGGTACGCCGAGTTCGGCATCCCCGCCTGGGCGGCCGAGGCGGTCGCCCGGTCGCTGCGCGAGGCGCCGCCCACCCTCTACGGCCGCTTCGACCTCTGGTACGACGGCAGCTGGCCGCCGAAGTTGCTGGAGTACAACGCCGACACCCCGACCGCACTGGTCGAGGCGAGCATCGTCCAGTGGTACTGGCTGGAGGACACCCGGCCGGCGGCGGACCAGTGGAACAGCCTGCACGAGCGGCTGGTGGGCGCCTGGGCCAGGATCGGCGCCGGGCTGCACGACCCGCGGGTGCACGTGCTCTGGTCGAACGAGGAGGAGTCCGGCGAGGACCAGATCACCGCCGGCTACCTGGCCGAGACGGCCCGCCAGGCTGGGCTGGACGCGACGCTGATGCCGATCCAGCGGGTGGGCTGGGACGGCCGGCGCTTCGTCGACGCCGCGGACCGGCCGATCACCACCTGCTTCAAGCTCTACCCGTGGGAGTGGATGCTCGCCGAGCCGTACGGCCGGCCGGCGCTGGAACCGGGCACCCCGACCACCTGGATCGAGCCGGCCTGGAAGCTGCTGCTGTCGAACAAGGCGCTGCTGGCGGTGCTCTGGGAGCTGCACCCGGGCCACGAGCTGCTGCTCCCGGCGTACCTGGACTCGCCGCGCGGGATGCCGGAGTACGTGGCCAAGCCGCTGTTCGGCCGCGAGGGCGGCTCGGTGCGGATCGTCACCGGCGACACCGAGATCAGCAACCCGGGCAGCTACGGCGACGAGGGCTTCTGCTACCAGGAGTTCCGGGCGCTGCCCGCGTTCGCCGGCAACCGGACGGTGCTGGGCAGCTGGATCGTCGACGGCGAGTCGGCCGGGCTGGGGGTACGCGAGAGCGAGAGCCTCATCACGGACGGCTACGCGCGGTTCCTGCCGCACTACATCGACGCGCCACGCGCCTGAGGAGTCGTCTACCGTTGGTGTCGTGAACTTCGACGCGTACGCCCGGACCGGCGTCGACCTCGTCAACGCCCGGCTGGACGACCTCGACGACCTGCGGGCGATCTTCCCCGACGAGCAGGCCTGGATGCGCGACGAGGTCGCCGAGCGGGACCTGGTCACCTTCCGGCGGGCGCAGAAGCGCCTCCGGGACGTCTTCTCCTACGGCACCTCGGGGCGCGACGGCCAGGCCGTCGCCGAGCTGAACGCCCTGCTGGAGGCCTACCCGGTCCAGCCGCGAATCTCCGGGCACGACTCCAGCGACTGGCACATGCACGTGACCAGCCGAGGCGCCTCGGTCAGCGCGGAATACCTGGCCGGCGCGGTCTGGGGCCTGTCGGTCTGGCTCTGCGAGTACGGCAGCGCCCGGTTCGGCGTCTGCGCCGACGAGCGGTGCGGCAACGTCTACCTGGACACCTCGTCCAACTGCTGCCGCCGGTTCTGCTCGGAGCGCTGCGCCACCCGCTCGCACGTGGCCGCGCACCGGGCCCGCAAGCGCGCCGCCGTCGGCGAGCAGCTCGCGACCCCCGCCGACACCCTCACCGCGGCCGTCTGACCAGCACCCCTCGACGTCCGACCCGTCGCCCCGGCGCGGGTCAGGCGTCGATCGGGGAGGGGGCGGTGAGGTTGGCGCGGGCGAACTCCAGCGACTCCCGCAGGTCGGCCTCGCGGACCGCGCGGCTCTTCGCGCCCCGGGTGGTGACCTCCACCGCCACCGAGCCGGTGAAGCCGCGGCCGGCCAGCGAGCGGAGCAGCTCGGCGCAGGGCTGGCCGCCCCGCCCGGGCACCAGGTGCTCGTCCCGCCCCTCGCCGGTGCCGTCGCCGAGGTGCACGTGCGCCAGGTTGGCGCCCATCCGGTCGGCCATCTCCCGCGAGTCGATGTGCGACGCGGCGCAGTGCGACAGGTCGAGGGTGTAGGCGGCGTACCCGGTCTCGGTGGGATCCCAGCCCGGCACGTACGGGACGAACTGCCGGCCGGCCATCCGCACCGGGTACATGTTCTCCACCGCGAAGCGCACCCCGGCGAACCGCTCGGCGACCTCGTCCAGCCCCTCGGCGAAGTTCTTCGCGTAGTCCCGCTGCCAGGTGAAGGGCGGGTGCACCACGACGGTCGGCGCCTCCAACGTCTCGGCCAGCTCGCCGGCCCTGCGCAGCCGCTCCCACGGGTCGGGGCTCCACACCCGCTGGGTGACCAGCAGGCAGGGCGCGTGCACCGACAGCACCGGGACGCCGTAGTGCTCGGAGAGGCCGCGCAGCGCGCCGGCGTCCTGGCTGACCGCGTCGGTCCACACCATCACCTCGACCCCGTCGTAGCCGAGCGACGCGGCCAGCTGGAAGGCCGCCGCGGTCCGCTCAGGGAAGACCGAGGAACTGGACAGGAGCACCGGGACGCGGGAAGTCACACCCCCGAGGGTACCGGGGTTCACCGCGCAGGTTCAGGACGAGCATCCGCAAAAGACCCAGAACGGCCGGCGCGCGTCACATCGGCTCCAGCTGATCCAGCCGGCGCAGGATGACCCCCTCGCGCAGCGCCCAGGGGCAGATGTCCACCGCCGGCACGTCCAGCCGGCGCATCACCGCCTCGGCCACCACGGCCCCGGCGAGCAGCTGGTGCGCCCGCCCCGCGCTGACCCCCTCCAGCTCCACCAGCTTGGCCGGCGGGATGTGCCGGATGAAGCCGATCACCTGCCGCAGGCCGGCCCGGCTGAGGCTGCGCCGGGCCCACAACCCGGCCCCGGACGGCGCGGCGCCGGCCAGCCGGGCCAGGGTACGGAAGGTCTTCGAGGTGGCGACCGGGCGTTCCCAGCCCACCTCGGTGAGCCGCCCCACCACCGGTTCCAGCTTGGCGTCGACGTACTCCCCCAGCTCCTCGACCGCCCCGGCGGAGGGCGGCTCGAGACCGTCCGGGTCCACCCGGAGCCGCTCCCGGCTCAGCCGGCCGGCGCCCAGCGGCAGCGAGATCGCCACGTCCGGGTCCTCGTCGATGCCGGCGGCCAGCTCCAGCGAGCCACCGCCGATGTCCATCGCCAGCAGCCGCCCGGCCGACCAACCGAACCAGCGCCGGACCGCCAGGAAGGTCATCCGCGCCTCGTCCGCGCCGGAGAGCACCTCCAGGCGTACGCCGGTCTCGTCGCGGACCCGGGCCAGCACCTCGGCGCCGTTGGTGGCGTCGCGGACCGCGGAGGTGGCGAAGGCCAGCAGGTCATCGGCGGCCAGCCCGGCGGCCGCCGAGCGGGCCATCCCGACGGCCTTGACCAGGTCGTCGGCGCCCTGGTCGGTGAGCGCGCCGTCCGGCCCGATCTGCTCGGCCAGCCGGAGCACCACCTTCTCCGAGTGCGCCGGCCAGGGGTGGGCACCGTGGTGGGCGTCGACCACCAGGAGATGCACCGTGTTGGAACCGACGTCGAGGACACCCAGTCGCATCCCCCGACCCTATGGCCAACTCGTTTCCGCGGCTCGCCGGCCCGCGGAGGTCACCGCGCGTACGCTGGTCCGGTGACGAGCCAGGTGGAATTGCACGTGCTGGTGGACGACCCGGACGACCCGCGCAGCCGGGAGGTGGCGCTGGACTTCCCCCGGGAGTGGATCGAGTTCCTCGACCCGGCCGACGAGAAGCACCTGGTCCGCGCCGACCTGACCTGGCTGCTGTCCCGCTGGACGTGCATCTTCGGCAAGGGCTGCCACGGCATCGTCGCCGGCCGGGCCGCCGACGGCTGCTGCTCGCACGGCGCGTTCTTCACTGACGCGGACGACGAGAAGCGGGTCCGCGCCGCGGTGAAGCGACTCTCGCCGCAGACCTGGCAGCACTTCCGCCGTGGCTTCAAGAACTGGACCGAGACCGACACCATCGACGGCAAGAACCCGGCCCGGCGCACCGCCACCCAGGGGCCGGAGGCGCCGTGCGTCTTCCTCAACGACGCCGACTTCCCCGCCGGTGGCGGCTGCGCGCTGCACGCCCAGGCGCTGCGCGACGGGGTACACCCGCTGGAGTACAAGCCGGACGTCTGCTGGCAGCTGCCGATCCGCCGGGACCAGGAGTGGTCCAAGCGGCCGGACAACACCAAGGTGCTGGTCTCCACGCTGAGCGAGTTCGACCGGCGGGGCTGGGGCGCCGGCGGGCACGACCTGGACTGGTGGTGCACCTCGTCCACCGACGCGCACGTCGGCGCCGACCCGATGTACGTCTCGTACGGGCCGGAGCTGACCGCGCTGATCGGCGCACCGGCGTACGCGAGGCTGGCCGAGCTGTGCGCGGCCCGGCTGCGTCAGGGCCAGATCGCCCCGCACCCGGCCAGCGAGGTCTGACCCCGCCGCGCGGCCGGATCCGGCCTACGGCCTACGGCTCGAACTTGTAGCCCAAGCCCCGCACGGTGACGATGAACCGCGGCGCGGACGGCTCCGGCTCGATCTTGGAGCGCAGCCGCTTGACGTGCACGTCGAGGGTCTTGGTGTCACCGACGTAGTCGGCGCCCCAGACCCGGTCGATCAGCTGACCCCGGGTGAGCACCCGACCGGCGTTGCGCAGCAGCAGCTCGAGCAGCTCGAACTCCTTCAGCGGCAGCTGGACGGCGCCGCCGTCGACGGTCACCACGTGCCGCTCGATGTCCATCCGGACCGGGCCGGCGGCCAGCGTGGGGGCACCGGACTCGGTGACCTCCGGGCTCTGCCGGCGCAGCACCGCCCGGATCCGGGCGACCAGCTCACGCGGCGAGTACGGCTTGGTGACGTAGTCGTCGGCGCCGATCTCCAGGCCGACCACCTTGTCGATCTCGCTGTCCCGCGCGGTGACCATGATGATCGGCACCTGCGAGCGCTGCCGCAGCTGCCGGCAGACCTCGGTGCCGGACATCTCCGGAAGCATCAGGTCGAGCAGCACGATGTCCGCGCCGGTCCGATCGAACTCGGTCAGGGCGGAGGTGCCCGTCGCGGCGACGGAAACCTCGAAACCCTCCTTGCGGAGCATGTACGACAGGGCGTCGGAGAACGACTCCTCGTCCTCGACCACCAGAACGCGGCTCAACGGGTGCTTCCTTTCCTAACGCGGTCAGACCTGCCGGAGCTCGGCCGGGCCGGCCTCGATTCCAGCGGACGGCAGAATCGTCTCCAGGTCGTCCGGAGGGCGGGCGGGTAGCCGGAGAGTGAACGTCGAGCCCCCTCCAAGAGTGCTCGACACCTCCACCCGACCGCCATGGTTGCTGGCGATGTGTTTGACGATGGCCAGGCCGAGGCCGGTGCCACCGGTGGCGCGGGAGCGGGCCTGGTCGGCCCGGTAGAACCGTTCGAAGACCCGGTCGACCTCGTTCGGCGCGATGCCGATGCCCTGGTCGGCGACCGAGATCTGCACGTGCTCGTCGTCGGCCCGGGTGGTGACCCGGACCGTGGTGTCCTCGCCGGAGTAGTTGATGGCATTCTCCACCAGGTTGGCCACGGCGGTCGCGAGCTGGCTGTCGCTGCCGTACGCGGTCAGCCCCTTCTCGCCCTCGGTGACCACCTGGATCCGCCGGGCGGTGGCCGACGTGCGGGTGCGGTCGAGCACCTCGGCGATCACCCAGTCCACCGCGACCGGCTCCGGCGCCGGCTGCGGCTCGGCGCCCTGCAGCCGGGTCAGCTCCAGCAGCTCCTGCACCAGCCGGCCCAACCGGGTCGACTCGTGCTGGATCCGCTCGGCGAAGCGGCGGGCGGCGACCAGGTCCTCGGAGAGGTCGGGCGCGTCCTCGCCGGCCGGTTCGGTGGCGTCCAACAGCGCCTCGGCCAGCAGTTGCAGCGCGCCGATCGGGGTCTTCAGCTCGTGGCTGACATTCGCCACGAAGTCCCGCCGCACCCGGGCCAGCCGGTGCGACTCGGTGACGTCGGCCGCCTCCACCGAGATGAAGCCGGCGCCCAGCCCCATCGCCCGCAGGTGCACGCCGAGCGGGTTCTCCCCGGCGTTGTCCCGGCCCCGGGGCAGGTCGAGCTCGATCTCCCGGCGCACGCCGGTGCGCCGGACCTGGCCGGCCAGGGTGCGGATCAGTGGGTGCGCCGCGATGGAGCCGGGCGCGGCCCCGGTGCGCAGCAGGCCCATGGCGCGGGCCGCCGGGTTCACCAGGACGGGCTCGTCGTTCGGGTCCAGGACCACCACGCCGGCGCGCAGCGAGTCGATCGTCTTGCGGCCGAGCCCGGAGAGCCCGCCCTGCTGGTCGTCCGGAATCGCGAGCCTCCCCATGCTCGTGCGGGAGTCGCCGCTCCCCGGTGGCACCCCGCGGCGCCCGCGCGATCCGGCGGACCGCGACAGCAGCAACCCGGCGACCAGCCCGGTCACCAGTGCCACGGCCACCACGACCGCCACCGCCCATTCCACCCGGCGATCGTAGGGTCATTGTTAACCTGACCAACGCCCATAGCGGGACGAACCACTCTCGCTTTCAGGAAAGTTCACTGCCGGGCCCCGCGTCGTTCACCCTGGTTCACCGGGGGTCCGCGCCCTGCGCCTACCGTGGGTCGCGCACCTGCTCAGCGGGCCCCCCGGCGGACATTCCGCCCGGCGGCGCCTCCGACCCCAGGAAGTGACGATGCGCGAAGAGTTCCGGGCCGACCTGCAGATTGTCAGCCAGCTGCTGGTGGACATGGCGGAGGGGGTGCGCGCCGCGATGCGCCAGGCCACCCGCGGGCTGCTCACCGCCGACCGTGAGGCGTCCGAGGCCGTGATCGCCCGGGACGCCGAGATCGACGACCTCTACCGGCACGTCGAGGAGCGGGTCTGCGACCTGCTCGCCCGGCAGGCGCCGGTCGCCTCCGACCTGCGTGCCATGATCACCGCCCTGCACGTCGCCGCCGACCTGGAGCGGATGGGCGACCTCGCCGACCACGTGGCCAAGACGGCGCTGCGCCGGCACCCGTCCCCGGCCGTGCCGGCCGAGCTGCGGCAGGTCTTCAACGACATGGCCGCGGTGGCCGACCGGATGGGCGAGAAGATCGGCCACGTGCTGGCCAAGCCCGACGCCGACATCGCCGCCGAGCTGGACGGCGACGACGACGCGATGGACGAGCTGCACAAGAGCCTGTTCGCCGTGCTGCTGCGCGACGACTGGCCGTACGGGGTGGAGACCGCGATCGACGCCACCCTGCTCGGCCGCTTCTACGAGCGGTTCGCCGACCACGCGGTGAACGCCGGCGAGCATGTGGTCTACCTGATCACCGGCCAGTCCTCGGCCTCGGCGAGCTGACCCGCACCTGACGAAGGCCCCCGGTGAACCCGGGGGCCTTCGTCGTAGGAGCGTCAGCGGCCCTGGTTGGCGACCGCGGCGGCGGCCTCCTTGGCGGCGGCCGGGTCGAGATACGTCCCACCCAGGACCTGCGGGCGCAGCTGCGGGTCGAGGTCGTAGCGCAGCGGGATCCCGGTGGGGATGTTCAGCTTGGCGATCGCCTCGTCGGAGATCTGGTCGAGGTGCTTGACCAGGGCGCGCAGCGAGTTGCCGTGCGCGGCCACCAGCACCGTCCGGCCGGCCAGCACGTCCGGGACGATCGAGTCGTACCAGTAGGGCAGCATCCGCTGCACGACGTCCTTCAGGCACTCGGTGCGGGGCATCAGCTCGGTCGGCAGCAGCGCGTAGCGCGGGTCACCGACCTGCGAGAACTCGTCGTCGTCGGCGATCGGCGGCGGCGGGGTGTCGTACGAGCGGCGCCAGAGCATGAACTGCTCCTCGCCGTACTCGTCCAGGGTCTGCTTCTTGTTCTTGCCCTGCAGGGCGCCGTAGTGCCGCTCGTTGAGCCGCCACGACCGGCGCACCGCGATCCAGTGCCGGTCGGCGGCGTTCAGCGCCAGCTCGGCGGTGCGGATGGCCCGGCGCATCACGCTGGTGTGCACCACGTCGGGCAGCAGGCCGTGCTCGCGCATCAGCTCGCCGCCGCGCCGCGCCTCCGCCTCACCCTTGGCGGTCAGGTCGACGTCCACCCAGCCGGTGAAGAGGTTCTTCGCGTTCCAGTCGCTCTCGCCGTGCCGCAGCAGGACCAGCGTCCCGACGGTCGGCCGCTCGCTCGCAGTCATGCCGATCATCCTGCCGCACCCCGGTGCGGGACACGCGGGCAGTGCCGGTGACGACCACCACGTGGAAAAGCGGATGACCGGCATTCCGGGGCGGCACTAGGTTGTAAGGCGCTACAAGGATAGCGGTCATTACGGGGAGCGTGGACGGCGGAATGCGCACGATGCGGGGTTGGTTCCGGGACACCACCGGCGGTCTGCCGAGCACCTTCTGGTACCTCTGGACCGGCACCCTGATCAACCGGCTCGGCTCGTTCGTGCTGATCTTCCTGGCCATCTACCTGACCCGGGAACGCGGCTTCTCGCCCGCCCAGGCCGGCCTGGTGCTCGGCCTGTGGGGCGTCGGCGGGGCGATCGGCACCACCATCGGCGGCACGCTCACCGACCGCTGGGGTCGGCGGCCCACCCTGCTCACCGCGCACCTCGGCGCGGCCACCATGATGCTCGCCCTCGGCCTGGCCCGGGGGCTGCCGATGATCGCCGCGGGAGCGCTGCTGCTCGGCCTGTTCGCCGAGGCCGCCCGGCCGGCGTTCGGCGCGATGATGATCGACGTGGTGCCGGCGAAGGACCGGCTGCGCGCCTTCTCGCTGAACTACTGGGCGATCAACCTGGGCTTCGCCTGCGCCGCGGCGCTCGCCGGCTTCGCCGCGCACGCCGGCTACCTGCTGCTGTTCGTCGTCGACGCGGCCACCACGGTGGTCACCGCACTGATCATCTTCACCCGGGTCCGGGAGACCCGGCGAGCGCCGACGCCGACCCAGCGTGCCGGCACCTCGCCCGGCGCGCTGCGGACCATCCTCTCCGACCGGGTCTTCCTCGGCTTCGTGGCGCTGAACCTGTTCGGCGCGCTGGTCTTCCTGCAGCACCTCTCGATGCTGCCGATCGCGATGGTCGACTCCGGGCTGAGCCCGGCCACCTACGGCTCGGTGATCGCCCTCAACGGCCTGCTCATCGCCGCCGGGCAGCTCTTCGTCCCCCGGCTGATCCGGGGGCGCAGCCGCTCGCACGTGCTCGCCCTGGCCTCGGTGGTGATGGGCGTCGGCTTCGGGTTGACCGCGCTCGCCGACGTCGCCTGGTTCTACGGGCTGACCGTGCTGATCTGGACGCTCGGCGAGATGCTCAACTCGCCGTCCAACGCCACCCTGATCGCGGAGCTCTCCCCCGCCGAGCTGCGCGGCCGCTACCAGGGCGTCTTCTCGCTCTCCTGGCAGGTCGCCGGGGCGGTCGGCCCGCTCCTCGGCGGCCTGGTGCGCGAGCAGGCCGGGAACACCGCGCTCTGGCTGGGATGCGCCGGGATCGGCGCGGTGATGGCGGTCGCCCACCTGGTCTCCGGCCCGGCCCGCGAGCGCCGCGCCGCGCAGCTGCGCCCGCCGGCCGAGCCGGTCACGCCGGTCACCGCCGTCCGGGCGCCGGCTCCGGAGGCGGCCGAGGCCGCGGCCACGGCACCCGCCGAGCCCGTTCCGGCCCGCAATTCCTGAGGTACGCGGACAGCCCACCCGCCGTGGGCGGTGCGGCCGCCCAGCGTGGACCGCGCCCGCGCCGGCGGCCGCCCGCTGAGCCGGTGCGGCGGTCGCTCCCGGTGGGCCGGCCGCCGACCACCGAGAGGCGTCGGGATCGGCGGGGCCGGGGCGGCCCTGAGAAACGGCGAAAGCGCCCGCCTCGACCCGTGGGTCGTGGTGGGCGCTCGCACCGCTTGCCCGGCGGCGGCGGGCGACACTCACCCCCGTAAGCGTCGCCCGCTCGCGCCGCCGGTTCCACGGGTGGCACCGTCCCCCAACGGTGGGATCCACCCGTTTCGTGCGCCTCGCTCGTGCACGGATCTGATCGATCCGCCGCTCCCCCGAACGGTAACGAGCGTGGCGCGGTGCAATAAAGCTAGTTCGCGCGGATTCCGGATTCAACCCGGTTCCGTGTCTCGCCGGTCACAGCACGGATCGTCCCGTTCCGCCCTGCTTCCGGTTCCGGTTGGTGCCAACACGCGGCTACCCGGCAGCAATTCCCGTAAACGCGTCAGCCGTCCTCACGATCGGGTGACTCGGTCCGGAAGAAGTTGCTCGGCCGGCCGTCGCGCAACTGCTCCTGATAGATGAGATTCAGCCGCCGCGAGTCGAATGTCCGGAACCATTCCTCCCAGCTGACCACCCGCACCCGGCCGCTCTCCCGGTAACCGGGAATCTCGAAGGTGAGCACCCCCGGCCGGCCGTCGCGCTCGGTGCCGGCGATGGTGGCCGGCTGCGCCTTGCGGGCCCGGGCCCAAGCCCGGATCACGTCGTGGTCGATCGTCACCAGGCTCCGACCGGGCCGCTCCGGGCGGTCGTCCGGCGACGTGATCACCTGGGCGGAGAGCACCGAACGGGAGGTCGCCTTCCCGGTGCGTACGCCGGCGCGCGTCGACCGGGCGCCCGAACGCGGCACCATCTCACCCATCGGCATGGCCGCGACGGGCGAGCCGGCGGCCCGGACCCGCGCCGTCGCGCCGGCCGCGGACGGTGTGGCGGCCCGGGACGGGGTGGCCCTGGCCGTTGACGAGCGCGCCTTCGACGGCGTCACCCTGGCCCGCGACGGCGCGGCCTTCGACCTTGCGGGAGCCGCCTTGGCCCGCGACGGAGCCGCCTTCGCCGGCGTTGCCTTCGCCCGCGACGGCGCGGCCTTCGCCCGCGACGGCGCGGCCTTGGCCCGCGACGGGCCCGCCTTGGACGGCGCGGCCTTCGCCCGGGACGGCGTCGCCTTGGCGCGCGACGCGGACGCCTTCGACGGCGCGGCCTTCGCCCTGGACGGCGTCGCCTTGGCGCGTGACGCCGCGGCCTTGGACGGCGTCGCCTTGGCCCGCGAAGGCGCCGCCTTGCGGGGTGGGGTGGCCTTGCGGGCCGGGGCCGGCGCCGCCTTCGCCCGGGCGGAGGTGGCCGTGCGGCCACCCGCCCTGGCGGCGGCGGTCTTCTTACTCGCCGGGCTCTTCTTCGCGGCGGTCTTCCTGGTGCTGGCCGCCCGACCGGCGGGCCCGGTGCTGCGCCGCCCGGCACCGCCGCGGCCCTCCGACCGCAGGGTCCGGGCCAGCGTCTTCACCAGCTCCGGCTTGCGCAGGGTGGAGATCCCACTGACCCCCCGCCGGCGTAGCTGGCCGCGGATGTCGTCCGCTTTCATCTGGGAGATGTCCGATTCGGAGATCCCCGGGGTGTTCGGCGTCTGGTTGCCCGCTCTGGTCCTGGTCGCGGTTCCGCCGCGACCCGAGCTGCTCCGCTGAGCCATCGCACGCTCCTCGACAGTCCGTCTCGGCCTGCGGCGGGTCCCAAACTGCCACGCCGCAGCGGTGCGGCTTACCCGTCAGGACCGGTCCGAACCTCCGGTGGAGGGCTCGAAGAGGTGTGCGAACGCGGCGAGGTTGGCGGTGGACTCCCCACGCTTGACCCGCCACTCCCACTCACGCCGGATGGAGCTGCCGAAGCCGATCTCCAGCATGGTGTCGAAGGACTCGTCCGAGTAGGTGAGCACCGCGCCGAGCAGCCGGTCCAGCTCCTCTGCGTCCACGCCGGCGGGGTTGACCCGGCCGGTCAGGTAGACGTCGCCGACGGCGTCGATGGAGAACGACACGCCGTACATCCGGGCGTTGCGCTGCAACAGCCAGGCCCACAGCTCCTCGCGCCGCTCGTCGGGCTGGCGCATCACGAACGCCTCGACCCGCAGCGCGTGCTCCCCGACGATCAGGTTGCAGATGGTCTTGAGCTTGTGCGTGCCGGGCAGGGTGACCGCGTACGACCCGTCGCCGGTCGACTCCCACTCCAGCTCCCGCTCGGTCAGCACGGACTCGATCAGGGCGGGCAGGTCGCTCTGGGCGCTCATCGCACCCACTTTACGGGCGGCCCGCCCCGGCCACCGGACGGCGGGCCGTGGCCCCGATCACCCCGGGGCGACCGCCGCGCCGGCGGGGATCACCAGGAGCAGCTGAGCGCCGGATCGCCGGCGAGCTGCGCCGCCAACCGGCCACGGTGCTCGGCGATCGCCTCGCCGTACACCGCGAGCAGCCCCGACACGGTGCGCTGCCAGGAGAAGTTGCGGGCGTGCCGGGCCGCGCCGCGAGCCAGCTCGGCCCGGCGTACCCGATCCGGCAGCAGGGCGCCGAGGGCACCGGCCCAGTCGACCGGGTCATGCCCGTCCACCAGCAGCCCGCTCACCCCGTCCCGGACCGCGCGGACCAGGCCGCCCACGGCCGCGGCCACCACCGGCGTGCCACAGGCCTGCGCCTCCAGGGCGACCAGGCCGAAGGACTCGTTGTACGACGGCACCGCCACCAGGTCCGCCGCCCGGTAGAGGTCCGGCAGCCCGTCACCGGTCTGCGGCGGCAGGAAGCGGACCCGGTCGGCGACGCCGAGCGAGCCGGCCAGCTCGATCAGTGAGGTGGGGCGGTCCAGCCCGCTGCCGCTCGGGCCACCGCAGATCACCACGGTCAGCTCGGCGGCGAGGTCGGGATCCCGGTCCCGCAGCGCGGCCACCGCACGGATCAGCACGTCGGGCGCCTTGAGCGGCTGGATCCGCCCGACGAAGGCCACCACGTACCCGGTGGCGGGCAGGCCCAGCCGGCGGCGGGCGGCGACGGTCGCCGCGGCCCGGTCCCCGGTGGCCGGGCGGAACCGGTCCAGGTCCACGCCGGGCTCGACCACGGAGACCCGGGCCGGGTCGGCGCCGTACCGGCCGACCAGGTCGGCGGCCTCGATCCGGGTGTTGGCGACCAGCCGGTCGGCCTCGGCGACCACCTGCTCCTCGCCGATCACCCGGGCCTTCGGCTCCGGCCGGTCACCGGCGGCGAGCTGGGCGTTCTTGACCTTGGCCAGGGTGTGCGCGGTGTGCACCAGCGGCACCCCCCAGCGCTCCTTGGCCAGCCAGCCGACCTGGCCGGAGAGCCAGTAGTGCGAGTGGATCAGGTCGTAGTGGCCGGGCGGGCGGGCCGCCTCGGCGCGCAGCACCCCGGCTGTGAAGGCGCAGAGCTGGCCGGGCAGTTCCTCCTTGGTCAACCCCTCCAGCGGGCCGGAGGTGATGTGCCGGACGTGCACTCCGGGCGCCATCTCGACCACCGGGGGCAGGTCGCCGGAGGTGGCCCGGGTGAAGATCTCCACCTCGACGTCGGCCTCGGCCAGCCGGCGGGCCACCTCGAGGATGTAGACGTTCATCCCGCCCGCGTCGCCGGTGCCCGGCTGGTGCAGCGGTGAGGTGTGCACGGACAGGGTCGCGATTCGTCGGGGCCGGGGCCACGGCCGCGCACCCCGCTGCCGACCGACGCCGGTGTGCAATTCCGCCACGTCCGCTCCCTCTGTCACGGTTGTGTTGCCGTCCGCACTACCGGCGCTTCTCGGTCAACCTGCGCGCCGGGTGTCATCTTCCCCATCGGGCTTCGGAAATGCGTTGCCGCGGGGGCCCGGGGTGACGGACCTCATCGGCCGCCCGTCGGCGCGGGCCGGTCGGCGCGGGGGACAATGTCCGGATGACCTCCGTCGCGATCGTCACCGGGGCGTCCAGCGGGATCGGCGCGGCCACCGCCCGCCGGCTGGCCGCCGAGGGCTTCCACGTGCTGGCCGCCGCCCGCCGCGCCGACCGGCTGGCCGGCCTGGTCGCCGAGATCGAGGCGGCCGGCGGGGCGGCCACCGCGGTCACCTGCGACGTCACCTCGGACGAGTCGGTGGCCGGGCTGGCCGCCGCGGCGGCCGGGGCGCCGGGGCCGGTCACCCTGCTGGTGAACAACGCCGGCGGCGCGCGCGGGCTGGACCCGGTGGAGTCCGGCTCGGTGGCCGACTGGCAGTGGATGTACGACGTCAACGTGCTGGGCACGCTCCGGGTCACCCAGGCGCTGCTGCCCGCGCTGGAGGCGTCCGGCGCCGGCACGATCGTGGTCGTCTCGTCCACCGCCGGCTTCACGGTGTACGAGGGCGGCGGCGGCTACACGGCGGCCAAGCACGCGCAGACCGCGATCGCCGGCACGCTACGGCTGGAGCTGTCCGGCCGACCGGTCCGGGTGATCGAGATCGACCCCGGCATGGTGAAGACCGACGAGTTCGGCCTGGTCCGGTTCGGCGGTGACGCCGACAAGGCCGCCGCCACCTACGCCGGGGTGCCCGAGCCGCTGGTCGCCGAGGACGTGGCGGACTGCGTCGCCTGGTGCGCGACCCGCCCGCAGCACGTCAACGTGGACCGCCTGGTGGTCCGCCCGCTGGCCCAGGCCGCCCAGCACAAGGTGCACCGGGTCTGAGGGGCGCGAGGTCGGTGGCGCCGGTGAAGCGCGAGGAGTGAGCCGGTTCTGCGAGCCCCGCAGTCGCGAACGTTGGAGGCGCCGGTGAAGCCGCTGGGTGTGGTCACCCGGGGGACGACCAACCCGAACCGGCTCCGCCGGGTGGACAACTGGATCGTCGCGCACTGCGGCGACCGGTTACGGGCTGCGGCCGACCCGCTGGTGGTCGACCTCGGCTACGGCGCCACCCCGGTCACCGCCGTGGAGCTGCGCGCCCGATTGGCCGCCGGGGTCCGCCCCGACGTCCGGGTGGTCGGGCTGGAGATCGATCCGGTACGCGTCGCCGCCGCCCAGCCGGCCGCCGATCCGCCGGGGTTGACCTTCGCCCGGGGCGGCTTCGAGCTGGCCGGGCTGCGTCCCACCCTGGTCCGCGCGTTCAACGTGCTGCGCCAGTACGACGAGACCGAGGTGCCCGCCGCCTGGCGGACGATCACTGACCGGTTGGCGCCCGGTGGCGTACTGGTCGAGGGCACCTGTGACGAGCTGGGCCGGCTCGGCGCCTGGGTGCTGGTCGACGCGGACGGCCCGCGCACGCTGACCCTGGCCGCCCGGCTGACCACCCTGGAGCGCCCGGCCCAGCTCGCCGAGCGGCTGCCGAAGTCGCTGATCCACCGCAACGTTCCCGGCGAGCGAATCCACGACCTGCTGACCGCCCTGGACGACGCCTGGCAGGCCGCCGCCGGCTACGCCCCCTTCGGCCCCCGCCACCGCTGGGTCCGGGCGGTGCAGACCATCAACGACTCCGGCTGGCCCATCCAAGGCCGCCCCCACCACTGGCGCCAAGGCCACCTGACCCTCCCCTACCCCCACTAACAGTGAGGATGTGCGAGAGGGTCCTCCCGGTCCGGTCTGACCCGCCCCCTAACTGACTTCGGGTCTTGAACGGGATCTGTCGACCGTGGCC